>NZ_JBLKNU010000002.1:0-1052657 GCF_047532935.1 Rhizobium sp. IY2
CGTCATGCTCCGCCCTTGCCGGACGACGTTCAATCCAGGCGCAACCTCCAGCCTATGCCCTCTATCTCAACCGCAGACGCCCTCCCGCGCAGCGGGTTCGTTCTCCGGCCCGAAGCGGACGTTCGAAGTCCTCTGACCTTTCGGGGCCGACAAGCCGTTGATGCCAGTCAGCCATCCCCGCACGTTCTCTTATCGCATCGTGGGCTTCCGTCATCGCGTCACTATTCGGGGCTACGCCTTCGAGGCGGCATCATCTGCTGGCGACAAGCACCCCTGCCCCGACCATCAAAGCTCCAGCGCCACGGTTGAGGATGCCGATCTTTTTCGGATCGGTCAGTGCCGTTTTCGCTTTATAGCCGATGAGCACATGTCCTCCGACTACGACCACCTCTATCAGGGCTATGACCGCCAGCAGTTCCACGGTGTCGGGGATGGTCAGTGGCCGGATGCCCAAGACGCCCGGCAGTAGCGCCAGATAGAAAATCGGCATTTTGGGATTGGAGATATTGAGAAGAAAACCCGTAATGAACAGGCGGATCAGGCCGCCCCTCATCACACGAGGTTTGATGTTCGGCTTCGAACGCCACATCGTGACCCCTGTGTAAATCAGGTAGATAGCGCCGACATATTGGATGAAACGCAGATTTTCGTTCATGTATTGAGCAATGGCGTTGAAGCCGATGGCCGAGAAGATGACGAACAGGAAGATGCTAAAAACGACGCCGCCCCCGTAGGCGACGCCCTGCGCCGGGCCGCTGGACACGGTCTTCGACAGGATCGTCAGGTTGTCAGGGCCAGGGCTTGCCGCGAATACGAAGAAGGCCAAGCTAAACGTCAGAACTGTTTGTAGGTCCATCATGCGCTCCTTTGCTCCGTTAACTCGTCGAACTTGCAATATCCGTCTTGAAAGTACTCCGCTCCTATCTGCTTGTAGCGCTCAGCGGGCGCATTATTACGTGTAAAAAATTCTAGAATCAACACTTATGGTTGCGTATAAATTCGTCAGGAGGTGTGCTGAAATTAGGCAGTACGTCTGATTTATTTGCTGCTCCTGCGATCAATTGGCGGCGGGGCAAGTATGAAGCACAGGAAGCATTGACACTCCGGTGCAACGCCCGACCGACCAGAGGCGCTCTCCACTCGCAACTGTCCCAAATTAACCCATAATTTAGCATTCGCTTGCATGCGCGGACTTCGATGCTACCGTCGACGCCATCGTGGGGGATCGCGTATGACAATTGAAGAGCTGATCGATTTACAGGAAGCAGGCTCGAGGGCGCGGGTGCTCGGACTGAAGGCTCACGAGAACCCATACCTCGCGGCCCATAGGATGCCGACCGGTGATAGCGCTGCTCTGGGGGATTGGCTTGCGCGTCACGACGCGTGGAAGTTCGGTTGGGAAGCGGAGGACGCCAGCCGTGAAGGTAGAATTGTGACTCACTTCAAAGAGCTGATCTCGATTGCCAAACGAGGTGCGCTCGATGCGTGACGTTGTTAATTTTGGCTACGATGCCTGAGTTAAACGCCAAGCGTCGTGTTCGGGCGCTGGTGAAACAATGCGACATCACCCTCGAAGCAGCCCGCGATCCGTTGTTTCTCAGCAGGAAACATAGACGGCCAGCGGCTGTCATAAATTGAGTTTTTGCTGGTTACAGCCATCGTTGCTCCTTGAAGCAAACCTTACCCTTTTGTGACATAGTTCACCAATCGACCCGGGACCGCTATTTCCTTCACAACGGTCCTGCCGGCAAGCAAAGTCACCACCTCAGGCTCTGATCGAGCTGCCGCCAGCAAACCCTCCCCCAGATCGGACGCCGCTCGGAAACGGTGACGAACCTTCCCGTTGATCTGCACCACGTACTCGCGCATCTCCTCCTCCGCCAATTCAGGATCGAAACTTGGCCATGGAACGAAAGCCAGTGTCCCTTCATGACCAAGCTTGCTCCACAACTCCTCGGCAATGTGAGGAGCGAACGGGGACAACAATAAAATCAATGTCTCGACGACCTCGCGCGGCCGCTCGGTCGCTGCCACAAGGGCGTTAGACAATTCCATCAGACGGGCGATGGCCGTGTTGAAGCGCATGGCTTCTATATCTTCGGTGACGAACTTCACCGTCTGATGGCGCAAGCGCAGCAGTTCCGAACCAGGGATGGCGTCCCGCACGGCTGGATGCAGTCCATCAGCCTCATCACAGACCATGCGCCATGCTCGATCCAGGAACCGGCGCACACCCTTCACACCCTCCGTCTGCCAGGGTTTGGTTCCGTCCAGTGGCCCCATGAACATCTCGTAAAGCCGCAGCGCATCAGCCCCATATTCGTCGACGACGTCATCAGGGTTGACGACGTTCAAACGCGACTTGGACATCTTCTCGACGGCGCGATGGACCTCGACCGAGCCCGCAAACCATCGTCCGCCCTTTTCGGTTACGGAAGACGGCTCGTAATATCGGCCAGCCACATCCCGATAGGAGTGGGCGAGGATCATTCCCTGATTGAACAGGCGCTGAAATGGTTCTTCGGTCGATACGACCCCGATATCGTAAAGCACCTTGTGCCAGAAGCGAGCGTAGAGCAGGTGCAAGACGGCATGCTCCGCCCCGCCGACGTAGATATCGACGGGCATCCAGTAGCGTTCGGCCTCATGCCCCACCAGTTCACGCTTATTGTGGGGATCGAGGAACCGCAAATAGTACCAGCATGAGCCGGCCCATTGCGGCATCGTGTTGGTCTCCCGCCTTGCCGGGAGGTCGGTGCCAGGCACCGTCGTTTGCACCCAGTCCTCCGCCCGGGCGAGTGGCGGTTCTCCATCAGCCGTCGGTGCATAGTCATCCAATTCCGGCGGCAGCAGCGGCAGGCATTCTTCAGGCAAAGGCACCACCGAACCGTCGGCCAGATGCAGCACCGGAATCGGCTCACCCCAATAACGCTGACGCGAGAAAAGCCAGTCCCGCAGGCGATAGGTGACCTTCGCTTTACCTGCCCCGTTGGCCTGCAGCCAGGCAACCATCGTCTGCCTGGCTGCAGGCGCGTCCAGGCCATCCAGAAAACCGGAACCGACCATCCGCCCATTGCCCTCGTAGGCCACGCGCTCGACGTCCTGGTCGCTCTCGATCACGCGCGTGATCGGCAGGCCGTGAGCAACAGCAAAAGCATGATCACGCGCATCATGGGCTGGAACCGGCATGAGGGCACCAGTGCCGTACCCACTCAGAACATAATCTGCCACCCAGATCGGCAGCCGGATCCCTGTTGCCGGATTGACTGCGTAAGCACCCGTGAAAACGCCGGTCTTTTCGCGTCCTGCATCGGCGCGCGACGTCTCATCTAGGACTGCAGACTGCTCAACATAGCTTTCCACCGCAGCTCGGGCCTCCCCCGTCACGATAGCAGGCAGCAACGGATGCTCCGGCGCGACGACGATATAGCTCACACCAAACAGGGTTTCGGGTCGTGTTGTGAAGGTCACGATCTCCGTGCCGCCAGGATCGACAGTAAAGGCAATCTCGGCTCCTGCCGAACGGCCGATCCAATTGCGCTGCATCGCCTTCAGGCTTTCTGGCCAATTGAGATCATCCAGGCCATCCAACAACCGGTCGGCATATGCGGTGATGCGCAGCATCCATTGACGCATCTGACGGCGGACCACCGGATCGCCGGTCTCGACGTAGCGCCCGTCTTTGACTTCCTCGTCGGCGAGCACGGCATTCTGAGCCGGACACCAATTGACCGCCACCTCGGCCTGGTACGCAAGACCCCGCTCGAACAGCTTCAGGAAAATCCACTGCGTCCACCTGACATAGTTGGGATTGGTGGTGGCGAGTTCGCGGCTCCAGTCGTAGGAAAAACCCAGTCGTTGCACCTGGCCGCGAAACGTCTCGATATTGCGCTTGGTCGTGATAGCCGGATGAACGCCTGTGCGCATCGCATGGCGCTCCGCTGGCAGGCCGAAGCTATCCCATCCCATCGGGTGCAACACACTGAATCCGCACATGCGCTTGTAGCGGCACAGGATGTCAGTCGCCGTATAACCCAGGGGATGGCCGACATGCAGCCCAGCGCCTGACGGATACGGAAACATATCGAGTGCATAGAATTTCGGCTTGGTCGGCTCGAACTCCGCTCGAAAGATATCGTGTTCGGCCCAATAGGCCTGCCATTTGGGCTCAATGGCCCGTGGATCGTAGGGCATGCGCCGCTCCTCGCGCCGACCAACTCATTGGTGGCGTCTTTTGAATGTGGCTCGCTTTTAAGGATGTCAGGAGCAGCTACGGCTGCCGGTACTGCGATGATTTCCGGCAGCCGCCGCTAAGTCGACATGCATGCGAATTCGCCAGCCGCAGCCGCGCTTCGACGGTGATTGAATGATGAGGCGAGGAAGACGTTCCAACGTCCATGGATGACGACCCAGGCAGATGAAATGAAAGGCAAATAGCAGGATTGACCCGGCTCCAGTCAGGAGGCCGGGTTGGTAAGTCGTGCGCCGAGAATACGCACGCGTGCTGCTTTGCTCGCGAAGGTCATCATGAACTAAGAATGCCCTATATGATTGCTTCTGCCAAGAGTGTATCCCTTGACTACAGCCGGATACATAGATCCACCCGTCGCATGGTGGTGTCTACATCTGTCAATCCGGCCATCGATCCGCTGGCCTACCTGACGGCCATGCAGTTGGGCCAGCGGCAACGGCCACACTCCGGTTTTTTTAAGTGCTCACGATGACTGCCGTCATCCCAACCGTCCCCTCGATGTGCTGATCGCCAAATACTATGATCACCTCCCACTCTATCGCCAGTCAGAGATTTATGCTCGGGAAGGCGTCGATCTGAGCCGTTCAACTATGCCAGACTGGATCGGCAGCCAGCACATTGCTGGAGCCGCTGCTGGTGAAGCTTCAAGAGCATGTATTCGCGGGTCATCGACGTCATGGCGATGATACAGTGTTCCTGTGCTGGAGCCTGGAAGGGACAAGACCAAGACTGGCCGACTGTGGACCTATGTTCGCGACGGTCGGCCCCACGGTGACACGACACCACCGGCAGCCTGCTACTTCTTCAGTCCGGATCGTAAGGGGCAACATCCCAAGCAGCAATTGGCCACCTTCTCTGTTCGCCGGATCAGAAAAAGGCGGAGAACGGGCCGCCGCCATCCTGTCACTGATCGAAACCGCAAAGCTCAATGGTCTCGATCCAGAGGCCTATCTGCGGGACATCCTTACCCGCATCGCCGATCATCCCATCTACACAATCGGTGAGCTATTGCCATGGAACACCGCAGCTAACCGAATCTAACCAGGAAAGCGCTGGTCGCAACGTCGGGCAAAATTGATTACGAGCGCGGCGTCTTTCTCAGCAATAGCGGCCAAGGAATCTACATGCTTCTGCATGTAGGCTTCTGCATCGCTTTTAGGTCGATGAGATTGTTCGAAAATGCCTTCAGCCTGGACAGCTAGCTTATCGAATTTTGTTTGGTAATCTCCGGCTTTGTTGGCATCTCCGGCTTCCTGATAGACCTTAGCCATGATCGCAAAGGCCGCTCCACACTGGAAAGGATGCTCGTTTGTATTCGGTCCAAGCTCCGCCGGACCCTGGCCGTAACTCGGCGTTGCCAGAGTCCCGACCAAAAGCAAAACAATCGCACGCACCACAAGCTCAACCTCTTCACGCCGGAGCTGTTATCGTAGCATTACAGCCTCAGGAAACGCCATCATGCACTTGGAAAACCAGTTAACCGGACGCTTACTCGCCGATTATCCCATCAACCGAATTGACGCCTTGTTGCCGTGAAACATCACACCGGAGCCCTGATTTGATCATTATCGACTTTATTTTTGAGGTGATTGGCTACACTACCGCCAGGCTCGTGTTGCCGCTCATCACCGGCGGGAAGGTGCGCGTGCAAGCCATATCCTCGACCGAGACGGGATTTAACTGGCTGGGCTTCAAACGCGTCCCCGATGGCTCACTGATCTGCCAAGCTCCTATGGCAGGATGGATCGGTTTGATCCCGTGGGTGGTTGTGGTCGCCGTTCTTATCCTCACAATCGCATAGCCGTCACCACCGGACGCTTACTTCCTATCCGCGTTCGTTGTGAAAGCTATGTCTAGCGGAAAACTGCTAAGCAAGCTTTCCCAAACAGCTTCAACCTGTCAACTTTCGCAAGGCGGGCTTGTAACTGTCTGTCGTGGGACAGGCATCTCGACCAGTCCTCGGGATGAATTGGGCATGTTTCAGCCCACGGACGGGGGATTCGAGAACTCCACACTCAGTGCGGCCTGGATATTCCGCAGTCGCCGTATGCAGAAGGCGATCACCGGACGTTGCCAATACCAAAAGTTGTACTATTGTCTGTCCCGCACGAGAAAACCTGATGGTGGTTATGCCGGTAGTAACTCGACATCTCATTGATCGGGGTGACGGAGCCACGGTCGAGCTCTTTCAAGCTCAGGTCGCAAGCGAAACGCCCGCAGGCGCAATCCTGTTTGTCCACGGCAACCAGGGTGGCCGTCTGCTTGGAGGGATAGAGGCGGTCGATAGCGGCGCGTTGCTTCGGTTCTGTTCTGGTTTGAATATCACTGCGGCGGCAGTCTCGCAGCCCGGTTTTGGGGCGTCAGATGGGCCTCCAGATTTCTGCGGTCCCAAAACTCAGCAGGCGATCATTGCGGCTCTCGGCTTCCTGAGGGAACAGCCTTCCGTCGACCCTAGCCGAATGGTCCTCTATGGAAACAGTCGTGGCGCCGTTGCATCGGCAATGGTTGCCACCCAGATTTCTGATCTGCGAGCAGTCATTCTCTCGGGCGGCGTCTACGATCTTGAAGTCGCTTATCACGCGAGTTCAGACGGTTTGCGGTGGGCTATCGAGAAGGAGGCGGGCCTGTCGAGAGAGGCCTTTCTGGCTCGCTCTGCGCTGCATTACGCGCCCGAAGTTCGGTCGGAGACGCTGTTGCTGCATGGAAAGCATGACGACCGTGCGCCGGTTGCCCATGCTGAACTGTTCTCAAAAGCTCTATCCAATGCAGGCGTCCCGGTGACGCTTCACATGTTTGAGTGTGGGCATCAAATTCCAAGGAGCCACGTGCAGGAAGCTCTCCGCCCCTTCCTGAAAAGGATGTTCCATCCCATCGTGACCTATCACTAAGGCGGCGCGTAGCTTCGGCTTCAGATTGTCGCCAGGAAGGTCGCAACATCCGAGCGGCTGGACAGCCTTACCTTTTGCAACGGATGCTCCTCGAAAAAACGTTGATGTGCGTCGAAGGAATTCATGTGGTTCTTCCGAAGACGGTAACCACGCGTGTATTCCAGCAATTCCTCGAACTGTTCCACGGTCCCGCCGCCGGTCTGGCCTCGTTGCAGAAGGTTTGAAATACACTCATCGTCAGAGACGTCGAGCCAAATGAGAGTTGTCACACGCGTCATCACCTGCCTGAGGATCGAACCGTAAATACCCTCCATCACCCAAGAGCTGTTGCCAGCAGCCTGGGTCACCAGTCGGTCGCGCTCATCACGCGGACGCTCTCCGGCAAAATTCGGTAGCCAATGAAGATCGTCGAGATGAACTGCTGGGATTTGCAATTTATGGGCTAGTTGCCCGGCCAGCCAGGACTTGCCACTTCCGCCATTGCCTACGATGAATATTCCGTCCATCTCTTGTCCCGCTTCAATGAGGGTAGATTGCTGATGGGCTTCAAACATGAAGCCGATCGGTGAACTTTATTGCATCGAATCCGAGTTGAGTGGTCTCAGCCCCGAAGCTTGCCTGGCTGGAAGGCGAGAACGATCAGCACCGCTGATCGCCGGCAAGCGAACCTGACTGACGCATCATCGAGCCCGCGTCGCCGCCAAATTGCCGCCAGCTCGTTCAGTTCGAGAGATACTCGTGCAGGAATGCCTTCACTCTGATGAAGGACTGCTCGGCAGCAGGCGCGTTATATTCTTCCCGATGACCGAATGCCGTCTTTGCCACTGTGACGTCTGGAGCATCGAAGGCATGGTACGCACCTGGATAGATATCGAGTTCGATCGGCGGACCTTTGCCACTGATGTGAGAAACCCTCTGCCGACACCTTTCGGCTGGGCTCCAATCGTCCACGTCGCCAATGAGGATCAAAGTTGGCACCGTCGCATCGCCCTCGTGGGGAGCGCAAACCGGATAGTACCCGACTGCAGCCTCGAACTTCCGATCCATGAACTGTTCGTTGCCCTCGGCTTTCGTGGCTTCCAGCGTCGCGATGCCACCAGCGGAAAAGCCCATCAGCCCCACATGTCGGGCATCAACGAAGGTGTATGTTGATAGGAAATCGAGAGCCCCGTAGGCATCGAATACCCGGTCAGGAAGATAGCTCTCACAGGTGTTGTCGATGTTGCGGGTCGTGAAGCTGTCGACCACCAGCACGACATATCCCCATGAGGTCAACCGCTGCGGCCAGTAAGTCTTGACGTTCTCATGGATACCGCCACAACCGTGCATGACGACGATAGCCGGAAAGGGACCATCTCCCTGTGGTCGGCTTAGATATCCCAGCAAGTGCGTGACTTGGGCCTGCGGGAGACTGACACCTTGTTCCCTTGCCTTGCGTTCCAGAAATGGACTTGGCTTTACGACTGCGCTGTCAAATCGCACCAACTCGTCGGCGTGAGCCGAAGGGTCAGGCTGCACGATAGCGATGAGCAAAAGTCCGAAAACAAGCTTTGTGATTTGCATTGAGTTGCTCCGCTGGGAGACAGGCAGTTGATCAAACGCTATCCACAACCGATCATCATCTAGATGCGGAAACTTCGACGTCCATAGGCTTTAAAGCGGCGCGGCAAATAGTCGCCTTCAATGATTATCCCCAGGCGTAAGTCCGGAGCCGGGGACAGAGCTCAAGGCTAAACCTTACGAGCGACATCGGCCTTGGCCGAGCGTCGTCAGCCAAACCGTCCCATCAGGAAATCGATCACCGTCCGCAACATCGCTGTCGGCCGCCGGTTCGGCGCATAGACGAGGTGCATCGGGACGGGCTTGTAGGACCACTCCGGCAGTACCCGTTCAAGCCGTCCTTCGGTGATATCGGCGGCGAGCAGCAGTTCCGGCTGAAGCGCAATTCCCGCGCCGCTGAGTGCTGCCATGCGCAGCGCCGCTCCCTGGTTGGTCGAGAATTTTCCGGAGATCAACACATCGCGCAGTTCGCCGCCCGGCCCGACCAGGTGCCAGCGATCCTGCATGCGCCAATAGGAGTGGCCGAGGCAGAGGTGGTTCGCCAGAGCCTCCGGCGAGGCCGGCCGGCCATGGCGGGCAAGATAGTCCGGCGAGGCAGCGAGAATCCGCCGGTAGGGCGTGAGCGGGCGGGCGACCAGGCCGCTGTCGGCGAGCGGGCCGATGTGGATGCCGAGCTCGAACCCCTCGCCGACGAGATCATGGACATTGTTGTCGAGCGACAGTTCGATGCTGACGTCGGGATAGGCGTTCTGGTAATCGATCAGCGCCGGCACCAAGACTTGCGTGCCGAAGCTGACCGGCGCAACCACTCGAAGCCGGCCGCGCGGCGCCGATTGCAGTTCGCTCGCCGAAGCTTCGGCCAGCGCCACTTCGGAAAGTGCGCGTTTGCAGCGCTCGTAATAGAGCTGGCCGACCTCTGTCAGTTGATGGCGCCGCGTGGTGCGATGGATCAGCTTCGCCCCGAGCCGGGTCTCGATCGTCTTGATGTGCTTGGCAACCATGGCAGGCGACACTTGCGCGATCTCCGCGGCCGCCGCGAAACTGCCATTGTCGATGACCCTGACGAACATCGCCATGCCGGCCAGCTTGTCCACGATTGCCTACCTGTTGGTTTCGAATGACGATACCAACAGCTTATTTATCAACCGACGAATTTACAACATGGTCATCACGCCCGCGCCAAGACGACGGACATCACCAACCTGACCAAGGAAGAGACCATGCCCATTCTTCACCTGCAGATGCATCCCGGCCGCACCGACGATCAGAAACGCGCCTTCGCGCGCGAAGCAACCAAGGCCGCCGTCGAAACCCTGGCGTGCCCGCCGGAATCGCTGGAAATCCTGATAACGGAGATCGCCAAGGATTCCTGGGCGGTCGGCGGCAAGCTGAAATCCGAGGCCTGAGAGACGACCCGCTATGCCGAAGGCTCGAGCTGCGGGCCGCCGCCGCCATGGTATAGGACGGGGAGCCGGCCCTCGGCTCCCTGCTGAATGTGAAGGGCGGCCGGTGATTTTACTGGCCGCCGCCACTCCACCGCACGCAAGCCTTTGGACAGCCGACCTCACCGGGGAGTTTGCTTTTGGTGCATCTGAGCCATGGCGGAGTTCGGCTCTAAGCGGACATTTCGGTGTTGAAGGCGAAGGCTGCTTGGCGTCCTCATATCAGTCGTAGAGCCAAGCGGTGACTTGAAAGCGGACAACACATCTGAGTGGCGAGGCGGCATGTTTGCGTCAAAAGCGGATTTTACGTTGAACGTGGTTGCATCTCTGATGCCTGCGCCTGTTTTAGGCCCTGTGTCCAGCTGTCACTCGTTCGCAAGCACGTTCTTTGCAGATGCAAATTGGCGATCATAGAAAATCCGAACCGACAGAACGACGCCGGCGATCAGCACGACAACCCCAGCGACTTCGATCGGAGTTGGCCAGCGGGCATGCACGACAAGTCCGCCAATCACGCCGAAGGCAGTCTCTGAGACGATCAATTGCGCGGCCAAGGCAACCGGCAGGCTGCGGGAGGCGATATTCCAAGCCCAGACGCCGCCCACGGTGGCCAGCAGCGCGAGAGTTGTGCCCCAGACATAGAGGTTGCTGGCAGCGCTCCAGCCGAATCCCAATATAGGAAGCCGGAAGAGGTCCATTGCGGCACCGATGGGATAGAAGGCCAGCATCAAGACGCCGCCGCCCACCAATATCAGCGCCGACCACACGCCGGAGGGCATGTCCGGCCGTGCGGCGAGTGCCGCCTGATTGGAAAGCGCGAACCAGACCCAAAGGCCCACGGCAGCAAGCGCCAGCGGCACGCCAATCCACAATGATTGCACAGAGTCCAGTCCTTCGGCCGTGAATGCCGTGCCATTGACGAGAACAAGACCGACCAGCACCAGTGCCAGAGGCACCATGAGGGATCGCCATGGCAATGATGCCTGACGCTGATTGCCAATGACCATCAATACGATTGGCACCAGCCCGAGAAAGGCCGGAGCGATGACTGGGCCGGCAAAGAGGGCCGCTCCGGTCACTGTCAGGAAGTAGCCGACATAGCCGACGAAGGCGAGCCAGATGGCTTGCAGGCAGTTTCGAAGCGTGAGGTGGCGCATGACACCCTTCTCGGAAAACAGAATGTAAAGCCCGACGAGTGCCGAGACGACGTGACGGATGAGGGCAAAATCAAAGGTGGAATAGTCACCGATGATGAAGGGCACGACGAAATTGAGCGAAAAGGCAAAGGCCGCAAAGAGAGCGGCCGACACGCCAACATAGAAAAGTCTGTCCATGATGTTCACCCTTTTGACGTTGAGTCACCGAGTCCTGGTCTCCGCGACACCGAGTATGCCGTTTGGCAGTCAAGCGAAATGCTTGATCGAATGGAGAAAATTTACCGGCCACGCGCCCTGGTCGGTAGCCGGGGAAAATGAGAGCCAGCCTCTCGATACGCATCACCCGGATCACGAAACGGTGCAGAATCGCAAGGGCCGCGATGCGTGTGCAACGCTTCGAAGCGGTCATCGCTGCTTCATCGGGATGGGATTCACGCAGACGGCCGTGCCGCTTCTTCAGGGGAGCCGATTTCCCGCCGCAACGGCTCAGACCGGGCGAACTTCGGCAAGCCGCTTGACTGCATACTCGTCCCGCCAGCAGACGGCGGCTTCGCAACCAGGGATACCGCCGCCTTCATCTGTGCAGCGCACGGGAATTGTGGCATAACTGGGCCATGGCGATACATGTCTTGGCGGTCCATCGCGACACGGTCGGGACGGAACAGGCGGCGGGCGGTTCGCTTGCAGCCGCCTATTCCGTGGGGGTTTTCTGCTGGCTGCTGTCGGCCGGCGTCTATATCGCCGCGAAATGGGTCTCTTCGGAGATGCCGCCCTGGGCGCTTTGCTTCTGGCGCGTGCTGATCGCCTGGGCGATCCTGATGCCCATCGTGTACCGGCATTTCGGCGCCATGGTCGCGCTTGTGCGGGCTCGCGGCCTCGAGCTGCTCGCCATCGGCGGTGTGGGGCTTGGCGTCTGCCAGGGCCTGATTTTTGTCGGCCTTGAACATGCCGATGCCACGACCGCCGGCATCATCATCGCCCTGATCCCGATCATCACCATGATTCTTGCCCGTTTCATTCTGGCTGAGCCGATGGGACGCTGGCAGGTGATCGGATCGATCCTCGCCTTTTTCGGGATCGTGGTCATCATCGTCAAGGGCAGCCCGGCTGCGCTCTTGCGTCTCGACCTCAATCCCGGGGAGTTGTGGATCGTCGCTGGCGCGTTCTGTTTCAGCCTCTACACCGTCCTGCTCCGCCGCGCGAAATTCGATGTGAATCGCCTTGCGCTCCTGGTGCTGCTCCTCGGTGCAGCGGTGCTGACGGCGCTGCCCTTCTACCTGTTTGAGCTTGTCTCCGACGAGCGCTCGACGCTGAATGCCAGCGGCCTTATCGCGCTCGGCTATGTCGCGATCCCGGGTGGCGCGGTTATGTATTATCTCTTCAATCGCAGCATCGAGGCCCTGGGTGCGGCGCGGGCGGGCGTGCTGCTTTACATCCAGACGATCTTTATCGCCGTGCTCGCCTACCTGTTCCTCGGCGAACAGTTGCAACGCTATCATCTCGAAGGCGCGGCACTCATCGTCGCCGGCTTGCTTCTCATCATCTTGCTGAAGCCAACGACCAGAGCGGAGGCGACCAAAGCCTGAGTACGAACGCAATGGCTTTCCCAATGACCGCTTCTCAAACCTGTGCCATGTCCGCTTTCGGAAAAAGGAACCAGGTGGTTCTATGAGCAATATGGGGCGCAATGCGACCGGGTGTTGTCCCGATCCTGCGCTTGGTTTACCCAAGTCTCAATCGGGTTGATCGAGGGTGCCGCGAGTGGGATGGGAAGCACTGGAGCTGTGGGGCAAGGACGCGGTTCGCATCGAACGGCTGGCTGGCGGGGTCGCCAATGATGTCTGGAGCGTGCACATCCACGGGCAACTTGCAGTCGGTCGTCTGGGTACCAGGAGCAATGCTGATCTGGCGTGGGAGGTTGAACTCCTCCGGCACCTTGACCGTGAAGGTCTGAGCGTGCCGGTGCCGATCCCGGCAGACGACGGCCGGCTATTCGCGGATGGCCTGATGGTTATGACATACATGCATGGCGGACCACCCGAGACCGAGGGCGACTGGCGTCGTGTCGCCGAGACCCTCCGCGAACTGCATCGTTTGACGCAAGGCTGGCCGCAGCGCCCAGGGTGGCGATCCTCGACGGACCTCCTGCATGCCGAGACGGGGACGAGGATCGACCTTGCCGCGATGCCGCCAGATGGCGTCGCTCGATGCCGCGCGGCGTGGGCACGGCTTGTCGGACGTGAGACACGCGTCGTCCACGGTAATCCCAACAACCCTGCCAACATCCGCATGACCACGGACCGCGTCGCACTGATCGACTGGGATGAGTCGCATATCGACGTCCCCGACCTTGACCTCGTCTTGCCCCATAATGCTGCCGATCTGGAAGCCGGGGCGTATGACATCGCCGCGCAAGCATCGGCCGCATGGGAAGCCGCCGTCTGTTGGGATGACGAATACGCGAAACAGCGACTTGCCGAAGTTCGAGCGGTCTAGAGCGGTTCAGCTTTTAACGGAAGCGCAGAACCGCTCTATTCTTTTGTTTTTACGCAATTCCCGGCAAAAGCGCTTCGCGCTTTGCCTGGGAAACCCGCTTCGCACTTTTCCTGAAATTGCTCTAAAGCGCGTCGCATGAAACGTGGTTCAAGCGACGTGCTTTAGCTCTTTGTTTTTATGCATGTCGTACCTCCGGAACCGCTGCACACTTCCGGGCGACATGCATCAGCGACGGCCGCTCCCGGCGCAAGCCTGACGTCGATAGGCAGGTAGCCCCTGGAAATACGGCCTAGGTTAGCATTATCGGAGGAAGGTCCGGCCGCCGCTCTCCCAGTCCCCGCGGGACGAGCGATAGAGCCGCGATCCCCGCCTCATCGGCCGCACGCAGAAGCGCTTCCCGGAATTGTTCCGGGGCAATCTTCCCGCTCAATGCGTCGACGCAGGCTTTCACGGCAGCCACATATTCCTCGCCGTCATCGCAAGGCCAGTCGTTGATCAGGAGACGCGCCGCGTCGCCCAGCGTCCATACGATCTTGCGAGATGCCGGTCCTCGCAAAGCGAATCCGACCGGCGTAAATGCTGATGATGTATTCCAGCACATTGTCCTCGACCCCTCAAGGCACGGGTACTACAGTCCCCGCGATCAATATACGCGCGTATTTTGAAATTTGGAATTGAAAACTGTCGAGAGGCACCGCTTGAACGCGAGGCTGTGGAATCAGGAAAAATGGCGCCCGTGGCTTTATCTCGGAGCGCCCTGCGTTGCGTCGACAGGTGACATCCCTGGGGCGGAAAGGCCGTCCACATGTTCGGAAATCATGGAAGGCGTTTTTGAACCATGCATTCCGACGAAGCGTAGCAACTGCCACCAGACTCGGGATATAGGGACCTTATCCAGCCAGCATACGTGCGAGCATATGTCTGATATGGTCCTGCGCGCCGTAGAAAATTGCAGCGATAGTGATCGTGCGACGACTTTCCACCGGCACGAACCAGATAGCCGCCTTATCCCGCCGAAGAAACCGGATTCCACGGTAAATGTCGGCCCGCAATGTCCCGATATAAGGCGTATCGACGAGACGATCGATTTCGAGACGCAATTTGCGGATTCGTTCAGCGGTACGCTCCAACGCCTCGTCGGCCAAGTCTCCGAGTTCGACATGGGCGTCGAAGAGATGGTCGAAAATCAACTCAAAATCGCGTTCGGCATCCTCGGAATATTCAAGGGTCCACACGAACAGCCCGCCGCTTCCGCTCGATCATCGCCTCGACGCGGATTTCCATTTCCGTCGTGGAAATCATCGGGCCTTTCAAACGCCGATGGACCAATTCGCGAAGCGCTGCCGTTTCGACGGCCTCAGCCTCCGTCTTTTGGCGGAGGAGTTCCAAGCCCTGCTGAAGAACGGAACTCATGCTGGAATACCGGCCGCTTTCCACCAGCGAACGGGCAAAAGCGTCCTGCTGGTCGGTCAGCGAGATCGACGATTTGACACTCATCGGTTTATCTCCATTGAGCCGAATTTACTACTCAGTAGCATATTTGTCGATCTGCCGGAACCCCTCCCTCTATTCGTCATGACGGTGACGACCCATAGGCCATGGTGCAGTCACGGCAAGCCAGTATACACTCAAGCGAATCCCCTTTGTCGAAAGCCATATATGCAGCGCCTGCCCCGTGCCCCCAAAGCCGTTCTGTTCGACATGGACGGATTGATGTTCGATACCGAAGCTCTGTATCGAGATGCGACGATCACGGCTGCACGGAATGCGGGTTTCGAATTGCCTCTCTCGGCCTATCTTGAAACCATCGGTTTGCCGGCTTCCCGTGTGCGCGAACTCCTGTTGGCCCGGTTCGGCAAGGATGCCCCTCTGGAGGATCTCTGGAGGCAGGCTTCGGAACTCTTCACGCAGATGGTGCAAACGGATTTGCGAACGAAAGCAGGCTTGCCGGAAATCCTATCCTTCCTCGAGGCAGCGCGGATCCCTTCGGCCATCGTCACCTCATCGGATCGGACGGCCGTCGAGGCGCATCTTTCGGCCGCCGGGCTGCAAGGCCGGTTCCAAACCATTATTGCCTATGGCGATTACACGGTGGGAAAACCGGATCCCGCTCCATACCTGCTGGCCGCCGAGCGGCTCAACCTGCCCATATCGGAATGCGTTGCCCTGGAAGACTCCCGAAATGGAGTTCTCTCCGCATCAGTCGCGGGAGCGATGACCATCATGGTGCCTGATCTGGCTCAGCCGGCTCCGGATATTCCTGGCCGCTGCGCTTGCATCTTGGCGGATCTTCACGCTGTTCGGGATTTGATCGCCATCTCGATGGCGGGAGCCGCCGTGGAGCCGTGAGGGAACAAAACTGCAGGCCTACAGATGCACTCTGCACGTCATGCAGTTGACAGGTCGGGACGGTTCTTTCATCTGGAGCGCCAGATCAGGAGCCTTCACATGACCCTTACCGTACGCCCCGCGACGCCTTCAGACGCGGCAACGATCCTGCGATTCGTCCGCGAATTGGCCGACTATGAAAAGGCGATCCACGAGGTCGAGGCGACCGAGGAGAGCACGCGTGCGGCGATCTTCGGCGACGGTTCGGTCACGCATGCGCTGATCTGCGAACGCGAAGGCCAAGCGATCGGCATGGCGGTCTATTTCTTCAGCTATTCGACTTGGCAGGCGAAGAACGGCCTTTATCTGGAAGATCTCTACGTAACACCGGACGCGCGCGGCTCGGGAGCCGGCAAGGCGCTGTTGCGGCGCCTCGCACAGATCGCGCTAGAGAAGAACTGCGGCCGCTTTGAATGGAGTGTGCTCGACTGGAACGAACCTTCGATCCGCGTCTATGAGGCGATCGGCGCGGAGCCGCAGAAGGAATGGATCCGCTATCGGATGGCGGGAGAGACGCTGGCGGCGTTTGCCCGCGGCTAGAATTCTCTATTTTTTCTTGGCCGCGGCGCTTGCGTCTTGACGGACTTGCACGCCGTTCGGGATTTGATCGCCATCAGCCTGGCTGACCGCGACGCGGCCCGAACGGGACATTGCCGATAATCGACATTGTCCCATCGCGGTCGGGCGGGCGCATCATCCCGCGCAGCCGATAGTCAGCGGCACCCAGCTTTCCCCCTTCAATCTCCACCCTTCCGATCCTCACCGCAATTCTGCAGTAACCCGGAAAATCCCGCCGGCCGAAGCATCCGAGCAGACGACGAAGGTGGAGCCCTCCTGCGCCATGAAGGCGACGTTGCCGCCGGCTTCGCAGGGGGTGGCGCTCCATTGCAGGATGATGTCGCCGTTATCGGGCAGTTTTTCCGGCGGGATCTTCGCCGCACTTGCCATCCATTCGGTTGCCGACGGCAGGTGGACGGGGGCGTTCAGCTGTTTCGACAGCCAGGCGGTATAGTTCTGCGCCACGGCAAGCGGCACGTCGTCGGCGGGCTGCTGCGGATTGCCGCCATAGGCTTGGGCGGCGGCGGGATCTGAGATGGCGGTGTAATATTCCGCCATTTCGGCGCGGGTGACGGCCTTCGTCTGCATGCAGAAAGACTTGTCGATCTTCACGGCGCCATTGGCAACGCCGAGCATGCCGCCGAGTTCCTTCATCGAGGAGGTCATCAGCCGGACATTCTCCAGCGAATAACTTCCGGCCGGGACGGTCTCGAAGGCGAGAGCCTGCGAAACCGGGCAGAAGCCGCGCGCCGACAGAGCCTCGAGTTCGGCAAGGATCGGCTGGTAGGCTGCGACCGCCAACTTGTAGGCTTCGGCGGTGTAGCGGCCGTCGGCCTCGCCGATCTTCGGGGCGAGGGCTGCAAGCGTCGGATCGGCCGCACCGGCGCGGGTGGCGATCGAGGCGTTGAGATCGGTGACTTTCTGCTTCAGCGCGGTGGCCTCGTCCTTCGCCGCCATGACGTCGGCGATGACGGCGTCGAAGAGTTTGGCGGCGTCGCCATAGCCTGAGGTCGCGGCCGGCGTCTGCCATTGCTCGGCCTTGGCCTTGGCTTCGGTCATCAGCCCGCTCGCCTTGGCGACGTCGGGGCTATCGCCGGCGCCGATGCGGTTGACGGTTTCGCGTTTGGCCGCCGCGTCCTTTTCGGCTGCGGTGAGCGCGGTGAGCGCCTTGGCGAGATCGTCAAACGTCGTTTTCGACTCGTCATAGGCGCCGACGGCAGCATGCATCTGTTTGGCGACGGCGGCCTCGGCGGCGGTCTTCATCTTGGTATCGGCCTCGGCAAAACCCGGCGCCTTGTCGCCGCCTGCGGCAGAGGCGGCAGCTTTTGCCGTCTCGGCATTCTCCTTGGAGATGGCGATCAGCGCATTGCCGAGATTGATGGCGGCCGTCTGATAGCCCGGAAGGGCCTTGTCGTAGTCTTCATCCTTGAGCAGCGCATCGGCCGAGGTCAGCGCCGCAGCACCGGTGTCATAGGCGAGTTTCGCCTGGTCGCCGGAGGGGCGCTCCGGCGCCTTGGCGGCGATCGCCTTCTGTTTGCGGCTTTCGGCCTCCTTCTTCCAGGTGCCGACATCGGCGACGAGCTTCGGATCCGGGCGCAGCAGTTTGGGGATGGTGACGACACCGACGCCGATGCAGATCAAGAGCAGCGCTCCGGTCATCGAGAGCTTGGCCAGCGTCCATTTTTTCGGCTTCGGCGGTTCCGGCTGCTGCATGCCGCCGCGCGGATCCCATGACATCGGCTGGATGCCTGTGGTCACCCGGGCATATTCGCCCAGCGCATCGGCGCCTGTGCGCGGTCGCCCGGCCGGGTCGCGGCTCAGCATCCTTTCCACAAGGCTTGCCAGACCCTCGGGAAAACCGGGGATCAGCACATCGAGGCGGGGAAAAACGTTGGACGGGTCGAGATGGATGTTCTTCCAGCTCTGCTCGCGCTGGTGCTCGTCTTCCCAGACCATGACGCTGTCGAAGACGCTGGCATAGGTCTGCCGCGGCAGGAAGAGCTTGTAGGCGATCATGCCCATGGCGTAGATATCGAGCGCCGGCGAGGCGGAGAAGGTGCCGCTGGCATAGATCTCCGGCGCCCCGAATTCCGGTACATAGGGCGGGATGATATGTTCGCCGATCTTGGAGATCAGGTGCAGGTTGCCGATCCGGACCGACAGGCCGGAATAATCCTCGGAGACATAGATGCACTGGTCGGTCAGGGCATTGTGGGCGTAGCCGGCGCCGTGCAGCGTCGCCAGGCCCTCGAGGATGTGGCGGCCGATCTCGACGGCGCGCTCGTAGGCCACCATCTCCGTTTCGTCGAGATACTGGTGCAGCGTCTTCGACGGCCGCTTCTCGACGATATAGAAATTGTCGTCTTCCGGCGACGGTGGAATGAGGTCCTCGATTTCAACGAAGCGCCGCGCCGTCAGCGATTTGGCCTCGTTGATCGAGGTCCAGACGCGCTCGAAACGCGCCTTGTCCAATTTTAGCGCTATATCGGGCGTGACGATGAAGACCGCATGGTCCATCCGCTTGTCCTGGGCGGGATAGACGATGAACTCGTTTTCATAGATCGGCTCGCCGATCGTGTAGCGGGCGATCAGATCACTTCTCATGCACGTGTCCCCCTGCATTCATTCATGAAACCGAATTCTATTCACCCGCCAGAAGCGGGTCACCGATCAGGCCTGCGGCGAGCAGCAGACCGGTCTTCGTATCGCGAAGCGCGAAGGCAAAACGGGCATCGGCGACGACGCGAACAAGTGTCGGCTCGATGCTGCGTTCCGTGATGACAGCCGTGGCTGCCGCCGCCTCCGTGCCGTTTTCGTCAACCTTGATCATGGTCTTCTGCAGGACATGGGACAAGCGGATGTTTTCCTTGGTGAAACCCGGAAAACCCGCATCCTTGGCCTTCTCGGGCGCCACGCCCATCGCATTCAGTACCGGCATCAAATCACGCCCGTCGTTCAGGGAAAAGCGGGGCAGGAAGATTTCGCCCTTGGCGGCCTCGAATTTCTCGCCCTGAAGCCAGGAAGCGAGCGCCTTCAGATCCGTGCCGCCGACACCCTTGCCGGAGCGCGCCGCCACCACGACCATGCTGTAGCTCTCGCCGGCATAGGCAAGATCGACGGCGGTGAATTTTTCATCGGAGCGAAACCTCTGCCCGTCGCTGGCAAGATGCATCATCGGCACCGAAATCGTCGAGCCATCCGGGCGCTGAAATGGGCTTGCCGGGCTCTCCTTCTCGAAGGAGGTCTTCCAGCGCGCCTTGAAGGAGAGTGCGCCGAGGCTGACGAAGCCGCCGCCGGGCGGTGCGTCGAGGATCGACGGAATGGCGCCCCGCGTGGCGTTCTTCACCCAGCCGTTGATGTTCTCGACCGATTTCGGCCCGTCGAGATCCTCGATCGAAGGTTTGACCCGGTGACCGGCGAGCATGGGAAGCGCATCGGCAACGAGCACCAGTCTGTCGTCGAAGACGATCGCAACCGCCGTCGCCAAAGGCGCATCGGCCGCGGCCGGCTTTTCCCCCGTCATGGCGGCAAGCACCTTTTCCGGTCCCTTCACTTCGCCGGCGAAGCCGAGGCTCTTGGCGATTGCCGCCTTGCCCTCATCGGAGGCGCCGAGGCTTGCGAGACCGAGGGCGGCCGCAAGGCTTGCCGGCGACACCATGATATTGGCCGCCCCTTCCTTTGCCAGGGTGCGGTCGATGAGCTCGGCGGCAAGCCCCGCCTGGGCGGCAAGCACCGCCTTGCTGTCGCCGGTCTCGCCGGCATGGACTGGGGCAAACGCCATCAGGGAAGCGGCAAGACCGGCCAGCAGAGTGGATTTCGGCATGGTTCGCTCCTCTTCAGCGGATGCGATAGAATTTGGAAGCGAACGACCATTTGCCCTGGGCGCCGGTCTCGTCGTCGCCGACGATCCTGAGGCTTCGGGCGAGATCGTAGACATAGTTGAAGGCGGCGCGCTGGCCGACCAGCGGTGTCGGCACATCCGGCAGGTCGAGCACTTCGATCGGCTTGTCGCTGAGGATGGCGACGACCATACCGACGCCGGCCGGACCCTCGACCTGATATTCGAAGCCGATATAGGGATTGCGCGCATCGGGCACGACGACCGGCCGGGCCGGATCGAGCCGGTTGTCGCCGCTCTTGGCCGTCGGCTTCAGGCCCATCGAGCGCTTGTTCGGGTAGAGCTGCGTCAGCTTGCCGGCGGCGTCGATATCGACCAGGATCAGGTAACCGGACTTCTTGGTAGAGACGCGCATCGCCACCTTGTCGCCGATGCTGACGGCGGTGCCGGGCAGCATGTCGACGGCAACACCGGCCTCATTGTCGCTCTTCAGCGTATTTTCGACGGCGGCGACCGGCGTCTTCGCCTCCTCGCCGGTGATCACGTCGCGGCCTAGCGCATCCGGCAGGCCGTAGAATTGCGGGACCGGCGTGAAGCGGCAATCCTCGGCATGCGTCCGGCAATATTCGTCGGATTTGCGCCGGACATAATCGAGAAGGGCGGCATTGCTGACATTCGGCTTGTCGGCGGCGCGTGCCACGCCATCCTGCACGCCTTCGATGAAGTGGCGGGTGAAAACACCGAGCGCCGGCTTGGCCTCGCGATCGACGAGCGCCCACTGCCCTGCATTGACGGCCGACCAGACCATGGCGCTTTCGCCACCGAAGGAGAATTTCGCTTCCTTGCCTGACTTGTTCGGCGGTTCGATGGCTGCCAGTGCCGGGCCGAGGCAGCGCACGGTGCCGGAGGGTGCTGCGACCGCGCTGCGGCTGCCGGGGCCGACATGGCAGGCGTCGATCAGCAGGGTGACGCGGCGGTCCTTGAGGCTGTTCAGCCGTGCGGCGATCTCGGTTTCGCGGATCTGGTTGGTGACCGTCACCTTGCCACCCTCGCGCACCAGTTTCGCATCGGCTGCCACCAGCGTCGGGCTCGTCGTTTCCTCGGCGCCCATTTCCTCCGAGCCCTGGCCGCTGAAATAGAGGAAGACACGGCTTCCCGGCGTCGACTGGCGCACCAGCCAGTCGTCGATCTCGGCCAGGATCGCCTCGCGGGTCGCCTTGCGGTTGGTCAATGTGTGGATCTGTTCCGGGCGGTAGGCGAGCGTCTTGGCGAGGAAGACCTGCATCGCCTTCACGTCGCTGGCGGAGCCGGTCAATTTGGCCTCGCGCATCTCGTAATCGTCGATGCCTATCAGCAGCGCGCGATCGCCGGGGGAGCCTTGGATCACTGGCGTCTGGACGGTCGGGGATTGGACGTCGGGTTCGGCGTCTGCAGGCCCGGTGACGGGTTTGTCCGCGGGCATGTCGGGGCTTGGCGTTTCAGTCGTGCCGGCAGGCGCGCTATTGCCGGCGGGCGGGGTATCGCCGGCGGGCGGCGACGTGATGGTGAGGTTGGCCTCTTCCTGCCCGGATTTTTGCTGCTTCGTTCCGGCGCCGGTGGTGGCGGACGCGACCTGATCGCCTGTCGCCGATCCTTCGACATCAGGCACGTCGCCGTCGGTCTTTACGGCGATCCAGCCGCGGAAGGCAGCGACGCGGGTATAGACGCCGTAATGTTCGGCCTCGGCGCAGCCGGCGCCCCAGCTGACGATGCCGAGCTGGATCCAGCTTTTGTCGGGACGCTGGGCGACGAGCGGTCCGCCGCTGTCGCCCTGGCAGGCATCCTTGCCGCCTTCGGCATAACCGGCGCAGACATTGCGCTCGTCGATCGGGTTCATCCGCATCGAGCTGTCACGATAGGCGGCGCGGCAGTCCTCGCGCGGGACGATCGGCAGTTCGACTTCCTGCAGTTCGGTCGGCAGATATTTGTCATCCCAGCCGTGGTCGGCCTTAGTGTAACCCCAGCCGGTGACGACGGCGGGGTGGCCGGCGGCCTCCACCGCCTCATCCAAGGCCGAGGCAAGGATCGCCGGCTTCGATTTGGCGGGCTCGGCGAGCTTGATGAGGGCAATGTCGTTGGCGAAGACCTTGCGGTCGAAATCCTCGTGGATAACAACGTCATCAACGGCAAGGCCGGGCTTGTCGGGCCCGTCGACCGCGATCACCTTGTCGATCTTCGACTTGCCCTCGACGATCAGCAGATCCCGGGCGAAGAGATCCTGCTTGCCGGAGCGGCCGCTGGTGACGCAATGGGCGGCCGTCAAGATCCAGCGCGGCGCGATCAGCGAGCCGCCGCAATGGCCGCCGAAGCGGCCGCGCTGTTCGGGGTCGGGCGCCAGGATCTTCACCTGCCAGGGCCATTCGCCTTTTCTCGCCGCCTGGCCGCCGATGACGCGCCCGCCATCCTCGCCGGCAAAATCGGTATCCTGCTGCGCAAGAGCTGGAGAGGTCAGAAGCAGCATGACGGAGGCAATCGTGAGGACCCTGCTGATCGACGTGCTCATAGCTTGGCTCCGGCGGAGGTATAGAGGACCGTAAATCCGACGCGGGCGCCCTCGGGGAGGAATTCGCCGAGGCGCCTGGCGATATTGCCGGCCGTGCGGCGCCTGTCGTTTTGCTTCAGGAACTCCACAAGCTGCGGCATCGGGGTTTCAGAGGTGACGGCGACGAGCAGGTCGGTGCCAAACGGCGCGACGACCGAAAGATCGAGGTCGAAGGTCTGAGACATCTCGGCATCGGCCTCCTTCTCGTTGGGATAGAGGAACTGCACGGTGCCATCGCCGGTGACGTCGAAGAGCACGAGCTTGCGGCCCGATAGATCCAAAACTGTGACGCCGACGCGCTCGCCTTCGCCATGGACGGTGTCGGACGGCGTCACGCGCACGGTTTGCGGGTTTGTCTCCGACAGCCGCTTCAGCGTGTCGAGCGCGGCCATCCGGTCGACGACAAAAGGCATGTCGCCGGCGCCGACGCCGGAGGCGACGACATCGCCGCCGGCAATCGCCTCGCGATTTTCCGGATCGAAGACGAGTTCGGCATCGGCACCCTCGGTCACCTTGAATGGCGTGACGGCTGCGTCGATCCCCTGCAGAACCGGCTCGGACCCCAGGGCGGCGACGCTGATCGGCGCGGGCTCGGTGGGCAGCGGAGTGTTTGATTTCTCCGCCACCGCCTGCGCCCCCGCCCCTTCGTAGGCATAGACGACCGCACGGTCGAGATCGGTTCCGGGCGGGCTTTCGGTAAAGATGTTCTGCCGCTGGTCGGTGAACTGATAGACCGCCTGGCGCACATATTCGAAGAGTTCGCGGCGGCTGACGGCGCCGTCGCCGTTGCGGTCCGCAGCCCCCTCGAAGGCGCGGGCGGTGGCATAACTCAGCGCGCCGCGCTTCTGCGGAATGCCGGGGATCGTGATCTCGGGCGACTTGGTGTTCTCGTCGACGGCGGCAAGGAAGGTCAGCCGTTTGAAATCGAAGCCGGTGGACAACGCATCCGCCGTCGTCGAGATCGGCGCGAGGTCATCCTCCTCGATCGTATAGGACGGCGCCTGACGCCAGGTGATCTCGGCGCCGCGCGGATCGACGTCGCGGGTCATGCCGCCGGCATGGCAGGTATCGGCGATGAAGACGACATCGGCGCCCTTGGCCTCGAGGTTGCGGATCAGCACCTTGAACTCGTCGCCGAAGATGCGCTCCCGCGATCCGGGCAGCCGGGTGTCGAAGCCGGCCAGCACATAGACCTCGTCGCGGCCGCTCGGTTTCGAGCCCTTGACGCGTTCCGGCTCGCTCGACCCGTGACCGGCAATGCCGAGCACGACGAGGTCGCCAGGCCCTGCCCGCTCCGTCACGGCCCCGATCGCTTGAAAAATGCCCTCGCGATCGGCTGCGCCATTCTTCAGGAGCGTCATGTCTTCGACGCCGACCGAGCGCAGCGACAGGGAAAGGTCCTCGGCATCGGCGACGGCGCCATGCAGCGGCGGGACATTGCGATAGAGATCGATGCCGACCAGCACCGCCCGGACCGCGCCGCGCTCGGGCGCCTCGATCGTCCTTGCCAGGCTGTCGGTGGCCGCCAGCGTGAGGAGGGCTAATGCGGCGGCCATGGAAACGGATGCGGACATGGCCAAACTCCCCTCGCCCCCGCTATTCGCGGCGCCATTCGACGCGCCGGTTCAACGCATCGACATCGTCTTCGGTGAGGTTTGCGGTTGCGGTCACGTCGACCGGCTCGGAGGCGCCGCGGCCCTCGGCATCGATCGTCGCGTCGATGCCGTGGCTCTTCAGGAAATCGGCGACGGCCTGGGCGCGGCGCTCGGACAGCTTCTGATTATAATCGTCAGCGCCGCGCCGGTCGGTATGGCCGACGAGGATGATGCGACCGGGCTTCTGCTCCTTCAGCGCTTCCAGCAGTTCCTCGGCGGCCTCGGTGCCGATCGAGGTGAAGCTCGACTTGTCGAAATCGAAGGTGATCGGCACCGGAATGGAGACCGGCACGATGCCGCGCACATTCTCGGAATAGATGCCGCCGAGCACGCCGCTGCGGTGATCCTTCTCGGCCGGCACGAAGCTGCCTTGCGGATTGTCGCTCGAAGGATTCGCGGCAAGGATGCGGGCCTGGGCGGCGCGCTGGATGAGATCGGAAATCGTTTCGGCCGGCGGCGCCTTCGGCGTGCGGGTCTCGTTCTTGATGATCTCGATCGCCTGCTGGTAACCGGCGGCGGCATCGGCGAAGCGGCGAGCGGAGAAATAGATCTCGCCGAGCGTGGCGGAAGCCTGCCACAGCACCTGCGGACTGTCGGCAGCGACAAGCAGCGGTTCGTAATCGGCGACCGGTCTATCGGCGGCCATCATCTCCTGCGCGGCGGAAAGCCTGAGGGCTGCGACGCGGCGCTGGGCATTCACCTGGAACTGGCCGCAATCAGCGCTGACGGCGATCGCATCGGCCTCGGAAGCGGCAGCGGTGATATCCTTGGCGGCGACGGCGGTGTTCAGCTTGTCGAGAAGGGCGGTGCAAACAGGCGTATCGGCGTTGGCGACCTCGATCTCCTCGCCGGCTTGATCCGGTTCGGCCGAACGGCCAAGGTTCAGCTGCGGCATCTTGATGCTGAAGCCACCGGGCAGCTTGAATTGCGGCATCTTGATCTGCGGCATCGGCAGTTTCGGCATCTTGGTCTGAGAAGACTGGGCCGGCTGCTTGTACTGCGTCGGCTGCTTATATTGGGTCGGCCGGGTGGATGAGGTTGTGTCGGCAGGGCCGATCAGCTCCAGTTCGTCGGCGGCAAGCTCCTGGCCGGGCGCCAGATTGGTGACGATCTTGTATTTCTTCGGCGGCTGTGTGGTGGCCTGCTCGACGGGTTTCGGCGCCACCTTTTTCGGCGCAGCGGGCTTCGGTTTTTCCACCGCCGTTTCCGGCTTCTTGGCAACTTCCTGTTTCGTCACCGGCTTCGGCGCGGCTGCCGGTTTCGGTGCAACGGGCGGCTTTGCAGCCTGCTCGACCGGTGCGGGTTTTGCGGCAGGGGCAGTTGCGACGGGAGGAGCCGCGGACAGACTATCGACCGTCGTCAGCATCAGCGTTTTGCTGCTGATCTTGGTGCCGAGGCTGCGGGCTTCCTCAAGGCTGCGGGACACGGCATCCATGCCGCCGTCGATTGAGCGGAACATGCCGCTGCCGCTGCCGCCGAGATCGGCGAAGATGGTCAGCGGCTTGGAGGAATAAAAGACCTTGATCTGCTCCTGGCCGACCGGACCTGAAACCTGCAGCCGGGCGCCGCTTGCCGGATCCGGCACCTGCACACGCTTGCCGGCGCCGATGAGCGCATCGGTCTGGTACTTGTTTGGGAAAAGCTTCACCACCGCGCCGTTCGGCGAAACGTTCAGCACCGTGACATAGGCGTTTTCGCTCGACTGGATGAAGAGGCCGACCACTTCGCCGATGGCGTATTTGGCCTCGGCGCGATCGAAGGTGATGCTGACGGGGCCGGTCTGGGCCGGCGCTTCGGTCAGTGTGCGTTCGTTCTGCGCCTCGACGGCGGGAACCACCGAAAAGAATGAAAGAAAGGTGGCTGCTGCTAGGATGGCTTTACGGTTCAGCATTGGAAAACCTCCTCTTCGAACAATCTCACACTGTGTTGAAGATGAGAATAGCACTGACCGGCGAAATTGGGATGGTTTCACCCGTCTTGCTTGAGGGAGGGTTACAAATTATTTGGAGCCCGAAAGAATCCATCAAGGCAAAGAGGTAAGCAAGACTCATGCTCGGCAATATCCGGCGGCTATTATAGTCCGTTCGGATGGCTGGGATGCGGTTAGTTCTTGGGTTTCTGCCCGGCTGATTTCAAAATCGAGATCAGGTCGCTCATTCCCTCGGGCGAGGAATTGTAGAGCCAGAGAATATCCGGATTGTCGATCGCGAATTCCTTGCCGGGGCCGGCGCCCATGTCGCGGCCGGGCGAGGTCGCATCGGGCAGCTTGCCTTCGCCGGGCGCCAGCCCCTCGGCGCGCTCATGTTCGGCGATGATGGCGGTCGCCGCAGCAAAGGCCTTTTCGTCCTGCTGGCGCAACGCTGCCAGCGCGGGGTTGCGCGCCGCCAGCGCATCCTCGACCGGGCCGGCCTGACTAAGCTCAGGCATTTGCAGCGCCAGCAGCAGGCCGATCGACAGGGTTATGAGCCAGGATTTCGTCATCGTCGTCACATCCGTCTTATGGGCGCCATTACGCGACAAGCGCCCCGACAATAGGGAGAGGCTGGGAGGATGGCAACGGCGCTTGGCGCCAATCGATTGGGAGGGTTGAAATCGACTGGCAGAGGCGCTTTCGCTCTTTGTTTTATGCATGTCGTTGCCCCGGAACCGCTGCACACTTCCGGGCGACATGCATTAGAGGATCTTCAATTGCTGCAGACTGAGGCGCAGGTCGCGCAGCATCTCGCCGAAGATCTCCTCGATCATCCCCGTCGACCAGACGACCATGGTGCCGTAGGGCGAGCGCTTGCGCTGCATGAAGCCCGCCGTCTCGAAATCGATCAGCGTCTTGCGGCAGGTCTCGCTCGACATCACCGCGACCAGGAAACGGGCGAGATTGGACTGGTCGATCGCGCCTGATTTTTCCGCCCAGTTCTGGATCAGCCGCGGCTTGGTGTCGGCGGTGAACATCGAGGCGAGCGCCCGATCCTGTGACAGCCCCAGGCGCTGCAGCTTGGCCGGATCGCGGGTCAGTGAAACCACGTAGTCATTGTGCAGATCGGCGAAGCGTTCGATATCCTCGGCCGTGTTGATGCCGAAGACCTTCATCGAATAGAGGAACTCGGCCATCAGATAAGTCGGCTCGGAGCGCAGCTGCGCCAGATGCTTGTCGTCCTTGCTGGCAGATGCCGCGCAGACGCGATCGGAAAAACCTATCCGTGCGGCGCGCACCTGCTCCAGCAGGCTGATGTCGAGCGCCAGTTCGTCACCGTTCCATTCCAGCATAAGCATTTCCTGCCAGCATATCTTCGAGACGATGATCTTGTACTATTCCAGGCGCAGATCTCCAAATCGTTTGGAAAGCAACAGCTTGCTGATGGGACGCATCTATCTTACCATTTTGAATGGCTTGGCAGTCTTTTCGAGGGTCGAGGCAATGCGTGGTTTGGGGTCGCATATTCTGTTTGCCGCGGCACTTGCAGTCGCCTCGCCAGGTCTTGCCAAAGACACGACAATCATAGAGCTTCGCAGCGGCGACGGCGCGCGTTCGGTCGGCATCATCTCGTCCAACGAGGAAGTGGAGGCATCCGGGCCTGCGGCGATCACCGTCGGTGACAACGGCACCATCTACATTCTCGACCAGAACAACGGCCGCGTGCTCGCCGTCGACGCCGAACGTTCGCAGGCCGATCCGGAGATCCTGCCGCTGCCGGAGAATGCCACGCCGGAGGATCTCGCCGTCGTCCACAACGAACTCTACCTCTGGTCCGATGGCGTCGTGCCGCTCGAGCGCGCCACCGATGCCGACGGTCGGTCGCAGACGCTGCGCGCCGTCGACGGCGGCGGCGATGCCGACGACTACACCCGCTCGGTCTTTGCCTCGATGGGCTCGGTATCGCCCGGACCGCTGAACAGCATCATCGACGAGATCGGCCGCAGCGTGAGCCGGCCCGAGGTCCGCCCGCCGGTCAAGCAATATGTGCCGAGCCGCGGGCTCGGCGATATCGTCGCCGAAGTCTCGGCTGCCAACGACAAGGCGGAGATCCTGCTGCGGCGCAGCAGCTCGGAGGAGAATTTCCTGTCGCTGCAGCTGACCTCCGAAGGGCGGATCGGCACCGTCGAACTGCTCGACATCGACACAACAGGCAGGCCCTATGCGCTGGTCGAGCTGGTGCCGGCCGACCGGCCCGAACGCACCGGCATGCTGGTGGTGCGGTTCACGCCGAACGGGGCAATCGACCGCGTCTACGACCTGCCGATCGAACCGGGCACGGTCTTCTCCAGGCGTTTCGTGGCGATCGGCCCGCGTGGCGACGTGCTCTATTTAAGATCGCTGGAGAGCCGGGCGCAGGTGCTGCGGCTCGACGGCAGGGAGCCCGGCCGCAAGCTTGCCGTCGCCAGCCCCGCCAAGCAGCCGAATGCCGGCAAACCCGGCAAGACGCCGAAGGTGGCGATCGTGCCGAAATCGCGCAGCGACGTCATCGAGCGGGCCATCGGCTTCGAGACGCTGAACTGGCTGGTGACGCCGACGGCCTATGGCAAGGATCCGGGTCCGGGCTGCATCAACATGAACCGGCTGCGCCGCCCGACCTACCTGATCGGCAAGCGCGGCCAAACGGTCAAGGGTGTTCCCTATTGCTGGGGCTGCAAGACGCCGCTCGAGAATTTCATCGGCGGGGTGGAAAAGGGCCAGACCGCCGGCAATGTCTGCACCAAGAGCGCGCCGCAATCCAACATCCTCGGCGTCGACTGCTCCGGCTTCGTCAGCGACGCCTGGGGCCTGAAGATGCATGTGACGACGCGCGCCATCCCCGGCATCACCAAGCGCCTTTCCGACCCCTGGTCGATGCGGCCGGGCGACGCGCTGAACAAGCCGGGCTCGCATGTGCTGCTGTTCATGCGCTTCACCGACGACCGCAAGGTGGAGGTGATGGAGGCCTCGCCGAACGCCTGCAAGGGCCGCGTCTGCCGCAACACCTATTCGCTCGGCAGCCTGTTGATGCGCGGCTACCAGCCGGTGCGCTTCAGGGGGCTGGATGGTTGAATGAAAGGCAGCGTCAGGCTGCCGGCTTTGACGCCAATCGGCGCTTCGCCATCGCCAGAAGGCCATGCGCGGCAACGCTCTCGGCATAGTCCCGATAGGCGGGATCCCGGCTCAGCATGCGCTCTTCAGCGCGGGCGCGCATGACGTAGATAAGGCTGACGATCGCCAGCATGCCGGCCCGGGCAAGTCCTTCCGCAAGGCCGCTGGCAATGAAGCTGGGAAATGCAAACAGCCACCAGGAGATGTTCTTCGAGACGTAGGCTGGGTGTTTGATGAAACGATAGGGACCTGAGGTGATGATGCCGCGATGAGTGAGGTTGGAAAATCGCGGCCCGAAAGCGACAGTCGCCCAAACGTAGATCACGGTGCAGGCCAGCGTCGCGACGCTCCAGAGGATGAAGATGGCCGACCCCTCCTGGATCACCGTCTCCCAGCCCGGCCCGTCGCCATAGGGCACGAAAGTATGTGAAATCGCCGGGAAGAACGGCTCATAACAGATGAGGCAGACCAGCCAGCCGAGCGCCGTCGTCTCCGTCGCCCTGACATGCCAGCCGAAAAGCTTGAAGGTGGCAATATAACCACCGGCGGCAAGCACGACGTCGAGGAGAAAGACAAGCCGCATGAGACCTTCGAACCATGCCGCCGAGAGCGGCGGATAAGCCCAAGCCGGCTTGTCGGCGAGATCGGCAAGAGCGGTCATGCCGCCCGAGAACATCAGCACGAGAAAGAAGCATTTGATTGCGAGCAGGCGCAATGCGAACAGCACGTCCTCCTCACGAAAATCCTGGATCAGCACCGCGCGCCCGACCTGATGGAGGTAATCGTCGGGCTCTTCGGCGATCTGATCGGTGGCTACGATGTAGAGGATGGTAGCAGCAGCCAGCGCGACGGAAATGGGGATGGTCGTATGGCTGGCTTCGATGAACCATTGGACCGCCGACGACTGCGTGAAAAACGGAAAGACCGAACAGGCAATGACGACCACACCCAAAAGTGCTGCGAGGCCGACAAGCTTGGTTCCGATGCGCCGCCAGAAGGTGGCGGGAGCCTCGTTCCGTCTTTCTCGCGATGCCCAGACCCGACGAGCGGCTGGCGTACCTTCGACGAGAATCCATGCCAGGAGAAGGCAGAACACGACAAGCGCCATCGCCTTGCCGGGCTCAAGCTGCAGATAGGCCGAGAGCGCAATGCCGATGAGAACGCCGACAAGGGTCCCAGCCTGGCTGACGAGAGGGCTCCCGGTAACGGTATCCCTGTCCTGGGGGATCGGCACGCGCTTGGCTTTCTCGACTACATTGCCGGCTGCATGGAAGGTTGTCGAACGGAGACCGGAGAGCGTATCCGCGACGCCTGCGCCGCAAGCATCATGGTTGCTTCATCCGTTAGCCGAGGCGCATCCTCCGGCAGCGAGATCATCGCAATGTCGAGCTTGTCATAGTCGACCATATAGTAACCCGATCCGGTGGCGATGACGGCCTCAGGCCTAATTGCCAGAAGATCCTGGGCCATCGTGCCGACGAACATCGGGCCGCCCCAGATGTACCGGAAAGCATAGACCGGTATGCCCTCAGCCGAGGTGCCGAGCCTACGGATATCAGTCTTCAAGCGGCGATCGGACCAGCCTCCGCTGGAGCTCGATGAACCGCTGGAGCTCGATGAACTGCTCGAACCAGAAGAACTGCTTGAACCAGAAGAACCGCTAGAGCCAGAGGAACCGCTAGAGCTAGAGGAGCCGCTGGAGCCAGAGCCGGCATTCCCACCGGAACGGTTCTCAGAGCGGGCGAAAGCCGGTTGATTGATCGTTGTGGGCACTTTTCTGACGGTGGAAGTGGGATTCCTGGCCGGCGTGGCGTTCCTAGCCGGCTCTTCACTGGCGAACAGTGTCCTGGCGCCAGGGTCGAAGATGCAGCTCTGCAAGATCGCGCCTGAGCCTGCGATGAATGTCGAGCAAAGCAGAACACGGATGATGAGCTTTCTTGTCATGAAGGGCGCCCCCAGATCGCCGGTTTAGAAGAGATCGTACCTCGGATTTCGCTTTACCCATGTCGCCTTAGCGAGCTGAACGAGCCTGTCGTCGAGCGACTTGGTCTTCGGAAGCGCCTTTTGCTCCTGAGTGGTCAACTCAGCGACGAAAGTTTTTTCCGCTTTCTTCTTTGCAGCATTGGGCAAGGTCTTGAGTTCCGCCTTTGCCTGGTTCTTCGGGTCGCCGCTGCCCGGCATGTTGATGGCGGTGGCCAGCGCGAAATAACGTGCCGCCGTTGCAAGGCTGTCAGCGTCCGTGCCTGCTTCTTTCGCCAGAATGGCGCGGTCGAGTGCACCCCAATAGTCGCCGCGTTCTGCGCCCATCTCGAGCCACTTCACCGCTTCCGCCTTGTCGGCGGCAACGCCGACACCGTCGCGGTACATGCGTCCGAGGTTTGTCGGGGCATAGGGCTGACCGCCCTCTGCCGCCCGCGTGAATAGCTCGATCGCTTTGGGAAGATCCTCCGGTGCGCCCTTTCCGAAGCGGTAGACGAGCGCAAGATTGTTCAACGAATAGATGTCGTTGCGCTGGACGCCAGCCTCGTAGAAGCGGATAGCCCGCTCCGGATCGGCTGGAACGTTGACGCCGTTGAGGAAGATATAGCCGAGCTCGTTCATCGCGTAGGTATGGCCGAGATCTGCGGCCTGGAGCATCAGGCGTAACCCCAGTTGCTGATCGGCCTTGGTGCCACGGCCGTAGTAGAGGGCTTTGCCGTAGCTGTGCAGGGCGAAGGGATCGCCCTTGGCCGCACCACCCTTGGCGATCTCGCTTGCCTTGGCTGCGTCACGCGGGACGGAAGCACCGAATTCGTAAAGGCTCGACAGTTCATAGATCGCCCGGACATGCCCGGCATCCATCGCCTTCGTGATCGTGGCAAAAGCCGTCTTCGTATCGCGATTGGCAAGCTGGGCGCGGCCGAGCTGGTAGACGAAACGCGCCACCTCGGGATAAGCCTTGACCGCCTCCGTGCAGGCCGGCAGTGCGGAGGCGGGGTCGATCTCGTTCGGCAGTTTTCCGGCGGTCACGCCCTGCAGGTCGAGGGGTGCCGCGGCCGCGGTGTCGCAGGCGTCGAGCGCCGGTTTGAATGTGATGGTGGCCGGCGCCAGGTCGTCATTGGCGGCCTGTAGCGTCAGGGCGAAAGGCTGGTTTTCGGTGCCGATCTGCGGCTCGTAGGAAAGCGCCGGAATATCGGCGGCCTCCAGCACGTGGCCAAGCCCGATCACCCGCTCTCCGGCGCGCAGTGTGCCCTTGTCGGGCAGGGCCGCGACCTTGAAGGTCATTTCGGTGGCCGATGCCGGGACGGCAGGCAGGCCGGCTTCGACGGGGCCGACGCCGATCGTTGCGCTGACGTCGCGCGGCAAGGTCTTCAAATAGGCATCGGCATCGGCAAGCCGCGCCTGTTTTTGCTGTTCCAACTGGGCGAGCTTGGCGCCGGCATCCGCCGAGACGGTGATCGCCACCACGCCCTGCGTCGCCTGGCCATAGGGGTCGCTGACGGTATAGCCGATCAGGCCGACGGTGCCGGCGGCAACGCCGGATGAATCATAGGTCAGCGCCGTCAGGGCTGCGGCCGGTATCTTCGCGCCCTGCTCCACGGGTTTGCCGTCGAAGCTGAGTTTGCCGGTCTTTGGAAGCTGGTTGAGGGTGACGAGCAGCGCCGAGCCGGTCTCGTCATGCGGCGGGGCGATCGGCAGTTTGGTGGCGGCGGCTCCCTCCGGCACGCTCACCTGCTGCATCGGTTCGACGCTCGGCGGCGGTGGCGCCGGAATGAAATAGAAGCTGTCGGTCAGCGAGGAGTTTTCCCACGGAACCTGCTTGCCGCCGGTCATGGCGATCACATCGCGGCGCACATCGGTGAGGACCTGGCGGATTTCCTTGTTGGGTTCGCTGGCGCGCTTGATGAAGGATTCGGAATAGGGGCTGAGAGCGCCGGTGCCATCGAGCGCCACCTGGCCCGGTTCGGTGGAGAAGGCGATCAGGCTGCCGAGATCGCTGTCGATGCGCGCCAGTCCGCGCGTGGCGCCGACCGGTTCCAGCTTTTCGGCCATCCAGAATTTCTGGGCGTTGAAGGGATTGTTGCGGCAGGCGTCGAGGAAGATCAGCTGCACCCGCGAATTCTGCTTGAGATGGTTGAGGATCAGGTCGAGCGGCATGGTCTGCGTCTCGACGTCATAGGGCGTCTCCAGGGTCGCATCGACCGGCACGATGAAATTCTGCCCGCCGACCTGGATGCCATGGCCCGAATAATAGATCAGGCCGGCCTCGGCATTGCTGGTCGAACGCAGGAAACGGCGCACCGTATCCTCAAGCCCGATGCGGTCGACATTGACGCCGATCGTCACGTCGAAACCGGCCGCCCGCAGCGTGCTGGCGACCTCTTCGACATCATTGGCGGGATTGGGAAGCGAAGGCAGCGTCTTGTAGACCGAGTTGCCGATGACCAGGGCGACGCGGCGCCCGCTCTCTTCCGTGATGGCGGCATGTACGGTGCCGATCGACAGCAGCATTGCCGCGACGATCAGCAAATAAGCGCACAGTCTCCTGACATGGTGAAACTTGGGCATGGCTCGATCGCAAACATCTATTGTCCAGAGTTCAATAAAATTTGCTGGCCTGCTGGTGCTGGGCCCCCTCCGCATTCACAGTTTGAAAATATTCCTCGGCGCTTCAAAAAGCAAGCTTCGCCGCCGCCAAGTGAATTGGAGCAGTCCCGTCAGATTGGAAGCCCGTCATCGACAAGAAAGACTGTCGAAATCAGGAATTTAACATGCGGCGGCGAAGTTTCCTTAACCTCGAAACGTATAGTTGCTGATCGAGGCCGGTTTCATCTCGATAGAGAAGCCCGGCAAGGTAGGCGGCATATAGGCGGCGTTCTCGATCCGGCAGGGGTCGAGGAAGTGTTCGTGCAGATGGTCGACATATTCGATGACCCGGCCGTCCTTGGTGCCGGACACGGCGACATAGTCGATCATCGACAGATGCTGCACATATTCGCAGAGGCCGACGCCGCCGGCATGCGGCCAGACCGGCAGACCGAACTTGGCGGCGATCAGCAGCACCGAGAGGACCTCGTTCAGCCCGCCCATGCGGCAGGAATCGATTTGCACGATGTCGATCGCGCCCTCGGCGATGAACTGCTTGAACATGATGCGGTTCTGGCACATCTCGCCGGTCGCGACCTTCACCGGGCTGATCGCCTGGCGGATCTTGCGGTGGCCCGCGACATCATCGGGGCTCGTGGGTTCCTCGATGAAGAAAGGCTTGGCGAAGGAGAGCGCCTTGACCCAGTCGATCGCCTGGCCGACATCCCAGACTTGGTTGGCGTCGATCATCAGGTAACGATCGGGACCGATCACCTCGCGGGCGATCCTGAGGCGGCGGATATCGTCTTCCAGGTCGCGGCCGACCTTCATCTTGATATGGTCGAAGCCGGCGTCGATCGCCTCCTGGCAGAGGCGGCGGAGCTTTTCGTCGCCATAGCCGAGCCAGCCGGCCGAAGTCGTGTAGCAGGCATAGCCGTCTTTTTCGAGGATGGCGATGCGTTCGGCCTTGCCCGCCTCGGCGCGCTTCAGGATCTCGACCGCTTCGTCGCGGGTCAGCACATCGGTGAGATAGCGGTAATCGACGATATCGGCGATCTCTTCCGGCGACATTTCGGCGACGAGCCGCCAGACCGGCTTGCCGGCCTGTTTGGCCAGCAGATCCCAGACGGCATTGACGACCGCGCCGGTCGCCAGATGAATGGCGCCCTTGTCCGGGCCGATCCAGCGCAGCTGGCTATCGCTGGTCAGATGCCGCCAGAACCGGCCGGGATGGGCAAGAATCTCGGCAAGATCGGCGCCGACGACGAGGTGGCGCATCGCCTTGATCGCCATGCAGCAGATGTCGTTGCCACGGCCGATGGTGAAGGTCAGGCCATGGCCGGCAAGATCAGGCGCGTCCGTATCGAGAATGACATAGGCGGCCGAATAGTCCGGATCGGGGTTCATCGCATCGGATCCGTCCAGGCTTTGCGACGTGGGAAAGCGAAGATCGAAGACGCGAAGATCGGTGATGCGGGTCATGGTTGTTCCTCCCGATTATAATTGTATGGGGCCGATGGCGGCGGCCGGATCGGCCGGCGGTGCTGCCGGCCGCGTGATCGGCCAAAGTGCGTCGCAATCATTCGGATTCGCTTCTCACGCTTTAGGTCTTTGTTTTACGCAATTCCCGGCAAAAGCGCTTCGCGCTTTGCCTGGGAAAACCGCTGCGCATTTCTGCTGGAACTGCTCTCAATCAGATCGTCCAGCCGCCGTCGATGGCGATCGCCTGGCCCGACGTATAGGTCGCGCCGGCGAGATAGACGGCGAGATCGGCGATCTCCTCCGGCGAGCCCAGCCGGCCCATCGGCTGGCGGGCGATGAAGGCGGCGCGCGCCGCATCGTAATCGCCCTGGGCGCGCATGCGGTCCTGCAGCGACGGGCTTTCAACCGTGCCGGGGCAGATGGCGTTGCAGCGAATGCCCTGGCCGACGTAATCGGCGGCCACGGATTTGGTGAGCCCGATTACCGCCGCCTTGGTGACACCATAAGCGAAGCGGTTCGGCACGCCCTTGATGCTGGAGGCGACAGAGGCCATGTTGACGATGGACCCGTCCTTGCGTTCGATCATGCCCGGCAGCACGGCCCGGATGGTGCGGATCATCGCCTTGACGTTGAGGTCGAAGGCGAATTCGAGATCGGAATCCTTCATCTCGAGGATAGAGCCGGCATGAACGAAGCCGGCGCAGTTGAACAGCACGTCGACAGCGCCGATCTCGGCGACGAGGGCCGTGACCGCATCGTCTTCGAGCACGTTCAGTCTGTGGGTGGAAACGCCGGTTTCGGCGGCCAGCGTCGCCAGCGCCTCGGTGTTGATGTCGGTCGCGTGGACCTTGGCGCCGACCGCGGCAAAGGCTGTCGCCGTCGCCCGGCCGATGCCCTGGCCGGCGGCGGTGATGAGAACGGTCTTGCCGGAAAGTCTGTTTGTCATATCACGGGCCTTTTCTGGAAGTGTCTATGCTGGACGACGGAATGCGGTTTGTCTTGATGAGGCTCGGGGGCGAGGCTCGGGCCTTTTCTCATTTTGCGCGCTTCGACGGTCGTCCGGCAAGATATTGTTGGCGGCTTGCCGCCCAGTCCTGGTGCCGGGAAGGCCACGCGGTTTCACCTGATATCGGGCGACGTCTTCAGTCATGATTTGTCTGTTTATAGACAAACAGACGATTGGCCAAGGGTCAAGCGTGAAGTTTTCCTTTTCCGGCTGCAGTTCTGCGTATATGCAGAATGGTATTCACAGGAGGAAGGAATGGAGACCGACGAGTCAGACCGCTACCGCGCTCCTGCCCTCGACAAGGGCCTCGATATCCTGGAACTGCTCGCCGGTGTCGATACCGGCCTCACCCAGGCCGATATCGCCAAGCGGCTCGACCGCAGCCCCAATGAATTCTACCGCATGCTCGATCGCCTGGTGCGCCGCGGTTACGTCACCCGGCTGGACGGCGATCGCTATTCGCTGACATTGAAGCTCTTCGGTCTTGCCCAGTTGCACGCGCCGGTGCGCCGGCTCGCCTCCTATGCCACGCCGCTGATGCGCGATCTCGCCCAGCGCACGCGCCAGGCCAATCACCTTGCCGTCTTCGATCGCGGTGCGGCGGTTGTCATCGCTCAACAGGAGGCGCCTGACTATTGGGGGTTCTCGATCCGCATCGGCGCCCATATCAGCCTCTTCGACACCGGTTCGGGGCATGTGCTGCTCGCCTTCCGCAGCGAGGAGGAGCGGGAGATGATGATCTCGGAACATGTGCGCAGCCGCGCCGACATCGAACTCGGGCCCGAATTCTACGACCGCCTCGAGCAGATCCGCGAGCGCGGCTACGAGATGATGGCAAGCGCCCAGACGGCGGGCGTCTACAATCTTTCCGCCCCGGTGCTCGGGCCGGACCGACGCTGCATCGCCGCCCTCACCTGCCCGTTCATCGCGCTCGTCAATGCGCCGTCCGCGCCCGATATCACCCAGACGATCATGCTGGTGCAGAAGACCGCCGCCCAGCTTTCGCTGCTCGCCGGCGCCGATGTCGGCCATTCCGGCTGAAGGGCCCCTCGGAAAAGCCCGTCGCGAAGCAGACTTGCGAATCGCATAAGTTCGTGCTTATGTGTCGGCATGATCGAGAATGACATTTTCCGAGCCTTGGCCGACCCAACCCGCCGCGCGATCTTCGAGAAGCTGGCGGCGGGCGGCATGAACGCCAGCGCCTTGCGCGCGGGCATGGAGATCAGTCAACCGGCAATGTCGCAACATCTCTCGGTTTTGCGGAGCGCAAAGCTCGTGAGGGAAGAACGGCAGGGGCGTTTCGTGAATTACGAAGTCGATCCGGAGGGACTGGCTCTCATCGCGCAATGGTTGGCGAAATATCGTGCCTACTGGCCTGCCCGCATCGAAGCTCTCAAGGTCTTGCTGAAGGATATGGACCAATGAACGACGGAAAGGCCACCGAGCATAAAGACGGCATCGAACTGGAATTCGATCTGGATGAACCGCCGCACAAGGTCTGGCGTGCAATCAGCATCCCCGAATTTCGGGAAAACTGGTTGCCAAAAGACGCTTTGGCCGATCCCGAACCGGCCACTATCACACCTGGCGAGGAAGTCCGTTACAGCCTGCGCGACAATGCTCCACCTTTCCTTGAGAGCTCGGTGACGTTCACGATCGTCCCGAACGCGACCGGCGGCACCCGCCTGCGCATTATCCACGAACTGACCGACGCGAGGCTCGACCGGATGGCGAAAGCGGCCGCGAACAGCAACAGTCCGCCCGTTATGCTCGCCGCCTGACGCGGCAAGCCCCCTTAAATTCTGGAAGATTGGAGTTCGCCGATGCGCGAAGCGATGCAACTCGTCCCTATGGTCATAGAACAATCCAGCAGAGGAGAGAGATCTTTTGACATTTACTCCCGTCTTCTGCGCGAACGCATCATTTTCCTCAACGGCGAGGTTAACGACACCGTTTCCGCTCTGGTCTGCGCGCAGTTGCTGTTTCTTGAGGCCGAGAATCCAAAGAAGCCGATCAATCTTTACATCAATTCGCCGGGCGGTGCCGTGACCAGCGGCCTCGCCATGTATGACACCATGCGCTTTATCCGCGCGCCGGTTCATACGCTTTGCATGGGGACAGCCCGGTCAATGGGATCGTTCCTGCTGATGGCAGGCGAGGCCGGCGAAAGAGCTGCATTGCCCAACGCCAGTATCCTCATTCACCAGCCCTCCGGTGGCTTCCAAGGGCAGGCTTCGGACATGCTGATTCACGCCGAAGAAATCCTCAAGACCAAGCAGCGCATGACGCGGCTCTATGCGCAGCATTGCGGACGCTCCTATGAAGACTTTGAGCGCGGGATGGATCGCGACCGTTTCATGACGGCGGAAGAAGCATTGGAATGGGGTCTTATCGACCGTATTCTAACGGTTCGGGAAGACACGGCCAGCCTATAAGCTGTCGCGGAAATCCAACAAAAGTTGGAATTTTTAACCGCCGGGAATTTCTATTTGAACAATCCATTCACCAGGGATAGGTTGCCGCAAAACCACTCTTGGAGGAGAGAGCGTGTTCATCGACACCCATCTGCACATCATCGATCGGTCGGCGCTGCCCTATCCCTGGCTTGCCCAGGCGCCCGCTCTCGATCGTGATTTCCTCTACGAAACCTATGCGACTGAGGCCCGGCGCTGCGGCATCACCACGGCGCTGCATATGGAGGTCGACGTCGATCCCGCCGCCATGCAGGCCGAGACCGATCACGTTGCCGACATCGCCAAAAAGGAAGGCAGTCTGCTTGCCGGCGCCATCGCCTCCTGCCGACCGGAGGAGCAAGGTTTTGCCGCCTATCTCGAGCGACAGAAGGCCGATCCTTTCGTCAAGGGGTTCCGCCGCGTGCTGCATGTCGTGCCTGACGATGTCTCCGAAGGCGCCCTGTTCCGCGAAAACATCCGGCGCATCGGCGGCAGCGGCCTGACCTTCGACCTCTGCACCTTGCCGCATCAGGCGGGCCGAGTGGCGGCCCTCGTCGATCTCGCGCCCGATGTGCAGTTCGTGCTCGACCATTGCGGCGTGCCCGATATCCGCTCGAATGCCTTTGAGCCCTGGAAGGCCGGCATATCCGAGATTGCCCGGCGGCCGAACGTCGTCTGCAAGGTCTCGGGCGTCGTTGCCTATGCGGATGCCGAGACCTGGACCGCGCAAACGCTGCGGCCCTATATCGAACATGTGATCGCAAGTTTCGGCTGGGATCGTGTCGTCTGGGGCAGCGACTGGCCGGTCTGCACGCTCGGCGGCGGCCTCTCCACCTGGGTCGCGGCGACCCATGCGATGCTTTCCGGCGTTGGTGAGGCCGAGCGCTCGAAGCTGCTTTTCGCCAATGCGCAGCGTCTCTGGGCGTTCTAAAAAGCACCGCCCCAAAAGAGCGCAGTGGTTATCAAAGACTTAAAGCGCATTTGCATGGACCGGGTGAAGCAACGCTCTTCGCTCATTGTTTTTATGCATATCACCCCCGGATTCGCTGCACACGCCCCGCCGACAGGCGTCAACATCACGAAAATAATGACGTGCCCGGCAAAAGTGCTACTTTGGCATGTTTTTTGCTGGTGATGTGTGGTGAGATAATGACGCAGACGCGTTGTATCGGTTTGGGACGACTTACAACCGAGCAATTGCTAGCTTTATTCATCTCGGGTAAAAGTTGTCAGGCGGAGATATGGCAAATGGCCAGATCTCCGCTGTATCAGGAGGGAAATAAATGAAAGAAGAACCGCACTCAGTAGATGTTCACGTCGGAAAGACGATCCGCATCCAGCGTCTGTTGAGGAAAGTTTCTCAGACGGAACTGGGAGATCGTGTCGGCGTAACGTTCCAGCAGATCCAGAAATACGAAAAGGGTTCCAACCGCGTTTCCGCCAGCATGCTGGTCGAAATCGCCGGCGCGCTGAAGGTCGATGTCAGGACGTTTTTCGACGACCTGTCGACCCCTGCTACGGCCAACGACAACCCTGCTCCAAGCGAGGAATTCGTTATTTCGCGCGAAGGCGTCCTTCTCAATGCGGCGTTCTTTTCGATCAAGAACGAAGCTCTTCGCAAGAAGATTCTGAAGCTCGTCCAGGCGATCGCCAACACCGAACAGTTGGACGCTGACGCGGCCGAATAAACCGGTCCTTCACGCAATCCAACGGGCCGCATGAGGGTCAATGGCGATCGATCAGAATTAGATTCTCGCTGGCATCCTTCATTGCGATCTTGGCTTTGCTGCCGAGCAGCTTCTCGAGATTGACGTCAAGCTCCCTGTCGGGATCTATGCCGTCCCAATCGATAACGACCTGCAGCAGCGCCATGTTCGTCAGGTGCATCAGATTACGCAGCTGAAGCTTTTCAGCCTCCTCCTTGGCTGCCGACAGCAGCCGGAAGATCCTTGCGTATTCGCTGCCTGTACCTTCGTTGTGTTGTTCAAACATCGTTCCCGCCTTCGTTGGCCGTGAAACCCTACGATTCCATCCACTACTGCATCTTTGTGCCGCGACCGTTATTCAAGCGTTACAGCAACCGCATTGCGCGTGACTTCGGCGTGCAGGAGCTCCCAGTGCGAGGTTGCGGCAAAGTGCCAGTCACGGTTGACGGGAAGGAATTTGTCCCTGCGCAGCCATTCCAATACCAGCCGCGCGTCGTTGCGCTTGCGCTCGACGCGGTTGCCGCGAATGGCGGCGAGGATAAGGTCGCGGCGCGGTTTACGGAAATGGCACTCGTCGGCCACCTTCGCATAGGTGCGCTCGGAAAAATGCAGGAAACGGCCGGCAAGCAGAAGCTTCTTGCGCTCGCCGGGTGAAATCTCGCCGCTGGCGTAAAGCGCATCGATCGTCGGCTCGAAATCGACCCAGGGCACGGAAAGCGGCAGCCAGCCAAGTTCCTGCGGCGCATGCACCAGCGCGACGGCCTCGTCGTCGAGCAGCCGCCCGGACTCATAATCCTCGAAGATCGAGCCGAGCCCGACCATGCCGAAGGGGGCGCATTCGGCTGCCCGCAACGCGCCCATGCTGGCGCCGCCGGCAACGGCGACGTCGTGTTCGAGCGCGTACAGAATTTCCTTGTGCCAGACCGAAGGCAGATCGCCGAAATAGCCGTCGACGAGGCCGATCGCGGTGGCGCCGTCCTCAACCGCTTTCAGAATGTCGCCGGCAGCGGCCGGCGGCCGGAAGTCGATGCAGGAAGACATCGCCCTTGCCGCGGCAAGATCGCTGCCCAGGCTCGGGCCGACGAACAGCACCTTCATGATTCGGCTCCCCTTATGGTGTTGACGGCGCGCATGCCGAGCTGGATGTACTGGCCTGAGATATCGACCTCCAGGCCGGGCACGATCACTCTGACGACGGAGACCGGCAGGGCCGGGTGCGGAAACGGCACGACCACGATCTGCTCGATGCCGGTGGCCACCAGCCGGTCGGCAATATGGCCGATGGTCTCCTGGATCGTCGCCTTGCGATGATGACGGGGCTGGAACGGGCGCATCCGGCCGTCGCCCTCGCACAGTTCGACCACCTGCTGCATCGCCGCACTCCTGTCGAGCCGCTGATAGATGCGCGGCGAGAAATCGTCGCGGCTGCCGGCAATCGCAGTCAGTCGGCTCTGCGCCGCTTCGGTGATGGCGCGCAGCGCGGCGCGCACGGGATCGGGGTGGCAACCGCAGCCGCCGCAGACATGCGACCAGCGCGCGTCGACACGGTCGGAAAGATTGCCGGGCATGATGACGGCCAAAAAGGCGGGAATACCGATATCCGTCGTCATGTCGAGCAGCAGCAGTTTCATGCCGGCGCGGGTGATTCGGTCGGTCATGACGTCGATCACCGCATCGCCGAAGGAGGTCGGGTCGATGCGGCTTTCCTTCAGGCGCTCCGGCGATTTCAGCTGGGTCAGGGCCCAGGCGTCGCGCTCCACCAGCTCGCAAAGCCCATGCAGGACCGCCTCGGACGGCGTGTTGCCGGAGGCCAGCCCATCGCTCGACTGCTCGAAGCCCGGCGGCCTCTCGCCGCGATGGTCGAGACCGACAAGCCACCAGGGTACGAAGACGCTGCTGCCGGACAGGATGTCGAGCCCGGAGCACCAGGGAATGGGACGGCTGCCGATCTCGTCGGGCGCGCAGCGTGCGACATTGTCGAGGTCGATCATGGCGGCACGCTCCGCCCGCATGCTCTCGACGGTCGCCTGCGTCAGGTCGGCGGGGGCAATTTCGGCGATCCGCGTCTCGACCGCCTCCATCGCCGCCGAGGTCATGGCGGCCTCGTTGTCGATACCCTTGCCCTGAAAGACCGAAAGCGTATGGCTGTTCGGCCTCGTTGCGAAGGCGACGGGGATGTTCAGGACGTCGAGCGCGGTCAACAGACCGACGCGGGTGATGCCGAATTCGCGCAGATGCGGCCTAATGGCCGCGAAGGTCTGCGCCGGCGTGACGGCGCGGTCATGATAATCGCTGACGCCTGCCGATGATCGTTTGAGGTCACCGGCAAGCGTTTCAAGGTCGGTGAAAGCGGACATACCGATTTGTTCCTTAGCGGAACCTCAGCGCATGCGTCAGGCTCTCGAGCGCATTGGCGGAAACGTTGAGTTCATCCTGCTTCATGGCTGCTCTGGCAGCTGCAGAGAAGCGCAGCGACGGTGTCTGAACTGCAGTGCTTTCAGCATTCGTCTTCATGTTCCATCTCCGATTGGTTGGGCAGCGCCTTGCTGCCGTTAACCATCAGAGGGAAACATTACCTGCGTCATTTAAGCGTTACAGGCTTCGTTAAAAGGCCGCGCAATCAGGGAAGACCGGCAAGATGCAGGCCCTGTATCAGCGGTTCGGTATAGGCGGGATCGCGATCGGGGACGAAATGGCGGATATCCTCGCTGCGGAAATCGGGGAAGTTTTCCAGCACCACCCTGGCATAATTCCTGGCCTTGGCCGTATCGCCCGCCATAGCATGCGAGGCGGCGAGCAGGCGGGCGGTTGCCTGCTTGGCCTTCACCGGTTCCAGCGCCTCGATCGCCATTTCATACTCTTCGCGCATGAAATGGATGCCGCCGAGGTTCCAGTAATAATAGTCCGGCGGCAGCGGATTGAGTTTGAAGGCCGCGCGGCTGAGCTCCAGCGCCCGATCGAAATCACCATCATGGGAAAGCGCGTCGGCGAAATCGGCGAGGATGTCGGCATCATTGGGATTGAGATCCTGGGCCTGCTGGAAATATTCCAGGCTTTCGTCGAAGCGGCGGCGATAGAGCGCCACGAATCCGAGCTCGCGGTAGGCCCGGCCGCTGTTCGGGTCGGACTGCTGCGCCTGCCGGGCAGCGCCGTTCGCCTCATCGAGCAGTTCCTTGTCACGCATGCCGCGGATCAGCCATTCCATACCGAGCGCGCGCGACACGCCGGCATGCGCAGCCGAGAAATGCTCATAACGATTGAGCGAGGATTTGAACCATTTGCGCGCCTGGCGCAGATGCTGCAGATCGGTCTGGGCGATCAGCCGCTTGCCTTCCAGATAGAGACGATAGGCGGATGGCGGCGCCTCGCCGATCGGCATCGCCAGTTCGTGGCGCTCGATCGTGTCGGCGAGCGAGGAAACGATCCGCCGCGTCAGATGCGCGAAGGATTCGCTGATCTTCTGCATGACCAGCGGCAACTCGATGGCCCAGATCACCTCCGATGTCGTCGTCCGTGTCAGGCGGCAGGTCGCAAAGACATCCTCGTCGCGACCCTGGATGGTGACGTAGACCGCATAGTCGAAGCTGAGGTCGAGCGGACCGGACACGGCGCGCGACGGATCGATCGAACGGCTGAGGATTTCCAGACTCGTATGCGCCGCGATCACCTTGAAGCCGCGCTGCTGACTGAGGCCGATGGTGACGTCTTCGAGAAGCGCCCTGCCGACGCGCTCCATCAGCGGATCGGTAAAAATGCTTTCCGGCGGCAGGATGATGATGCGCGGCTGGCCAAGCAGAGTGATCGCAAGGTTCGGCCCCGGCTGAGAGTGACCTGAAGCCGCTTGTGCCGCCGGCACCAGGTTCAGTTCGCGGGCAAGAGCGGTGGTGCTTTCCTCCGGCTCGGTGTCGAAGTCGTCCTTCAGCTGGCTTTTGCACTTCAGATAGGCCTGACGCGCCGCTGCCGGATCGTTCATCCTGACATAGGTGCGCATCAGGGCACGATAAGCGGTCTCACTGGCAGGATCGAGTTCCAGCAGGCGCCTGGCAAGCGTGACCTGCTCTTCATCAGATCTATCGTCTGATGTTTCGACCAGCCGGGCGAGATGGGTGGAGCGCAATTCGTCGATGCGCTGGCGCTCGAAGGTCAGCCAGTCCTCGGCGCCCTGCGTCGGCGATTTGACGCCTTCGAGCAATTCGCCGTTCAGGAGGCCGCCGTCTTCGGGTGCGAGCGGCCCTTTCTGTTTCAGGATATGAACATCGACCTCCCAGCCGGCGGCAAGGCCGATATGGGTTCGGGTCGCGGCCAGCAGCGGCGGAAGGTCGGCGGGAATGCTCTGTTCGATGCGCGCCAGGAGCTGGCGCAGACTACCTGCCCGCTTTTCCGGCAGCTCCGATTGCCAGAGTTGCCGCCTGACGGTTTCGCGGTCGAGTTCGAGATCGGCTTCGGCAGCAAGCATGGCGAGAAGAAAATAAGACTTCTCCGGCAAGGGGAGTTCCTTCCCCGCCGCCAGCAATCGCGGTCTTCCGAGCAGGCACAGCCTGTTCGTCGACATTTGCCCGGATGTCCGTTGCATCTCGGTTCTCACCCCCGAAAGCCAAGGCGCGCAAACGCACCGGCGGTCAAGACATCATGTTAAAGCTATAAAGCCGCCGCGCATAGCGGCTTTGCTATAAAAAAGAAGAAATTTCATCGATTATTTGCATTTTCGCATGTCGCTCGCCGAGAAGATGCTTTGCCAACACTTCCGTCAGGATGCGGTTTGCGTACCCTGGCGGCAGGTTATTGAGCTAACGACGGCCCGTATCACAGGCTGTCCCCGAGCAAATCGGCGTTGCGCTACAGGCCGAGCGCCTTGATGTGTTCGATCGAACGCCGCGCGAAACGGCGCCAGTCGGCCGGATTGTCATGCTCGGTGACGATATGCTCAGTCTTTGTCTGACGGAAGAGTGGTACGAGCTTTTCCCAGTCGATGATGCCGTCGCCGGTCGCCACCCAACCGTCTTCCGCCGTAGTGCCTCCGGGCGCCATGTCCTTCATCTGGATGGCGATGATGCGGTCGACGAATCTCTTGAGTTCGGCCGCCGGATCGGCGCCGGCCCGGGTGATCCAGCCGCAATCGATCTCGAACCAGACATTGTCGCCGCCGCCGTCGAAGATATGGTCGATCGGCCGTGACCCGTCGGCCAGCGGAAAGAATTCGAAATCGTGGTTGTGCCAGGCAAGCTTGAGCCCGTGCTCTGCCGCCTGCTGCGCCCCTTCGGCCAACTGCGCGCCGAGGTTCCTCCAATAATCTGTCGCGGTGCCGCGCTCTTCCGGCGCCACATAGGGCGGGATCATGATAGTGGCGCCGATCGTCAGCGCGATGTCGATGAAACGCTGCGGCTCTTCGACCAGCCCTTTCAGCGGCATATGAAAGCAGTGGCACTTCAGCCCGGCGTCGTCGAGCGCCGTGCGGAAAGCTTTGGCATCGGCCTCATAGGCCGGAAGCCAGGGTTCGATCGCATCGTAGCCGAAAGCCTTCAGCTCGGGAAACTGGGCAAAAAGCGGCGGAAAATTGCGCGAGGAATAAAGCTGGTAGGAGATCGGATAGCGCATGTCTTTGCTCCCTTCGCGCCGGCCCGGTTCTCAGCTTCGGCCGGTGGTACTTTCCCGGATGACGAGATCCGGCTCGATCATGGTAACGCGCGGGTCGGGCAGCGCATCCTTGGCGGCGACGAGCCGCATCAGCCGCTCGACGGCAAGCTCGGTGACGATGTCGACGGCGTAGTTGACGCTCGAAATCGGCGTGGCTGCATGTTCGGCGAATTCGATATTGTCGAAGCCGATGATGGCGACATCCCTAGGTACGTTGACGCCGTTCTTCTGGCACCAGCGCAAGGCGCCGATCGCCAGGGAATCATTGGCGGCAAAGACGCCGGTCGGCCGGTCGGCCACGCTCATCAGCTGGTCCATCGCCCAATAGCCCTTTATCACGGAATGGCCCTGCGGGTCGGCCGTCAGCGCCGGCTCGAAGGCAATGCCGGCTTCCGAAAGCGCCTGCAGGTAGCCTTCGCTCTTTTCCAGATTGCCGAGCGGATTGGCGCTGTCGATGATGCCGATCCTGCGATGGCCGGTGTCGATCAGATGCCGCGTCGCCTTGTAGGCGCCGCGCCTCTCATCGACGCAGACCGCGTCGATGCCGGAATCCGGATCGCCGACCAGCAGCACGATCGGATAATTCGACTGGCGGATCTTGCGGATATGATCGAGCTTGCGGTGGCTGCGGGGATAGATGAGCATGCCGTCGACCTGGCGCGAGCGGAACATTTCCAACGCCCTGATCTCTTCCTCCGCATCGTTGTTGGAGGTGGCAAAGAGCGTGCCGTAGCCCTTGTCGGCGAGCTCCAGTTCGATCGCCTGCGCCGTTCGCATCAATGTCGGATTGGTGATGTCGGTGAGGATGAGGCCGATCGTCTTCGTTTCACGGCTGACCAGCGATTTGGCGATATGGTTCGGCAGGTAGTTGAGCGCCTCGGCGATGCTGCGGATCAGCTGGCGCGTCTCCTCCGGAATGCGCGGACTGCCGCGAAGCGCCAGCGAGACCGTGTTCACGGAGAATCCGGTCTTGTCGGCAATGTCTTTGAGGCGGACGCTCGATCTGGTCATCGTGAGGGCGGCTATATGTCCTGATGCTCAATCTTCCTTCCATAACCTCCTCCGGTGGAAAGCGAAAGCTTCCACGGGGGAAGCGGAAGCTTTCGCCGGGAGAGGGTGGAAGAGAAAGCCGCAGGACCTCGTCCGGCGGCTCTCCTTTACAGCGCCGCGCGTCTCTTCAGACGCGCAAAGGACGCTGTAACGCTTTGAATTACTGCATAATTTTATCCTGAAATCGATTCTGATCTAAGGAATTATGCCGTGGCGTCATTTTCCTTCGGCCCGCAGCCGCTTGATACCCTGGTACTGCAGGCAGTCGGGATGCATCTCCATCAGCTCGATGCGGTTGCCGTCGGGATCCTCGATCCATGCCTGGCGATTGCCGTCGAGCCCCGGTTTGATCTCGGCGGTGAGCTTGATGCCGGCCGCCTGGATCCTTGTCGCCGTCGCATCCAGATCGTCGATCGTAAAGCACATGTGGTTGACGCCGTTGGCGTTCCAGCCGGGCGCCCGGTCGTTTTCGGCGCCGGGGAAGATTTCGAGATAGTGGTCGTCGGTGATGCGGAGATAGACGAGCCAGGTCGAGCCGTCGTCGTTCTTCAGGCGCAGCATCTCGGGAAAGCCAAGGCGTTCGCGGTAGAAGTCGAGCGAGGCGTCGAGGTCCTTGACCTTGATGGCGACATGGCCGTAGCCGGTTATTCCAAGCATGTTTCCTCCTCACCGGCAGCGCCGGGCGCCGCCGTCAACTGTGTTTCGATCAACAGAAGCCAATTTTGAATTAACGATAATACAAAATCACAATTGAACGTCGCGATCGGAATTGTCAACCGCCGGCGGATTCAATCCCAATCGGGACCCCAGTCGGGATCGATGGTACGCTGGTTGCGATCGAGCGCCTCGATGAGGGCGATCTCCTCCTGTTTCAGCCGCAGTTTGCCGGCGGCGAAATTTGAACGGATGCGTTCGGCCCGGCCCGACGTCGGAATGGCGCAATAGCCCTTGGCGAGTTCAAAGGCGATGATCACCTGCTCGACCGTCGCGCCATGATTGCCGGCGATCGCGCAGAGCACCGGATCCCCGGAAAGCGTGCCGCGGGCGATCGGCAGATAGCAGGTGACGATGATGTCGTTCCGCTGACAGTATTCAGCTAGTTTTTTGTTCTGTATCAGCGGGTTGAGCTCGAATTGATTGTTGACGATCCGCCCTTTTCCGACGATTTCTTCTGCCTGTTGCAGCAGCGCGATGGTGAAGTTGGAGACGCCGATCAGCCGCGTCAGTCCCCTCTCCTGCGCCTCGGCGATCTGCGAGAGATAGACCTTCAGGGGAATGGCGCCGTTCGGCGCCGGCCAATGGATGAGCGTCAGGTCGACTTGGTCGATGCGCATCGCTTCCAGGCTCTTTTCGAGTGACGGGATGAGCTTGCCCTCGCCGAAATTGTCGGTCGAGATCTTCGTCGTCATGAAAACCTCGCCCCGCGCAATGGCGGACCGGCGCAAGGCTTCGCCGGTCTCGAATTCGGTATCATAGGTCTGTGCGGTATCGAGATGCCGGTAGCCCGTCTCCAGTGCGCAGAGGATGGCGTCGATGCCCTCCTTGCCGTTGCGGCCATAGGTGCCGAAACCCAGTTGCGGTATAAGTCGCTGATTTTCCATATGTCTTCTCCCTCGTTCCGGTCGCGTTTGGCTTGTTTGGCTGAGCTTTCTGTTCTTTCGGAGCGAAATCGGCCGAAAATCCTCGGTTGACGCATGGGCATTTTTGATCATAGTTTAACGATAATACAAGCCTGTTTATCGGGCTTGGTCCGATGTGGGAGCGTTGGGTCTGGGAGGAAGAGATGCAACTACGCTGGAGCCGGATGATGCCCCAGCTGGCTCTCGCGCCGGCTGTCGCCGTCACCTTCGTCGCATTCATCGGCGCGATCGGCTGGACGGCATGGCTTTCGCTGACCCGCAGCCGCCGCGTTCCGGAATATGAAATCGACTGGAGCGAGTGGACGCGCCAGTATGAGCGGCTCTTCAACGATGCCGGCTGGGCGATCTCCCTGCACAATCTCGTCATTCTCGGTATCGGCAGCGCACTTGCCATCGTCTTCGGCTTCGTCCTCGCCGCGATGATCGATCGCGAATGGCGCGGCGAGAGCTTCTTCCGCACGGTTTTCCTCTATCCGCTTGCCGTCTCGCTGATCGTCACCGGTGCTGCCTGGCGCTGGATCTTCAATCCGCAGCTCGGACTTCAGAATTTCCTGCATGGCCTCGGCTTCACCTCGGTCAGCTTCAACTGGCTGGCGAGCCCCGAGACTGCCATGTACGCGATCATCCTCGCCTCGATCTGGCAAAGTTCCGGCTTCTACATGGCGCTGATGCTCGCCGGCCTGAAATCGATCAACACCGAAATCTGGAGTGCCGCGCGCCTCGACGGCGTCAGCTTCTGGCGGCTCTATCTGGAGATCATCATTCCGATGATGAAGTTCACCTTCATCACCTGCGCCATACTGCTCTCGCTCGGGGTCATCAAGGCCTATGACGTGATTGTGGCGATGACCAATGGCGGGCCGGGCAATTCCACCTGGGTGCCGGCCTATTTCACCATCAACGCGCTCTCGGCAAAGAGCAATATCGGTTATGCCTCGGCCGCCGCCATCACCATGCTCGTCATCACCGCGCTGATCTTCCTGCCGCTGGTGCTGATCACCACCTGGCAGCAGCGCCGGGCGAACGGGGGTTCGCGATGACCGTGGTGACGCAGGCAGCCGTGCTGGACGAGGCGACGAAGGCTTCACCCGGCCCGCGCCAGCCCTTCTTCCCCCGCAAGAGGAAACGTATTCCCGGGCGCTCCGTCGCCATATTGCTGTTCCTGACCATGTGCGCGCTGTTTTTCTGCGTGCCCCTCTATGTCGTCGTCGTCACCTCGTTCAAGACGATGGACCAGATCCGCGAAGGCGCGATCTTTTCGCTGCCGCACGTCTGGACGCTCGAAGCCTGGGACCACGCCTGGAACAAGGCCTGCTCCGGCATCAACTGCAACGGCCTCAAGGTCGGTTTCTGGAATTCGGTGCTGATCCTCTTCCCGTCGCTGATCCTGTCGATCGCGCTGTCGATCGTGACGGGTTATGCGCTGGCGCTCTGGAATGTGCGCTGGGCGAACGCCTTTCTCTTCCTGCTCTTCATCTGCGCCTTCGTGCCCTTCCAGGTCATCATGTATCCGCTGATCCGCATCACCGCGGCGATCGGCATCTACGGCACGCTGTGGGGCATCGCCGTGGTGCACGCGGTGCTGGCCATGCCGGTGCTGACGCTGATCTTTCGCAATTATTACAAGGATATTCCCCAGGAAATCATGCGGGCTGCAATCATCGATTCCGGCTCCTTCTGGCGGATCTTCATCGAGATCATCCTGCCGATGTCGGGCAATATCCTGATCGTCGTGCTGATCCTGCAGATCACCTCGATCTGGAACGACTATCTGATCGGCGTCACCTTCGGCGGGCTCGGCACCCAGCCGATGACCGTCATCCTCGCCAATCTCATCACCGTCTCCACAGGCGTGGTCGCCTATAACGACAACATGGCGGCCGCCCTGCTCACCGCCATTCCGCCCCTCGTCATCTATTTCCTCGTCGGCAAGTTCTTCGTTCAGGGGATCACCGCCGGCGCGATCAAGGGTTGACCCATGCCGCGCATTACCTTCGAACATATCGTCAAATCGTTCGGCGCGGTGACGATCCTCGATGATCTCAATCTCGCGGTCGAGGATGGCGATTTCCTGGTGCTGCTCGGCCCCTCCGGCTGCGGCAAGACCACGCTGCTCAATCTGCTTGCCGGCCTGCTCGAAGTCTCCGACGGCCGCATCACGATCGGCGAGCGCGACGTCACCGATCTCGATCCGAGGGATCGAGGCCTGGCCATGGTCTTCCAGTCCTATGCGCTCTATCCGACCAAGACCGTCTACGGAAACCTGAAATTCGGCCTTGCCGCCAGCCGCCTTGACCGGGCGGAGGTCGAGCGGCGCATCGCCGCTGCCGCCAGGCTGCTGCAGATCGAGCCCCTGCTTGCCCGCAAACCCGGCCAGCTCTCCGGCGGCCAGCGTCAGCGCGTGGCGATCGGCCGGGCGCTCGTCAAGCAGGCCGGCGTCATTCTCTTCGACGAGCCGCTGTCCAATCTCGATGCCAAGCTTCGCACCGAGATGCGCCTGGAGATCAAGAAGCTGCACGACACGCTGAGGCCGACCGTTGTCTATGTCACCCATGACCAGATCGAAGCGATGACCATGGCGACGAAGATCGCGGTCATGGACGGCGGCGTCATCCAGCAATTCGGTACGCCCGACGAGATCTATGGCAAGCCCGCCAATCTTTTCGTCGCTGGCTTCATCGGCGCGCCGGCGATGAATCTTCGTCCGGCGCGGCTGAAGGTGGATGGACATTGCGTCAAGGCGGGCTTCGATACGGGCGATGTCATCAATCTCGGCGACTACGCGTTTTCGCAGCCGCCGGAAAACGGCGCCGAGGTCATCATCGGCCTCAGGCCGGAGCATTTCGTTGTCGCCGATCAGCCGCTCGCCCATGCAGCGGCAAGCTTCGAGCTGCCGCTCAGACATGCCGAACGCACCGGCTCCGATGCCACCGCCTATCTCGGCTTCGGCGATCAATTGCTGGCGCTGCGCGTCGATCCGGACCGCGCCGCCGGCCTCAGTGCCGGCCAGACGGTGCGAGCCGACTTTCCGCGCGGCAAGGCCAATGTCTTTGACGCCCGCACCGGGCGACGAATGTGAATGAGCAACCAAAGGGAGGAATGGAAATGATGAACAGGATACTTGCCGGCATCACCGCCACCATGCTTGCGGGCGCTGCTCCCCTCGGCGCGCAAGCGACCGATCTCGTGATCTACCACACCTGGTCGGCGCCTCCCGAAGTGGCGGCGCTGAACGTGCTCAAGAAGAACCTGGAAGCCAAAGGCGACAGCTGGACCGACATCGCCATCCCGCATGACACCGGCTCCAACGTCAACCTGATGAACCTCGTTGCCGGCGGCAACCCACCGAACCTGTTCATGGAGTCCAATCCCGGCGTCTATCGCGATCTGGTGAAGGCCGGCCTCGGCCGGCCGCTGACGGATTTCTTCAAGGAGCATGGCTACCCGGACAAGTATCCGGATGCGGTGGCCCATTCGATGGTTGTCGACGATCAGGTGATGAAGGTGCCGACCGCGCTGCACATCGACGGCATGGTCTATTACAATATGGACGTCGCCAAGAAAGTCGGCATCGATCCGACGGCCTGGAAATCGCTCGACGAGATGTTTGCCGACTTCGACAAGATCAAGGCGGCGGGCGTCATTCCGCTGGCCGTCGGCGGCCAGCAATGGCAGGTGGGTTACCTCACCCATGCGCTGGCGGCGACGATCGGCGGACCGGACTTCTTCAATAGGATCTATGGCGAAAAGCCCGATCCCGCCGTCTTCGACACGCCGGAATTCCGCCAGGTCTTCGACTATCTGCGCAAATTCCAACAGGCAGCCGACGAAGGCTCGGCCAACCGCGAATGGAACCTCACCACCAATCTCGTCATCACCGGCAAGGCGCTGATGCAGATCCATGGCGACTGGATGAAGGGCGAATGGCTGGCGGCCGGCAAGACCGCCGGCAAGGATTTCGGCTGCATCCAGATCCCCGGCGCAAAAGCCGTGGCTGCCAGCGTCGACAGCTGGGGTCTGCTCGGCGGCCAGCCTGAGGATAAGGACAAGGCCGAACTCGACTTTGCGGCGATCGTCGTCGATCCGAACGTCCAGGCGGAATTCGCCAAGGCCAAGGGCTCGACGCCGGTGCGCCTCGATGCGCCGCAGGACAGTCTCGATGCCTGCTCCAAGGAAGTGCTCCGCATCGTTGCCGATCCGAAGCATCAGGTGCAAAACCCGCATGCCATCAGCGACGCCGACTGGGAGAACTCGATCTGGGACGTGGCCTTCAACTTCTGGAGCGATCCCGACATGAGCGTCGACGACGCAATCGCCAAGATCAAGGAAAACTACAAGACCATTCTCGGCTAGAGCGGTTCTGGCTCGCGGTTTCTCTGAGAGGGGCGGTCCGTTTCCGAAATGGCGGGCCGTCCCACCCCTTCGCAGAAAGGAAATACCGATGGACAAGCGTTTGCTCGACGAAGATGCCGTCATGCAGATCTGCTTCGTGACCGACGATGTGCAGAAGTCCGCCGCCTGGTTCTCGGATCTGACCGGCAAACCGGTGCCGCCGGAAGGCAAGGCTGCCGAGCCGGATGAGGCGCAGGCTGTCTATAACGGCAAGCCCGCCGAGGTCGGCTGCCGCATCATCATGTTCAAGTTCGGCAATATCGATGTCGAGTTCCTGCAGCCCGGCCCGGAGAAAAGCGCCTGGCGTGATCTATTGGAGGAAAAAGGCCCCGGCTGCCACCACATCGCCTTCAAGACGAAGAACCTCACCAAGCGAAACCGCTATCTGGAAGACAAGGGCCACCGCCTGCTCCAGCGCGGCGAATTCGACGGCGGCCATGGGCGTTATGCCTATTATGACACGGTGCCCGATCTCGGCGTGATGATCGAGTTGCTGGAATTCGACAGCGACAAGGAAGCCCAGCCGAAACACGCCTGAAGGGTCACAGAACCTGTGCAATCCGTTTCGGGGCTGTTACCGCCGTGGACGCTGCCTCGACGAAATCGAGCCCGATATCCAGTACCGGCGCGCTGTGCGTCAGCCATCCAACGGAAATGAGATCGACGCCGGAGGCCGCGATCGCGGCGGCCGTTGCCGGCGTGACGCGGCCGGATGCCTCGGTGATGGCCCGGCCGGCGACGATGGCGACCGCCTCACGCAGCTGATCCGGCGTCATATTGTCGAGCAGGACGGCGTCGACGCCGGTCTCCATCGCTTCACGCAGCTGATCGAGGGTGTCCACTTCGACCTCGATCTTCACCATATGGCCGACGCCGGCCCGCGCCCGGCGAATCGCCTCGGCGACGCCGCCGGCGATGGCGACGTGATTGTCCTTGATCAGCACCGCGTCATAAAGGGCGAAACGGTGGTTCATGCCGCCGCCGGCCCGCACCGCATATTTCTCCAGCGCCCTCAACCCCGGCGTCGTCTTGCGCGTGCAGGCGACGGAAGCCTTGGTGCCCCTGATGGCGGCGGCAATCCCGGCCGTCACGGTCGCAATGCCCGAGAGATGGCCGAGAAAATTCAGCGCGGTGCGCTCGGCGCTCAGCAGACCGCGCGACGGGCCTTCGATGGTGGCGATCACGTCACCCGGCTTGACCGCATCGCCGTCCTGGAGATGGCGGCGCATGACGATCTCCGGATCGACGAGGGAAAAGGCCAGTTCCGCGGCATCGAGGCCGGCGATCACGCCTGGCTGCCGGGCGGCCATCACCACTGTCGAGCGGTGATCTGCAGGGATGACCGAGGCCGAGGTGATGTCGCCGGCAAGACCGAGATCTTCGAGCAGCGCTTGCCTGACCAAGGGTTCGACGATCAGGCGCGGAAGGGGAACAAGGCTCATCAGGCGCTCCTTGCAAGGGAATAGGACGGGGTCGCGCGGGCGATCTCCAGCACTTGGGAAAGGCGCATCCGGCGGCGGTTTGCATCGCCGAGCTTCAGCGGAAAATCGGTGCGGGCATGGGCGCCGCGTGATTCCGTCCGCAAGCTGGCGAAAACCGCGATCGAGAGCGCGACGATGGCCGGATCGGCGGCAGGGCTGTTGCCTTCGGCAAGCGGCAGCAGGGCGGCGATGGCGCCATGAATGGCGCCGGCATTGCGCAGCACGCCGAGATGGCGCGAGACGATCGACCGGACGAGCGATGCATCGGCAGGCACCGGCAGGCTCTCGGTGAAGGCGCTTCCGGCAGCACTTGCGGGCATGCCCGATATGTCGCGTGCCGCCCGCATGCCCATGACAGCCGCCTCCAGCAGCGAATTGCTGGCAAGCCGGTTGGCGCCGTGCAGGCCGGTCGAAGCCGCTTCGCCTGCGACCCAGAGACCGGGCACCGAGCTGCGGCCATTTGCAACCGTGGCCACGCCGCCCATGTGATAGTGAACTGCCGGGCGTACCGGGATGAGGTCTTTTGCCGGATCGATGCCGGCCTCGCCGCAAAGGGCGGAGATGACGGGAAAGCGCGTGGCAAAGCGGTTGCCGAGAGCAATGCGGGCATCGAGGAAGACTTTGCCGCCGCGGGCAATTTCGGCGCTGATCGCCCGCGCCACCACGTCGCGCGGCGCAAGCTCGGCGCCTGGAGTGCGGGCCATGAAACGTTCGCCTCGTTCGTTGACGAGCAAGGCCCCCTCGCCGCGCACCGCCTCGCTGATGAGCGCCAGCGGCCTGCGGCGGGAATCGAGTGCTGTCGGATGGAACTGGACGAATTCCATATCGGCGAGATCAGCGCCGGCCCTTGCCGCAAGCGCGATCCCCTGGCCGAAATTGCCCATCGGATTGGTAGTGGCGTCGTAGAGCCCGCCAATGCCGCCGGTGGCGAGCACCACCTTCAATGTCGGCAGAATGGCAGCCCCCTTCGCAGTCGCGCAGAGCAGGCCGGCGACCTTTTCGCCATCCATCAGAATCCGCCGCGCCTCGAAGCCTTCGAGGACTGTTATCACAGGTGTTTTCATCACCGCCTCGATCAGCGCGGCGATGATCGCAGCACCCGACCCGTCGCCTTCGGCATGGACGATGCGGCGGCGGTTATGGGCCGCCTCCAGCCCGAGCGACAGTTGGCCGGCGGCATTCCGGTCGAAACGCACACCGGCTCGCTCCAGCGCGGCAATTGCGGCTGGTGCTTCGGCGATGATGCCGGTGGTGGTCACGGGATCGCAGAGCCCGTCACCGGCGGCAAGCGTATCGGCAAGGTGCAGCGCCGCGCTGTCGTCGGCGCCCATGCTGGCGGCGATGCCGCCCTGCGCCCAGGCGCTCGACGTCTCCGCGCCAAGGGCGGCGCGGGTGACGATCACCGAGGGTTCGGGCGCCAACGTCAGTGCGGTCATCAGCCCCGCAAGGCCGCTGCCGACGATCACCGTGCGTCCGGCCAGATGCTCGAGGACCTCGGTCATATCGCCAGCATCCTCTCGACGGCGCAGCGGGCGGCCACGGCAATTGCCGGATCGACCGTCACCTCGTGGCGGTTTTCCTCAAGGGCGGCGCGGATATTGGCAAGCGTGATCCGCTTCATATGCGGGCAGAGATTGCAGGGGCGAATGAACTCGACATCGGGATGGTGCACGGCGACATTGTCGCTCATCGAGCATTCGGTGAGCAGCACGACGCGCGCCGGCTTCTGCCTGCCGACATAGTCCGACATGACGGCGGTGGAGCCGGCGAAATCGGCTTCGGCCACGACGTCGGGCGGGCATTCCGGATGGGCGAGCACCGTTACGCCGGGATGGTTTTCACGCAGCTGGCGCACATCCTCGGCGGTGAAGAGTTCATGCACCTCGCAATGGCCATGCCAGGCGATGATCTCGACATCCGTCTCGCGGGCGACGTTGCGCGCCAGATATTCGTCCGGGATCATCAGCACCTTCGGTACGCCGAGCGATTCCACGACCTGTTTGGCGTTGCCGGATGTGCAGCAGATGTCGGAGGCGGCCTTCACCGCGGCCGATGTGTTGACATAGGTGATGATGGGCACGCCGGGATGGGCCTGGCGCAGCAGCGCAATATCCTCGGGCGTGATCGAGTCCGCCAGCGAACAGCCGGCGCCGAGATCGGGGATCAGCACGGTTTTTTCGGGGTTCAGCAGCTTGGCGGTCTCGGCCATAAAATGCACGCCGGCCAGCACGATGACATCGGCATCAACCTCGATTGCCTTGCGGGCAAGCGCCAGACTGTCGCCGACGATATCGGCCACGCCGTGGAAGATCTCCGGCGTCTGGTAATTGTGCGCGAGAATGACGGCGTTGCGGCGGCGCTTGAGCTCGAGGATCGCGTCGACGTCATTTTCGAACGTCATCCATTCGGCTTTGGGAATGACGCGGCTAACGCGCTCATAGAGCGAGGATGCGGAAACAGGATAATTCATGACCGGCTCCTAATTATGCTCTCTTTGAGCATATCATAGGCAAAGAGATATTCTCACAGTGAGCATATGTCAATTGCGGGAGAGAGGTAATTTCGTTCCGGCAAGCGCCCGTTCTTCGAGCACCGTGTGGCGGAAGCGGAAGAGCTTGGCCGGCCGGCCGCCGGTTTCGCTTTCGGTTCCGCCGGTTTCCTCGACCAATTCCTGCTGTTCGATGAGCCGGCGGAAGTTCTGCTTGTGCAGCGTCAGCCCCGCCAAGGCCTCGATGGTGCGCTGCAGTCTCAGCAGGGTAAAACTCTCCGGCATCAGCTCGAAGACGACGGGACGGTATTTGATCTTGGCTCGCAGCCGGGCGATCCCGGTCGCGAGAATGCGGCGGTGATCGGCAAACATCGCACGGCCGAGATTGGCCTCCGCCCCGCATCCGGCCTCCGAGACGAGCCCCGCCTCGTAAAGCAATTCGTAGCGCTGCAGCGCCAGATCTTCGTTCCAGCCGCCGCCGTCGAGGCCGAAGGTGAAATCCGCCCGGCGATGGCGATGGTCGCGCCTTGCCGGATCGGCATCGGCCCAGATCTTCAGGCGCGTCATGATTTCATTGAGCACTGGCGGTCGGCCCTGGCGATGGTCTTCCCAGGGGAAATATTCGTACCAGCCGTGCCATCCCGGCCGGCCGGCGCCCGACTGCTCGTTGACGAGGCCGAGATAGCTGATCGAGATCGTCCGTCCGCCTGGGATGTCGTTGTTCCGGTCGCGGTCGGCGAAGGTATAGAGCTGTTCGAGATAGCCGACGGGATGTTCCGTCTGCTCCTGCACCCATTCGCGCAGCCCCGATTGCAGCGTGCGATGCCCCATTTCGAAGGGGCCTGACGGCAGCGCATTGCCGGAGCGGATGGTCATCACGCGCGGCTCGTCCCCCGTCACCGCGACGAGCACCGCAATCAATTCCGCATGCGCAAAGCCGATCGTCACAGGGGACCGAATACTCCGTTCCGAATGGGTCGAACGGATCATTCCTGACACAGGCCGGGACGGAAGCCAATGGAAAGGAAGCGCCTTTGCGGCGCTTCCCACATCATCGAGACAAGAGAGCGGGTTTGCCCTCAGCTATTGCCCGTCTCACTCCTCAACCGATCCAGGAAAACCTTCAGCTCCGCGTCGTCGACGCTGACGAGATGGCGCTTTTCCGGATAGGCGCCGGTCCTGACATCCTCGGCGAACTCGGTGAAGGCGGCGATGCGTTCGCGCTGTAGCCGGTCATGTTCGGCGGCGAAGTTGCGATAGACCTTGGCATGGCGCGGATAGTGATCGCGATTGGCGCCGAGCACGTCGTCGGCGAAGAGATATTGGGCGTCGCAGCCGCTGCCGGCCCCCATGGAGATCATCAGCATCGAGGTGTTGTTGCTGATGGCGGCAGCGACATCCCCCGGCACGACTTCGATTTCGGCGGCGAAGGCGCCGGCCTCTTCCAGCGCCTTGGTCTGCCGCCAGATTTCGGCCGCACTCGCCGCCGTCTTGCCGACGGCGCGGAAGCCGCCGGTCCAGGTCGCCTTCGAAGGGATCAGCCCGAGATGGCCGCAGACAGGGATGCCCTCGTCCCGCAGGCGCCGGATCGTCTGCAGGCTTGCGGCGCAATAGACCGCATCGCCACCGGCCTTCAGCGCCGCGAAAGCCGCACGCAGATAATCCTCCGCCGAGACATGGTCGCCATATTCGAGCCCCGGAATGGCAAAGGGAGTGGGCGCGGCCTCGCGAAAGACCGGCCCGAGCAGCGAGGGCGGCACCGAGACGATATCGATGCCCGCTTTTTCGGCGGCTTCCGCCTCCTCCAGCGTGGTGACGCGCAGCATGGTGAGCTGGCGCTTGCCTTTTTCCGCAAGCAGATCGGCGACTGTTGCGCGTCTATGTTTCTTCATCGTCAAATTCCTTTAAAAAAAGCGGGTGAAAATATCCGCCAGCTCACGCGGCCAGCAGGGATTTCAGCTTGATGTCGCTGGCTGTGAGCGCTGCCGGATCCGGATGGGCGCGCGCTGCGATCAACATTTCGGCGAGCCTGATGTCACGCGCCACGGCATTGCCCGGTCCGATGCCGCTTGCGGCGATCAATCGGCCGGTGGCGTCGAGATGGAAAAGAATGAAGGCGCCTGCGCCGAGATCGCGGCGCTGATGCGTGGCGGCTCCTTCGGCAAGGCCCGCAATCTGCAGCGTCATGTCGTATTGATCCGACCAGAACCACGGCACGGCCGATACGGCCTCGTCGAGGCCGAGCATGTTGGCCGCAGCCAATGTGCCCTGCTCCTGGGCGTTGCGCCAGGATTCGAGCCGCACCCGCCGGCCGCCATAGATCGACAGCGGAAAGGAGCAGCAGTCGCCGGCGGCAAAGACATCCGGCGCCGAGGTCTGCAGATGAATATCGACGGCAATGCCGTTTTCGATAGTAAGCCCCGCTCTTTCGGCGATCTCGACATTCGGCCGGGCACCGATGCCGACAAGGGCGAGATCGGCTTCGATCGCCTCACCGCTCGACAATCTTATCTGGGCTTTGCCGTTTTCCGCAGTCAGCGCCTCGATGGAGACACCGCAGCGGATATCGACTCCCTCGGCGCGGTGGCGCTCGGTCAGCAGATGGGCGATCTCCTCCGGCACGCCGCGCTTCAGCACGCGCTCCAGCCCTTCGATGACCGTGACCTCGGCGCCGAGCAGCCGCGCCGTTGCCGCAAGCTCCAGTCCGATGAACCCGCCACCGATGACGGCGACATGCCGTCCCGGCTTCATGACATCACGCAGCGCCGCTGCATCGTGATGCGTCCTCAGCGCGCGAATATGCGGGCTGCCCTGCGGCGCGCCGGGGAAAGAACGCGCGGCGGCGCCCGTGGCAAGCAGAAGCTTGTCGTAGGAAAGCACGGTAGCGTCCGAAAGCGTGACGGTCCTGGACGCGGTGTCGAGATCGCTTGCCACGAGGCCGGTCAGCAGCCGGATGCCGTTTTCGACATATGTTTCCGCCGCGGCGATGAATTTCGGATCGCTTGCATCGGTGGAGCCGGCCTTCGAGAGCGGCGGCCGTTCATAGGGCGGAAGCGGCTCGGCGCCGACTAGCGTTATCTCGCCGGCAAAGCCCTTTTCCCGCAAGGCGAAGGCAGCGCGCGCACCGCATTCGCCCGCGCCCAGGATGACGTAATGAGCCATGCCGGCCTCCCTCAGAGCGAGATGAAGACGGCGCCGTCTTCGATCTTGACCGGATAGGTCTTGAGATTGACGCAGACCGGCGCACCCTTGGCTTCGCCCGTCTTGTAGTTAAAGCGGCCGTTATGTTTCGGACATTCGATGATCTCATCCATGACAAGCCCGTCGGCGAGATGGATATGTTCATGGGTGCAGAGCCCGTCGGTGGCGAAGAATTCGTCATCCGGGCTGCGATAGACCGCGAAGGTGCGCCCGTCGTGATCGAAGCGGATGACATCCTCCTCGTCGATCTCGTCCTTACCGCAGACCTGAATCCAGTTTCCGCTCATCTTATCCTCCCTCGATTGTCGTTATTGCGCGGCCGGAGCCAGCTCGTTGTGGAATTCCTCGCGATAGGGCCGCGCGGTGGCCGGCAATTCGCGCTTCAGGAAATAGTCCTCGTTGCGCAGCTGGCGCAGGAAGGCCGGGATCATCTCGCGATAACCCGACAAGATCGACGGGTTCGGCGCCGGCAGGTCGTGCTTGATCATCGCATGCAGCTGCGGCAGCGCGTGGTAGGGCACCATCGGAAACATGTGATGTTCGACGTGGTAGTTCATGTTCCAGTAGATGAAGCGGCTGATCGGGTTCATGTAGACCGTACGGCTGTTCAGCCTGTGGTCGATCACATTGTCGGCAAGGCCGCCATGCTGCAGCAGTCCGGTCAGCACATGGTGCCAGGCGCCGTAAAGGCGCGGCAGGCCGATCAGCATCAGCGGCAGGATCGAGCCCGTGGCGATCGCCGCGGCGATCGTCGCGACATAGATCGCCAGCCAGATGCGGGCGAAACGGATCGCCTTCGGCTGCTCCATCTCGGGAATGAAGGTTTTTTCCGCCGCGCTGACGCCGCCGAAGGCATTGCGCAGCATGTCGACGACCGCATGCCAGGCGTCGAGGATGCCGAAGAAATTGAGCACCAGCTGCAAGAGATCCGGCGGCCGCATGACGGCGATCTCTGGATCGCGGCCGACGATCACCGTATCGGTGTGATGGCGCGCATGACTCCAGCGCCAGGTCACCGGATTGCGCATGATCATGAAGCAGGCAATCTGATAGACGGCATCGTTCATCCAGCGCGTCTTGAAGGCGGTGCCATGACCGCATTCATGCCAGCGGCTGTCGGAGGCCGAACCGTAGAGCACGCCATAGGCAAGGAAGAATGGCAGCGCGATCCACGAGCCCCAGAAATAGATGACGAGCCCGGCCAAGACCGCCATGCTGCCGAGCCAGATGACCGTGTCGCGGATCGCCGGCGCATCGGAGCGCTGCATCAGCGCCTTCATCTCCTTGCGCGGAATGTCGGTGTGATACCATTCGGCTGCCGCCAGCCCCGTCTCGACGGCGGTGCGGCCGCTTTCGCCGAGCAGGTCGTAGTCACGTTTCTTTGTCTGGGTCGCCATTATCCGCCTCCCGTTATGCCCTTGCCTGGGAGAATAGGTTGACTTTGGCAGGCGCTCAATGCAGGCTTGATATATTCTATCAAAAGCCATCATGAATGGCTTGCATTCATGATTGAATCCATCAGGAACGCTCATGCGCCGTCCAACCATATCCGATCTTGCCCGCGCCTCCGGCGTCAGCGTCGCCACCGTCGACCGTGTTCTCAACGCGCGCCACCGGGTGCGCGAGGAAACAGCGCGGCGGGTCTATGATGCGGCGCAGTCGATCGGCTATCACGCCGTCGGCCTGATCAAGCAGCGCGTCTTCGAGGATCTGCCGCAATACAAGCTCGCCTTCCTGCTGCAGAAACCAACGCAGTCCTTCTACCAGAGCTTCGCGCGCGAGATCGAAACCGCAGCGCGGGCGCTGACGACGGCGCGCATCCAGACTCAGATCGAGTTTCCCTCCGCGGCGACACCGGCCGCGATCGTCGAAAAGATCAAGACGCTTGGTGCCCGCAACCAGGCCGTTGCGCTCGTCGGCCCGGATTATCCGGCGGTGACGACGGCGGTGGAGGAACTGAAGGAGCGCGGCATTCCGGTCTTCTCGCTGCTCTCCGATCTCGCCACGGGCGTGCGCGACGCCTATGTCGGCGTCAACAACCGCAAGGTCGGGCGCACCGCCGCCTGGACGATCGCGCGCACGGCGCGCCAGCCTGGCAAGGTCGCCTGTTTCGTCGGCAGCCACCGCTTCCACGGCCATGAGCTGCGGGAAATCGGCTTCCGCTCCTATTTTCGCGAGAATGCGCCGGAGTTCGATGTCGTCGACACGCTGATCAATCTCGAGACTGCCGAAATCACCCATGAGGCGACGTTGACGCTGCTGCAGAAACATCCCGATCTCGTCGGTCTCTATGTCTGCGGCGGCGGCATGGAGGGGGCGATCTCGGCGTTCCGCGAAGAAGGCGTCGGCGGCAAGATCGTGCTGGTGGTCAACGAGTTGACCCCCGACAGCAAAGCCGGCCTTGCCGACGATGTCGTCGCCATGGCGATCGGCACGCCCCTGCCTGCCCTCTGCAAGGAGCTGATGGTGCTGATGACGAGCGCCATCGAAAACGGCGAAACGGCGGTTCCCGGACAACTCTTCCTGCCTTTCGACATTCATATCTCGGAGAACATCTAAACAATGATGGAATTCCATCATTTCGTTGGAAATTCTCTCAGGAATGAAAGCGACCGCCGGCAATGACGGATGGATTGCGACGCGAATTCCGATAGAGATTCGCTGACCCATTCATGAGGACTGCTCCGGCGTGACGCGGAGATCAGGAGGAGATATCAAGCATGACTACGATCCGTTTTGCGCTCAACCACATGGCCGCCCCATCGCTTGCCATCGACGACTTTTTTGCACTGGCCAGATCGCTCGGCATCGATGCCGTCGAGATCCGCAACGACCTTTCGGGCAATGCCATCCTTGACGGCACCAAACCCGAAACGATCAAGGACGCGGCTGCCCGCCATGGCGTAACGATCATCTCGATCAACGCCCTGCAGCGCTTCAACGAGTGGAACGCGACCAGGGCTGCCGAAGCGCAGGAACTGATCGACTATGCCAGCGCGTCGGGCGCCAAGGCGCTCGTCCTCGTTCCGAAGAACGACGGCACCGGCTGCGCCGATGGCGAACGGCAGGCCAATCTGCGCCGGTCTCTGGCGGCGCTGAAGCCGATGCTCGAGAAGGCCGGCATCATCGGTCTCGTCGAGCCGCTCGGTTTCGAGATCTGCTCGCTTCGCTCGAAGACCGAGGCGGCCGAGGCAATCAGGGAGCTCGGCGCGGAATCGACCTTCAGGCTTGTCCACGACACCTTCCACCATCACCTTGCCGGCGAAGCGGCGACCTTCCCTGAGCTGGCCGGCCTCGTGCACATCTCCGGAGTCAGTGATCCCACAGTTTCCGTCGCCGATATGCGCGATTCCCATCGCGTGCTCGTGGACGGCGACGACCGGCTCGATAATGCCGGGCAGATCAGGGCGCTGCTGCAGGCTGGCTATAAGGGTCCGTTCTCTCTTGAGCCCTTTGCAGCGGAAGTTCATGCGGTCAAGGACCCGTCCGGGGCGCTTCGCACCAGCATGGACTATCTCAGCGCACGGGTTTGAGACCTGAGTGAAACGTCGCCTGATACTGTTATTGGTGTCGGGACGGCGGGGGAACGATTGTCACGATTGGCCGCGCTGGCGCGGCCAATCGCTTGAAGTTATTCCCTGCCTCTGAACCGGCGTTGATAGGCCGGATCATAAAGTGAACTTTCGCGGAAATCCTCGGCCGCGAGCGAAGGGCCGACGAAGATGATCGCCGTGCGTTCGATCGGTTCGACCGCAACCTTTGCTTCGATATCGGCGAGCGTGCCACGGAGGATGCGCTCGTCCGGCCAGGAGGCCTTGACGACGATGGCGACCGGGCAGTCGACGCCGTAAAGCGGGGTCAATTCCTCCACCACTTGGCTCAGCGCATGGATGGCCAGATGGATCGCCAGCGTGGCGCCCGTCGCGCCGAATTTTGCCAGCGTCTCGTCGTTCGGCATCGGTGATGCGCGGCCGGAAACGCGGGTCAGCACCAGGCTCTGCGCCACTGCCGGGATCGTCAGCTCGCGCCCAAGCGTCGAGGCGGCGGCGGCAAAGGCTGGAACACCTGGCGTCATTGTATAGTCGATGCCGTGTTTTTGCAGCCGGCGCACCTGTTCGGCCACCGCACTCCAGACGGAGAGATCGCCGGAATGCAGCCGGGCGACATCCTGGCCGGCCGCGGCAGCGCGAAGATATTCCGCCTCGATCTCGTCAAGCGACATCGGCGCCGTATCGACGATGCGTGCGCCCGGCGGGCAATATTGCAGCAGTTCGGGCGAGACGATCGAGCCGGCATAGAGACAGACCGGGCATTGGGTGATGAGATCGCGGCCGCGCACCGTGATCAGATCCGCAGCACCTGGGCCAGCGCCGATGAAATGCACCGTCATCTCGTCATCCTTTCGTCCAGCGCCACTGCGTCACCGGCATCGCCGGCCGCCAGCCGCTCATGCCGCCGACGGGCTGGGCGCGCGATATTTCGATCCGCGTGAGGGAGCCGCCGCGTTTGGCATGTTCGCCGAGCAGCGCGGCTTCCATCTCCAGCGTCACGGCATTGGCAACGAGCCGCCCTCCCCGCTTCAGCGCGGCGATCGCAGTCTCGATAACACCCGGTTCGCTGCCGCCGCCCCCGAGGAAAATCACATCCGGTTCCGGCAGGCCCTTCAGCGCGAGGGGCGCTGTCCCCTCGACAACGGCAAGATGCGGCACGCCGAAGGCGGTTGCATTGCGGGCGACCCGTGCGGCCCGCTCCGGCGATTGCTCGACAGCGATTGCCTTCAGACTGGGATCGGCGAGCATCCATTCGATGCCGATCGAGCCCGCGCCGGCGCCGATATCCCAGAGCAGTTCGCCGTGACGCGGCGCGAGCGCCGAAAGCGTCATCGCCCGGATTTCACGCTTGGTGATTTGTCCGTCATGCTCGAACAGCTCGTCCTCGATCCCTGCAGCATAAGGCAGGATGCGAGCCCCCTCCCCTGCCGCAACATCGACGGCGCAGACATTCAGAGGATCGATGTCCACGAGATCGAAATCCGCCGCCACAGCACGTCTTTGCCGCTCCCGCGCGCCGCCAAGCGCCTCGAGCACGGTAAGCTGCGACTGACCGAAGCCGGTCGCGGCAAGCAGGGCAGCCAGATCGCCGGGGCCCTTTTCGTCCGAGGTGAGCGCGAGGATGCGCCGCCCGGGATGCAGATGCGGCCGGATCAGGTCGATCGGCCGTCCATGCAGCGAGACCGCCGCGACCTCCTGCAGCGGCCAGCCAAGGCGGGAGGCAGCAAGGCTGAAGGCCGAGGGCGCCGGAATGATGCGCATCTCGTCCGCCGCCACGTGGCGGGAGAGCGTTGCGCCGACGCCGTAGAGGAAGGGGTCGCCGGAGGCGAGCACGACAACAGGCGTGCCGCGCCTTTCAAGAATGGCGTCGACCGAGCGTTCGAACGGGCTCTGCCAGGAAAGCTTTTCGCCTGATATCAGCGAGGCCGCGAGTGCATGATGGCGCGCACCGCCGAAGACCGCAGGTGCTGCCGCGATCAGCCTCTTCGCCTCCTCACCCAACCCTTCTGGACCATCTTCGCCGATGCCGATAATAGTCAGCCAGCGCTGGCCGGACGCAGGAGAGACATCAGACATGGGAAGACCCCGCATCCTGATCCTGGGCGGCACCAGCGAGGCGCGCTTGTTGGCCGCGGCGCTCGCGGCGCGCGACGATTGCGATGTTATGCTGTCGCTTGCCGGACGCATCGAGAAACCGGCCGTACAGCCTGTTCCGGTCCGCATCGGCGGTTTCGGCGGCGCTGCCGCACTCGCCGATTTCCTGACGGCCGGCGGCTATCATCTGCTGATCGACGCCACGCATCCTTTTGCCGAACGGATTTCGGCCAATGCCGCTTTTGCCGCTGAGGTCACCGGTATCGCTGCGATCGCTCTGCGCCGTCCCGAATGGCAACGCGAAGCCGGCGATCGCTGGCGGGAGGTGCAGAGCATTCCGGCGGCTATCGAAGCGCTCGGCCCTTCCCCCCGCCAGGTCTTCCTGGCGACGGGCCGGCAGGGCGCGCATCATGCGGAAGCCGCGCCGCAACATCACTATCTTGTCCGCAGCGTCGATCCTGTCGAGCCGCCGCTTGCGCTTGATCATGTCGATTATCTGCTTGATCGCGGTCCGTTCACGCTGGAAGGCGAATGCGATCTCCTGAGGCAGCACCACATCGACATCATCGTCGCCAAAAACAGCGGCGGTGCCGCCACCTATGCGAAGATCGAGGCAGCCCGGCTGCTCGGCATCGAGGTGTTGATGGTCGCGCGTGCGCCGGCCTCCGCGGTCACGACGGTCGACACGGTCGAAGCGGCGCTGGCAGTGATCGATCACCTGTTTCCTCCCGCCATGAACCGCGGGGTATAGACGAGGTCCAGCCTGCCCGGCCGCGCGACGACGCGTGTCTCGGCGGAGCCGATGATGATGCAGGTCGCCATATCGGCAATCGACGCGTCCGCTTGCGACAGCTGCTGTAATGCGATGCGTTCGTCCGGGCGCCCGGCGGCGCGCCCGAAAATAACCGGCGTTGTTGCCGGCAGATGGTTGCGCAACAGCTTGAAGGCATCGCCGAGTTGCCACGGCCGCGCCCGGCTGATCGGATTGTAGAGCGCGATGACGAAACCCGCTTTCGCCGCCAGCTCAAGGCGGGTTTCGATTATATTCCAAGGCTTTAGATTATCAGACAGCGATATGGCGCAGAAATCGTGACCAAGCGGGGCGCCGGCTCTTGCCGCCACGGCCAGCATTGCCGTGATGCCGGGCAGAATGGTGAGATCGACCGAGCGCCAGGCGGCCGGCCCGTTCTCAATCGCCTCGCAGACGGCGGCGGCCATGGCAAAGACGCCGGGGTCGCCGCCGGAGACGACGCAGACTTTCGCGCCGTCAGCCGCCATGGCCAGGGCTGCCCCCGCCCGGTCGAGTTCCTCGCGATTGTCCGAGGCATGGCGCAGCTGATCGTCGCGGAGTTGCAGCCTGTCGAGATAGGGTCCGTAGCCGAAGAAATCCGTTGCCTGGTCGACGACGGCCAAAGCCTCCGGCGTCATCTGCTCGGGATTGCCGGGGCCGGTGCCGATCACGAAAAGCCTGCCGCTCATCGGCTCGCCTCCCAGCCAGGCACCAGCACGAGCGAAAAATACGGCGCATCGCCATCGCTCCTGTCGGCAAGCTTTTCCATCGCCGCATTGGCCATGGTGCCGCGCTCGACATAGACGGCTTCCGCAAGCCGGCCGGCTGCCGCCAAGGCCCGGCGGATCTTCGGCAGATTGCGGCCGACCTTCATGATGACGGCGGCTTGCGTGTCGGCAAGACGACGTGTCAGCTCGGTTTCCGCCATCGTACCCGGCAGTACGGAAAGCACATCGTCACCCTGGACGATCGGCATGCCGGCCAGCGACCAGCAGCCCGACATGGCGCTGATGCCCGGGATCACTTCCGTCGGGTAGCGCTGGGAAAGTCTGACATGCAGATGCATATAGGAGCCATAGAAGAGCGGATCGCCTTCACTGAGAACGGCGACTGTCAGTCCGGCATCGAGATGGTCGGCCACCGACTTGGCGGACTGATCGTAGAATTCAGTGATCAGCCTCTGGTAGCGTTCGTCGTTCTTGTCGATCTCGGTTGTCACCGGATAATAGAGCGGCAGCAGCGTCACCCCGGATTTCAGCAGCGGTTCGACGATCGCCTTGCCGTTGCCGCCCCTGCCCTGTTTGGCGAAATAGGCGATGACGTCAGCGGCTTCGATGGCGCGCACGGCTTTGAGGGTGAGGAGCTCCGGGTCGCCGGGACCCGTCCCGACGCCGATGAGACGGCCGCTTGTGGTCATAGGCCGGGCCTCGCCAGTGCATTGATGGCGGCTGCCGTCATGGCGCTGCCGCCGAGCCGGCCGCGGACGATGGCGAAGGGGACGCCGTAGGAATTCTCCGCCAGCGCATCCTTGGATTCGGCGGCACCGACGAAGCCCACAGGCATGCCGAGGATCGCCGCGGGTTTCGGGGCGCCGTCGCGCAGGAGTTCGAGCAGATGGAAGAGGGCGGTCGGCGCATTGCCGATGGCGACAACGCTTCCGCCGAGCCGATCGAGCCAGAGATGCATGGCGGCGGCCGAGCGGGTATTGCCGGTCTCGCGTGCAAGCTCCGGTGTCGCGGGATCACGCAGCGTACAGATCACCTCGTTCAGCGCGGGCAGCCGCGCCCGGGTGACACCATGGGATACCATTTCCGCGTCGCAGAAGATCGGCGCCCCACCTTTCAGCGCATCGCGCGCCGCGCCGACGACATCGGCGGAGAACAGGAAATGCTCCGCCGCCTCGACGAGCCCGCAGGCATGGATCATGCGCACGGCGATTTCGGCTTGATCTTCGGTAAAGCGCGAAAGATCGGCCTCGGCGCGGATGATCGCAAAGGAACGCTCGTAAATCGCGTCGCCGCTGCGGATATAATCGTAGTCTGGCATTCCTATTCCTGTCGCAGCGCCTTTGAAACGCCGGTTGTGCCAAGCCGTGTAAGGCAGGCCGCGGCCGATTCGCCAGCGCCTCGGTTGTCTTCGATGGAGCGGGCGAGCCTCTCTATAGCGAAATCGATCCGACCGCCAGCGATCCGTTCGTCCGGCCGATCCGCAGCAAGCCCATTGAGGATGAGGTCATAACCCTCCGGCGAGCCCGTCAGGGTCAGCGCCGGCCGTGCATGGGCGCAGCCCTTGGCGCAGCCGGACAGATGCAGCGTCAGCGAACCGTCGAAGAGGGCAGGTGCCGCAGCGATGATGCGGCGCGCCAGAGTTCTCGTCTCGTAGAAGGCGGAGCCGCAGGCGCCGGCGCCGGCGCAGGCGGCGATATGCTCGCTGTTGTCGCCGGGTTGGGCGCTGAAGCCAAGTCTGGCCGCGGCAATCTGCATAGCCAGCACGGTATCAGCCGGAAGTCCGATCAAGAAGAAACCGCGACCCGGCGCAAGCCGGATGGCTGTCGCGCCCTGGCTCTCTGCGAGATCGAGCAGGGCGGAGAGATCGGACGTCCTCATCTGTCCGAATTCCGGCCTGACGCCGAGCAGGGTTTTGCCGTCGGCGAGCCTGTGCGGTCCGGAAAGCGGCACCCCTGCCGCGCGGGACGGAAAGAACTGAATGCCATCCATCGCCGGAAAACGCGCCCGCAGCAGCGCCGGATCGATATCGCGTGCCCGCCTGGCCTGCCCGAGATCTGCCAACAGGCTCAGAATGTCGCCGACGGCCGATATCGCCGCCTGCGCAGAACCGATCGCGACCGGCGTTGCGCTTTCACCGTCGCCATTGATCGCCACAAGCCAATCTGCGGGGGATTGCGCGACGATACGGATATCGGCGGAAAGCGCCGCCAAGCCGAAGGCTCCCCCGCCGTCGACGACGAGCGATAGTTTTGGCGCGAGCCGTGGCGAGCGAAGCTGATCGCGGAGCGTGCGGCGCAATGCCAATTCCATTGCGGCCGGATCGTTTATTTCTTCCGGATCGATGCCGTGCAGCGGCGAGATCTCGATCGCCGGCCCCTCCGGCACGACAATGCCGGCGGCATCGATATCGGCAGCGAGCGGTCCGACCGTCTCGGCGCTGAGCCCGCGGATCTGCAGATTGCCGCGTGCAGTGATTTCCAGAATGCCGTTTCCATGAACTGCGGCTAAGCGGGCAAGGCTTGCAAATTGCGGCAGCGTCAACGCGCCGCCGGCTGGCCGCAGCCGCACCAGCAGGCCGTCGCCGGTCGGCATCGGCGCTGACAGGGCGGGGCAGGCGCCGCGTGCGCGCATTTTTGCTGCCAGGTGATCGTGCAGATCCGCCTCGCCTGTCCTGTTGTTTGCCCTTGCGGCCTCAACACTCATTCTCAATCCTCTGAGCATTTCTTACATGATCGCGGCCGGGCCGGCAAAGCATGAGAGAAACGGGTCGGAACGGCTATTCCTCGAAATCGCGTCCCTTGCGCAGGAGATAGATGTCCATGATCCAGCCGTGCCGCTGCCTGGCCTCGGCCCTCAGCGTCACAATGTCGGCGGCGATATCGCCAAGCCGGCCCGATCTGACGATTTCATCCTGGGTGCCGAGATAGGCGCCCCAGAAGATCTCGGCATCGGGATCGTCGATCTTGGCAAAAGCCTGTTCGCCGTCGAGCATCACGATGGTGCTGTCGCTCCGAAGCCCGTCCTGCGCCAGCCGGCGCCCCGTGGTGATCTCGATCGGCTTGCCGACGAGGTTGATCGGGATCCTGTGGCTGGCAGCCAGGGCCTGGATGCTGGTGATGCCGGGAATGACGGTGTAATCGAAATCCAGGCCGCTTTCCCGTCGCACGCGTTCGATGATGCGGATCGTGCTGTCGTAGAGACTGGGATCGCCCCAGACGAGAAAGGCGCCGCTGCCCTCATCCGGCAGACTAGCGATCAGCTCTCCATAGATACCGGCGATCTCGCCATGCCAGGCATCGACGCTTTGCGCATAGCTCCTCTCTGCCGTCTGCCGTTGCGGCACGGCGAACTCCGAAATTCGGGCAGCTGGCCGCGTGATGTAGCGTTGGCAGATCTCGCGGCGGATATCGGCAAGCTCTTCCTTGCCGGCGCCCTTGACCGGCAGGAAGACCACGTCGGCCGCGTTCATGGCGTTGATTGCCTGTATGGTGAGGTGTTCCGGGTTGCCCGTGCCGATGCCGATGATTTGGATATGCTTCAAGCGGATGCTCCCTTTGCGTCCTGGCGGTCTTGCCGAAAAAGCCCGGTCGTAGCAAGGGCGGAGCGGGAGTCGGCCGTGCCAACCTGAAGCTCCTCCGCGACAAGCTGCTTCCGCCGCTCTCGCAGAAGACACTGCGAACGTTCTTCTACGGCGAGGCGGCGCAGAGGAGGCCTGCAACAGCCTGTGCACCTGACTTCGGTTGAGCCCAAGCAGCTCAGCGGCCTGGACGACGCTCAGGCGCTGATCACGGATCGTCTGAATAAACTTCGAGGCGATGCAATTCTTTATGCGACATGGTGGTCAAACAGGGCATCAAGATTCCGACCCCTCATGGTCTCGACCGGGCCGGAGGTCGTCATCCTTGCGCTCAACGTTGACCTTGATCAGAACGTCGAGAGGCGAGACTGTCGCATCTCTAAATAGCCCCTACACGAATTAGCGGCGTAGCAAGTATTATCGAACAACCACCCCGGGACGCTGGTTTCACTGCGAGGGCGCAGTTTGCGCATCGCTGCCACGCAGCGAAATCCAGCGGAAGCTACTCCTTCACTGCACCGGTCATCGAGGAGACATAGTAGTCCACGAAGAACGAATAGAGGATGACCACGGGCAGCGAGCCGAACAGTGCACCGGCCATCAGCGCCCCCCATTCGAACACGTCGCCGCGCACCAGTTCGGTCAGGACGCCGACCGGAATGGTTTTGTTTTCCGATGACTGGATGAAGGTGAGCGCATAGATGAATTCGTTCCAGGACAGCGTGAAGGCGAAGATGCCGGCCGAAATCAGCCCGGGGACGGCCAGCGGCAGGATGATCTTGGTGAGGATCTGCCACCTGTTGGCGCCATCCACCAGTGCGCTTTCCTCCAGCTCGAAGGGGATCGAGCGGAAATAGCCCATCAGCAGCCAGGTGCAGAAGGGAATGAGGAAGGTCGGATAGGTGAAGATCAGCGCCAGCCGCGAGTCGTAGATCCCGAGCTTGAAGACGATGAAGGCAAGCGGGATGAAGAGGATCGACGGCGGCACGAGATAGGCGAGGAAGATCACCAGGCCGACCGATCGGGAGCCGGTGAAGCGGACGCGCTCGATGGCATAGGCGCCCAAGACTGAGGCCACCAGCGAGAGGAAGGTGGAGCAGACCGCCACCAGCATCGTGTTCCACAGCCAGCCCGGATAGGAGGTTTCGAGGAACAGATATTTGATATGCGCGAGCGTTGCTCCTACCACCCAGAACGGGCTGTAATTGGTATAGTCGGTCAGCTGCTCGTTCGGCTTCACCGCAGTGATCGCCATCCAGTAGAACGGGAAGAGCAGCACGAAGACGAAGATGGCCATCGGCAGGTAGAGCATCACGATCCGCCGCGGCAGGCGGTTCAGATAGCTCATGCCTTCGGCATTATCGGTCAGGGCCTGATCGGCAGTGTTGGAAGGTGTCGACATCGTCATTCTCCTAATCTTGGCTCCTAATCCTGGCCGCCCTGCTGCCATTTGCGCCGTTGCAGGCCGAAGAAGCTGAACATGATCGCGCCGAGCAGGAAGGGCACCATGGCGACCGCGATGGCCGCCCCCTCGCCGAGTTGGCCGCCGGGAATGCCGCGTTGGAACGACAGCGTCGCCATCAGATGCGTGGCGTTGACCGGCCCGCCCTTGGTCAGCACGTAGATGAGCTGGAAATCGGTAAAGGTGAAAAGCACCGAGAAGGTCATGACGACGGCGATGATCGGCGTCAGCATGGGCAGCGTCACATAGCGGAAACGCTGCCAGCTGGTGGCGCCGTCGAGCGAGGCAGCCTCCTGCAGCGATGCTGGAATGGTCTGCAGGCCGGCAAGCAGCGAGATCGCCACGAAGGGAATGCCGCGCCAGACATTGGCGACGATAACGGAGATGCGCGCATTGATCGGGTCGCCGAGGAAGTTGATCGGTCCGCTGATCAGCCCGAGCTGCATCAGCGACCAGGAGATGATCGAAAACTGGGAATCGTAGATCCACCAGAAGGCGAGCGCCGAAAGCACCGTCGGCACCACCCAGGGAAGCAATACGATTGCCCGGAAGAAGGATTTGAACGGCAGGTGCTGGTTGAGCAGCATCGCCAGCCAGAGGCCGAGCGCGAATTTCAGCACGGAGGCGACGAAGGTATAGAGAACGGTGTTGAAGACCGACAGCCAGAAGACGCTGTCGTCCATCAGGAACTGGTAGTTCTCCAGTCCGATAAAGATGCCGTCGCGACCGATCCTCGTATCGGTGAAGCCGAGCCAGACGCCGAGCCCCAGCGGATAGGTCAGAAAACAGACGAGGAATACTGCCGCCGGCAGCATGAACAGGAAGCCGAGCACATTGTTGTTCTGCAGGAGCGAAGAGACCGGCCCACGTCTATCCCCCGAATTTGCCATCGACATTGCTTATCTCCCAGATCGCCTTTTGAACCCCCAGATCTTGCGGCATGCCGAAGGCCGGCATGCCGCTTGTTCGAGGTGTGGCTCAGACGCGATAGTAGCGGTTTGCCCGGCGTTCGGCTTCCTTCATCGCGTCTTCCGGCGACATCTGGCCGGTAACGGCAGCCGCATACATGTCGACCAGAACGTAGTCGGCCATGGTCGCTGCCGAGGCATAACCGAGCGGGCCGGCATAGCCGTTCGGGCGCAGCTTTTCCGAGGCGCGCGCATAGGGCGCGTGGACCGGATCGGCTGTCCAGATCGGGTTCTTGGCGAAGGCCTTGAGCGGCTGGCAGCAATAGGCGCTGGAGCCCTGGATCCACGCATTCATCTGGTCGGCTTCCATCATGAACTTGATGTAGGCCTTGGCCGCTTCCGGATATTTGCTGTGCTTGAAGAGAAGCAGCGAACTCGTCTGGCAAAGTTCCACGCTTTTGCCGACAGGACCAATCGGGAAGTTCGTCGTGCGGATGTCCTTGGCGATCTCGGCGAGCTTCGGGTCGTTCTTGGCGGTGTAATAGACCGAGACGCCGTTGGCGATCAGCGAAACCTGGCCGGCGAGGAAGGCGCGGTTGTTGTTGACGTCCTGCCAGCTTTCGGTGCCGGGGATGAAGGTCGCATAGAGCTCCTTGGCATAGTTGATCGACGCCAGCGTTTCCGGGCTGTTGATCGTTACCTTGCCGCTTTCGTCGACCATCATGCCGTTATGGCTCCACAGCAGCCAATGGGCATAGTTGTTGCCGTCGCCGACTGCCTTGCCGTGCGGGAAGCCGGCCGGGGTGCCCTTTGCCTTCATCGCCTTGCAAAGCTCGAGGAAGCCTGCGGTATCATTGGGGAATTCGTTGAAACCGGCAGCCTTCACGTGGCTGTCGCGATAGACGACGGCATTGCCGATGGCCGTCAGCGGCATGGCGATGAAGGTGTCGCCGCGTGTGGCATAACCCTTCACGCCGTCGTACCAACCCTCATACTTGTTGCCGAGATAATTGCCGAGTTCGGTCAGATCGACCAGCTTGTCGGGATATTGGTGGGCGTCGTCGAACCAGCACATGATGAGGTCGGGGCCGGAGCCGACATTGGCGGCGACGGCGGCCTTCGGGCGGATGTCCTCCCAGCTTTCCTTGTCGATGCGCACCTCGACGCCGGTCGCTTCGGTGAATTTCTTGGTGTTGGCAAGCCATGCCTCCTCGTCGCCCTTGACGAACGGTGTCCAGCGCAGCAGGCGAAGGCTGGCGCCGCTTTCCGGCGTGTAAGTCGGCTCGGCCTGCGCCAGGGATGGCCGGATGCCGAGGCCGGCGGCGCCGGCGACGGCAGCCGAGGCGGCAAGAAAGTCACGTCTTCTGATCCTCATGAGATTCCTCCTCATCAAAAAAAGCGGGTACGAACTTGCCGGCACTCACCTCCCGCTTGGTGAACGCCGCTCATTGCATCCCTGAGAGGGGATGTGTGCCTGCCTGCAGGCAACGAGAGGGCTCCTCCGCCCCGCGCCGCCGCCGGCCGGCCTCAGTCGGTCAATCTCCGGCCGCTCTCGGCATCGAAGAGATGAACATGCGCGGCGTCGATCGCAACGCGCAGGGTTTCGCCCGGCCGCGCGTTGACACGTTCGCGGAAGACGCAGCTGAGGTCGCTGCCGCCGAGCTTGAGGATAAGATGCGTCTCGTAGCCGGTCGGCTCGATCACCACGATTTCACCGGGCAGGCCATTGGCATCGAGCAGGATGTATTCCGGGCGAAGCCCATAGACGAGATCGCGGCCGATGGCGTCGGCGGGCGGATTGGCGACCGGCAGCGCGGTGCCGTCGGGTGCCCTGAATCGTGTCGGGTTCTCCGGATCGAGCCGGCCCTTGATCATGTTCATCGCCGGCGAGCCGATGAAGCCGCCGACGAAGAGATTGGCCGGTTTGTCATAGAGCTCGAGCGGCGTACCGACCTGCTCGACGACGCCATCATGCATGACGACGATCTTGTCGGCCATGGTCATCGCTTCGATCTGGTCGTGGGTGACGTAGACCGTCGTCGTTTTCAGCCGCTGGTGCAGCTCCTTGATCTCGGCGCGCATGGCGACGCGCAGCTTGGCGTCGAGATTGGAGAGCGGTTCGTCGAACAGGAAGACTTCCGGATCGCGCACGATCGCCCGCCCCATGGCGACACGCTGGCGCTGGCCGCCGGAAAGCTGGCGCGGATAACGGTCGAGCAATTTGTCGAGGCCGAGGATGCCGGCGGCATATTTCACCCGCTTCTCGGCTTCCGCCTTCGGCGCCTTGTTCAGCATCAGCGAGAAGCCCATGTTCTGCTGCACCGTCATATGCGGATAGAGCGCATAGTTCTGGAACACCATGGCGATGTCGCGATCCTTGGGCGGCAGCGTATTGACCACGCGCCCGCCGATCTTGATCTCGCCGCCGGAAATGTTCTCAAGTCCGGCCAGCATCCGCAGCAGGGTGGATTTGCCGCAACCCGACGGGCCGACCAGGATCACGAACTCACCGTCGGCGATATCGATATCCACGCCTTTGATGACCGGAAATGCACCGAATGATTTCCGCACATCCGCGAATTGAACGCCTGCCATACTCTCTCCTCCCAGATATCGAGCGCTACGTGCTATGTATTCGTATTGTCGTTATGTCTTGCCGGCGGCCGCAATCTTCTCTCTCAAGTTCCTCAAGCACGGCAATCCCGCATCTGTGGGGGTGCCTGGTCAGGCCCCTGCCTCATGATCCGGCTCGCGCCGTGTCCCCAACCTCATCGGGATGCAGCCGGAGCATCTTCGGCGAGGTAGACCTCGATCAGCTCGTCGACGCTGCTTTCGGCGGTAAATCCGAGTTGCGCCGCGCGTTGCGGCGTAAAGGATTTCGGCCACCCGGCGACGATCTCCTCAATGACCTCGTCGCGGCGCCGATCGATCAAATCCGCCGCTTCGGGGCCGGCGGCACGGCGCAGCGCATCAATCTGGTCGGCAACGGTGGCGGCAACCCCTGGCATGGTGAGCGTGCGCCGGACACCGAGCGACGCTGTATCGAGCGTGGCGGCATGGATCAGGAAGCTGACGGCCGAACGCGGGCTCGCCAGCCAGTGCTTGACCGTTTCTTCGACCGGCAGAACGGCACGCTGGCCTGCGAGCGGTTCCCGCAGGATTCCGGAAAAGAAGCCCGATGCGGCGGCGTTCGGCGCGCCGGGGCGGATGACGATGGTCGGCAACCGAATTCCGATGCCGTCGACGAAGCCGCGGCGCGAATAGTCGGCAAGCAGAAGCTCCGATATCGCTTTCTGGACTCCGTAGCTGGTGAGGGGCGCCAGCACGTAATCGTCGGGAATGGGATCGGGAAAGGGCGCGCCATAGACCGCGATCGACGAGGAGAAGACGAAACGGGGGACATAGGCTTGGCGACTGCCTTCCCGGCGGATCGCTTCCAGCAAGGCTCGCGTGCCGTCGAGATTGACCCGATAGCCGAGGTCGAAATTGCGCTCGGCTTCGCCGGAAACGATCGCGGCGAGATGGAAGATCACATCGGCCCGACCCGCCGCAAGTGCTGCCGCTGCGTCGCTTTCGGAAATATCGGCCGCCAGCGCTTCCGCCGGCACGGAGATGTCGGCGGGCACCGGCGGAGGCGTTACATCCACAAGGGTCATGCGCGTGATTGTATCGCCGCCGAGGGAACCGCTGCGCCCCAGTGTGGCGGCGAGCTTCCGGCCGATCATTCCTCCCGCGCCGATAATGAGAATATGCATCGTGTTTCGCCTCCCTGCGAACTACGAGAAGAGTAACTTGGTCGTCGTATAAATACGGGTTTCGTGGATTGCGAAGGCCGCGGCCGCAGCATCCGGGTCCCGCGTCTCCAGGCCGGCAAGGATCATCCGGTGATCGGCGATGCTGGTGGCGATGCTTCCGGGCTGCGATACGACGCGCCTTCGGTGGCTGAGAAGATAGGAATAGAGGTCGGCGGCCATATCAGCCAGCACCGCGTTGCCGCTGGAACGGTAGATAGCGGTGTGAAATTCCCGGTCACATATCAAAAAACGGACAGGATCGTCACAGGCGGCCTCCTGTGCTGCGATCGACTTGCGGAGATAATCAAGCGTTGAAGGCTCCATCTTGACCGCGGCAGCCCTGACGACCTGCGCTTCGATGAGAAGTCGCGCCTCATGAACATTGTCGAGACTGTAGGCCGCAATGTCGCGATACCGCGCAGCCTGGACAGCCAATTCGCCGACATCCTCCGATGCCACCACGGTTCGGGTCCCATGCGCGACGGAGAGAATCCCATGCGTGGAAAGGATGAGGATCGCGCCACGGACGGTCTCGCGGCTGACCGACAGCGCGGAAGCCAATTCGCGCTCGCTTGGCAAGGGATCGCCCACTTTGAGGATGCCCGTCGCTATGAAGGTCGCAATCTTCTGGACGACGAAGTCTTTCATCGACTTCTTCGGCGCTCCGCCGAGCGTCGCAACGTCGTCTTCGAGCATTGCTCGAACATCCATTGCTTTCCCCCTCCCCGCGCTCAGGTCTACTGGTCCGGTAAGTGGACCAGTAGACCTGAGCGGAAGAGGCTTGTCAATGCAGCACGTCATGATCGGCCGAGCATCCTCGCCTTGACGATGACCCCTTCCGCACGGTCATCCAGGCGTTATAGTATGGGGAAGCAAGAGCGAGCGTGATGACGGGACAAGATACAAGCCACCTCCTGGAACGGATGACGATCGTCGGTGATCTCGAGGCCGCCTCCTTTGTCCCCTGGATCCGGCGCCACGCCGCCAAGCTTGGGCTGTCGCACACCATCTCTCATACGAGTCCCATGCGGATCGAACTTGAGGTTGCCGGGCCGGAGGAGCTGATCGACATGATGGAGATGGGATGCTCTCTCGGGCCCATCGACGTATGGGTCGAGAGCATAGAACGCACGACGATCATCGACGAAAGAGCCTAGTACCGGCTACCGGGTATTTTGCGCCGTGCATATTATTTACTCAATGTTGCCAATGCGAAATAATTATGCAAACCTGATAAGGTTGAGCGGAATTGCCTCGATGCGGAGGCGGGACGTGCTCGGCAAGCATATGATTTTGTTTGGGAACTCTAGTCATGCCATCCGCTACGACCGGCTTTTGGACGCCAGTCGCTCTGTCCCGGGATTTGCCAGCCGGCACCGTCATGCCGGCACGGACGGCAGCCGGATCGATTGCCCTGTGGCGCAGCGCTTCCGGGCGCATATCGGCATCGGCCGATCGCTGTCCGCATCGCGGCATGCGTCTGTCTCACGGCTTCGTGCGCGGCGAGGCGCTCTCCTGCATCTATCACGGCTGGAGTTATGGTCAGGCCGGAAACTGTCTCCGCATTCCGGCCCATCCAGGGCTGGCGCCACCGGAAACCATCCGCGTCGCCACCCATGACGTCGAGGAGGCGGACAACGTGATCTGGGTCGCCGTGGGCACGCCGGCCATGAAGCCGCCGCGGCTTGAGGGCTTCATTCCCCTGCGTTCGCTGACGGCGTTGGCCGGCATCGCGGCGATCGAGGCGGCTGCTGGCGCGAAGGCAAGTCCTGAAGGCTTGCTCGAGTTCAATGCAACAACCGGGACCATCAGTCTGCTATTATCCGCTCAAGAAGATGGACAGACGCTGATCCATGTGCTGCTGAAGGCGGCCACCGGCCCTGCGGCGGGCATTGGCGCTTCGCGGGCCGCCGAGAGCCTGCGCCGCCAGGCCGAGGATCTTCAGAGGAAGGAGATCGGCCAATGACCATGCAGGCGATGACCGACGAATGGTATCCGGTCGGGCTCTTCAGCCAGCTCGACGGCGCTGGTCGCAGGACGGCACTGATGGGCGAGCCGATCGAAGTGGCGCGCGATGGCGACGGCAATGCCAAGGTGACGGGCGGCGACGGCCGTGTTCTGCCGGTGCGCGTGCGTTACGGTCATGTCTGGTCTTCCCTCGGCGCGCCGAAGAAGGAACTTTTCCCGATTCCCGAGGCCGACCAGCCCGGCCGCCGCTTCGTCGATGTCGGCGTGGTGCGGGTGCGCTGCTCGCCGCTGCGTGCCGTCGAGAATTTTCTCGACATCGCCCATTTCCCCTTCGTCCACACCGACATTCTCGGCGCGGAGCCGCACACCGAGGTTCAGAACTACAAGGTCGAGATCCGCGAGGAAGAAGACGAGGTCTGGGCGACGCAGGTGAAATTCTACCAGCCGCAGGCTGCCAAGTCGGCAAGCGGCGGCATCACCACGGAATATATGTACCGCGTGCCGGCACCGACCTGCTCCGTGCTTTACAAAACCTGCCCGCCGCACCCGAGCGAATGGGATGTCATCACGCTTTTCGTGCAGCCGCTGGCCGAGGACCTCTGCGACGTCTGGCCATGGATGGCGCTCTTTGACGACGAGACCGCGATGACCGACCTCATCCACTTCCAGCAGACGATCTTTCTGCAGGACCGTTCGATCCTCGAAAATCAGATTCCGCGGCTGCTGCCGCTCGACCCCGGGATGGAAATCCCGACGCGGGCCGATCTGACGTCGATCGCCTATCGGCGCTGGCTGAAGCGCCACAATTATACCTATGGCGCACAGCTGGTGGCGCAATGAAACTCTACGACTACATTCTCTCGCCGAGCTGCTACAAGGTGCGCCTGATGGCGGCCCTGACCGGCGTGAAGCTGGAACTCCGCCCGGTCGATTTCCATCCCGGCGCCGAGCATCGCGGCCCCGAGCTGCTTGCGCTCAACCCGGCAGGCTCGATTCCGATCCTGGAGGATGGCGACCTGATCCTGACCGAATCCTCGGCCATTCTCGTCTATCTCGCCGCCAAGGCAGTACCCGAATGGCTCGGCGGCGGCAGGGCCGAGGAAGCGGCGCGGGTGCAGCAGTGGCTGTCGTTCTCCGGCCGGCTGACGGCAAGCCTCGGGGCCGCGCGGCTTCACGAAATGCTGCTGCGGCCAGGCGATATCGGCGCGCTGCAGGCCCAGGGCATCGCCGCGCTTCGTGAGCTTGAAGCCGGGCTTGTCGAGCAGGGCCTTCGCGGCATGCGTTTCCTCGCAGCCGACCGGCCGACAATTGCCGATATCGCCTGCTTCCCCTATGTGGCGCTGGCCCCCGATGGCGGTGTCATACTGGATTCCTATCCCGCCATCCGGCTCTGGTCCCGCGCGCTGCGCGCCCTCGACAACTTCATCGAGATGCCAGGCATTCACCGGCTGCACGAATTGAAGCCCGAACCCCAGATCGAACCGGGCGAGGCGTGATGATGGCCGGCTACCTCCTGAAGAATTGCGCGGCCGTGATCGTCGACGAGGGCAAGGGACCGGTCGTCCATCGCAATGTCGATCTGCTGACCAGCGGCCCGGAGATCGTGGCGATCGGCGAAAATCTCGCGGCGGACGCACTGCCTGCCGGCACGACCGTTCAGGATGCTGCCGGCTGGTTCGTCTATCCAGGCCTGGTCAACACCCATCATCACTTCTTCCAGTGCTTCGTGCGCAACCGCGCCGATCTCGACTGGACGAAGCTCTCGGTGATCGAGTGGCTCGACCGCATCTACCCGATCTTTTCGCAGCTCAACGAGGAGTGCTTTTACCACTCCTCCGTCACCGCGATGGCCGAGATGATCAAGCATGGCTGCACCACGGCCTTGGATCACCAGTATAATTTCCCCCGGCATGCCGGGAAGCGGCTGATCGATCGCCAGTTCGAAGCGGCCGAGCTGCTCGGCATGCGTTTCCATGCCGGCCGCGGCGGCAACACCCTGCCGAAGTCGGAAGGCTCGACCATTCCCGACGAGATGCTGGAAACGACGGACGAATTCATCGCCGACTGCGCCCGGCTGATCGACGCCTACCACGATACCAGCCGCTTCAGCATGCGCCAGGTCGTGGTCGCGCCCTGCCAGCCGGTGAACTGCTACCGTGAGACGTTCGTGGAATCGGTGGCACTGGCGCGTGATCGCGGGGTCATGATGCACACGCATGTCGGCGAGGGCGAAAGTCCGGTCATCCAGGCGCGTCACGGCATGCGCACGGTCGACTATCTGGAAGAACTCGGCTTTGCCGGACCCGACGCCTTCTATGCCCATTGCTGGGAGTTGACCCACGACGAACTCAGGAAGATGGCGGCCAGCGGCACCGGGGTGGCGCACTGCCCGGAACCCGTCTATCTGGTCGGCGCAGAAGTCACCGATATTCCCGCCATGGCCGCTTTCGGCCTGCGCGTCGGTCTCGGCTGCGACGGTGCTGCCTCCAATGACAATTCCAACCTGATGCACTGCCTGCACTCCGCCTACATGCTGCAGTGCCTCGTATCATCCACCCGCACCCACCCCGTGCCGCCTCCGGTCGATTTCCTCGGCTACGGCACGTCAGGGGGTGCCAGCCTGCTCGGCCGGCGCGATATCGGCCGACTGGCGCCCGGCATGGCCGCCGACCTGTTTGCGATCGACACCCGCCGCATGGATTATGTCGGCACGCGGCACGACCCGCTGAGCCTGATTGCCCGCGTCGGCATCGGCATGGCGACCGACATGACCATGATCAATGGCCGCATCGTCTGGCAGAAGGGCGAATTCCCCGGGCTCGACGAGGCCAAGCTGGCTGCCGAGGCGGAAGCTGCACTATCCGCCGTGAAATTCTAGAAAACCAAAAGAGGGAACTGAGACCATGACCAAACTGACCCGCAGAAACCTGATGACGGCCGCTGCCGCCACCGGCCTTGCCGGTGTGCTCGGCAGCCGCCTTGCTTTGGCCGCCGACGCGCCGCTCGGCATCACGCTCGTCGTCCCTTCGCCGATCGGCGATGTCGGCTGGGGACATGCACTGGCCGCCGGCCTCGAGCCGATCAAGGCGGCTTACGGCGACAAGGTGAAGGTCACCGTGCTTGAGAATATTGCCGAAGGCCCAGATGCCGATCGCATCATGAACAAGACCGTCGCCGATGGAAACAAGTTCCTGGTCGCCGGCTCTTTCGGCTATCAGAACGGCGCCCTGCAGATCGCCCGCCGTGATCCGAGCGTCACGGTTCTGCATGCTTCCGGCTTCCAGGTCGCTCCGAACTTCTCGCCATTCGCCGCCAAATATTTCCAGGGCACCTATCTGCTCGGCATGGCAGCGGCAGCGCTCAGCAAGACCGGCAAGCTCGGCTCCGTGTCGGCCTTTGCCATCCCCGAGCTCATCACATCCATCAATGCCTTCACGCTCGGCGCCCAGGCCGTCAAGCCCGACATCGAGGTCTCGGTCGTCTGGGTCAACTCCTGGTTCGACCCGGCCAAGGAGCAGGAAGCCGCCAAGGCGCTGATTGCGCAGAAGTGCGACGTGATCTTCTCCAACGCCCAGGACACGCCGTCCGTCATCTCGGCCTGCGAGGAAGCCGGCGTCTACGCCTTCAACCTCAATTCCTCGATGAAGAAATATGCGCCGAAAACCTATCTCGGCTGCGTCGCGACGGATTGGTCGCCGTTCTTCAAGGCGTCGGTCGATGCCCATCTCGCCGGTACCTTCAAGGGCGCCAATGCCTTCCTCGGCGTCGCCGACAAGGTCGTCGAGGTGGTCGACTGGAATCCGGATATTCCGGCTGACGTCATGACCAAGATCAAGGAAATCGAGGCAAAGATCGCCGACGGCAGCTTCTCGCCCTTCACCGGGCCGATCGCCAAGGCCGACGGCAGCGAAGGCGTCGCATCCGGCGCGACCATGGCCGACCCCGAGATCATCGCCATGAATTGGCACGTCAAGGGCGTGTCCACGCCGCTGCCGAAATAAGTCATGACGACCCCGCTCCTGTCGCTGCGCGGCATTTCGAAGAGCTACGGCCAGATCCACGCCAACCAGGCCATCGATCTGGACGTGGCTCCGCAATCGATCCATGCGATTCTCGGAGAAAATGGCGCGGGAAAATCGACCCTGATGAAGCTGATCTACGGCGTCGAGCAACCGGATGACGGAGACGTCGTCTGGGAAGGAAAACCCTTGCGCCTCGCCTCTCCGGCGGAGGCAAGGCGCAACGGTATCGGCATGGTCTTCCAGCATTTTTCGCTGTTCGAGACCCTGACCGTCCTGGAGAATATTCGGCTGGTCGTGCCGGGCCGCAAGGCTGAGCTCAAGGAACGCATCCGGACGCTTGGACGGGAGTTCGGCCTTGAAGTCGACCCGCTCGCCCATGTGCATGCGCTGTCCGTCGGCGAGCGGCAACGGGTGGAGATCATCCGAAGCCTGATGACCGATCCGAAGCTGCTGATCCTTGACGAGCCCACCTCCGTCCTGCCGCCGCAACTGGTGGAGAAGCTGTTCGACACGCTGCGCCGGCTGCGCGACGGCGGCGTTTCCATCCTGTTGATCTCCCACAAGCTCGAGGAAATCCGGGCAATCTGCGACCGGGCGACCATTCTGCGCGGCGGCCGGGTGACCGGGAATGTCGACCCGCGTGAACATGATGCCCATGACCTTGCCCGCATGATGATCGGCCGCGACATGCCCGAACCCTTGTCGGCGCTGCCGCTGTCCGGCGGGGAAAAGCGGCTGGAGATCATCGGTCTGGACTATCAGCCGGACGATCCCTTTGCGGTGTCGCTCTCCGGCATCAGCCTCGAAGTGCATGCCGGTGAAATTCTGGGGATCGCCGGTATTTCGGGCAACGGCCAAAGCGAGCTTGCCGCGTTGATCTCGGGCGAGACGGTGCTGGGGCGCGACCAACGCGACCGGATCTACATGATGGGGATGGATGTCGGCAGGCTCGATGCCGCGGCGCGACGGACGCTCGGATTTGCCTTCGTTCCGGAGGACAGGCTCGGACGCGGCGCCGTGCCCGAAATGTCGCTTATCCTCAACAGCCTGCTGACGGCCCATCCGCTGAAGCTTTTGCGCCATGGTCTCCTCGACAAGGCGCGGGCGACGGCGTTCACCGAGGATTGCATCCGTCAGTATGATGTCCGCACACCCGGCCCGGATGCGGAAGCCGGGACGCTTTCCGGCGGCAATCTGCAGAAATTCATCGTCGGCCGGGAAATCATGCTGGCTCCCAAATTGCTGTTCGTGGCGCAGCCGACCTGGGGCGTCGATATCGGCGCCGCATCCGCCATCCGCAGCCGTCTGGTCGCATTGCGCAATCAGGGCATGGCGATCCTTGTTATTTCCGAAGAGCTGGAAGAACTGTTCGAGCTCTGCGATTCCATCCAGGTGCTGCATCACGGCCGGCTCAGCCCGCCGCTAAAAACGCGGGACACACAGCCCGAAGAGATCGGCCGATACATGATCGGGGCACAAGCCTCACCCGAGAAAGTCCGTCTATGAGCGCTTGGTCCCCTGCTTTCGTTCCCACCCTGGTGCGCCGGGAGCGCGCCTCGCTTGCCGCGAGCCTGCTTGCGCCCGTCATGGCGCTTGTCATAGCGATCGCGCTCAACCTCGGCCTTTACATCCTGATGGGCCGCGACCCGGTCGCGGTCGTCTACGCGATGCTTTTCGAGCCCTTCCTCTCCTGGGCGTCATTTTCGGAAGTGCTCTTAAAGGCAGGCCCGCTCCTGCTGATCGCCCAGGGACTGGCGATCGGCTTTCGCGCCAAGGTCTTCAATATCGGCGCCGAAGGCCAGTTCATTCTCGGCGCGATCTTCGCCTCGGCCATTCCGGTCTGGTTTCCCCAGGCAACGGGCCAGTGGATCTGGCCGGCGATGCTGCTGCTCGGCGCCATCGGCGGCGCGCTCTGGGCCTCTCTCACCGCCTTCTGGCGCGTGCGCCTCAACGCCAACGAGATCCTCGTTTCGCTGATGCTGAGCCTCGTTGCGGCGCAGCTGCTGAACTATCTGCTGCTCGGCCCCTGGAAGGATCCGAACGGCTTCAACTTCCCCCAGTCGGTGATGTTCCAGTATGATGCGATGGTCCCGACCCTGATTTCCGGGACCCGCCTCAACGTCTCTTTCCTGATTACGCTCGCTTTGTCGGTTGCCGCCTGGGTCTTCATGCAGAAGAGCTTCATCGGCTACAAGCTGCAGGTCGGCGGCTTGGCGCCGCGGGCTGCCGGCTATGCCGGCTTCAAGGAGGGTTGGGCAATCTGGCTGTCGCTGCTGATCGGCGGCTTTGCCGCCGGTCTTGCCGGTGCTGCCGAAGTCGCCGGTCCGCTCGGCCAGCTGCAGCGTTCGGTCGCGAGCGGTTATGGCTATGCGGCCATCATCGTCGCCTATCTCGGTGGCCTGCACCCGATCGGCATCGTGGTCTCGGCGCTGGTCATGGCGGTCATCTATATCGGTGGCGACAATGCCATGGTCTCGGCCGGCCTGCCGATCGCCGCCGTCCGCGTCTTCCAGGGCAGTCTGCTGCTCGCCTATCTCATCGCCGTCGCCTTCGTGCGCTACCGCTTGGAATGGCGCCGCGCCGCCCACCGGAGCCCGTCATGAACGCCATCGAGTTCATTCTTGCCGGCATGCTTGCGGCGGCGACACCGTTTCTTCTCGCAGCCCTCGGCGAACTGGTGGCCGAGCGCGCCGGCGTCCTCAACCTCGGGGTCGAGGGATTGATGGCCTTCGGCGCCGTGCTCGCCTTCATCGTCGTCTATCAGGGCGGCGGACATCTCCTGGGCTTCGTCGTCGCCGGGTTCGGCGGCGCTGTCCTTTCCCTGCTCTTCGCCTTCGTCACCCTCGGATTCCGGGCAAACCAGGTGGCGGCGGGCCTTGCCATCGGCATTCTCGGCCAGGGCCTCTCGGCACTTTTCGGCAAGACCTATGAAAGCCTCACCGTCAGAGGACTTCCGAAGCTCGCCCTTCCCGGACTTTCGGAACTGCCGGTTATCGGCGGCCTTTTCGTCCAGGACATCGTCGTGTGGATTTCCCTCGCCGCGACCCTCGCCCTCTGGGCCATATTTGCCTACACCAAGCTCGGTCTCATCGTCCGCGCTGTCGGCGAGAACCCCAAGGCCGCGCATGCCATCGGTTATCCGGTCATCTCAGTCCGCGTCCTCGCCATCGCCTTCGGCGGCGCCATGGCGGGCTTCGCCGGTGCCTATGCGTCGGTGGTCTACACACCGCTCTGGGCCGATGGAATGATCGCCGGGCGCGGCTGGATCGCCATCGCCCTTGTCGTCTTCGGGACTTGGCTCACCGGCCGTATCTTCCTCGGCGCCTGCCTCTTCGGGGCGGTCTCGCTGATGGGGCTTGCAGCCCAGGCAACCGGACTGGATGTTCCCTCGCAGCTGCTGTCGAGCCTGCCCTATCTTGTCACGATCATCGTGCTCGGCATCATCTCCGCCGACCGTCGCCTGCTGAAACTGAACGGCGTTGCTTCGCTCGGCGAACCATTCGAGCGATAAAGACGCGCGGCGCTGCTATCTGCCGGCGAAGATGGTCAGCCGCGGTCGAGCTTCTTTACGCCGCGCGCTTCGAATTGGACGAGCAGCGACTTGAGTTCGATCTCGCGAACGCGGCGTGCCGCTTCATCCGGGCTGACCCATTCGAGGATACGCTGGCCCCGCTCCTTGAAATCGCCGCTGATATCAGTGACTTCAATCTGAAACATGTCGACGATACAGGGGGCCACATCGCCATTGTCGAGTTCTTTCAGATAGGTATAACGGCCGACCGGCTTCTTCTTCACCACACCGCGCACGCCTGCCTCCTCCCACGCCTCGATTGCCGCTGCTTCGAAAGGCTTTTTCCCTTTCATCGGCCATCCTTTTGGGATGACCCAGCGTGCGCTCTCACGCGATGTGATCACCAGGATTTCGATCGCGGATCCGGCATCGCCGTAGCGGAAGCAAAGAGCGCCGTACTGTTGACGGAATGCACCGGCGAACAGCGTTTCAGGAACAGCAGCGAGCTGCCGTAGCAGTGGCTGGGACTTGTCCGGTCGGGGCTTCCTGCTTTTCTTGCTCGGCGTCATAGTAGATGAATTACCGAATTTGCATGTTGCTTCAATTGCCTGAGCGTGTTTATGACAGATTTATGACAATCGGCCGCACGAGGAAGGTTCCCAGGCATGATGAGCATTTTTCGCAAGCTGATGCCACGGGAAGACAGATTCTTCGACATGTTTTCCAAGCACTCGAAGACCGTCGTTGCCGCAGCCTACGCCCTCGACCAACTCCTGAAGGGCAATGACGTCGAGAAAAACTGCGAACGTATCGTCACATTGGAAGACGAGGCCGACGACATCACGCGTGACGTTCTTCTTGCCGTTCGCCGAAGCTTCATCACGCCCTTCGACCGGGGAGACATCAAGGACCTTATCCAGTCGATGGATGATTCGATCGACATGATGCACAAGACAGTCAAGACGATCCGCTTGTTCGAGCAATCCAGCTTCGATCCGCTCATGCAGGAGATGGGCAGCGAAATCGTCAAGGCGGCAAATCTTGTCGCGGAAGCGATACCCCTGCTCGACAGATTGGGGGCCAATGCGCAGCGTCTCGCCGCCATCGCGGAGGAAGTCACCCGAGTGGAGGGACGTTCCGATGAGCTCCACGACCAGGGTTTGAAGGATCTGTTCTTGCGTCATGGCGCCAGCGGCAATGCGATGGCCTACATGATCGGCAGCGAAATCTACGGAGAGCTGGAGAAAGTCGTCGACCGCTTCGAGGATGTCGCCAACGAGATCAGCGGCATTCTCATCGAGAACGTCTGATGGATGCCTCCCTCGCTCTGCCGCTGCTCGTCGGCCTTATCGTCGTCGCTTTGTTCTTCGACTTTCTCAACGGCCTTCATGATGCGGCCAATTCCATTGCCACGATCGTCTCGACCCGCGTCCTGCGGCCGCAATATGCGGTCGCCTGGGCGGCGTTCTTCAATTTCATCGCTTTCCTGTTCTTCGGCTTGCATGTCGCCGAGACGCTGGGGACTGGCATCATCGATCCCGCGATCGTCTCGCCCCAACTGATCTTCGCCGCGCTCATGGGCGCCATCATCTGGAATATCCTCACCTGGATTTTCGGGATTCCATCGAGTTCGTCGCATGCGCTTGTCGGTGGGCTGGTGGGGGCCGGTCTGGCAAAGGTGGGCTTCAGCTCGATCGTCTGGAATGGTCTCCTAAAGACGGTCGGCGCCATTTTCCTTTCACCAGCCATCGGCTTCCTGCTTGCGCTGGTGCTGGTACTCGCCGTCTCCTGGTTGTTCGTCCGGCAGACGCCGTTTGCGGTGGATCGGACCTTTCGCATCATGCAGTTCGTGTCCGCTTCGCTCTATTCGCTCGGCCACGGCGGAAACGATGCGCAGAAGACGATGGGCATCATCGCGGTGCTCCTGTTCAGTCAGGGATATCTCGGCCCGACATTCTACGTGCCGTTCTGGGTGGTCATTACCTGCCAATCGGCAATGGCTCTCGGTACGCTGTTTGGCGGATGGCGGATCGTTCATACCATGGGGTCGAAGATCACCCGGCTCAACCCCATGCAAGGTTTCTGCGCGGAGACGGGCGGAGCGCTGACGCTGTTCGGAGCGACGTGGCTCGGCATTCCCGTTTCGACGACGCATACCATCACCGGAGCAATCGTTGGAGTGGGCGCGGCTCGCCGTGTTTCCGCCGTGCGCTGGGGATTGGCCGGCAACATCGTGATCGCCTGGATCGTCACGATGCCGGCGGCGGCAGCAATATCCGCAGCGTTCTACGGACTCGTATCTTTGCTGCACTGAATGGGGTGAGAGCGAAGGCAATCGCCGCACATTACCCCTCTCCTGTTGAGCTTTGCCGCTGGAAAGACATCCATCCGGCCAGCTGCATCGCGGCTTTAATGTTGCGTGCACTGCACAAATAGAGCGCTTCCATGGCTGTGACTATCGTGGCAATCGCACAAAACGGAAGCAGAAAACGATAGCGCCCAAGAAATAGGCAATCGTTAATTCTTCGCATTTCTCCTTTTGCTTCATGCTGTTACCAACTCCTCTCGAAATTGGCACGCTGCTTGCACGTTCTTAGATGCACCGGTCAACGGCGACCGGGGCGGATAGGCGCGGCATAAGCGCCTGCATTAGACACCGACGTCGCAAGGTCTTTGCAATCCGGGATCTCTCATCCTTGGACGCAATTTCCGGCGGCGTTTTTTTGTGTCCAAATTCAGCCAGCAGAGGGAACCTGCGCATGACAAAAAATTCGACGACTGGGATTTCGACAACCGGCATGACCCGCCGCGGCATGCTCAAGACGACTGCAGCGGCTGCCCTCATCGGCGCCGTCAAGACTGCCTTTCCATCGGGCGCCTTCGCAGCCGGAGCAGGGCCGGAGGTGAAAGGTGTCAAGCTCGGCTTTATCGCGCTCACCGATTCCGCACCGCTGATCATCGCCAAGGAAAAGGGCTTTTTCGACAAGCATGGCCTTCCGGAAGCGGATGTGGCCAAACAGGCTTCCTGGGGTGCGACCCGCGATAATCTCGTGCTGGGCGGCGCAGCCAATGGCATTGACGGCGCCCATATTCTCTCGCCGCTCCCCTATCTCATGCACACCGGCAAGGTGACGCAGAACAATAAGCCGGTGCCGATGGCAATCCTCGCCCGGCTCAACCTCGACAGCCAGGGCATTTCCGTCGCCAAGGAATATGCCGAAACCGGCGTCCAGCTCGATGCCTCTAAGCTGAAGGCCGCCTTCGAGAAGAAGAAGGCGGAAGGCAAGGAGATCAAGGCCGCGATGACCTTCCCGGGCGGCACCCACGACCTCTGGATCCGTTACTGGCTCGCCGCCGGCGGCATCGATCCGAACAAGGACGTTTCGACCATCGTCGTGCCGCCGCCGCAGATGGTTGCCAATATGAAGGTTGGCAACATGGACGTCTTCTGTGTGGGCGAACCGTGGAACGAGCAGCTGGTCAACCAGGGCATCGGCTTCACCGCCGCCACCACCGGCGAGCTCTGGAAGGGCCATCCCGAAAAAGCGCTCGGGCTGCGCGCCGACTGGATCGAAAAGAATCCCAATGCTGCCAAGGCGCTGCTGATGGCTGTCATGGAAGCTCAGCAATGGTGCGAAAGCATGGACAACAAGGCGGAGATGGCCGACATTCTCGGCAAGCGCCAGTGGTTCAACGTTCCGACCAAGGACGTGCTCGGCCGCCTCAAGGGCGATATCAATTATGGCAACGGCCGCGAGGTCAAGGCCACCGACCTCTACATGAAGTTCTGGAAGGACGGCGCCTCCTACCCGTTCAAGAGCCACGATACCTGGTTCATGACGGAAAACATCCGCTGGGGAAATCTGCCGGCGAGCACCGACGTCAAGGCGCTGGTCAACCAGGTGAACCGCGAAGACATCTGGCGCGAGGCCGCCAAGGATCTCGGCGTCGCGGCGGCCGATATTCCCGCATCGTCGTCTCGCGGCAAGGAGACTTTCTTCGACGGCAAGGTCTTCGACCCTGAAAATCCCTCCGCCTATCTCGACAGCCTTTCGATCAAGGCCGTCGCCTGACCCGCTCCGGCGCGCGATCGGCGCGCCGGCCTTTCATTCGTATGAGGAGCGCGTCGATGTCCGCCCTGGCAAATAAACAAAATCCCTCCACGGTCGCCTCTGCCAAGCCGGCGGCAAAGGTTCTGCCATTTTCCGGCAAGCATGGATCGCGGATCGACTTTCGTCGAGCGGCGCTGACCGCACTTCGCAATGTCGTTCCGCCGGCCGTGGTGCTGGCGCTCATCCTGCTCGTCTGGCAGGTGCTCTGTTCATCGACGGATGCGTCCTTGCCCTCGCCGCATCAGGTCTGGCAGGAGAGCTATGACCTGATCGCCTATCCGTTCTTCAACTACGGCTCCCAGGATATCGGACTCGGCTGGCGCGTGCTCGTTTCGCTGCAGCGCGTCGTGTACGGCTTTGGCCTTGCCGCAGTTGCCGGCGTCATCATCGGGGCGATCATCGGTCAGTCGATCTGGGCGATGCGCGGCCTCGATCCGATCTTCCAGGTGCTGCGCACGGTCCCGCCGCTCGCCTGGCTGCCGCTGTCGCTCGCAGCCTTCCAGGATTCCAATCCTTCGGCGATCTTCGTGATCTTCATCACGTCGATCTGGCCTGTCATCATTAACACCGCCGTCGGCGTCCGCAATATCCCGCAGGACTACCGCAACGTCGCCGAAGTGCTGCGCCTCAACCAGTTCGAGTTTTTCTGGAAGATCATGCTGCCTTCGGCAGCGCCCTATATATTCACCGGCCTCAGGATCGGCGTCGGCCTCTCCTGGCTCGCCATCGTCGCGGCCGAAATGCTGACGGGCGGCGTCGGCATCGGCTTCTTCATCTGGGACGCATGGAACTCGTCGCGCCTTCCGGACATCATCGTCGCGCTCGCCTATATCGGCATCGTCGGCTTCGCCCTTGACAAGCTGGTGGCTGCGCTCGGCAAACTCATCACCCGCGGCGCCATGGCCAACTGAGGAACGCACCTATGAACGCCTATCTCAAACTCGACCATATCGACAAACATTTCGATCGGGGCGGCGTGCGCGCCGAGGTGCTGAAGGACATCAACCTGACGATTTCCGAGGGTGAATTCGTCTCGATCATCGGCCATTCCGGCTGCGGCAAGTCTACCCTGCTCAACCTGATTGCCGGCCTGACTCCGGTATCGGCAGGCGCCGTGCTGCTTGAAAACCGCGAGGTCAACGAACCGGGTCCGGAACGCGCCGTCGTCTTCCAGAACCATTCGCTGCTGCCCTGGCTGACGGTCTACGAGAACGTCAATCTCGCCGTCACCAAGGTCTTCAGCCGAACAAAGACCAAGGCCGAGCGACACGACTGGGTCATGGCCAACCTCGACCTCGTGCAGATGGCGCATGCCAGGGATAAGCGGCCTTCGGAAATATCAGGGGGCATGAAACAGCGCGTCGGCATTGCACGCGCGCTGTCAATGGAGCCGAAGATCCTGTTGCTGGACGAGCCTTTCGGCGCGCTCGACGCGCTGACCCGCGCCCATCTTCAGGACGCGGTGATGGAAATCCACGCCCGGCTTGGCAATACGATGGTGATGATCACCCATGACGTCGACGAAGCGGTTCTGCTGTCCGATCGCATCGTCATGATGACCAATGGCCCGGCGGCCCGGATCGGTGAAGTGCTCGATGTGACCATGTCTCGTCCGCGCCATCGCATCGAACTCGCCTCCGACCGGACATATCTCAAATGCCGCGAGGCCGTGCTGAAGTTCCTCTACGAACGTCACCGTTTCGTCGAAGCCGCGGAGTAGATGCCGCGAAACAACTGGAGCGTTTGGTTGTCGGAGGCCTTTGTCTTGTAGCGGGGGCGGCGCCTGATTTCAGGCGCCGCGTCCTCTCTACTCCCCGGCCGTTGCAAATACCGCGCTGGCATCGCTGACAATTTCCACATGGGAATAGGCCGCCTGCCCCGCGGCCGCGGCGTCCGCGCGCATGATCGCGGTCACGATCCGGCCGTGCTCCTCATAGGATTTTGCCAAGCGACCGGGCAAACGGAACTGTGCCCGCCGAAAAGGTGCCAGCCGCGCCCGAGTCTGCGTCACCATCTCGAAGACATGATCATTATGCGCACCGCGATAAAGCCGGGTGTGAAATTCGGTATTGTGAGCCGAATATTCCTCTTCGGCGCCGGCATGCACCAGCCTCACCGACGCCCGATGCTCCAACTCCAGCGCGCGCCGCTCATCGACCGTCATACGCTCGGCCGACAGCCTGGCGCAGATTGCTTCAAGCTCCGCCATCGCCTCGAACATCGAATGCAGATAGGCCTCGGTGACATTGGTCACGAGGGCACTGCGGTTTGGCTCGCGGACGACCAATCCCATGGCGCCCAGCTCACGCAAGGCCTCGCGTACCGGCGTGCGCGAAACCTCGAAACGAACCGCGAGCGATACCTCGTCCAACTTCGCGCCCGGCAGGATTTCACCTGTGACGATCATGTCGGAAATCGCCCGCACCATCTGTTCGACGGTGGTTCCGGTGCGGATCACTTCTCTGCGCCTAGTCTGCTTCACAATACGAATCTGCTCACATCAACACTCTGCATACAGATGCCGTCCGAGACTCGATAAGTCAAATCGAGCAGGGAAGATATTGTTAAATTTTCGCTTTCTGATGAATAAGAGAGCTTCGCCTGCGCGAAGTATCAGCAATCACGCAGTCACGATGACCAAGAAATAACTGTTGATTACTTTTTGCGCAAGAAATCGATCAATCTGCATGCACTTTTCGGAGTGTGCATTTTGCAGAAACAAATAAATTATAAAAAACAATAGATTGATTTCTGGCACGCACATTGCATGCACTTTTCTGTACCCGTTCGAAACCGGCCCAGCGCCGCAAGGAGCATTTCCGATGACCAAACTCCTTTCCATGAACCGCCGCAATTTCCTTCAGGCTTCCGCCGCCGGTGCGCTCGCCGGCGCCATGCCGGGCCTGATCGGCTCTCCAGCCGCAGCCCAGACCGCGCTGACCGTCGGCTTCATCTATGTCGGCCCCAAGGACGACTACGGCTACAACCAGGCGCATGCGGAAGGTGCCGCCGTGGTCAAGGCGCTGCCGGGCGTGACGCTGGTCGAAGAAGAGAATGTGCCAGAGACGGTCGATGTCCAGAAGACCATGGAGTCGATGATCAATCTCGACGGCGCGACCCTGCTCTTTCCGACCTCCTTCGGCTATTTCGATCCCCACATGCTGGCCATGGCCGCCAAATATCCCGATATCCAGTTCCGCCATTGCGGCGGCCTCTGGCAGGAAGGCAAGAACCCCGCCAATACCGGCTCCTATTTCGGCTATATCTTCCAGGGCCAGTATCTGAACGGCATCGCCGCCGGTCATGCAACGAAGAGCAAAAAGATCGGCTTTGTCGCCGCCAAGCCGATCCCGCAGGTTCTGCAGAACATCAACGCCTTCCTGCTTGGCGCGCGCACGGTCGATCCCGCTATCACCTGCCAGGTGATCTTCACCGGTGAATGGTCGCTCGCCGTCAAGGAAGCCGAAGCCACCAATGCGCTGGTCGATCAGGGCGCCGACGTCATCACCTGCCACGTCGACAGCCCCAAAGTGGTCGTCGAGACGGCGGCCGGCCGCGGCGCCTTCGTCTGCGGCTATCACGCCAATCAGAGCCCGCTTGCTCCCAAAAAATACCTCACCGGCGCCGAATGGGCCTGGGGCAACGTCTACAGCGATTTCGTCAAGAAGGCGCAGGCCGGCGAAAAGCTCGGCAACTTCGTGCGCGGCGGCCTGAAGGACGGCTTCGTGAAGATGAGCGCGCTCGGCCCCGCCGTGTCGGCGGAGGGCCGCAAGGCTTTCGAAGCCACGCAGGCGGAGATGATGAAGGGCGGCTTCTCGGTCTTCAAGGGCCCGTTGAAGGACAATAAGGGCGACACCGTCGTGGCTGCCGACAAGAGCTACGCCGAAGATGCGATCGAGCTCGAGAGCATGAATTACCTGGTTGAGGGCGTCGTCGGGTCCACGGCGTAAACCGCGAAGGGATAAGCGCCATGACCATCGAGGCCAATGACCCCGCACTCGCCATCGCGGAAAAACCGGCTTCGCTGCGCCCCGTCCTCGAATGGATCGCGCGGCGAGCCGAACCTGTCGTCATCGGCCTTGCGGCCATACTGATCGGTCTTGCGCTCTTCTCCCTCTTCATCCTGGCGGTCGGCAAGTCGCCGGTCACCCTCTTCCAACTGATGTATACCGGCGGCTTCGGCAGCTGGTTTTCGGTGCAGAACAGCTTAAGCCGCGCCGCACCCCTTCTCCTGACGGCGCTCTGCGTCGCCCTGCCCGCCCGTCTCGGCCTCGTCATCATCGGCGGGGAAGGAGCGGTCGTGCTGGGCGGCGTTGCGGCCGCAGCCATGGCTCTGCCGCTTGCCGGCACCGCGCCTGTCTTCCTCACCCTCATTCTGATGGCGATCGCCGCCATGGTGGTCGGCGGCATCTGGATCGGTCTTGCCGGTTTCCTGCGCCACTACCGCGGCGTCAACGAAACCATCTCGTCGCTGCTGCTATCCTATATCGCCATTGCCCTGATGAACCAGTTCGTCGAAGGGATGCTCCGCGATCCTGCAAGCCTCAACAAGCCGTCGACCAGGCCGTTGCCGGCGGACTATATGCTCGGCAAGATTCCCGGCATGGACGTGCATTGGGGTCTCGTCATCGGCATCCTCGCCTGCATTGTGTCCTGGATCGTGATCGAGGCGACGAGCTACGGTTTTGCCGCCCGCATCGCCGGCGGCAACGTGCGCGCCGCCCAGATCCAGGGACTTCCTGTGGGCAAACTGATCGCGGGATTTACCGCACTTGCCGGCAGCTTTGCCGGTCTGGCGGGCATGATTGAAGTGGCGGCGGTGCAGGGAAGCGCCAACGCCTCGCTTGCCGCCGGCTACGGTTATACCGGCATCCTCGTCGCCTTCCTCGCCAGGCACAATCCGCTGGCGATCATTCCGGTCGCTATCCTGCTCGGCGGCATCGACGCCTCGGGCGGCCTCATCCAGCGGCGCATGGGCCTGCCGGATGCGACGGTTCTGGTGCTGCAGGGGACGCTCTTCATCGTCATTCTCTTCTGCGAGACCTTCTACGGCCGCTTCAAGATCTTCAATCCCGACCTCTGGAAAAGGAGCCTCTGATGGAAGAGACAGGCATCGGCATCTGGGGCGTGCCGCTGGCGATCTTCGCAGGCGCCATCCGCGTGTCCACACCATTCATTTTCGTCAGCCTCGGCGAGACGATCACCGAGCGCTCCGGCCGCATCAATCTCGGCCTGGAAGGCACGCTGGTCTTCGGCGCCATGACGGCCTATGCGGTGGCCGTCATCACCGGCTCGCCGACCCTCGGCGTGCTCGCCGCCTTGGCGGCGGGCGCAGTCTTCGGCCTCATCCACGGCTGGATCTGCAAATTCCCGAAGGTCAACGACATCGCCATCGGCATCGCGATGATGCAGTTCGGTCTCGGCATGGCGTTTTTCCTCGGCAAATCCTTCATCCAGCCGGTGGCGCCGAAACTGCCCTCGATTGCGCTCGGCGGCTGGTCGAGCACTCCGCAGATCCAGGCGGCACTGAATATCAACGTGCTGTTCTTCATCGGCGCAGCGCTGGCTCTCTTCCTGTTCTGGGCCTTCAAGAACACCCGCATCGGCCTGATCCTGCGCGTTGTCGGCGACAGCACCGACGCGGCCCGCGCCATGGGCATCGACCCGGACCGGGTTCGCCTGCTGGCGACGGCCGCTGGCGGCTCGCTGGCGGCGATCGGCGGCGCCTATCTGTCGCTCTACTACCCGGGCTCGTGGAACGAAGGCATCTCGTCGGGCCAGGGCCTGATGGCCGTGGCGCTCGTGATCTTTGCCCGCTGGAACCCGATCGGCTGCTTTCTCGCTGCCCTGCTTTTCGGCGGCGCCGGCGCGCTCGGCCCGGCGCTGCAATCGGTCGGCGTCACGCAAGGCTACTACCTCTTCTACGCGGCACCTTACGTGCTTACCCTCATCATCCTGATCGCCACGTCCTCGCCCACCCGCTCGCTCGCCGGTGCGCCGGGTGCGCTGTCGCTTACGAAATAACGGAGCTTGCCGATGAACGGACTTGGCGGCCTCAACAAATCCGAACACGGTGTGGGTATCGGCCTGGCACAGCTCCAGCTGCCGGTGACGGTCACCAAAGCGGATCTGGCAAAACAGACGCAGGTGATCGTCGATCTGGTGGCCAAAGCGCGGCGCAACCAGCCGGGCATGGACCTGGTCGTCTTTCCCGAATATGCGCTGCACGGCCTCTCCATGGACATCAATCCGGAGATCATGTGCACGCTCGACGGGCCGGAGGTCGCGGCCTTCAGGAAGGCCTGCAGGGACAATGCGATCTGGGGCTGCTTCTCGATCATGGAGCTGAACCCTGGCGGCATGCCCTACAATTCCGGCATCGTCATCGACGACCAAGGCGAGTTGAAACTCTATTACCGCAAAATGCATCCCTGGATCCCCGTCGAGCCCTGGGAGCCCGGCGATCTTGGCATCCCTGTCATCGAAGGCCCGCGAGGCGCCAAGCTCGCACTGATCATCTGCCATGACGGCATGTTCCCGGAGATGGCGCGCGAATGCGCCTATAAGGGCGCCGAAATCATGATCCGCACAGCCGGCTACACGGCGCCGATCCGCGAGGCCTGGCGCTTCACCAACCAGGCCAATGCCTTCTGCAATCTGATGATCACCGCCAATGTCTGCATGTGCGGCTCGGACGGCACGTTCGATTCCATGGGTGAAGGCATGATCTGCAATTTCGACGGCACGATCATCGCCCACGGCACCTCCGGCCGCGTCAACGAGATCATCACCGCCGAGGTGCGTCCTGACCTGGTGCGCGAGGCGCGGCTCGGCTGGGGCGTGGAGAACAATATCTACCAGTTCGGCCATCGCGGCTATGTCGCCGTCGCCGGTGGCGCGCAGGATGCGCCCTATACCTACATGCACGACCTCGTCGCAGGCAAATACCGCCTGCCATGGGAAGACGAGATAAAGGTCAAGGACGGCACGTCCTGCGGATTTGACAAGCCGATGCGCCGCTACGGCGAACCCCCCAAACCTGCCGCGGAATAGGAGAGAGAATGATGGACGCGATGGTCGAAACCGAAGGGCATTTTATCGACGCCGATCCGTATCCGTGGCCCTATAACGGCGCTCTAAGGCCTGATAACACCGCCCTTATCATCATCGACATGCAGACGGATTTCTGCGGCAAGGGCGGCTATGTCGACCATATGGGCTACGACCTGTCGCTGGTGCAGGCGCCGATCGAACCGATCAAACGCGTGCTTGCCGCTATGCGGGCCAAGGGCTACCACATCATCCATACCCGCGAGGGCCATCGCCCCGACCTCGCCGATCTGCCGGCCAACAAACGCTGGCGCTCGCAGCGGATCGGCGCCGGTATCGGCGATCCCGGCCCCTGCGGCCGCATCCTGACGCGGGGCGAACCCGGCTGGGACATCATCCCCGAACTCTACCCGGTCGAAGGCGAGACGATCATCGACAAGCCCGGCAAAGGTTCGTTCTGCGCCACCGACCTCGAACTCATCCTCAACCGGAAGCGCATCGAGAACATCATCCTCACCGGCATCACCACCGATGTCTGCGTCTCGACGACGATGCGCGAGGCGAACGACCGCGGCTACGAATGCCTGCTGCTGGAGGACTGCTGCGGCGCGACCGACTACGGAAACCACCTCGCCGCCATCAAGATGGTGAAGATGCAGGGCGGCGTCTTCGGCGCCGTCTCCAATTCCGAAACCTTTGTGAGCCAGCTGCCATGAGCACCGTTCGCGACACGCCCCTCCCCAAGGCCGGCAAGGCGGTCGGTATCGATACGCTCGGGATGACCATGCGCTTCGGTTCGTTCACCGCGCTCGACAACGTCTCGATCGCCGTTCCGGCCGGCTCTTTCCACGCCCTTCTCGGCGAAAACGGCGCCGGCAAGTCGACACTGGTCAAATGCATCATGGGCTTCTATCACGCGACCTCAGGTTCGCTGTCGGTCGACGGCCGCGAGGTGGCGGTCGCCTCCCCCAAGGATGCCGCAGCCTATGGGCTCGGCATGGTCTACCAGCATTTCACCCTGGTTCCCTCTCTGACTGGCGCGGAAAACCTGGTCATCAGCCGCACCGAAGTCCCCGCGGTGATCAACTGGGCCAAGGAGCGCAAGGACCTGGCGGGTTTCATGGAGCGCATGCCGTTCAAGATCCCGCTCGACAGGCCGGTAAGTGAACTTGCCGCCGGCGAAAAACAGAAGCTCGAAATCGTCAAGCAGCTCTATCTCGGCCGCTCCTTCCTCGTGCTCGACGAGCCGACTTCGGTGCTGACGCCGGCCGAAGCCGACGAGATGCTCGGCATCGTGCGCGGAATGACCGAGCGCGGCGAACTCACCGTGCTGATGATTTCCCACAAGTTCCACGAGGTGACGAAGTTCGCCGATGCCGTCTCGATCCTGCGGCGCGGCAAGCTGGTCGGCACCGGCAAGGTCGGCGAACTCTCCACCGCCGAGATGGCGGCGATGATGATCGGCGACGTCAAGCTCGCCGAGCTCGACAGCCGCCTGCCGGTGGCCGAAGCGGCAAGACCCGTGCTGACCGTCAGCCAGGTGAAGGCCCCCGATCGCTCCGGCCTGAAGACGATCGAGATCGACGCGCTGACGGTCCGCTCCGGCGAGATCGTTGGCATTGCCGGCATATCGGGCAACGGCCAGAAGGAGCTGACGGAGATTCTCGCCGGCCAGCGCCCGACCGATACCGGTGAGGTCATGGTCAATGGCGAGGCTTACGGCGCCACCCGTGACGAGACCCGCAAGAACAAGGTGCGTTTCATCCCCGAAGAGCCGTTGCAGAATGCCTGCGCGCCCAAGATGAGCGTGAGCGAGAACCTTGCGTTTCGCACCTTCGACTTGAAGCCGGACGGCAAGGACGCGATCTGGCTGAACAGGGGCGGCATGAAGAAGCGCGCCTCGGCGCTGATCTCCGATTTCAAGGTCAAGACCGCCTCTTCCTCCTCGCCGATCGCAGCGCTTTCGGGCGGCAACGTGCAGCGGGCGGTGCTCGCCCGCGAACTGACCGGCGATGTCGATCTGCTGATCGTCTCGAACCCCTGTTTCGGTCTGGATTTCTCGGCCGTTGCCGAAATCCGCGCCCGCATCATGAAGGCACGCAATTTGGGTGCCGCCGTGCTGCTGCTGTCCGAAGACCTCGACGAACTGCTCGAGATGTCCGACCGCATCATGGTCATTTCGGAAGGCAAGCTGGTTTACGAAACACCGGCACGCTCGGCCGATATCGGCGTGATCGGCGCCCACATGGCGGGACATCATTGATGGTGAAGATCAAGGCCGAACCTTTTGCCTTTCCGGTGAAGCACGACGAGCTCGCCCTCATCGTCATCGACATGCAGCGCGATTTCGCCGAGCCCGGCGGTTTCGGTGCAAGCCTCGGCAACGATGTCAGCCGCATCACCAGGATCGTTCCCGATGTCAAACGCCTCATCCAGGGCTTCCGCAATGCCGGCCTGCCTGTGATCCATACGATGGAGTGCCATCGGCCGGACCTTTCCGACCTGCCGCCGGCCAAACGCGACCGCGGCAATCCTGCGCTCAGGATCGGCGACGAAGGCCCGATGGGCCGCATCCTGATCTCGGGCGAGCCCGGCACGGCAATCCTGCCGGAACTCGCGCCCGTGAAGGGCGAAGTCGTCATCGAAAAACCCGGTAAGGGCGCCTTTTACGCCACCGAACTCGGCACCGTGCTGCAGCAGAAGGGTATCAAACAACTCGTCTTTGCCGGCGTTACCACCGAAGTCTGCGTGCAGACGACGATGCGTGAAGCAAACGACCGCGGTTATGAGTGCCTGCTCGCCGAGGAGGCGACGGAAAGCTATTTCCCGGAATTCAAAGCCGCAGCCATCGCCATGATCCGCGCTCAGGGCGCGATCGTCGGCTGGACCGCCCATGTCGACGACATACTGGAAAGCATTATCCATGCCTGACACGACCCGCGAACTGCTGACCTCGGGCGGCTGGAGGGCGTTGGAATTCGGCGCTTTTCGCGACGCGGTCACCATTCACTGGATCCGGCCCTTCGAGGGCGACCAGCCGGGCGTGGCGCTGTTGAAATATGAGCCTGGCGCCTCCGTTCCCCGTCATCGTCACGAAGGTCTCGAGACCATCCTGGTGCTCGATGGCGTTCAATCTGACGAGACGGGCGATTACGCCAGCGGCAGTTATATCGTCAATGCGCCGGGCAGCGAACACTCGGTCTGGAGCGATGCCGGCTGTGTCGTTCTCATCCAGTGGGACCGGCCCGTGAAGATACTCGAAGACGATATTGCCTGAACCCGACGTCGGAGTTGGAGGTTTTCCGACGATCAAGAAGGACATGAACGTCAGAGCAGCATCGAGGCTCCGCGATCGATATAGGTGTCCAGGAACTGTTCGAGCCGGGGGTTTCTCGGCCGTTTGAAGACGTCCTGCGGCGGGCCGGTGAACAGCACCTTGCCGTGATCGAGAAAGACGATCTGCTGGCCGACCGTCGCGGCAAATCCGATCTCGTGGGAAACGACGACCATTGTCATGCCCTCGGCGGCGAGATCGCGCATGACGTTCAGCACTTCGCCGGTCAGCTCGGGATCGAGCGATGAGGTCGGCTCGTCAAACAGCATGATCTTCGGGTTGAGGGCCAGTGCCCGGGCGATGGCGACGCGTTGCTGCTGACCTCCGGAAAGCTGCGACGGATAGTGCCCTGCCCTGGCCTCGAGGCCGACCTTGACGAGCTGGGCCATGGCCCGCTCCTCTGCACCCCTACGGCTCATCTTATGAACGGTCTTCAGCGCTTCGCTGACATTGCCGAGCGCCGTCATATGCGGCCAGAGATTGAACTGCTGAAAAACCATCCCGATCTGCGATCGGATCCGCCGGTTCGCCGCCGCCGGCACCCGCTCACGGACGCCTTTGGCGTTTTCCGTAAAGCCAAGCACCTCGCCATTGATGGCGATCGTCCCCTTCGTCGATTCCTCGAGAAAGGCCATGCAGCGCAACAGCGTACTCTTGCCGGAGCCGGACGGGCCGATGACGCAGGAAACCTGTCCCTGCACGATATCGAGGTCGATGCCGTGCAGCACGGTGGAACCGCCGAACGTCTTGACGAGATTTTTGACTGCGATCGCAGGAACGCTCATATGTTGAAAAACCTGAATCTGGAGAGTTTCGTTTCGGCGAGATGACCGAGCCAGCCGGTGATTTCCACCAGCGCCCAATAGAATAGGGCAAGCACGAAGAGCGCCTCGACGAAGGCATATTGCTGCGAGCCGATCGCACTCAGCGTCGCCGTCAATTCCGGCACGGTGATGATGGACAGCACGGCCGTCTCCTTCATGAGGATGATCGTCATGTTGATCGAAGGCGGCAGCACCAGCATGGTCATCTCCGGCAGCAATATGCGCCGGATGATCTGCCCTTGTGTCAGGCCGACGCACAGGCCGGCCTCGATATGTCCCTTCGGGACGGCGGCAAAACCCGAGCGGAAGATCTCGCTGAAATAAGCCGCGCCGTAGATGGAAAGGCCGATGATGCCGGCCGGGATCGGATCGAGTGACAAGCCGACGAAGGGCCCGCCGTAGTAGACGAGGAATATCTGGATGAGGAAGGGCGTGCCGCGCAGCACCGCAATGACAATGCCGAACGCCTTGTCCGGGATGACGCCGCCAAAACGTCTGGCAACGGCGATAAGGAAGCCGAGCGCAGCAGCGACTGGCGTGGTGACGATCCAGATGAGGAGGGTAAGCCATGCACCGCTGACGATATCGGGCAGGTTGTTGAAAATCACATTGATGTCGAAGGTCATCGCGGCACTCCCGGCAGGGAGCGTTCGATAAGGCCGCCCGCAAGGGCGACGATCCAATTGATGACGAAATAGATCAGGCCAGCGGACGCGAAAATCTCGAGCGGCAGGAAGGTGCTGCCGGCAAGGTCCTGGGCCATGCGCGTCAGCTCGATGACCCCGACGACCGAGACCAGCGACGATGCCTTCAAGATGAGGATCGCTTCGTTGACGAGCGCCGGGAAAGTCAGGCGCAGGGCGATCGGGGCCTTGATCCGGCGGAAGATCTGAACGGGAGTCATGCCGACCATTTCGGCAGACTCGACAAGACCCATGGGAACGCTGGCAAAACCGCCACGCAGATTTTCAGCCTGATAGGCTGCCGTACACAGCGAAAGACCAACGACGGCCGCAACGATACTCGGCACGTTGAGGCCAATCGCCGGCAGCAGGTTATAGATCAGCAGCAGTTGCACCAGCAGCGGCACGCCACGAAAAAAACTGATGAAAATTTGCGCCGGCAGGACGAAGAGCTGCTGTCGCGACAGCAGCATGGCGGAAATAACGATCGCGATCGCAAAGCCGATCAGGATAGAAACCACGCTGATCGTTACCGTGTAGATCGACGCTTGCAGAAGCAGTTCGAAAAGTTTGATGGACATGGGCGGTGTTTGCCTGGCGCTGCGGCCGTGAGCTCTGATGCCACGGCAGATTGCGCCCCGACCATTGGCGGGGCGCGTTCGTTCACCGGTGGCTCATCAGAATGCCGGATCCTTGACAGCATCAGGCGTATCGAAAGACGCACCAAACCACTTCTTCTGCAACTCGGCCATGCGTCCATCTGCCTTGATCTTGAGCATCGCGGCATCGATCGCATCCATCAGGGGCGCATGATCGGCATCCTTGAGGCCGATAAAGCCGAAATAAGACTTCTTGCCGAATGGCGGCAGAACGACTTCGAACGTGCCCTTTCGCTGGCTGGCGACGAAGGCGATATTCGGTAGCGAATTGGCAACGCCGGCAATACGGCCGGCGGCGAGATCGGCGTAGGATTCGGTAAAGGCGGGATATTCACGCACGTCGACTTTGGTCGGCAGGGTGGCGGAGAACTCCTTCAACTGGTCGAGCTGAGCGGTTGCCTTGCCGACACCGATCGTCTTGCCGGCAATATCCTCCGGCTTGCTGATCGTCGTATCGCCAGCCTTCTTCAAAATGGCAATCGTCGCTTCGGCGATCGGCGGCGTGAAGCGATAGCGCTCCAAGCGCTTCTTGGTAATTGTTGCAGGACCTGCGACGACATCGAATTTGCCGGCCTCGAGCGCGGGGAAGACACCGTCCCAGGGAAGGGCGACCCACTCGATCTTGACGCCGAGTTCCTTGCCGATCTCGGCAAAGAGGTCGACGTTCAAGCCCGTATGTTCCCCGGCATCGATATAATCGAACGGGGCAAAAGCTGTTTCGGTGCCAACCTTGAGGGTGCCGGCTGCCTTGACGGCCGCAAGCGTGTCGGCTGCGTGGGCGGAAACGGCTGCTCCGATGAGGAACGCAGCGCCGACCAGACCCTTCAGCAGTGAATTTGCCTTCATGATCATCTCTCCAGTTTTCATTCCCCCGGTGGAGGAGTTTTGGTTCTCGACTTCGATTTCCTCTGCGCGGATTTCTATGCTCCGCTTTTGACTATACAAATAGATATAGGCGGGCCTAGAGTGTCAATGTAAAAGACGAGGAACGCAAAATTTGTGCCGGGCGGCAGCGATCTGCACCGGCGCGACCCGACCGTTCCGGAACTTATGATCGTTGACGCCGGATGAGGTGCGGACTTGGTATCGATTTACCAGCGTATTTTTACGGATATCGAGACGAAGATCATCAGCGGCATTTGGCGGCCAGGTGACTGCATTCCCGTCGAGCGCGAACTCGTGGCGCAATATCAATGCTCGCGCATGACGGTCAGCAAGGCGCTGTCGGCGCTGGCCGAGCGCGGCATGATCGTCAGAAGGCGCAAGACCGGTTCGTTCGTCGCCTCCCCCCAGATCGACCGCACGGTGATGGATATCCAGGATATCAGCACCGAGGCGGAACTGGCCGGGCACGAACACCACTTCGAAATCCTCGCCCGCAAGATCGAGCGCCTCGGAGAGGCGGAAGCGCAGCAGCTGTCGGAAGCTGCCGATGCAGAAGTCCTCAGGCTTCAATGCCTGCACATCGTCGACGGCAGACCGAATGCCATTGAGCGGCGCATCATCATGCTTGATGCCGTCCCGCGGGCGAGAGAAGAAAGCTTTGCCTCAACTCCCCCCGGCAAATGGCTGCTGCAGGAGGTTCCCTGGTCCAAGGCCAAACATGTCATTCGTGCCGTTTCGGCCGATAGTGCGACCGCCCGAATCCTGCAGACAGAGAAAGGCGAGGCCTGCCTTAGCCTCATGCGCCAGACCTGGCAGAATGGCCGCACGGTGACTTATGTCGAGTTTGTCCATCCAGGCAACCGGTTCCAGTTTGCGGGGACCTTTCATCCGATGGCAAATTGAGTGGCGCAAATCACGAGAGGCTCTGCAAGTGACCGATGAGCGCTTCAAGACGATCCCGCTGAAGAGTTTGCAAGCCTTCGAGGCCGTGGGGCGCTGCGGCGGCGTGACGGCTGCGGCACTGGAGCTCAAGGTTTCGCCAGGGGCCATCAGCCAGCAGATTCGCAAGATCGAGAGCTTTCTGGGAGTTTCACTTCTGGAGCGCAGCGGACGAACCGTCGAGTTGACCGCCTGGGGCCGGCTCTATCATCAGGAGATATCGAAGGGGTTCGAGCAATTTGCGCGCGCCGAACAACTGCTGGAAAAGGCGCGCAATGAGACGGCACTGGTCCTCAGTGCGCTGTCCTCTGTCGTCAACAAATGGATCGGCAGGCGCATCTTCGACTGGCAGGCCCTTCATCCCGACGTGCAGGTGAGAATCATCGGACGCGACAAAGAGCCCCGGATCGGCTTCGATGATGTCGATTTCCGCGTGAGCTATGGGTCGGACGTGCTGCAGCACGAACATTACACCGAACTGTTTCGGGATTGGGTCGTGCCGGCCTGCTCGCCGGCGCTGATGCAGGATCGCGCGCATGCGGCTCGCGATCTCTTCGAACAGCCCCTCCTGCATGTCGAGTGGGAACGACACTTCACTCCCTATCCCAGCTGGGCGGAGTTTGCCGCCAAGGCCGGCGTTTCCTTCGATGCGTCGATATCAGGCCTCTCTTTCACCCTGTCGAGCAGTGCGATTGACGCTGCCGTCAACAAACGCGGCGTCGTGCTGGCGCAAATGTCGATGATCTCGGATGAGCTCGCGGCGCAAACGCTCGTCATTCCGGTCGACATACGCATTGCACTGCGTGAAAGCTATTTCCTCGCCTGGGATCGTGCGGCGTTGCAGAAGCCGCATGGGCGCGAATTCCGCGATTGGCTCGTTGCTATTTCCCGTCAGCAGGCTGTGGCGTCGGCGCCCAAGCTAATGCTTTAGAAAAACTAAAACGGAACCCAGCTGGGCGATATTGATGAAAATTTGCGCCGGGCGATAATTCGCTCAGTCGCCTTGCGTTGGCGGCATGACCCGACAAAGCAGGAGAGCTCAATGGCGCGGACCGACAAGATGAAACTCGGGACTTTCGTCTATACCTTCGGCTTTCATCCTGCCTCCTGGCTGCATCCGGCAAGCGACGTCAAGGGCGCCAACGACTTCGCCCATCTGCTCGATGTCGCCAAACGATCCCAAGCGGCGAAATTCGATTTCATGTTCATGGCGGATTCCCCCGCCGCTGCCGTCGGCGACGCCAATGCGCTTGCCCGCATTCCGACCAAGATGAACCGTTTCGAACCCCTCTCGCTGCTTTCGGCTCTGGCCGTCACCACCAGCGATCTCGGTCTCGTGGCGACCGTCTCGACCAGTTACTACGAGCCATACAATGTCGCGCGTCTGTTCGCCTCGATCGACCATCTGAGCAAGGGCCGCGTCTGCTGGAACGTCGTCACGTCAGATCACGACGAAACCGGCTACAACTTCAACCGCGAGGGGCTCGACCCGCATGCGCTTCGTTATGAGCGCGGCAACGAATTCGTCGATGTCGTGTTCGGTCTTTGGGACAGCTTCGAGGAAGGCGCACTGCTTCTCGACCGTGAAAACGGTGTCTATTATGACAAGGACAAGCACCATACGCTCAATCACAAAGGTAAGCACTTCCAGGTTCGCGGACCCCTCAACATCGCGCGAACGCCCCAGGGCCGTCCTGTCATCGCCCAGGCGGGCGGTTCGGAACCCGGAATGGACATGGCGGCGCGAACCGCCGAGATCGTCTTCAGCCTCGCATCGAATATCGAGCGTAACCGGGCCTTCTACGAAAACGTCAAGCGCCGGATGCCGGCCTATGGACGCGATCCGGACGATCTGAAAATCATGCCGGGCATCGTGATCAATGTCGGTGAAACCGAAGCCGAGGCAAAGGCCAAGGTCGATTATCTGATCGACAAGATGCATCCGGATGTCGGCCGATTGATGCTCTCCGAATTCCTGGAAGCGGACCTGCACGACGTCGCTCTCGACAAGCCCTTCCCTATGGATCGGCTGCCGGCGGCGCCGAAGGGGTCACGCGCTCTGTTCGACGAGCTGGTCGATTTCGTGAAAGGCGGCCACACCGTCGGCGAACTCATCCGGCACTATGCCGAGAAACATACCGGAAACGGCATCACCGGCACGCCGTCCCAGATTGCCGACTTCATGGAGGAATGGTTCGAGACGCGCGCCGCCGACGGCTTCATCCTGATGTTTCCGACCTTGCCGTCGAGTCTCGACGACTTCGTGCGGCTGGTCCTGCCCGAGCTTCGCCGCCGCGGGCTGTTCCGCGAGGAATACGAGGGCAAGACCTTGCGTGAAAACCTCGGTCTTTCAATGCCTGTAAACCGCTTTGCCAAAACGAAAGAGTCAGCCCGATGAGTGCCGAGGCTTTGATCAGCGAGGCGGACTTCAAGCTTTCGATGCGTCATCTGGCAGGGGCGGTCAGCGTGATTACGGTCGGCGACGGGCAAGACCGCACCGGCTTCACCGCAACCTCGGTGTCCTCGCTTTCGGCGGCGTTGCCTTCCGTCATCGTCAGTGTCAACCGGGCGTCTTCCTCATGGCCGGCGCTGCAGCGGTACGGCTGCTTCTGTGTCAACGTGCTCGCCGCCGACCAGCAGCAGGTGGCGCAATCCTTTGCCGGTCTCGACGGGCGAAAAGGCGCCGAACGTTACGGCGGCGCAGGATGGTATCGCCTCAAGACGGGTGCTGCCGCCCTTGAAAATGCTCTGACGGTCCTGGACTGCAAGCTCGAAACCGCATTCCACTACACTTCCCATGCGATTTTGGTCGGACATGTCTGCGCGATCGAAATCCGGCAGGGCATGGGACCCCTGCTTTACTGGCGCGGTGGCTATCATCAACTTCCGGCGGAGGCCGATCGCAGCGGTCTAGCGAAGGCGCTCGGATAATAATCCGATCGAGGCGACATCCGCGTTGGCGAAGGCAAGTCTGAGGTAGCGCTCCTGTCCCTCCCCGAAATAGGCGCCGGGCAAACAAACTATGCCGGCTTCCCTGGCGAGCTTTTCGGCAACCTCTGAAGACGATCGATCGGCGTGGGGATGGCGGACAAAGGCAAAATAGGCGCCGATCGCTCCGATCTTCCAATCCGGCAGCCCGGAAAAGACCTGCCTCAACGCATCGGCCCGGCGGGCGATCTCCAGCCGATTGCCGGCCCGCCAATCGGCGAGCGCCGGGAGGGCCGATGCAACGGCGATCTGAGCCGAGCGCGGCGCGCAGATCTGCATATTGTCCATGACCTTGGCGATCTCGGCGATGAGCTTGGGGCCTGCCGTGATCGCACCCAGTCTGTGACCGGGAATGCAGAAGGATTTCGAAAAACTGTAGAGAAGAACGAGCGTGTCCTCCCAGTCCGGCTCGGACAGCAGAGAGTGCGGCCGCCCATAATCCTCGCCAAGGAAATCGCGATAGGTTTCATCGAGGATCAGCCAGGCGCCATATTTCCGGCAGAGGACGAAAAGCTCGTGCAGCAGGCTTGGCGGATACACCGCTCCGGTGGGATTGTTGGGTGTCACGACGGCAAGCATCTTCGCGCCGGCCGCAAGTGCAGCCTCGGCCGAACGCGGATCGGGAAGGAACCCGCCGGCGGCGTCGCAATCGACCAATCGACGCCCAATGCCCAGCATCGACAGCGTCGTGTCGTGATTGAAATAAAAGGGATTGGTGAGCGCCACCGTATCGCCGGCGCCTGCAAGCGCGATCGCCGCACACATGAAGGCCTGATTGCATCCGGCGGTGATATGGATATTGCCGGCGGAAAGGTCGGCGCCGTAAAGCTCGGCAAGGTGAGCCGCATAGGTCTTGCGCAACAGAGGTTCGCCCTCGATCGGCCCGTATCCGGTCATCGCCTGTTGACCGGCCGCCTCGGCCAGAAGACGAAGCATCTCCGGATGCGTGGGATAGCCGGGAACGGCTTGCGACAGATCGATGAGCGGTCCTTTTTCGCCTTTGTATTCGCGGCTCCAGGCGACGACCGAAGGAATAGGCGGGGCAGAGAGGCGGGCAACGAGGGAATTGGGTTTTGCAGCGATCATGTCGATTTCTCTTTGATACCGATTGCTACAACGATACCAATTGCTTTCTCAACCTCTTTGTCTGACGAGACGGACCTGAAGCGGAGACGCAAGCGCATGGTGTGGGACAAAACGCGGCTGGAACAACTGCGGGCAGAATTTGCGGACGCCAATGGCGGCGAGATCTTCGACGAGAAGTTTCGGAAAGTGGCGGAGAAGATCATCTCCAAGAACGGCACGAGACTGGCGCCCTATGCCGGAATACCGACTTTCCTCAGCGCGCCTTACATGCAGGTTGCGGCCGAGGATCCGGACTTCGGCAATCTCCAGGTTGCGATCACCGGCATCCCCATGGATCTTGGCGTCACCAATCGTCCAGGCTCGCGCTTCGGATCGAGAGCACTTCGCGCTATCGAAAGGATCGGCCCCTACAATCACGTTCTCGCCACGGCGCCGGTCTTCGATCTTCGGGTCGCCGACATCGGCGATATCCAGTTCCAGAGCCGTTACCGGCTGGAGCTCAGCCACGACGACATCGAAAAACGCGTCGGCCAGATCGTCGATGCCGGCGTTGCCCCGCTTTCCGTCGGGGGCGATCATTCCATCAGCCATCCGATTTTGAAGGCCATCGGTCGGCAGCAACCGGTCGGCCTCATTCACATCGATGCCCATTGCGACACAAGCGGCGCCTTCGATCAGACGAAGTTTCATCACGGCGGACCGTTCCGCAATGCGGTGCTGGACGGCGTGCTCGATCCGACAAGGACGATCCAGATCGGCATCCGGGGTTCGGCGGAATATTTGTGGGAATTCTCCTATGCGTCGGGAATGACGGTGATCCACGCAGAAGACATCAGCGGAATGGGGATTGCCGCTGTCATTGCCAAGGCAAAATCCATCGTCGGCGATGGCCCGACTTATCTTTCTTTCGACGTCGACAGCCTTGATCCGAGCTTTGCGCCCGGCACGGGCACGCCCGAGGTCGGTGGATTGACCACGCGTGAAGTCCTGGAACTGATACGCGGGCTGAAAGGGATCAACCTGGTGGGTGGGGACGTCGTCGAAGTCGCCCCGCAATATGACGCAACGACCAACACGGCCCACGCCGCAGCACAGGTGCTCTTCGAGATTCTGAGCCTCATGGTGTTTAGTCCGTCGATCGGCAAACGCTAAGGCCGACCTCTCGGTCAACTCTGGCAATTGGACGGATGGGCCACCGCGGCACCTTTTCGCGACATGCTTAGTGAAGCGTGCCGCTGATCACCATTTTTGACACGAACGCGGATAGCAGCTGGCTGTCAAAATGACCTGGCGAATTCATCATGATGTTGATCGCCTCAGCTTGTGAGAAAGCGCGCTTATACGGCCTGATTGTCGTCAGGGCTTCATACACGTCGCAGATGGCCGCGAGCCGGGCTACGTATGGGATATTCTTTCCCGCGAGCCGACTAGGATAGCCGGAGCCGTCGAATTTCTCGTGGTGATGGCGGCAAATGTCGAGCACCTGCTTGGGCACATCGGCGACATGAGAAACCAGCTCATATCCCCGCTGAGGATGCCCGCGAACGAGACTCATTTCCTCAGCCGTCAGCTTGCCGGGTTTCGTTAAAATTTCGTCGGGGAGCGCCATTTTTCCAAGATCATGAACCAGGCCGCCAAGTCCCAGTACCCGTACCTCCTCTTCACCATGACCGAGGCCGCGCCCGAGAGTGATCATCAACGCGCTAACCGCCAGCGAGTGGAGGAACGTCAACTCATCCTTGTCCTTCAGCCTCGCGATTGCGATGAGTGCACCGGCGTTGTCGAGGGCTGCAGACATGATCCTCTCCACAGCAGAGCTTGCCGCATCACTGGCAAAAGTGGCTTTGATCCTGGCGTCAGCCAGCATGTGGCGAATTTGCGGTCTCGTATCCTCTACGCATTGTCTCGCCTGCTTGATTTCCCGCGCCGAAAACACGGCGCGGAGCTGGGCGTCAAACGCAACCCGATCGATTTCCTGTGGCCCACCTGGTTCGACATCCGAGCCTTTTGCGACGTCAATGACGACAGTCATCAGGCGACGTGCCATCAAGCTCTCAACCTGACCGGCCGATGAGATCAGGAACGGTTTGAACCGGCGTGTCGTATCTTCTCCATGAATTTCAACATCCTCGACATACATTCCCACCCGCAATTGACTCACATGTATTCTTTTTCGCATTTCTAATCCGATTCAGAATGACCTTGGTATCAGCGTAGTGTCGGGTATCGGATGGTCCTGGCGCGGAAATCCCGCCATCCGGGGTCAAGAGGGGCTGAAGGCTCTCGCAGAGGTGTTATTGTTGCTGAGCCGCTGTCCATGCTCCCTACCAAACCGACTTTCAGATCAGGTTACGAGGTTGATTAGATTTTGATCGAATGGACGCCGGAAGCCGAGCTTCGCGTATGAAAGGTTTTCTCCACCATTCTGACTCCTTTTCGAAAGCAGTGAGATTGACCTGATGTCACGTCATTCTCTAAAGACTGTGAACATACAATCCTAAGTCGTACCCTTGAGAGCGCCGGAGCGTGAGCCGCATAATTTTCGAGAGTAAGAAATCAGCTTATCGGATATGGTTCGGAATGCGTTGCAATGTCCCCATCTGGCCGTCGCCGCACAATGGAATTTGGCGTAAGAGATGATCGGTGGCGATAAATATGTTGGCTCCGTAGGAAAAGCATCGCTCGCGATCATCGCGCTGATGTTTCTGTCGCTGATCACCCTCTTGTCGCTCTGGCTGGTATCCAGCTACGAGACAACTGTGCGCCGTGGCGACGAGCGTGTCAGCGCCGCTTCCAAAATCGTTGCAGCCAACGCGAACTGGTTGAATTCCCTTGCTCGTGAGACCCTGCACCGGATCGATGATACTCTGGGGCCGAGCACATCTTTGCCCGGCCCGGATCGCCTGCGCGATCTTGCCGCTGCCGTCAACGACCTCCCGCCTCTGGCGACTGCCTATGTCATCGGGGCCGACGGAAAAACGCTCTTCTCGAATGATCGCGATATCAAGCCGATCGACGTTAGAGACCGCGACTACTTCGTCCGGCTGAGAAACGGTGCCGACGAATATACATCTTCGTTGATCATCAGCCGCCTTAGCCAGCGGCAGATATTCGTCTTCAGCCGCAGGCTAGAACGAAACGGCGTGTTCGCCGGCGTCGCCGTGATTGCCTTCGACGCGAGCATTCTAAGGCCAATATGGGACGCAGTCGCGTTAGGCGAGAACTCGATCGTCAGCCTCATCAGACGCGACGGGCAACTTATCGCCCGATACCCGGAACCCGACGGACCGGTCGATATGCGAAACCACAAGCTGTTTACCGACTATATGAGGAAGGCGACATCAGGCACCTACCGCTCCGTGTCGCCAGTCGACCATGAGGATCGCTTGGTCGCATACCGGATCCTCGAACGCACCCCTTTTGTGGCCATTGCGTCGGCAGACATCCATGTAATCATGCAGCCCTTCTGGGAGGATGCCAAAATTGCGGCTTCGTTGATCGCCTTCGCCCTCATCGGAGCTTTGGCAGCCGCTTTGTGGATCCAGAATCTCATCAAGGTCGACACATTGCACACCAGGCAGCTTGCGGATGCGTTGCGGTCAAATGAAACGCTCATGCGGGAGATACATCACCGAGTGAAGAACAACCTGCAGACGGTGATGGCCCTGTTGCGCTTACAGGGTTTTGAGCAGGAAGCCGTTCAAAAACTAAATCAGCGCATTTCTGCGATGTCCGCCGTTCACGAGCAGATGTACGGCTTCGACCAGTTTAGCGGGATATCCGCGCGCGATTTCATTCCATCCTTCGTCAAGACGCTGGTCGACGTCCATGGTCGCGCCGTGTCCGTCGCCTTTGAAATCGACGACATCGTCATTGCTGCTGACAAGGCAACGCCGTTTGCCCTCCTGCTCAACGAGTTGATTGCCAACAGCATGAAATACGCGTTCGAGGGCCGAGAATCCGGAAATATTCGCGTCATGCTGCACGCGACAGAGGGAGAGCAATCCAGGCTGACCGTCGCAGATAACGGGATCGGATTCGACGGTCGATCGGACGAACCCGGAATGGGGACAAGGCTGATTAAAGCCTTTGTAAATCAACTGCATGGCGAGGCGGAATACTACCGCGAGGACGGGACGCAGTTTACGGCGACACTCAAGCTCACTGATTGAGCGAGCATCAACTCGATGCCTGCGTCCCTGCGCAATGCAGGCCTTCTATGCCTGCTGCATCGGGGAACACTTTTCGTCGCGCTTGGGCGACCCATCTTCCAGAATGCACTGCCGCTGGTGCGCGATTTCCTCGACCGCAGCTTGTCAGATGTCACCGGGAGAAAGACATGACGAATGTTCCAACCATAGCGCGCATCTGGCGCGGCCGCACGAAGCCGGAATTCGCTGACGAATATGAAGCCTACAACCGAGCAGTGGGAATTCCTCCCCTGTTAAAGACAGCGCTTGGCGTTCAACTGCTGCGCGAAGACCGTGAGGATGAGACGTGGTTCACGACAATTTCGTATTGGGCCGACATGGAATCGATGACCGCGTTTACGAAAGGCGATCCACAGCAGGTTCACCATTTAGAGCGGGACGCAGAACTACTTTGCGAACTTCCCGAGCGTATCCAGATACACAAGATAGTGGTTCCGCCTAGGCTGCGCTGAGAAGACCCCGCCCTTCGCACATCTCCGTGACGTCTCTGCTCATATTGGAAGATCATACGCGTGACGTCGCCAAGAAATCCAAAACGTTTTGGCTTGACTCCCAAAACGTTTTAGAGAATCTTTTTCTCACTTCGGGAGGAAGACCTTGGCCAATCTCAAACAACTCGCGCAATCGCTGGGACTGTCGATCACCACTGTGTCGCGTGCGCTTGACGGTTATGCCGATGTGTCGGCGGCCACGCGCGAGCGGGTTCGCGAGGCTGCCGACAAGGTTGGTTACCGGCCGAATGCTTCGGCCCGCCGTCTACGCAGGCAGCGCGCCGAACTGGTCGCCGTCACGCTGCCGAGCGATCCCGGCCATATCGGCCCTCCGCATTTCCTCGATATGTTGTCGGGCTGCGCCGAACATCTTGCTGCTGCCGGCCTCAATCTGGTGATTGCGCCGGTGCCGCGCGGCGAGAGCGAACTCGATATCTGCCGCCGCTTCGTCGATGGCCGGCGCGTCGACGCCATGCTTCTCGTCCGCACCAAACGGAAGGACGAGCGCGTCGAATTCCTGCAGTCTCGCGGTATTCCCTTCGTCACCAATGGCCGCACCGAAAGCGTGCTGCCACATCCGTTTATCGACGGTGACGGCTTTGCCGGTTTTCGGGCCGCGACGCTGCGTTTTCATGCGGCCGGCCACCGCCGTATCGGCCATATCGCCGGCCCGCAGGAATATTACTTCGCACATGACCGCTGCCGTGGCTGGCGGGCGGCGATGGAGGAATGCGGCCTTGCCACCGACCTCTGCGCCGAAGGTGCGCCGTTGGAACAGGGCGGTTACCTCGCGGCGCTCGAACTTCTGCGCCAGCCGTCGCGCCCGACCGCGCTCGTCTGCGCCACCGACGAAATGGCGATCGGGGCGCTGAGGGCGTTGCGCGAGGTCGATGGCGGCAATCAGATCAGCATCGTCGGCCATGATGACCTGCCGATGGGCGCCTTTACCAGTCCGCCGCTCTCGACCATGCGCATGACCGGCGAAAACCTCGGCGCGAGCTTCGCCTCGCTGCTGTTGCGCGCCATTGCCGGGGAACCCGCCGAAGAACTCCAGGAGCTTCATGCGATCGAATTCGTCGATCGCGACAGCCATCGCCGTCCCCTGAAGGCGGCATAGGCAGCAGTGCATCTCAAACAAAAACAATGAAGGAGGAGAAGATGAAACATATCATGTCATTTGGAATTCTGGCTTCCACCGTGCTGGCCTTCGCCTCGCCGGTGCTTGCCCAGACGGTGTTCGTGTCCACCCAGCTTCGCCCGATCGAGGAGGCGACGGTTGTGCGCGAGGAACTCCTGAAGGACGTCGGCGCGGTTGATTACGTGGTCGAAGAGCCGCCGCAGTTTGCTGTCCGCATGGAAGCCGAGCGCCAGGCCGGCAAGCGCGCCGTCAGCCTCGTCGGCGCGCTGCATGGCGAGCTTTCGCCGCTCGCCGACAAGGACACGCTCGAACCGCTCGACGATCTCGCCAAGAAGCTGGCAGCGAGCGGCATGCCGCAGTCGCTGCTCGATCTCGGCAAGCTCGGCAAGTCCACCCAGCAGTACATTCCGTGGATGCAGGCGACCTATGTGATGGCCGCCAAAAAGGAGGCGCTGCAATACCTGCCTGATGGCGCCGACGTAAACGCGCTGAACTACGATCAGCTGATCGCGTGGGGCAAGAATATGCAGGAGGCGACCGGCCAGCCGCAGATCGGCTTCCCGGCCGGCCCGAAGGGGCTGATGGCGCGTTACTTCCAGGGCTATTTCTATCCATCCTTCACAGGGGGTGTCGTGCGCACCTTCCAAAGTGCGGACGCCGCGGCCGGCTGGGAGAAGCTGAAGGCGCTATGGACCTATGTGACACCGAACTCGACCAGCTACGACTTCATGCAGGAGCCGCTGGCTGCCGGCGAAGTCATGGTCGCCTGGGACCATATCGCCCGACTGAAGAATGCCATTTCCGCCGCACCGGATGATTATGTGGTCTTCCCCGCTCCCGCGGGTCCCAAGGGCCGCGGCTACATGCCAGTCGTTGCTGGTCTCGCCATTCCGAAGGGCGCGCCTGACAAGGCCGGCGCAGAAAAAATCATCGAGCACCTTTCCATGCCGGAGACGCAGTTGCTGACCGCCTCCAAGGTCGGCTTCTTCCCAACCCTCAGCGTCAAGCTGCCGCCGGATCTCGATGCCGGCGTCGCGCTGCTCGCCGGGGCGGTCACGGCCACCCAGGCTTCCAAGGACGCGGTCATCTCGCTGCTGCCGGTCGGCCTCGGCGACAAGGGCGGCGAATTCAACAAGGTCTACATGGACAGTTTTCAGCGCATCGTGCTGCAGAACGAGCCCGTCGCAGACGTGCTGAAGGCCCAGGGCGCCACGATGGCCAAGCTGATGACCGACACAAAGGCTGCCTGCTGGGCTCCCGATGCCAAGAGCGACGGCCCCTGCCCGGTCGAATAAATCCGCCCGCGACGCGTCCGGGCGAAATGCCCGGGCGCTCTTTCAACCCTCTGCTCGTCGAGGCGGAAGCCGATGACCAATAGCCGACCTTGGATCCCCTATCTGCTGATCCTGCCATCCGTCGCCTTTCTGGCGCTGCTGTTCGTCGTGCCGCTGGTGCAGACGATCTGGCTGGCGGTTTCGGACAATGGCGCGCCGTCGCTGGCGAATGCCGAGCGCATGGTCACCGACATCAATTTCACCCGCTCCGTGAAGAACACCTTCCTGCTGACGATCGCGGTCGTGCCGGTGCAGATCGCCATTGCGCTTGCCATGGGCACGATGGTCGCCAAAGTCGGCCGCGGCCGCGAGACGATCCTCTGGATCTGGACAATCCCGCTCGGCATTTCCGATCTCGCCGCCGGTCTCGTCTGGCTGTCGATCCTGCAGAATACCGGCTATCTGAATTCGCTGCTCTTCGGCCTCGGCATCATCGGCAGGCAGGCAAGCTGGCTTTCCTACCAGACGCCGGTCGCGCTCTTCATCGCCATTGCGGTTGCCGAAATCTGGCGCGGCACGGCCATCGTCATGGTCATCATCGTCGCCGGCCTGAACCAGGTGCCGAAGGAATTCAAAGAAGCCGCCGAAATCTTCGGGGCTGGTCCGTGGACGCGCTTCTGGCGCATCACCCTGCCGCTGATCCGCCCCGCCCTGCAATCGGCGCTGATCCTGCGCACCGTGCTCGCCTTCGAGGTCTTCGCGGTGGTCTATGCGCTCGGCGGGCGCAATTTCCCGGTCCTCGTCGGTGAGGCCTACAACTGGCAGAACCAGAACCAGAACTACAGCGTCGCTGCCGCCTATGCGGTGCTGATCATGATCATCTCGCTCGCCGCCACGCTCATCTATCTGAAGGCCTTGAAGGTCGATCCGGAGCGCCTGCCATGACCACGGACACCATCAGCGCGGCCGCAGACACACCCAAAGCCGCCGGCTTCATCTCTTCACGCCGCTGGCTGCTCTGGAGCGGCATTGCCGCACTCTGCGCCTGGGTGCTGGTGCCGATCTATCTGGTGGCGCTCGGCGCACTCGGCGGTCGCCAGGGCGTCTATGTCTGGCCGAAGACCGGCCTTCCCACCGGTCTATCCCTCGAGCCCTTTTTTCTCTTCCTGAAGACCGAAGGCGTCGTCCAGTCCTTCCTCAATTCGTTGGGTGCGGCCGGCATTACGGTGGCGCTTTCGATCCTGCTCGGCGCGCCGGCCGGTTACGCCCTCGCCCGCTACGATTTCCGCGGCAAGGACAGTTACCGCCTTCTGGTGCTGCTGACCCGCGCCTTCCCGCTGGCAATCCTGGCGCTGCCGCTGACCGTCTCCTTCATCCGGCTCGGCCTCTACGATACGATCATCGGCGTCGGCCTCATTCATACGGTCCTGGCGCTTCCGTTCGCCGCGCTCGTCACCCAGGGCATTTTCCTCGGCGTGTCCAGAGAGTTGGAAGAAGCCGCCTGGGTGTTCGGCTGCACCCGCATCCAGGCCTTCTTCAAGGTGGTCGCGCCCCTGGCTTTGCCCGGCATCGTCGCGACAGCGGTCTTTGCCTTCGTCATCTCGTGGAACGAGGTCTTTGCCGCGTCGGTGCTGACGGTGCGCAACCGCACGCTGACCGCCTACCTGCTGACGGTGCTCTCGGAAAGCCCGATGCACTACCGCTTTGCCGGCGGCCTGATGCTCATCCTTCCCTCGGTTGTCTTCATCTTCGCGGTCAGGCGTTACCTCTTCGCGATCTGGGGCATTTCCTCCAAATAACGGGACCATCGACATGGCCAATATTGTCATCGACCGCATCCGCAAAAGCTTCGGAGCCTTCCAGGCGCTGAAAGAGGTCTCGCTGACGATCAACGACGGCGAATTCGTCTCGCTGCTCGGTCCGTCCGGCTGCGGCAAGACCACGCTGCTGCGCATCATCGCCGGCCTCGAGACCGCAACCTCAGGCGATGTCCGTATCGGCGACAAGTCGGTGATCGGCTTGCCTCCCAAGGATCGCGGCCTGGCGATGGTCTTCCAGAACTACGCCGTCTTTCCGCATATGACGGTCTATGAGAACGTCGCCTTCGGGCTGCGGATGCAGAAGGCCGACGACACCAGGGTGAAGGCGCAGGTCGAAAAGGCCGCCGGCCTGTTGCATATCGAGCAATATCTCGACCGCTACCCGAACAAGCTTTCCGGCGGCCAGCGCCAGCGCGTCGCGGTCGCTCGTGCCGTTGCCGTCGAACCGAAGGTTCTCCTGATGGACGAACCGCTTTCGAACCTCGATGCGCTGCTCCGCCTCGAAATGCGCACGGAACTCAAGACCGTGCTGCAATCGGCGGGAACCACGACGATCTACGTCACCCACGACCAGACCGAAGCCATGGGCCTTTCCGACCGCATCGCCGTCATGCATGGCGGCGTGGTCGAACAGGTCGGCCATCCGGTCGAGATCTACAATCACCCGGCAACACGTTTCGTCGGCGGTTTTATCGGCAATCCGCCGATGAACTTCATCAAGGTGCCGGTTTCGAACGGCCAGGTGGCAGCAGGGTCCGATCGGCTTGCGGCGCCGGGGGAATCCGGCAATGAAGTCATCCTTGGTCTGCGTGGCGAGGCCGTCGAACTCGCGCCGTTGCCGCAGGGTCTCGAAATGAGAGTGCGCGTTGCCGAGCCGATGGGCTCGCACCTGCTTCTGACCGGTTCGATCCACGATCAGCCGGTCCGCGTCATCCTGCCGGCCTCTGAATCCGTAAAGAGCGGCGAGACGATTGGCCTGAAGCTCGACCAGAAGCGCATCACCTGGCTTTCGCCCGAAAGCGGCAAGTCGTTTCCGGCCTTATTGGCCTGAGAATACCGGAGTTCCCGAAATGAACATGCATGTCGACCAAGCCAAGCGCATCCTCGCCGCCAACGATCGCGGCGGCTATACGGTGCCGACCGACCGGCTCTACCCTTTCCAGTGGAACTGGGATTCCGCCTTCGTCGCCATGGGCTTCGCGCTCTACGACACCGACCGCGCCTATCGCGAGCTGGAGCGGCTGGTCGAGGGCCAGTGGGCGGACGGGATGATCCCGCATATCGTCTTCCACGCGCCAAGCGAAACCTATTTTCCCGGACCGGATGTCTGGCGCACGAAGCACACGATCGCGACCTCCGGCATAACCCAGCCGCCGGTCTTTGCGATCGCACTGCGCAAACTGCATGAAGCCGCCGGCAAGGGTGCCGAAGCCCGTACCCTGCCACTTTACGAAGCGGCGCTGAAATGGCACCGCTGGTGGTATTCCGCCCGCGATCCCGATGGCACCGGCCTGGTCGCGCTGCTGCATCCCTGGGAAAGCGGCAGCGACAATTCTCCCGCCTGGGACATCGCGCTCGCTCGTGTACCCACCACCACCGATACCCCTGTCGTGCGCAAGGATACCGGCCATGTCGATGCCGACATGCGTCCGCGCGACGAGGATTACCGCCGCTTCATTCATCTGGTCGATACCTATGCCGCCTGCGGCTGGGATCCGGCGAAACAATGGGAAAAGGCGTCCTTCAAGGTCGCCGAGATCCAGACGACCGCTATCCTGCTCAAGGCCGGCGAAGACCTCGAGCACCTTGCCCGGCTGTTCGACCGGACCGAGGATGCGATCGAGATCGCTGCCTTCAACAACCGCACTCGCAAGGCGATCATGGCCCAATGGCGGCCGGACCTCGCGCGCTTCGTCTCTCGAGACTTGATCTCGGGAGAAGATGTCGAAGCGGCGACGCAAGCCGGTTTCATCCCCCTCCTCTCGCTGGATCTCGACAAGCAGATTGCCGACGCGCTGGTTGCGGAAATGAAGGCCTGGTCGAAGGATCTCAAGGTCGCCTTTCCGACGACGAAGCCGGGCATCGCCAGCTGGGAGCCGAAGCGTTACTGGCGCGGTCCCGCCTGGGCAATCATCAACTGGCTTCTGATCGACGGACTGAAGCGCAACGGCCACACGGCTGTCGCCGAAAAGCTGCGGCAATCCACGATCACAGCGATCGAAACGGAAGGTTTTGCCGAATATTTCGACCCGGTCACCGGCCAAGGCTGCGGTGGCCTCGGCTTTTCCTGGACGGCTGCCGCCTATCTGTGGCTTGAGCGACGCGTCGACGTCGCCTGAGCATCGATCTCGATCAATCCGGCTGCCATGGCTGCATGGTCAGCACGTTTCCGCCAAGCTTGGCGAAGGCGCGTTGGCGACAGGAGAAGACGAGGATCTGCTGGTCGCGGGATTGGCGGTGCAGCGCATCGAACATCCGCTCGATCCGGTCGTCGTCGGAATAAACAAGCGCATCGTCGAGGATGACAGGCGCCGGCCGGCCGTCGCGGGCAAGCAGCCGGGCGAATGCAAGGCGGGTCAGCACCGAGAGCTGCTCCCGCATGCCGCCGCTCAACCGATCGACATCCTCGTCCTGGCCGTTGCGGCGCACGATCTGCGGTAGCAGCGTGTCGCCGTCGAAGGTGATCGAGATATCGTCGAACAGCAGGCCGAGCAGCGGGGCGAGTTCGTTCATGACCGGCTTGAGATAGAGGTCGCGCGCCGCCGCCCGCGTCGCCGTCAGCGCCTTGCGCAGGCGATCGAGCACCCCGACCTCCGTCTCGAAACGCTTCACCTGTTCGCGCGCCGCTGCAAGCAAATCCCGGCTTTCCAACCAGTTTTCTTCCACCGCGCTGTCCGAGCGGGTGCGGATCTGACCGCCGAGATCGGCAAGCTCCTCGCGAAGCCTGGCAATTTCGCGTCCTGCGGCGTCGGCAACCGAGCGCGCCCGGGCAAGGGCGGCCTCTGCGCCTGCGAGGTCCCGCGCTGTCCGGCGCAAAGGTCCGGCCCGGAGCTCGACCGCATCGAACTGCTCTTTGGCGCTGGACAATTTTACGGCAAGGTCCTGTTGCACGGCATTTCGGCCGGCTTCGGGACCGATGATCGCCTCGATGGCCTCGAGTTCCTGACCAAGCCTGGCGTGCTCTGTCTGCGCGCGCAATATCGCCTCGCCGGCCTCGGCGCGCATCACCGATGCCTCCCGCGCCCGGTTCCGCGCCAGTTCGATGCGCCGCGTCGCATCCGCGAGACGGGCGCGCACCTCTTCCGGGTCGGCGTCGAGTTCGATCGGACCCTGGCTGAGTTCGGCAAATCGGGCGGCGTCGAGGTGAAGGGCGTCGATGCCCTTCGGGGCGAGATCGGCGAGCCGCTGGCGCGCCCGCACCAGCTCCTCGTGTTTGCTCCGCGCGGCAATGTCGCGCTGCCGCGCCGCGAGCAGACTGTCGACACCGAGCTTGGCAAGCAATGTTTGGCGGGCGGATTGCGCGGTCTCCAGCGCTCCGTCCTGCTCAACCTGCCGGCTGGAATGAATGGTCAGGGTGCCGACGCCTGCTATGTCGAGCCTCGCCATTCCGGCAAAGCTTTTATCCTCGCCCCCAGGCAAAGGCTGGTGGTCCATGCTCACCGATCCGGAGGCGTCTTTCAGGTAGTCGATCCGGAGCGTGGGAAGGTCGACTTCGGCGGCTGCGCGCAGGCCAACGATCTTGAGATCCAGCGCTTCGAGCCGTTCGATCCCATCGGCTGGAATGGCGAGCAAGGCATGCGCCGCCTCCCCGTCCTCGATCTGCTGCCGCGCCGCTTCCGCCTGTTCGAGACGCAGACGAACCTCGGCCAGACGCTCGGCGGCGTGGCGCGAACGCAGCGCCGCCTCCAGCCGCGCGAGTAATTCGCGGTTGACCCGCTCGTCTTCTTCGGCCGCCTGCACCTCCGCCGTTGCGGCCTCGCTTTCAACTAGCGATGCCGTGCGTCGCTCGGCTGCACTGGAAAGCTCGTTCTCCGCCAAGGCGAAACGCCGCGCGAGTTCGCCGCTGCGGTTCAATGCGGCCTGGAAGCGCTCATATGCCTGCTGCGCCTCCTCGCGGCGGCTGGCGGCCAAGGCAGCCTCGGCATCGAGCGCCTTGAGTTCCCTCTCGTGCAGCTTGGCGGCTTCAAGCACCGCCTCGGCATTGGCAATCGCCGCCTTCCGGCCGGCCTCCTCGTCCGGATTTTCCAGCTCGTTCAGTCTCGCCTGCACTGAGCGGCGGCGGTCGAGCGCGCCGTGCAGCATCTCCACCTCCTTGGCCAGCCGCGCCTCCTCCTCCTGCAGCCGGTCACGCTCCTCGAGAGCGGCGGCAAAGCGGCCTCCGGTCTTCGGCCGGAGCGTCGCGGTGACCAGGCGATTGAGTTCTTCCTCACAGGCTTCAAGCACCGCCGACATGCGCCGTCCGCCGGTCAGCGCCTCCACTTCGCCCTGCACCGACGACAGCAGGCTTTCGCGGACCCGCTTGTCGTTCTCTTCCTCGCTCTTGCTGCGATTTTCGATGCCAGTGACACCCTGGCGCACCCAGAGCAGACCTGCCGGACCCGACGTTCCGCCGGAAATGAGATCGCCGATGAAAGCCTCGGCTTCGTCGGCCTGGGCGACGAGCCGACCGCTGCCGAGATCGGTGACGCTGGCGCGCCGTCCGCCATAGAATTGCTTGGTCAGGCGGTAGCGGCCGGCGTCGATCGTGATATCGGCCTCGACGATCGGATTGCCGCCGCTATAGGGACGCAGCATCTGCACGTTCTTTGGCGTGCCGCTGTGCGGCTGGAAAAACAGGGCATGCAGCGCCTCGAAACAGGTTGATTTGCCATGTTCGTTGGCGGCGCTCAGCACATTGACGCCGTCGGTGATTCCTTCGACTGATATGCCGCGGCCGGCAAAGCGTTTGACATTGTGGAGGCGAAGGGCGGTCAGTTTCATCGATCGATCGCCTCGCAATAAGAAAACAGCCGGATCAATGCTTGACGCGCCACGGCCCTGTCGTCGCCGGAACGGGCCTCGTCGAGGCTCTCGGCAAGCAGCAAGTCCGCAGCATCGCGCAGCGCACCGGCTCGGTCGATAGTCTCGAGATCATCGCTCTCGCAATCGGTCCCTAGGAGGTCGGTATCGATCTCCAGATGTGCAAATTCCGGCGCGACCTGCTCCAGCAGGCTGATCATTGCCGTCCGCCCGTTCAACCGGGCACGGCCAGACAGCGCGACGCGCAACAGGGTTTGTCGCCGCGCGAACGGTTCCGGCAATGCGGCCTTCAGCGCTTCAACACCGTCTTCCGATGCCAGCAGAGGAAGGTGCAATGTCTGCCAGGAAAAGCTGGCGGTCGTCACCGCCGTCGTTGTCGGCATCGCCCCCTGTCCGGCAATGGAAACGACCATCGCCTGCCCTGGCCGGTCATGCTTGAAACGGTCCGGCTCGGGAGCGCCGCTGTAGTATGTTCTGGCGTCCACCGTTACCGATCCGTGCCAATCGCCAAGCGCCATATAGTCGAGGCCGGCCAGCGCCGCGCGGTTCGGCGCAATCACGTTCGTGGCCGTGGCATCCTCCGAAAATTCCTGGATAGGGCCATGGGCGAGGCCGATGCGGATAGCGCCGTCCGGCGTGGCGGCACCCGTCATCCATTCGGTCAGGTCGCGGCCCGGCCTCCTGGTCGTGCAAGGCGCCGGCAGCAGGACGGCGTCAGGTCCAAGCGCAAGGGGTGCTGCTTCCGTCGCCAGAATGACATTGTCGGGCAACACGCCGCGCGCCGCGCTCCAGAGCTGGTCCGCCAGCAGCGAATCGTGATTGCCCGGAAGCAGGACCCAGCGCAGCGGCGTATTCCGGGCCATCTCGCCAAGCGCCTGCCGAAGCACGGCGGGTGTCGGCGTCTCGGTATCGAATGTATCGCCCGCCAGCAGGACAACGCCCGCCCCATGCTCTCGCGCCGCATTGGCAAGCCTGGTGATCACGCCATGCCGGGCCTCACGCAGGCGCCCTCTCAAATCCTCCGGAAGATTGCCAAATCGCTTGCCAATATGAAGGTCCGAACTGTGCAGAAAGGAAAACATTAGCCAGCCATGTCTACGATGTGCCGCGAGCTTCCGAGCATGGCCAAGGGCTTCGCCCGCAGCGTCGTGATTCCGTTGTTCAGGGACAGACCATGCCTCCCGATAACTGGCGAGGCAAGCTTATCCTGGACAAACGCACTGTTATCCAATGCTTGTCTAACTCTCAGCGATATACGACATCGCATTGCCCAGCCGCCACCGTCCCTTGTCCGCTATTGTCAGCTGCCAACAGCGACGGAATGCCGGCGTTGAGGAACCTGGTCGAACACCACCAGCGCTCAGCTCACCTGCTCGTCCTGCCAGGAATCGAACGTTGCCGCCTGACCGTGACGGCGTCCGTTGCGGTCGACGAGATTCCAGACGATGGCTTTCTCGATATAGAAACGCCGCCCTGACTTGGCGATGCGAAGTCCGCGGTAGTCGGCGATAAAGCCGTTGGCTGCCACGACATTCAGCAATCTCTCGCGCTCCGCACGGTCCGGCGCCTCTGCGGAAAGACGCGACGGCAAAGTGATGAACTCGTCCCATGAATATTCAAAGCAGGCCTGGGCCGCACGGTTGGCGTAGATGAAGCGTGGATCGGCTTCGGTGTTGTGAGCAAGGACCACGGCCGGCGACGTGTGGTAAAGCCATTCGGCCCCTTGGCCCTCCGGCGCCAGGCGGCGTCCCACGCTTCGTTCGAAGCTTTCCGCCATCAGGGCGTAAAATTCGAGATCGCAGGACAAGTCGAGTCCGGCGTCGTGATAGTTGGCAATCATGCTGCGCATCCTGGATTGCGACGAGAGATCCTGAAGGGAAGTTCTCGCATGAAAAGGGACTAGGAAATCCTTTCGCGCTACAAAAAAGTGCAAGCTCCAAATGGGACGCCGTAAAAGCTGGGCATCCGGGATTTCAGGTGTCGTCCCGGAGGTAACGCTCCGCGAGCCTTGCCCACATTGCCGCACCGACCGTCAGGCTGGCATCGGCGAAGTCATATTTGGGGCTATGCAGAATGGCGGAATTCATGCCGTTGCCGAGGCGCAGGAAGCTGCCCGGCTTGTGCTCGAGAAAGTGTGAAAAATCCTCGCTGCCGGGAATGAGCGGGCAGGTCGCGACCTTGTCTTCGCCGATCAATTCTCCAGCGACGATGCGGGCAAAATCCGTCTCGGCAGGCGAGTTGACGACGACAGGATTGCCGCGATCATAGTCGATGTCGATCGAAGCACCGTGACCCTCGGCCACCGAGTGGGCAAGCTTGGTGATGCGCTCCTGTAAGAGATCGCGAATGCCAGGCTCGAAGGAGCGCACGCTCAAGGCGAGCTTGGCATATTCCGGAATGACGTTGACGGCATCGCCGGCATGGATGGTGCCGACGGTGATGACCGCCGTCTGGGTTGGATCGAGGTTGCGCGAGATGACCGTCTGCAGCGAGACGACGAGGTTGCACGCCACGACCACCGGATCGATGGTCAGGTGCGGCCGTGAGGCATGGCCGCCTTTGCCCTTGATGGTAATCTCGACGGTATCGGACGCCGCCATCATCGGGCCGGATCGCAGCAGGATGGTGCCTTCAGGAGCGCCGGGGTGGTTGTGCAGGCCAAAGATGGCGTCGAACGGAAACCGCTCGAACAGGCCGTCGGCGATCATCGCCTGGGCGCCGCTATTCTTGCCCGCCTCTTCTGCCGGCTGGAAAATCAGCGTCACCGTGCCGTTGAAGCGACGGGTGCGGGCAAGATATTCGGCGGCCCCAAGCAGCACGGTGGTGTGGCCGTCATGGCCGCAGGCATGCATCTTGCCTGGCGTGCTGCTGGCATAGGGAAGTCCGGTTGCCTCGATGATCGGCAATGCATCCATATCGGCGCGAATGGCGATGCCCTTGTTACCCCGGCCGGCGCTGAGCCGCGCGACGACGCCATGGCCACCGACATTGCGGGTCACATCATAACCCCAGCCTTCCAGCTTTTCCGCGACATAACGCGCCGTTTCCGCCTCTTCGAAGGAGAGTTCCGGATGGGCATGCAGGTACTGGCGGGTCGCCTTCAACTCCGCTTCCATGGCTTCGAAATCGGAAAGGCGGGCATAGGCATTGTCGAGCGTGGGCATGAAAACATCCAGTATTGATCGAAAGAACCGTTGCTCCGGCCCGAGGGTCGAAGCAACCGACTGATATCGCTCAGAGAAAACGGGCGAGAAAGGCCTGGGTCCGGGGATGTTGCGGATTGCCGATGACATCCTCGGGGTTGCCCATCTCGACGACATTGCCGCCGTCCATGAACACCACCCGATCGGCCGCCTCGCGGGCGAAACCGATCTCGTGGGTAACGACGATCATGGTCAGGCCCTGTTTGGCGAGATCGCGCATGGTGGACAGGACTTCGCCGACGAGCTCCGGGTCGAGCGCAGAGGTGGGTTCGTCGAACAGCATCAGCTTCGGCTTGATCGCAAGGGCGCGGGCGATGGCGACGCGCTGCTGCTGACCGCCGGAGAGCTGGCGGGGATAGCTCCCCGCCTTTTCCGCCAGGCCGACCCGCTCCAAAAGCCGCATGGCGTTCTCGGTCGCGGCCTTGCGGCTTTCTCCGTGCACGCCGACCGGGGCCTCGATGATGTTCTGCAGCACCGTCATATGCGGATAGAGATTGAACTGCTGGAACACCATGCCGATCTTGCGCCGCTGATGAGCGATCCTGTTGCTGGACAGCTTTTCCAGCCGGTCCTTGCGCAGGCGATAGCCGATCTGTTCGCCATCGACTTCGATGAACCCCTTATTGATCGCTTCGAGATGGTTGATGCAGCGCAGGAAGGTCGATTTTCCCGAGCCGGACGGGCCGAGCACGACGACCACTTCACCCGGCATGACGTCGAGGTCGATCCCCTTCAACACTTCGAGCTGGTCGAAGGACTTGTGGACGTTGCGGGCTCTGACGAGCGGCTTTGCAATCGCGGCGGCGGTCAATGGCTTGCCTCCTCGACAAGGGTCTCGGATTTGGCGGTGACGGCATTGTTGCGCCGTTCGCTACGGCCGTAATAGGCCTCGATATAGCTCTGGCCGAGATTGAGGATCGAGGTGATGAACAGGTACCAGAGGACCGCGACGAGCAGCATCGGCACGATCTCGAAGGTGCGATTGTAGATCGACTGGACGGAATAGAGCAGATCGGCCATGGCGATGACGCTGACGAGCGAGGTCGCCTTGATCATGCTGATCAGCTGGTTGCCCGTCGGCGGCACGATCGAGCGCATCGCCTGCGGAATGATGATCCGCCACAGCGCCCTGCCCTTGGTCATGCCGAAGGCTTCCGCCGTCTCGAACTGGCCGCGATCGACCGAGAGCAGGCCGCCGCGAATGATCTCGGCCATATAGGCCGCTTCGTTCAAGGCAAGACCGACGATCGCCGCCGTCATCGGCGTGATCACCGAGTTCGTCTCCCAGCTCGCCAGCGTCGGGCCGAATGGAATGGCGATCGAAAGTTCGGGAAAAAGGGTCGAGAGATTGTACCAGAAGATCAGCTGCACCAAGAGCGGCGTGCCGCGAAAGAACCAGATGAACAGCGATGCCAGCGACCTTGCGAGCCGGTCGTTCGACAGCCGGGCGATCGCCAGCCCGAGGCCGAGAACGATGCCGATGGCCATTGCGATCACAGTCAGGCCCAGGCTGACGTAGAGGCCACTGATGACAGTCGGATCGAAGAAGTAGGCCGCGACGACGGGCCAGCCGAAATTCTCGTTATGGGCGACGATCCACAGGAAGTTCGCGGCAATGAGGAGCACGGCCATCCATAGGACGAGCCGACCCGTTCGAAAGGGCTTGTGGGCGTGCGCAACGTCCCGGAAGTCCGCACCGCCCGAAGGCGATGCGGCAGTCACGCCGTGATTGCTCATTTCGGCAGGGCTCCACCAAGATTGAGGCCGGGCTGCTTGATCATGTTGTTCTCAAGACCCCACTTCTTCATGATGGCGGCATAGGTGCCGTTATCCATCAACGCCTTGATCGAGTCGAGCAGAACGGGGCCGAGCGGCGAGCCTTTCGGCACGACGGCACCCTGGTAGAGATCGTCGAAGCCGTTCTTCTGGCCGACGCCGCTCAGTTCCAGCTGGCCGTTTGCCTGAGACACGAAATAGGTCAATGGTGCCTGCGACGAGAAGAAGGCATCGGCGCGTTTGGAGCGGACCGCCAGGATCGAGCTCGGCTGGTCCGTATAGGACTGCACTTCGGGCGCGGGTTTGCCCGCCGTCTTGCACTTTTCGACCTGAGCCTGGATCACCTTTTCGGCGGAGCCGCCGGCCATGACGGCGATGCGATTGCCGCAGGCGCTGTCGAGCGAAGCGATGGCCTTCGGATTGCCTTTCTGGACGGAGAAGACCACGTATTCCTGAACCCAGTCGACGAAGTCATTGGCCTCTTCACGGGTCTTGAAGTCACCGATCGGGCCGAAGGCGAACTGGTATCGGCCGGAATTGATGCCGGCGAGCAATGCGGTCAGTCCGCTGACGGTTTCGTGCTCGATCGTGACGCCGAGCATCTGGCCGATCGCATCGGTCAGATCGGCGCTGGCGCCGGTCAGTTCCGTGCCGGTGACGATCTCATAGGGAGGAAAGGAACCGTTGTTGACGGAGATCATCTTGCCGTCCGTGCGGATCTTCTCCGGCAGGCGGGCGCGAAGCGCGTCGTTGACGGTCTGCTTGGCAACGGCGGACTCCTCGGCGAAGACCGACGTCGTCATCATCAAGCCCATCAGGGCGGCGGAAGCGATCAGTTTCGAATGCATGTCATTCCCCTTTTTGGTTTTGCGAAAATAGTGATTCAACGTCGAGGCCTGTGAGGAGTTTCGCTGGCCTCGTTCACCGGACCTTGGCGTGCCACGGAAACAGCTCGGCCGGCGTCAAACGGCGCGGCATGATCTTCTGTTCGTAAAGTTCCTCGGCAAAGTCGGCGATCATCGCCTCGTTCTCGGCAAACCCGCTGACGTTCCAGCTTGGCGGCAGGTCGGCCGCGCAGCGGCGCAATTCGTCGATCATCCAGGGCGTGGTGTCGGCATATTTCTCACGCTTCTCCAGCCAGAGACGCTGGGACTCGTCGATCAGCCCGCTGAGTTCATCCATGATCCAGGGATGCTCCCTGACGATATCAGCCTTGAAGCCGATCAGATGCATGCCCGGGACGTAACCGACCTCGTGGAAGTAGGCGACTTCAGCGGCGCGGAAATCATCCAGCACCTGGCGCAGGGGCGATTCCTGATCGAAAAAACCCTTCGGCATGAAAGGCGTGAAGACGGCATCCAGCCCGCCATCCAGCAAGAGATCGACCATCGGGCGCTCGCCGGGGGCCGCCTCGATGCGGCCGGGCCGTCCAAAGCCATCGAGCCGGTCGGCGATCGGATGGGCCTCCGTCAGGCGTCCGGCATACCACATGGCATCCTCGACTCCGACGCCTTCGCGGCGCAGCGCGGCCCGGGTCCATGTATTTCCGGAATCGCGCCAGCCAGTCACGCCGATCTTCTTGCCGGCCAAATCGGACAGCGTGCGGATCGGGCTGCCCTTGGCGGTGATGATGCAGCGATGGCGGAAGCCGCGCATGATGAAGTTCGGCATGCCGAATATCCGATCATCGCCGTCATGACGCATCTGCGAATAGCGGCTGAAGGACATTTCCGCGGCGTCATGAGCCTCGTCATCGCCAAGGCTGGAGACCAGCGTGCCGACGCGATCCACTTTGATGTCGAGACGGGACGAACTGACATCTCCGAGAACAAGCGGCGTCATGTAATCCCAGTCTCTGAGGGCGATGCGAAGCGTCACAGGCATGCAAAAACTCACTGAAATGGCTCGACGAGCGGGAAATTAAATGTTCAAAATGGTGAGTACAAATGTTATTACGTTATTGAACATTTAAAGTGAGAGAAAAATGGGCGACACGGTCGAGGCTTCCTGGTTTGCCGAAAAAATAGCCGATCGCAGCATCCGGGGGATCGCCCTCGAAACGAGTGCGCTGATCCGCGCCGGCACCCTGCCGGTCGGCACGCGCATGCCGGCGATCCGCGATATCGCCTACGAATTGCGTGTCAGCCCGGCGACGATCTCCCAGGCCTGGAGTGAATTGCGGCGACAGAAAATTATCAGCGGCCGGGGGCGAAACGGCACCTGGGTCAGCGGCGACCGCTTTGTCGCCAGGCCGGAGCGTCTTGCGAGCTCGGGAAATTATGCCGCAGGTGTGCTCGACCTCACCTTGGCCGGGCCGGATGCTGCACTTCTTCCCCGCCTTTCCGAAGCCATGGCCTATGGCGCGTCAGCCGCCGACCTCAACAGCTATGAGCGCAGTCGTATCGTGCCGGAGCTGAAGGACGCCGTTTCTGTGCGATGGCCCCATGAGGCGCAAGCCTTTCTGGCCACCAATGGCGGCTACAACGCCGTCTATACGGTATTGCATGCGCTGGTCTCTCCGGGTTCGTCAGTCGCGATCGAACATCCGACCGCGATGCGGCTGCTCGATATCCTGGAAGATCTCGGGGTAAAAATCATCCCCGTCGCCTGCGACAGCGACGGCCCCTTGCCGGATTCGCTGCGCGAGGCGTTGCAGCAACGTCCGGCGGCCTTCCTGTTCCAGCCGCGGCTGCATTCCGTGACCGGCACGACGGTCAGTGCATCCCGCCTCCATCAGCTCGGAGATGTGCTGGAAGGCAGCGACACGCTTGTCATCGAGGACGACGGCGTCGGCGACGTGTCGGCGGCACCTCCGCATTCGCTCGGCGGCCGATTTGCGGAGCGGACGATCCATATCGTCTCACTCTCGAAAAGCCTCGGTCCGGATCTGCGGCTCGCCGTCCTGTCGAGCTCCGCGCCGATCGTCGACCAGATCCAGTCCTACCGTTCCTTCAGCGCCGGCTGGACCAGCCGCATCCTGCAGAGTGCCGCCGCCTGGCTGTTGCGCGATCCGGCAACCTGGCGCCTCATCGGCGAGGCGCGCGCGATCTATCAGCAGAGGCGCGACGCTCTTGCCGACGCACTCTGCGAACGGGGAATGGCGATACCCCCAGGCCAGGGCCTGTGCCTGTGGGTGCCCGTCGTCTCCGAACCATTCGCGATGGTGACGCTCGCCGCACGCAATATCGCCGTCAATCCGGGCAGCAAATTCTCCGTCCTGCCCAGCAGTCATATTCGCGTTGCAACCAGCACGCTTGTGGATCGTTGCGAGGAAGCTGCCGACGCGATCGCGCTGGCGCATGCGCCGTGAAAGGCAGACGCCGCGGGGACACTACTTTCCGTCAAGCCACTCCTGCAGCTCTGCCTCCGCCCGCTCCAGCGCGCTGTAATTCAGCAGTTTGCGCAGGAAAGCGACGGTGACGGCGCGGGCGCGCAGATTGAAGCGGCCGTCCTCGTGGTCGTCGCCGGCGCTCTGGTAGACGTCGAGCTTGTCGTAGAGCTGTTGCAGGCGGTTCTGGACGCTGCGCAGCGACAGACCCCGGCGTTTGGCGATGGCCCGGTCGGTGAGGCCGAGCGCGATATCAACGAGGATCTCATATTCGGAGTCGGTGAAGCCGTTCGTCTGGCCGAGGCTCTTCTGCTGCAGGCCCCGCACCTCGCGGTCGATGACGCATTGGCTCTCGATGAAGATCGAGCGCAGCGCAAGCTTCAGCCGTTCGTCGGAGGCGGACTTCAGCACATAGCCATAGGCGGCGCCATCCGGCACGATGCGCGAGACGCCGCGCACATAGGCTTCGTCCGAATAATTCGACCAGAACAGGATGCGGGTCTCCGGCCGCTCCTTCCAGATGGTGCGCGCCGCCTCGATGCCGTTGCGGTTCGCCATCTGCAGGTCCATGACGATATGCGCAGACTTGTGGTCGCGGGCGAGCTTCTCGCCGACGGTTCCGTTCTCCGCCTCGATCACCGTGTCGCATTCCGGCAGGGCCGCGTTGACGGCCTCGTGCAGATAGGACCGGTGCAGCGGGTCGTCCTCGACGATCAGAACTTTCATCGTGCCCTTCTCCTCAGTTTGGCCCGTTCGCCGGGTCATGTGGGCCAAGCGGCAGCACGACACGCACCACGGTGCCGCGATTGTTGTGGCCAGGCCCGGTCGTGAAGCGCGCCGAAATCAGCCGCGCCCGGGTCTTCATATTGTCGATGCCGCCGCCGATCCGTCCCCGCGCCTTGGCGAGCCCGGTTCCGTCGTCAAAGATTTCGATCGACAGCCGTTCGTCGTCGGCCTCGAGCCGCACCGTGACGGTGAGCGGAGCTGCATGGCGCACCGCATTGTTGATCGCTTCCTGGGCGATGCGAAACAGCGCGACGCTGACGGTCGGCTCCAGTCGTTCCAACGCGCCGTGGGTCTCGTCGACGAGGCCCCATTCGATGGCCGATCCGGTGTCGCGGGTCGACCGGTCGAGATGATGCTCGATCGCCTGGGCGAGGCCGAAGAGCTGGAGCACCGAGGGTTTCGCCTGCTCGATGATCTGCCGCAGATCCTGCATGCAATGCTGGAGCGAACGGGAAACGGGCTCCAGTGCCTCGGACGCCACTTCGCCGTTGCGCGACAGCCGATCGATCCGCCGGGCAAGCCGCGTCAGGTCGGCAAGCGTCTGGTCGTGCAGGTCCATGCCGATGCGTTGGCGTTCCTGCTCCAGGGCTTCGGTAAGCTTCAGCGCACCTTGCCGCAATCCCTCCTCGCGGGCGCGGGCTTCGGCCTCGACGATGGCCGAGCGTTGCGCCTGCTCGGCCGCCTGCAGCGCGAAGAAATAGGGCGTCAGCAGGTCGGCGATGATGCGGGCGCGTTCAATATCCTCCATCGTATAGACGCCCGCCCGGTGCGACGAACAGGACAGTGCCGCGATGATCGTGCCCTGCACCTTCATAGGCACATGCAGGCGGCTCCTCAGCGATTGTTCGACGATCGGCCGCTTGAACGCACCCTCGAAGTGGAAACGCGGATCCGTCATGGCGTCGTCCGCCAGCAGAAAGTCCACCTCGCCCCGGAGCAGCGAGCGGATGGGGCTGTTGACGACGGGCGCGCCGGCCAGATCGCCCCAGGCGGTCTCGATCCCCGTCTCGTAGGCCGTGTGGTAATTGCCGCCCTCCAGCAGCACGCAGACATCGAGATGGTCGTGCGGGATGATATGGGCGACCTCGGCGGCGACGGAACGGATAGCCGAGCGGAAGTCGAGCTGGCCCGCGAGCAGCCGGGAAATGCCGAGATAGTGGTCGAACATGACTGCGGGTGAAAGATGCAGCATCGTCAGTTCCTCCCCGAGATGGCAGCAGGCTCCTCGACCCGCAGCGATCCCTTCCCAGTAAGCGCCCGCGGAAGGGCCGCCGTCTTGCGTAAACCCGCAGCTTGTTGCGCAAAACCCGCAAACGACTTGCCGCCTTGCCACTGTACAGGCCGGTCGATCTCCCGCATCCTGCCCTTACTGAGAGGAGGAAGCTCAGTGCAAGAACAATTTTCACTCGGGCCCGATTGGGCCGGCAGGAGTGAAGCGATCCGCCGCCGGCGCGATCATCAGGGAGGAAGACATGACAATCCGCAAGATGCTTCTGGCATCGGCCGCTATTGCTTGCGCCGCGATGCCCGTTTCCGCCTTTGCCGACACGTCGGCCAAGAAAATCGCCCTTTCCAACAACTATGCCGGCAACTCGTGGCGCCAGGCCATGCTGACGAGCTGGGGCAAGGTGACGGGCGAGGCCGTGAAGGCCGGCACCGTTGCCGCAGCCGACCCCTTCACCACCGCCGAGAACCAGGCGACGGAGCAGGCCGCGCAGATCCAGAACATGATCCTGCAGGGCTATGACGCCATCGTGCTGAACGCCGCCTCGCCGACGGCGCTGAACGGTGCGGTCAAGGAAGCCTGCGACGCCGGCATCACCGTCGTTTCCTTCGACGGCATCGTGACCGAACCCTGCGCCTGGCGGATCGCCGTCAACTTCAAGGAAATGGGCCGCAGCGAAGTCGAGTACCTGTCGAAGAAGATTCCGGACGGCGGCAACCTGCTCGAGATCCGCGGCCTTGCCGGTGTCTTCGTCGATGACGAGATCTCGGCCGGCATTCACGAGGGCGTCAAGCAATTCCCGCAGTTCAAGATTGTTGGCTCCGTTCACGGCGACTGGGCGCAGGACGTGGCGCAGAAGGCTGTTGCCGGCATTCTGCCGAGCCTGCCCGACATCGCCGGCGTGGTGACGCAGGGCGGCGACGGTTATGGCGCCGCACAGGCGATTGCCGCGACCGATCGGAAGATGCCGATCATCATCATGGGCAACCGCGAAGACGAGCTGAAATGGTGGAAGGAGCAGAAGGACGCGAAGGGCTACGAGACCATGTCTGTGTCGATCGCGCCCGGCGTCTCGACGCTCGCATTCTGGGTGGCGCAGCAGATCCTCGACGGCAAAGAGGTGAAGAAGGACCTCGTCGTGCCCTTCCTGCGCATCGACCAGGACAATCTCGAAACCAACCTCGCCAATACCCAGGCCGGCGGCGTCGCCAATGTGGAATACACGCAGGCGGACGCAATCAAGGTCATCGAGTCGGCAAAGTAAATCTCCCGGCGACTGCCGCGCGGCCGCAATTGGCCGCGCGGCATTCTTTGCGAAGCAGGCATGGCGGGCAGCATGGATGAGGTTTTGAAGGCGGTGATCGCCGTCGAGGGCGCCAAGGTGAGCTTCGGCGCGGTCAGGGCACTCGACGGCGTGACCCTCCGCGTCATGCCGGGCGAATGCGTCGGGCTGGTGGGACACAATGGCGCCGGCAAGTCCACCATCGTCAGCGTGATCAACGGCGGCCTCACGCCGCACGAAGGAAGCGTGGCGAGCGACGGCGAGCGGCTGGAGCGCTACGGTATCAACGCGGCGCGTGCCCGCGGCGTGCGCTGCGTCTTCCAGGAGCTATCGCTCTGCCCAAATCTTTCGATCGTCGAGAACACGCGTATCATGCATCGCCATCTCGGCGGCTTCGGCTGGCGCAGGCGCGCCGCAGAGATCATCGAGAAAAGCCTCGATGCCGTCTTTCCCGGCCACGGCATCGACAGCAGCCGGACTGTGGGCGATCTTTCGATCGCCGAGCGGCAGATGGTCGAGATATCAATGGCCTTTTCCGACGCCGGCATTGCGCCGCGTCTGGTGATCCTCGACGAACCCACTTCGTCGCTCGATGCAAGCCTTGCCCGGCAGATGCTCGATCATGTCCGCCGCTTCATCGCCACGGGCGGGTCCGTCATCTTCATCTCGCATATCCTGCACGAGATCCTCGAAACATCCGATCGCATCGTCGTCATGAAGGACGGCCGTGTCGTCGCCGAGCGCCCGGCGCAGGGCTTCGACCATCACGGCCTGGTGGAAGCGATGGGCACCGTTGCGAAGGAGGAGACCAAGCAGCGCTCGGCGCGCGAACAATCCACCGCCCCGCTCATTCTCTCCCATCAGGCGAAAGGCCTGCCCTTTGCGGCGCGCAAGGGTGAGATCATCGGACTGGCGGGTCTGGCCGGCCACGGGCAGACCGAGCTGCTGCTCGCCCTGCATGCCGCCCAATCCGGCAATTGGCTGCCGGAGCGCGATCCGCTCGTCACCTTTGTCGCCGGCGACCGACGCCTCAACGGCGTCTTCGAGCTGTGGAGCATCCTGCGTAATTTCTCCATCGCCTCGCTCGGTGACCTCTCCCGGCGCGGCCTCATCCGCGCGGGCGAAGAGGAGACGAAGGGCGCTGACTGGAAGCGGCGGATCGAGATCCGCACGCCCGATATGGACAATCGCATCCTGTCGCTTTCCGGCGGCAACCAGCAGAAGGTGCTCTTTGCCCGGGCGCTGGCGACACGCGCGCCTGTCGTCTTGATGGACGATCCGATGCGCGGCGTCGACGTAGGCACCAAGCAGGAGGTCTACGCGATTATCCGCGAGGAAGCGGCGCATGGCCGGACCTTCATCTGGTACTCGACCGAAATGGACGAGGTCCGCCTCTGCGACCGTGTCTATGTCTTCCGCGAAGGCCGCATCACGGCCGAACTCGCCGGCGACGCCGTCAACGAGAAGAATATCATCGCCGCCTCCTTCGAAGGGGTCGCCGCATGACGGTCCGGCTGTCGTCCGACGCCATGCGTCTTGCCATTCCCGCCTTGTCGCTGACGCTACTGCTTGCCGCCGTCTTCTGGCTGCAGCCGCGCGCCATGAGCTATGTCGGACTCAACCTGCTGTTCAACCTGGCTGTGCCGATCGCGCTGGCGACGATCGCCCAGATGATCGTGATGGCGGTGAACGATCTCGATCTCTCGATGGGCACATTCGTCAGCTTCGTCGCCTGCGTCACCGCGACCTTCCTGCGGGATGCGCCTCTGATGGGCGTGCTGATTCTTGCCGGGGCGATCGCAACCTATGCGGCGCTTGGCGTCGTCATCTATCTGCGCGACCTGCCCTCCATCGTCGTGACCCTCGGCATGAGCTTCGTCTGGGGCGGCCTTGCCGTACTGCTGCTGCCGGCGCCGGGCGGACAGGCGCCCGATTGGGTACGCTGGCTAATGACCGTCAAGCCGCCGCTGGCGCCGATGGCGATCGTCGCCAGCATCGTCATCGCCGTGGTTGCCCATCTCCTCGTCATGCGCTCCTCGCTCGGCGTGCTGATGCGCGGCATCGGCGGCAACCAGCGCTCGGTCGAGCGCGCCGGCTGGTCGATCGTCGTGGCGCGCGCTGCCGCCTATGGGCTTGCCGGCCTCTTTGCGGTGCTCGCTGGCATTGCCCTTGTCGGCCTGACCACCTCGGCCGATGCCAATATCGCGCTGCGCTACACGCTGCTGTCGATCGCCGGCGTGATCCTCGGCGGCGGTGAGTTCATCGGCGGCCGCGTCTCCCCGATCGGCGCCGTCATCGGCGCGCTGACGCTGACGCTCGCCGGCTCGTTCCTGTCCTTCCTGCGGATCTCGCCGGACTGGCAGATCGGGGCTCAGGGCGCAATCCTGATCATCGTGCTCGCACTTCGTCTGATGCTGAACCGCCTGGAAAAGCGGGAGAAGCGCCGATGACCCCTCTCCTTCGCCTCTTTCGCAAACCCTGGATCTGGTCGTGGCTTGCCGCCTTCATCGTCTGGTTCCTGACGATCATGGTGACGCTCGGCGCCAGCACGCTCGGCCTGTCGCAGGCAGCCCTCACCTTCGCGGCCTTCTCGGTCATCGTCGGCATCGGCCAGATGTTCGTCATCACGCTCGGCCCCGGCAATATCGACCTCTCGGTTCCCGCCACCATGACGCTTGCCGGCACGGTGGCGCTGAAGCTGATGAACGTCGAAAACGGCATGATCCTGCCCGGTCTTCTCGTCGCCATCGTCATCGGCCTCGTGGTCGGCCTCGGCAACTATGCGCTCATCAAGGCGCTGCGCATTCCGCCGATCATCGCCACGCTGTCCATGAGCTTCATCGTGCAGTCCGCCGCGATCTGGACGAACCGGGGACTGCGCATCAAGCCGCCGAGCATGCTGGCGGAATTCACCACGTCGCACACGCTCGGCGTGCCGAATGTGGCGATCGTCGCACTCCTCATCTCGCTGCTGGCCTGGTTCCTGCTCGAGAAGACCATCTATGGGCGCTGGATCTCGGCGATTGGCCAGAGCATGCCGGCAGCCCGCATGGCCGGCATTCCGGTCGACGGCACGCGTTTCGTCACCTACCTCTTCTGCGCCGTTCTTGCCTCGGTCGCGGGCTATCTGCTCGCCTGCTTTTCCGGCGGCGCGGCGCTCAACATGGGCTCGGAATATCTCTTGATGTCGATCGCCGTCGTCGTGATCGGCGGCACGGCGGTCGCCGGCGGCGATTCCAACGTTCCGGGCATCTGGGGCGCATCGCTCTTCATGTTCCTGGTCGTCTCCATGCTCAACACCTACGGGCTCGGCGCGGGCATCCGCCTGATCATGACCGGCCTCATCATCATCAGCGTCATCATGCTCGCCGGCGGCCGCCGGGCCGGCATGCGATAATTGGGAAGACCGCCATGGCCGAGGCCAGCATCTACGAAATTCACGACCCGCGCTTCCGGCAGTTGATCGTCACAAGCGCCGGTCTCGACGAACTCTATTCCGGCTGCCGGTGGGCGGAGGGGCCCGTCTGGTTCAATGATGCGAACCAGCTCTTATGGAGCGATATTCCCAACCAGCGCATGCTGCGATGGACGCCGGAGGCCGGCGTCTCCGTCTACCGCCAGCCCTCCAACTTCACCAACGGCCATACACGCGACCGGCAGGGACGGCTGATTTCCTGCGAACATGGGACGCGCCGCGTCACCCGCACCGAGGTCGACGGCTCGATCACCGTGCTCGCCGATCGTTTCGAGGGCGCCAGGCTCAATTCGCCGAACGACGTGGTGGTGAAATCGGACGGCTCGATCTGGTTCACCGATCCCACCTACGGCATCATGTCGGACTATGAAGGCTATCGCGCCGTGCCGGAGCAGCCGACCCGCAACGTCTACCGGCTCGACCCGGCGACCGGCGCGCTTTCCGCCGTCGTCACCGATTTTACCCAGCCGAACGGCCTTGCCTTCTCGCCCGACGAGACGATCCTCTACGTCGCGGATTCGGCAGCCAGCCACGACGAAAACCTGCCGCGCCACATCCGCGCCTTCGACGTGGTCGACGGCGCAAGCCTCGCCAACGGCCGCGTCTTCTGCCAGATCGACACCGGCATCCCGGACGGCATCCGCACCGATATGAACGGGAACCTCTGGTCGAGTGCCGCCGATGGCGTCCATTGCTTCGACCCCACAGGCAAACTGATCGGCAAGATCCGCATCCCCCAAACCGTCGCCAACCTCACCTTCGGCGGGCCGAGACGCAACCGGCTGTTTATTGCGGCAACACGGTCTGTTTATGCGGTGTACGTTGCTGTGAGTGGGGCTCAGATGCCGTGAGGGTTTGGCCTCGACCGTATTCGAACCGCGGACCCTCAGTGACAACGTTCGCGGCTAGCCAGTTCTTTGTTTTAGGCTACTACCTTATCTCTAACCTCACCAGCATATGACGAGGCCTCAGGCGATCGCCCGAGGCCCGATAATATCAGGCGACTATGTGTTCTGCGCCATCGCTAATGCGAAAAGCCTGGCTTGTCTCTCAGCAAACGCGCGCGGGTTGGTCGGCCTGTCGCCGTCCAAGATTCGCGCTTCATCGAGGAGAAGCCAGGCAGCATCTTCCCGAAAGGCCTGATCTTTCATCGCGGCGATGGCCTTCACCAGACTACTCTGCGCATTGACCTCGAGGACCGGTTTCGATGCGGTCTGTAGCCTGCCTGCCCCCTGGAGTATTTTCTCGAGTTGTCGATCCGGGCCATGTTCAGAGGCGACAAGGCAAACCGCACTCTCGGTCAATCGGCCAGAGACGCGGACATCGGCGACTTCCTGCCCAAGGAAACCTCGAGCAAAGTCGATAAACGCGGCAACTTCCGGAGAGGCTTCATGCTTGCTGTCGCCGCCCTCATCGTTGCCGGCTATGTCGTCCAGATCGGACAGGCCCTGCGTGATCGATTTGAATGGCTTGCCTTCAAAGTCCCGGGCATTTGTTGTCCAGAAGCTATCGACGGAATCTGTGAGCAGGAGGACTTCGATCCCCTTGGCGCGGAAGCCTTCGAGCTGTGGCGATGCATTCAGTTGATCAAGGGAAAGGCCCGTGATGTAGTAGATCGCCGATTGCCCTTCTTTCATGTCACGCAGGTAGTCGGCCAGACTGCGCGTTGCCTCGCTCGACGCGGTGCTGCGGAAACGAGACAGCTTGAGCAGCTGGGAGCGGCGTTCAAAATCGTCGTAGATCCCCTCCTTGACGATTGCCCCAAATAGATCCCAGAATTTGCCGAACGTCTCGGCATCACCCTCGGCCATCTTTTCCAGCGCCGTTAGCACGCGACTGGTGACACCTTTGCGGATGGCGGCAAGGATCGGGCTATCCTGGATCATCTCGCGCGAGATGTTCAGCGGCAGATCCGACGTATCGACGATACCTCGCACGAACCGCAGATAGCGTGGCAGCAACTCTGCTTCATCGGTGATGAAGACGCGCTTCACGTAGAGTTTCATGCGACCGTGACGATCTGCATCGAAAAGATCGAACGGCTGCGAGCCGGGTATAAAGGCAAGCGCCGTATATTCATGGCGGCCCTCGGCGCGGAAATGGATATTGGTCAGCGGCTCGTCGTACTGGCCGGATACACCGCGATAAAAATCGTCGTAATCCTGCTTTGATATCTCGCTCTTGGGCTTGGTCCACAGCGCCGCACCATCGGTGACTTGAGAAGCCTCGGCACCTTCCTTCTCCGCGAGGCGGATGGGAACCGGCACATGGCCGGACTGGTCGCGGATGATCTTTTCGACCGTCCATTTGCTGGTATATTTTTTTGCGTCGTCCATCAGATGCAGCACGACACGCGTTCCCGTGACGGGCGCTTCGCTGAGGTCAACAGCCACGATCTCATAGCTGCCCTTGCCATCGGACGACCATTTCCAGGCTTGCTCCTCCCCGGCGCGCCGGGAGATTACATCGACCTTGTCGGCAACCATGAACGAAGAATAGAAACCAACGCCGAACTGGCCGATCAACTCGGCTTTCTCACCCGCTTTGGCCGCCTCCAGCCGCTCCATGAAAGCGCGAGTTCCAGACCGCGCGATCGTGCCGAGCGCGTCGATCATCTCGTCACGGCTCATTCCGATGCCATTATCCTCGACCACAAGGGTCGAAGCCTCATCATTGAGCGTGACCCGAATTTCCGGCTGAGCTCCATCTGTCGAGAGCTGCGGCCGGGAAATCGACTCGTAACGCAGCTTTTCGCAGGCGTCCGCCGCGTTGGAAATCAGCTCTCGGAGGAAGACGTCCTTGTCCGAATAAACCGAGTGCACCATCATGTGCAGCAGCCGGCTGACGTCAGCTTCGAATGCATGTTGCTCAGGCTGCCGTTCTTGTACCGTGGTCATCGATAATCCCCATTTCGCAGAAACCGGGCGTCAGATGGTTTTTGTGCCGGTAATTGTCAAGCGGTGGCGGCGGGTAACTTATCGGTCGCCAGCGATGGCCTATCCTGCACCGTGAGCCTACCAGTTCGCGCCGCTGCGCGATGGCGCGCGAGACCCGCGAGCGCTTTACCTTGAACCCGACATCGTCGCTCTTGAAGAGATTCGAACTGTGGCAACAGATCGCCGTGCAATTGGTCCATTCGATCAACTGAAGGGCCGAACACCCAAAACCAAGACGCAAGGCTGGATGGTACCGGAACCGAACCGCGCCCGTCAAATGACGGACGCGGCTCAGCGGGAGGCGCCGGAGGATCAGTCTATCCGATTGCCTTCGGCGGAGAAGAGGTGGATTTTCTCGGATTTGGGCGCGAGGTGAATTTGCTGGTCGGGCTTTAAATCGACCCGCTGGTGCAGCACGATGGTTGCCGTCTGCGTGCCGACACGCACCGAAAGATGGGTCTCCGCACCAGTCGGCTCGACAGTCAGCACGGTGGCCGGAATGCCTGTCTCAGCAATGTCGAGGTCTTCCGGGCGGATGCCGTAGGTGCGCGCCGCGCTTTGGCTCAATTGCGGCGGAAGCGGCAGGGAAACGCCGCCTTCGATACGGAAGCCGCCGTCGCTGACGCCACCCTCGAAGAGGTTCATCGACGGCGAGCCGATGAAGGCGGCGACGAAGGTGTTATTCGGACGGTCGTAGAGATCGAGCGGCTTGCCGATCTGCTCGATGCGGCCGGCGCGCATGACGACGATCTTGTCGGCCATTGTCATCGCCTCGATCTGGTCGTGGGTGACGTAAACGATGGTCGTGCCAAGGCGCTGATGCAGCTCCTTGATCTCGCTGCGCATGGTCACCCGCAGCTTGGCGTCGAGGTTGGACAGCGGCTCGTCAAACAGGAAGACTTTCGGATGGCGTACGATGGCGCGGCCCATGGCGACGCGCTGGCGCTGGCCGCCGGAAAGCTGTTTCGGCAGGCGCTCCAGCAGGGGTTCAAGTGCGAGAATGCCGGCGGCTTCGCTCACCAGCTTGTTAATGGTCGCCTTGTCGCGCCCCTGCAGCTTGAGGGCAAAGCCCATATTTTCGCGCACCGTCATGTGCGGATAGAGCGCGTAGGACTGGAACACCATGGCGATATCGCGCTCCTTCGGCGCGACGTCGTTGACGACGCGGCCGTCGATGCGGATTTCACCGCCGCTGATATCCTCTAGCCCCGCCAGCATGCGCAGAAGCGTGGACTTGCCGCAGCCGGACGGCCCGACGAGCGTGACGAACTGACCATCCTCGATATCCGCGGAAACCCCGTGGATAACGGAGGCCGCGCCGTATTGCTTCAGAACCCGGTCGATTGCTACCGATGCCATTGTCTGTCCTCCCTCACAGTTTCAATTGCCAGACGCCGGCCTCGGCGACGGCGCCGGTGAGCGTTGCCGAACGTGCGGCGGCAAAGCCCGGAATGCGTTTGGCCCCCGTCCAGCGGCCGTTGTCAGCGAAGACCTCGATGGAGCCGGCATCGAGGAAGATGCGCAGGCTCGACGGTTTGGCGCCGGTGGCGATGTAACGTGGCGGCGGCTTATCGGTGCGAGCGTCGAAGACAATCGCCAGACCATCGGCATCGAGTTTCACACCGAGATCGACATCCGGATGATCGAAGGTGAGGTTGAAGGCGGCGCCCGGCTCGGTGAGATCAAGTGTGATCTCGACGGCGCCGGTGCCGAGCGGCACGGTCTTGCCGGCGGCAAGCGCGCTGTCGTCCAGCAACTGATGGCGCAGGCTGTCGACGGCTGCGACCGGCGGGGTCAGTACGGTGTCGCCGTCGAGAAGGACGCGGCGCGGCAGGGTCATGGCCGTCGGGAAATCGTCCTTCTTGGAAAAATCCGTCCAGTTGGCGAGCCAGGCGATGCCGACCGGCTCGTCGTCGTCAACGAAGGCCTGGAAGGCATAGGCATCCGAACCGAAATCCAACTCCTGCTCGAACTCCGCCGTGAAGGTGCGGCCATCGAAACTGCCGACGGTGACGGAGGTGAGGTTGCGGCGGCCGGTAGCCGGGTCGCGGCTGGTGAGCAGACCGAAGATCAGCGCCCAGCGGGTTTGTCCGTTTTTGCCGGAAAGCGGCACCATGCAGGGGCATTCCGCCGCCGTCATGCCGAAACCGTCCTCGCGATGGATGATGCCGAGGAAGGTCCAGCCAACGGCGCCTTGCGCGTCGGCGGTTTCATAGAGCAGCACGACGCCGCCCTGCCGGTCGCGGCTGCCGAGCAGCATCTTCCAGCGGCCGTCCGGGCCTTTGAAGACATAGGGGTCGCGGAAATCGGTAGTGAGGTTCAAGCCTTCCGGGCGCAGCGGCAGTACGGTTTCCGGCAGGCCGGCGACGATGCCGTCGCGGCTGACGGCGGAAAGCTGGACTTGCTCTTCCGGTTGCCGGTCACGCACATGCTCGGTGTAGAAGACGCGGATTTCCGCGCCTTCCGGGCCGGTGCAGGGGATCGCCGAGCCGGAGAAGGCGCCGCCACGGCCATCGTCCTTTTCCGATAGATGCGCCGCCGGGAAGAGGAAGATGGGCAGATGCGTCCAGCGGACGAAATCCTTCGAGACGGCATGGCCCCAGTGCATGGTGTTCCAGCGCGGCTCATGCGGATAATGCTGGTAGAAGAGGTGAGCGTTTCCGCCGAACCGTCCAAAACCGTTCGGATCGTTCATCCAACCGAAGGGCGGGCGGAAGTGATAGCTGTCAGGCACGTCGGGGGCGGTGGTGCGGGCATCGCTGTGCAGGACGCTGATGCCCTCCTTCATCACGGTTTCCGGCCGGAAGGCATAAGCGACGGAGAGCGCTGTGGTTGCCGCATCATAGGACAGCGTAGCCCAACCGCCTTTCGCGAGCGTCACAGCGAAGAATTCAAATTCCCCCGTGTGGCGGGTCGAGGGCTCGCCGATGTCGTTGCCATCAGCGGCGACGAAGAGCTTCGCCTCGCCGCCGGCATGGCGCGCCTTCAGCCAGAGATGCAGCACCGTGCCTTCGGGGAGCGCCGCTTCGATGGTTTCAGGTGCTGACGTTTCGGACTTGGCCTGCAGAGACATAATCAACCTTTCACGGCGGAGCCGACGAATGAACTGACGAACCAGCGCTGGAAAGCCAGATAGAGAATGAGGACCGGGATCATCATCAGCACCGAGGCGGCCATGGCGCGGTCCCAGTAGATGCTGTCCTGTCCGAAGAAGGTGGCGATGGCGACGGCGATTGGCCGAGCATAGTCGGTCTGGGTGACCAGCGTCGGCCAGAGATACTGGTTCCAGCTTTCGATGCCCATGAGGATCGAAACCGTGGCGAGCGCCGGCAGGCTGAGCGGCATGTAGATCGACCGGTAGATGCGGAAGGCCGATGCGCCATCCATTTCCGCCGCTTCATAGAGTTCCTTCGGCAGCTGCGCGAAGAACTGGTAGAAGAGGAAGACATAGAGCGGGCTTGCCACCCAGGGCAGGATCTGCACCGCGAAGGTATCCGTCAGCCCCGCCCGCGACATCATGACGACGAGCGGCATGATGATGCTTTCCTGCGGGATGACATAGAGCGCGACGACCAGCGCCAAGAGGACCGCCTTGCCGCGCAGCGAGCCCCAGGCCAGAACGAAGCCCGCCATGGAATTGATGACCAGACCCGAGACGACTGTGGCGACGAGGATCACCAGCGAATTGAAGAGATATCGGCCATAGGCCAGCTCGCCGGAGAAATGGGCGATCTCCTTGTAGTTCGACAGCGTCGGGTCGCTGACCCAGAAGGCGCGGAAACTGCCCATGTCGGCGAGGATGCGGAAGCGGTCGTCCTTCAGGCTGGCGATCAGCAACATGAACAGCGGCGAGATCATCACCAGCGCGATGACCAGGATGCAGAGGCTCTGCACGATGCGCAGGCTTCTCTTGCCGCTGCCCGTTGCGATTGCCAGCGGGGCTGGCTGGCTCAAAGCGATATCAGACATCGAAGCGCCTCAGGAGTTTGCGTTGCAGGAGCGCGATCAGAAGAACGATGACGAAGAGGATGACGGAAACGGCCGATGCGTAGCCGAGTTTCTGCTCCTCGAAGCCGGCGCGCACCATGTAGTGGACAACGGTTTCGGTGCTTTCCTTCGGGCCACCCTGGGTGAGGATCGCCACCTGCGTATAGAGCTTGAAGGCCTGGATGGTGGTGATAACAAGCACGAAGACATGGGTCGGGCGAAGGCCGGGCATGGTGACGTGCCAGAAGCGGCGCAGCGCGCTTGCCCCGTCGATGCGGGCGGCATCGTATAGTTCTTCGGGAATGCCCTGCAGGCCGGCGAGATAGATGATCATCTGAAAGCCATAGGCCTGCCAGGCCGAAAGCAACACGATGGAGAACATCGCCCAGTTGGGGTCGCCGAGCCAGTCGATCGGCTGGATCGTGCCGCCGGAAAGGAACCCGACGATCTGGTTGAGCGGGCCGCTCGGATACTGAAACAGCGTGCCCCAGATGACGCAGACCACCACCATGGAGGTGATCGCCGGCAGGAAGAACAGGCCGCGCAGCAGGTTCTGCATCGGCAGCTTCTGATGCAAGAGCAGCGCGGTCAGGAAGGCGAGGCCGCACTGCACCGGCAGCACCCAGATGGTGAAGCGCGTAACGTTCCACAGCGCGGTCCAGAACAACGGATCGGTGAAGACGCGCTGGAAATTCAGGAGGCCGACGAAGCGCACCGGCGTCGGGCGCGGCACGAGCGGCTGGTTGGTCATCGCCGTCCAGAAGGACAAGAGGAACGGCGTAATCAGGAATATCGTCAGAAGCAGAACGGCAGGCGCGATCATCGCCATTTCCTGCCAGAGCCGCTGCGTGTCGCGGCGTCTTGCCGGACGCCGCAAAGCGGGCGTGGAGGTCTGTTGCAAAGTCACTGTTTCCTCCTCATCGGTATCGTCCGGAGATGGTGTAGGGCCGGCCCGAGAACCGGCCCCGTCAAAACCTCTTACTGCTGCTCGTCGAAGGGCGGGTAGCCGGCGTTGTCCTCGATATCCTCGTCGATCTTCTTGGCAGCGGCCGTCAGCGCTTCCTGCGCGTCACCACCGTTGAAGATCTTGTCGACGGCCTGCATGAAGGCCGAGGTGATCGTCGGATAGGCCGGGTGCGGCGGACGGGCGATCGCGGTCTTGGAAGCCTGCTCAAAGGCGATGGCGAGCGGACCGCCTTCCGCATAGAGCGGGGATGCGGCGGCGAAGCTCTTCAGGCCCGGATAGGCGGACTGGGTTTTGGCGTACTCCCGGTACTCCTTGTCCTTCAGCAGGAAGCTCAGGAACTTGCCGGCGATCTCAGGGTTTTCCGAGGTTGCGGAAATGCCCCAGATCCAGGTTCCGTTCGGGCTCACGCCCTTGTCGCCGATCTTCGGCAGCGGCATGACGACGATATTGTCCTTCATCGCTGCCGATGCCTCGGCGTAGAACCAGTGGCCGCCCATGGCGAGTGCGGCCGGCTGTCCCTCGGCGTAGAACTGGTTGGTGCCCGACGACGACGGTACCACCCAGCCCTTCTTCACCCAGTCCTGCATCATCGTCAGCGCCTTGACGCAGGCCTCGCCATCGAGCGTGCCGCTGGCCTTCCAGGTCTTGCGGTCGATCAGGTCGCAGCCGGCGCTTTCGAGCAGGGGGCCGTAGGCATAGGTGATCCACTCGGTCTTGATGCCGTAACCCCGGAAGGTGTCGATCGGCCACTTCACGCCTTCGAGCTTGGAAAGCTTCTCGAGATAGCCTTCGAACTCCTCGCGGGTCCAGGCATCGTCGACCGATTTCGGAATGCGGGCGCCAATGGCTTCTAGATATTTCTTGTTGCCGTAGAGCACGACCGAGGAGTCGGTGAGGCCGAGCGCATAGAGGTCCTTGTCGATCGGATAGGTGCCCTGGGCGATATTCGAATCCGTCATGTCATCGAGCAGATCCTTGTCAATGAGCGGCTTGACGGGCTGCAGATAGCCGGACCAGACATAGTTGGCGAGGAACGGAGCATCGAGCTCCATGATATCGGGCAGCTGCTTGGCCATGACGGCGGCGCTGAACTTTTCGTTATAGGCATCATGCGGCGCGTAGATCATCTCGATGTCGACATCGGGATTGGCGGCCTCGAAGCGGGCGGCAACGTCGCCATAGGCCTTCACCCAGCCGGGATCGCCCTGGTGCATAACGTGGATGACGGTCTTCGCCTCGGCAAAACCGGCGGTTGCGACCAGCGCGGCGGACGCGAAGAGCGCGGAAAGTAAACGATTACCCATCGAAGTCTTCATTGATATTCTCCTCCTGTTAGACACTATTCGATGTTCAGACGGATGCCCGTTCGACCAGATGGAACGGCAGTTTCCGCAGATGCGGCGGTTCGGGCTGCTCGGCCAGGAGGATCTCCATGGCAAGGCGGCCCATTGCGCGGTGCGGCAGGGCCATCGTCGTCAATGGCGGGTCCAGCCGCGAGGCAAGCTCGACCTGGTTGTCGAAGCTTGCCACCGCGATATCATCCGGAATGCGAAGGCCGGCGCGGGCAAGCGCCGCATAGACTTCCATCGCCACGCGGTCATTGCCGCACAGGATGGCATCAGGCCGTTGACCGGATTTCAGAAGCGCCTCCACATGAGAGGCAACAAGGCTGGGCGCGCGGTCGCTGTAGACGCTGCGGCGCACTGCCGGCAACACGCCGACGGGGTCGATGCCCCCCTCCTCAAGCGCCGCGCGAAACCCCATCTCGCGCAGCGTGCCGGCGAGAATGCCCGGCAGGTTGATGAAGGCGATGCGCCGTCGGCCGGCGGCGAGGAGATAACGCACGATCTCCCGCGCGCCGCCCTCTTCGTCCGGCACCAGCGCGGTGACGCGGCCGGCCGCCTCGCGGCAGTTGATCATGACGCCGACCGTGCCCGCCAACCTGTCCGACAGCGCCACCTCCTTGTGGTACATGGCGGCATAAGCAATGGCGCGCGGCCGAAACTGCTGCACCTCGTCGAGCACCGAGCCGATAGACTGGCCGCTGCTGTGGTTGACTGCAAAGACCGCCATGCCGGCGCCGCGGGCCGCTCCGTCGAGGCCGCGCACGATCTCGGTGGCGAAGGGCGAAGTGATGAGGCCGTCGGAGACGACGCCGACCAGCGGCAGCCAGCCCTGACGCACGCCACGCGCCGCAAAGTTGGTCACGTAGCCGAGTTCTTCCGCGATGGCCTTGATCTTCTGGCGCGTATCGTCCGACATGCGGGCGGAGCCGCCGTGCAATGCGCCGGAAACCGTCTTCACCGAGACGCCCGCACGTTCCGCGATGTCAGAAAGCGATACTGCCACGATCCTCACCATCCTCCTTGGGTGATCGATTACCCAATAGTGGCGGCGGACGCGTTTTGTCAAGCGGCTTTAATGCGCACGCTCGGCGTTCCGAACACCTATCTGTCGACATCAATCCTTACCGATCTCCTCGACAACCAGCGCCGACACGCTGCTTGCAGTGGCGCAGTTGGCGACGCCGTGAACGACAAAGGAACGAATAGCGGTCGGCGAGGCGGGGCTTTGTCAGTCATTTGCCTGGCATTTGCCCCACAACGCAGATCAAAACGTGACCGCCGCTTCCTCTCTGCCATACAGCATTCATATCTCGGGAATGTCACGTCTTGTTTGCATGTGGCATCGGCAGCTTGGACAGGCTTTCCGGAAGCCCCAGGAACTCGGCGATATTTTCGATCGTCTCGGCCGTGGTCATGTCAATTTCAAGCAGTTGATGTGGCCGGCCGCGAAAAAACCGTCTGATCAACTCGTTTCTGGTCAGATAGGCCCGGATATACTCGTCTTTATCGAAGAGTTTCTCCCATTCTATCGCATCCTCGCCGATGTCGAAAAGTGAATGAAACTTGTAGTCAGGCGTACGCATCAGGAAGGCGTAGGCATGGGCTTCCGCACAGTACCCCCTAAAAATATATTGGTCTTGCTGGATATGTTCCTTGGTTATCTGGCTGCCGTCGGCGAGGCCAAAGCGCTTGGCCGTAAAACGCATTTGGGAGCGAAACCAGTCTTCCGGATCTCGGACCGTCAGGATGAAACGCGAGTTGGGGAAGAGCGCGTCGAGGGCGATGAAAACTTCGCTTTCGGCAAACGGACTGTCCTGAAAAGCATCGGCATTTTGCACATAAGCAATGAGCTTACTGTAATCTCCCCGGCGAGCCGAGTAGCTTGTCAACTCGCCCTCAACCTGATTTCCGACTTTCAGGCCGCAGAGCGTAAAAACGTCGGCCAGAGTCGTCGTCCCGGTCTTGTGACCGCCTATCCCGAATACCTTGTTGAAACTCCGTCTGGATGCAAGGGCGCTTCGAGCTTCAGCAATATGCCTTGCTAATAAATTGTTCAAAAAACATCTCCTGTGCAATCGCTCCGCTGAGGGCGGGCGTCGAGCAATGTCTCGATCTGGATGGCAAGCTGATCGGGATCGGAACCCACCGTGCGAAGACAGAGCTCCGGATTCTCTGGCGGCTCATAGGGGGAGCTGATTCCGGTGAAGTGTCTGATCTCGCCGGCGATCGCGCGCTTATAGAGTCCCTTCGGATCGCGCTTGGCGCATTCCTCTATCGGTGTGTCGATGAACACTTCGAAGAACTCGCCTTTTTCCATCATCTCGCGGGCAAGCTGCCGTTCTGCACGGAACGGCGAGATGAAGGAGACGAGCACAATGAGGCCTGCATCGGCCATCAGCTTGGCCACTTCCGCAACGCGGCGGATGTTTTCGATGCGGTCCTCATTGGTGAAGCCAAGGTCGCGGTTGAGACCGTGGCGAATATTGTCGCCATCCAGCACATAAGTCGAGCGCCCTTTGCCGTGGAGCAGTTTCTCGACACTATTGGCAATGGTCGACTTGCCGGATCCTGAAAGCCCGGTAAGCCAAACGACGGCTGGTCGCTGATTCAGCAGGGCCGCACGCGACTTGCGGCTAACCTCAAGCGCCTGCCAACGAATATTTTCCGTTCGACGCAGGGAAAGATCGATCATAGCGGCGCCGACAGTCAGATTGGCCATCGGTCGATCAGAATGAAATTGCAGGCGTTACGTTTGCCATGATGGCGTTCACGCTGCAGCTTCCGCCCTCGATCCGGTGTTCAAGACGAAATGAGATGGACGACCAAAGATATGACGTGGCGGCGGATGTTGACGTGCTTGTGATCACGGGCGCTCCTCTATGATGGATAAGGGAGGTGTGAACGCATTACAGAACCTTTAGGTACTATAAATAAGAAGCTACCCAATTGCAATAGCGATCTTTGGTAGCGCGGGGCGTGAGGGAAGCGGCCCATTGTGTACCACGGCGTCGATTTTCGACCCCGGTAAACCGTTCTCTGCAGCAGTCAGAAAAGCCCTTTCAATTCTGAAGGATATGCTGCCGGACGAGTTCCTGCAACCGCTCGGCTTCGCCAGCGGCGATGGCGTCGATCATCATGTGATGTTGGCGGCCGGATTGCTCGATACGGGCGCGGGTGCGCCATTGGGATACCGGGGCAGACGAGGTGCGCTGGCGGATTTCGGTGATCAGGTCGACCAGTTCCAGATTGCCGCCGAGGACAAGCAGGTGGCGGTGGAAGGCGAGGTTTGCCTCGTAGAGCTCCAACATCGTGCCGTTCAGCACCATCTGGTCGAAATGCTCGGCAAGCGTCCTGAGCGTGTCGATGTCCTCGGGCGAGGCATTCTGCACGATCGTTCCGGCAATGGCCGTTTCGAGGATGATGCGGATCTCGCTGACCTCGCGGGCGCGGCGGCCATCCGGCTCGTAGACATGGTAGCCACGGTTCGGCACATGTTCGACCAGCCGCTTCTGTGCGAGGCGATCGAGCGCGCGGCGCACTTCCGGGCGGGTGCAATTGTAGCGCCGCTCCAGATCGATCTGCTTCAGCCAGGTTCCCGGCAACAGCACGCCGGCCAGAATGTCCTGAAGGACAAGGTCCGTCACATCGCGCGTGTCGGAAGCCGCCTGCTGCTGGTCCATCACGACGTCTGCCATTCCAAATCCCCTGTTTCGCATCACCGTTAACACGCCCGATCGAATTTCTGTAGGCGTTCGAACGTCTTAGAAAAATGTCCAAAATTTATTCATGCATACGGATTGCGCAGAAAAATTTTGTATCCTAAATTGGCGCCAATTTTGGATACTATGCGAATCGAAGCCGTTTTGAAAGCCATGAAAAACACCGAAGCCGTCTGGGATATCGTCGAGGCTAAGCGCGAGACCTTCTTTGCGCTGAGCGATCGGATCTGGGACATGCCGGAGACGAATTACGAGGAGTACCGCTCCGTCGCGGAGCATGCGCGCCAGCTCGAAGCCGAAGGTTTTCGCGTCGAGCGCGGTATTGCCGGCCTGCCGACCGCCGTCATGGGTGAAGCCGGCGAAGGCGGTCCTGTTATCGCCATCCTCGGGGAATTCGATGCCCTGCCGGGCTTGAGCCAGGAGGCGGGTGTCGCGGAAAAGCGCGAAGTCACGGCGAATGGCAATGGCCATGGCTGCGGACACAATATGCTCGGCGCCGGCTCGATGCTGGCGGCAGCCGCGGTCAAGGATTTCCTGGCAGCAAACGGCCTGAAGGGCCGCATTCGTTATTACGGTTGCCCGGCGGAAGAAGGCGGCTCCTCGAAGGGCTTCATGGTTCGATCAGGCGTTTTCGACGATGTCGACATTGCCATTTCCTGGCATCCGGCGGCCTTTGCCGGCGTCAACACTCCTGTTTCGCTCGCCTGCAACGAGCTCAATTTCCATTTCACCGGGCGCGCCTCGCATGCTTCGGCGACACCTCATCTTGGCCGCAGCGCGCTCGATGCCGTCGAACTGATGAATGTCGGCGTGAACTATATGCGCGAGCATATGCCGTCGACCGCCCGCATCCACTATGCCGTCACCGACACCGGCGGTTCGGCGCCGAATGTCGTGCAGGCGCGCGCCACCGTCCGGTATCTCATCCGTGCGCGCAACCTGCCGGAATTGCTGTCGCTCGTTTCCCGCGTGAAGAAGGTCGCCGAAGGCGCTGCGCTGATGACCGAGACGTCAGTGCGCAGCGAAGTCATCAGCGGCGATGCAAATCTGGTCGGCAACGCACCGCTCGAAGAACTGATGTTTGCCAACCTTCAGCGCCTCGGCCCCCCTGTTTTCGACGACGCCGACCGCGCCACCGCCCGCCAGTTTCAGGCGACGATGAGCGCTGAAGACATCGCCTCTTCCTATGCGCGCTTCGGCCTGAGGCGGAAGAAGGATCAATCGCTCTGCGAAGAGATCTTCCCGCTCTATGCCGGTGACAGCACGATCGTCGGCTCGACCGATGTCGGCAGCGTCAGCTGGGTCGTGCCAACCGTGCAGATGCGTGGCGCGACCTATGCCATCGGCACCTCCGGCCACTCCTGGCAGCTGGTTGCCCAGGGCAAACTTCCGGCGGCGCACAAGGGCACCGAACATGCGGCCAAGGTCATGGCAAGCACGGCCATAGAGCTGATTTGCAATCCCGGCCTCATCGAGGCCGCCAAGGCCGATCTCAAGGAGCGCCTCGACGGCATGCCCTTCGTCAATCCGATCCCGGACGATGTCCACCCGCCGCTGCCGGAAAGGCAGGTGCCATGAGCCAGCCCGGCATCCTCGAGCTCATCAGCTTCGGCTCCGATGGTTGGGGCAAGGCGCTGCTTGCCGGCGCGTGGATGACGATACTGATTGCTCTGGCCGGCTATACGATCGGCGCCGTGATCGGCTCATTCGGCGCCTGGGCGAAAATTTCGGGCGGTCGCAGCCTTCGGATCGCCGCCGATGCCTATACGACGGTACTGCGCGGCATCCCCGATCTCCTGGTCATCTACCTCTTCTATTTCGGCGGCAGCGCCGTCGTCACGGCTGTCGGCCGGCTGTTGGGCGCCGAGGGTTTTCTCGGTTTTCCGGGTTTTCTTGCCGGGTCGCTCGCCGTCGGCGTCACCTCGGGCGCGCAGTTCACCGAAATCTTTCGCGGCGCCTTCAAGGCCGTGCATGCGGGTGAGATCGAGGCGGCGATTGCCTGCGGCATGGGCCGGTTGCTGCGCTTTCGTCGCATCATTGCGCCGTTGACGCTTCGCCACGCACTGCCGGGGATGGGCAATGTCTGGCAGGTGGTGCTGAAGGAATCCGCCCTCGTCTCGATCACCGGCGTTGCCGAGCTGCTGCGGCAGACGCAGGTGGCGGCCGGCTCGACGGGCCTTCCCTTCGACTTCTACGTCATTGCCGGGGCGATCTATCTGATGATCTCCACCGGTTCCGGCCTCTTTCTCAGGCGCGCCGAAAGGCACTTCTCGCGCGGCGTCAGGAGGGGCTGATGGACTGGCAATTCCTGTTCGAAACCTTCGTAAGCCTCATCTCCGCCATTCCGCTGACGCTGGAACTTGCCGCCACCTCGATTGCGCTCGGCGCCGTTCTGGCGCTTAGCCTCGCCCTCTGCCGGCTTTCCGGCATCATCGTGCTCGAATGGTTCGCCCGTGCCTATGTCTTCGTGTTCCGCGGAACGCCGCTGCTCGTCCAGATCTTCCTGATCTATTACGGGCTTGGCCAGTTTCCGGAGGTGCGCCACAGTTTCCTCTGGCCATTCCTGCGCGAGCCCTACTGGTGCGCGGTCCTGGCGCTCACCCTGAATACCGCCGCCTATGCCGGCGAGATCATCCGCGGCGGGCTTTTGTCGGTGCCCTTCGGCCAGATCGAAGCCGCGCGCGCCTGCGGCATGCCGCAATTGATGCAGTTCCGGCGCATCGTCCTGCCACTTGCCATCCGCCAGGCACTGCCAGGCTACAGCAACGAAATGATCGCCATGGTAAAGGCCACCTCGCTCGCCTCGATCATCACGCTGATGGAAGTCACCGGCGTTGCCGCCAGGATCATTTCGGAAAGCTATCGGGCGATCGAAGTGTTCATCGTCGCTGGCGCCATCTATCTCACGATCAATTTCCTGCTGACGCGTCTCGTCCATCTCGCCGAATATTGGCTGAGCCCGCATTTGCGCCAGCCCGCTCCATACCATCCGGTTGCGACATCCGTATCTCCACTTGAAGGAAACGCCCGATGATAGCGGCGAATGCTTCCCCTTCCCCGATCGCGCTCAGCGTCAAGGATCTGCACAAGAGCTTCGGCCCGGTCGAAGTCCTCAAGGGCATCTCGCTCGACGCTCGTGAAGGCGATGTGGTGTCGATCCTCGGCTCCTCGGGTTCGGGAAAATCCACTTTCCTGCGCTGCATCAACCTGCTGGAGACACCGAATTCCGGGGAAGTCACCGTCGCCGGCGAAACGATCCGCATGCTTCCCGACGCGAGAGGCGGCAGTCGGCCGGCCGACCGCAGACAGGTGGACCGCATCCGTTCGCAGCTCGGCATGGTCTTCCAGAGCTTCAATCTCTGGTCCCACAAGACCGTGCTCGAAAATGTCGTCGAGGCGCCGGTTCATGTGCTCGGCCGCTCCCGGAGCGAATGCATCGAAGAGGCGGAAGCCCTGCTTGCCAAGGTGGGCATTGCCGAGAAGCGCAATTTCTATCCCTCGCATCTTTCCGGCGGCCAGCAACAGCGCGCTGCAATCGCCCGCGCCCTGGCGATGCGGCCGAAGGTGATGCTGTTCGACGAACCGACCTCGGCGCTGGATCCGGAGCTCGTCGGCGAAGTGCTGCGGGTCATGCGCGCGCTGGCAGAAGAAGGCCGCACCATGCTGGTCGTCACCCATGAAATGGGCTTTGCCCGCGATGTCTCCAGCCGCGTCGTCTTTCTGCACAAAGGCGTCGTCGAGGAAGACGGCAGGCCGCAGGATGTCTTCGCCCATTCGCAGTCGGATCGTTTCCGGCAGTTCATCAGCCAATAATTCCATCAGCTCAAACGAAGAAAAGGGGAGCAAAACATGACATTCATTTCACGGGTTCTGACCGCCCTGTCGGCTACCGCGGTACTGGCCCTGTCAGGCACGGCGCATGCGGAAGACAAGACCTGGAAGACGGTGACGATCGCCACCGAAGGCGCCTTCAAGCCCTACAACTTCACCAAGCCGGACGGCACGCTCGACGGTTACGAGATCGAGCTGACGAAATATCTTTGCGACCATATGAAGGTCGAGTGCAAGATCGTCGTGCAGAACTTCGACGGTATGATCCCGGCGCTCAATGCCGGCAAGTTCGATGCCATCATCTCCGGCATGTCGGCAACGGCCAAGCGCGAGGAAGTGATCGCCTTCAGCGATTCCTACGGCTCCACCGGCCAGGCCTTCGCAACCTCCAGGGAAAGCGACCTTGTCAACCTGCCGGAAAAGGGCGAGGTCTTTTCGCTTGGCAGCAACGAAGCCGGGGCGATCGCCGAGATCGACAAGATCAAGCCGATGCTGCAGGGCAAGACGATCGGCGTGCAGACCGCCTCCACCGGCGCCGCCTTCGTCGATAAATATCTCAAGGGTGTGCTTGAGGTGCGCGAATACAAGACGACCGAGGAGCACGACCTCGACCTCAAGGCCGGCCGCGTCGATCTGGTGATGGCATCCATGGCCTATCTCACCACCGCTTCGCAGAAGCCGGGCAATGAAGACATGACGACGGCCGGTCCGCGCTTCCAGGGTGGTTTCCTCGGCCGCGGCAGCTCCGTCGGCCTGCGCAAGGACGACACCAAGCTGAAGGCGATGTTCAACGACGCGATTGGCGCGGCAAAGGCCGACGGCACGATCAAGACGCTGTCGGAAAAGTGGTTCGGCTTCGACGTGACACCGAAGTGAACGGCTGATCCTTCAAACCTCAAGCCCGGCGAACAGCCTCGCCGGGCAACCGTGGGCGCCCAAGCGCCCTATGTAACGACCCCCAAAAATTCTTCGGTCTCCATGAGTTCGAGCTGCACGGAAAACCGATCGTGCAGGAGTTCCAGTGACGCGTCATGCGTATCGTCGGCGCCGCTGCAGACGGCGTCCTTCAGCACGATGACACGATAGGCGAGATCGATCGCACCGAGCGTCGTGGCCAGCACGCAGACATCGGTTTCACCGCCTGTTATGACAAGCGTGTCGACTTGCTCCGATTGAAGGATCGGATGCAGGCGGCCGTCGATCCAGGGGGAATAGGTGCGTTTGTCGAAGTGCCTTGCCGGCGGAACCAGTGCTGCCAGCGACGAGGCCAGATCGATGAAGCCGCGGGGAAGATGTTCGCCCGTCATCATCCACCATTTGCGGTAATAATCCCGCCATTTCCCCGGCATGTCGTCGGCGCGCTCGGGTGGCAGGAAGCGGGTGAAGATCGTTCGGGACGGATGCCGCCCGGCCAGTTCTTCGATCTGCGGAGAGATCCGCACCATCCAGGGAACGTGCCACGGCGTGTCCTCGGCAAACATCCGCTGCATGTCGACGCAAAGGTGCCGCCACTCCCCGACCTCGCCCATCAGATCCTCCATCCGGTCTTCGGGCGTCAACCGCCGTGCGCGGCGAAAGTTCCTGGCGGAAGATCAAAAGCCTCTCAGGCGACGGCGCTCTCGGCTTTGCGAAAACAATCGAGGTCGCCAACAGGAACCGGTTTGGAGAAGAAATAGCCTTGGAGATCGGTGCAGCCGAGGGCGGCTAGAAAGTCGCGTTGATATTCGGTTTCGACGCCTTCCGCCGTCGTCGAGATCCCGAGGTTGCGGCTGAGCGCGACGATGGCGCCGATGATGGCCGCTCCGTTGGCTTTTGTGCCGAGTTGCGAGACGAAGGATCGATCGATCTTGATACGGTCGATATCGAAACGCACCAGATGGCTGAGGCAGGAAAAGCCGGTTCCGAAATCATCCAGCGAAATCTGAACACCTCGGCTGCGCAGCGACCTCAGCACGGTATAGACATCCGAATTATCCTCGATGAGCGAGGACTCGGTGAGCTCCAACTCGAGCCGGGACGGCGGCAGGCCGCTCTCCTGCAGCACGGCGAAGACTTCCTCGGCAAAATTCGGCCTTCTCAACTGGGCGGGAGACACGTTGACCGCAACAAATGTGCCTTCCGGCCATTTGCGGGCAGCCCTGCAGGCTTCGCGCAATACCCAGAAACCGAGGGCGTCGATGAGGCCGCCTTCCTCGGCGACAGGGATGAAGCTCGCAGGCGTCAACAATCCGCGCTGACTGTGACGCCAGCGCACCAGAGCCTCCGCGCCAGACGCCGTATATCCCGGCTCTGCACGATGTACCGTCTGGTAGTAGACCTCGAGCGATCCGTAGTCCGGCCTGTTCGCAAGCGGTTCGGATGGTGAACCGTCCGCGGAGGAGGCCGCACTTTTGGCCAGAACGTCCCGCAATTCGTTCTTGAGAATGTCGCGCGCATTCCTGCCGCCGTCCATGGATGGGGAATAGATGCGCCACTGGCCTCTCCCGCCCATCTTTGCCTCGTATAGCGCGACATCGGCGTAGCGCATGATGTCATCGGCATTCCGCCCGGCGTCCGGCACGACGGTCACGCCGATCGAGCCGCCGACCCGTGCGACGGCCTCGCCCCGCAAAAGCGGGAAGGGCTTGCCGAGTTCGGCAACGATCGCGTCGCATATTGCCGGCAAAACCTGATCATCATCCTTGATATCACGCAGAAGCAGGGCGAACTCGTCCCCTCCGAGCCGGGCAAGCGTGTCGCCCGGACGAAGCAGGGCGCGAATCCGTTCCGCAGCCATCCTGATGAGTTCATCGCCGGCGGCATGGCCGAACGTGTCGTTCACGGCCTTGAAGCGGTCGAGGTCGAGAAGTGCGACCGCCGAGCGCTCGGTCGAATTCTGCGTCTCGGCCAGGCACTCCTCAAACCGCATCGCGAACAAGGCGCGATTGGGAAGGTTGGTCAGCACATCATGCAAGGCGAGCTGCCTTGCGTGCAGCTCGCTTTTCTTCAACTCGCCGAGACTGCTTCGCAGGCGCACCAGCAGGACCGAGAACAGGATCGCGATCACCAGGGCGGCAATCGAAAGCGCCGGCATCAACCGGCCGATCACCCTCGAACCCGGAAGATCGGGCCGCCATACGATGAAGCCGATCGGCTCGCCGTTTGCCGTGGCGTCGATCTGGAAGGCAACTTCGTTTTCGTCTGCGTCGGCCGTGCGCGCGAAGCGCGCGCCGTTGAGGCCCTGTTGCCGGCTCAATTCGTCCAGCGCCGCACCGTCGATAAACCGCACGACGATCAGGAATTGCCGCATCGTCTGCCGTTGCCCCTCATCGGGTTCGTTGATGGCGACGACGCCGACGATCGTCGGCCGACCTTCCAGCCGCATCAGATTGGCGAGCGCTGGGTTGGAGCTGCCAGTGCTTGCAAGGCGGCTTTCCATTGAGGACGGTGTTCTCTCGTTGGAAACGGTGCCTTGTCTCAACCCAAGGCGGGCATCCTGAAGCAGCGGCAAAAACAGAGGCTTCATCCAGCGATAACGCTTTTCCGTTTGGGCGTCCGCCAGCATGAGCAGCTGCGCCTTCTCGTCGACGACGAAGGCCTGATCATAACCGAAGGCGGACATCGCGGTCTGGCTGATCGCGCTGCCGGCCGCCGCCGTCAGAACCGCATCGAGGCTGGAGGAACCTCCGGCCGAACGGGCGGCGGGATAAACACGGGTGAGATAGCCGTTGCCAAACTGGCCGATGACATGCGCGACTTGATCGACCTGTTCGCGCAAGCGGGCATTGACAAGGTGGCGCTGTCGATCAAGGGCGGCAGCATCGCTCTCGGTTCCCGCCCACAGTGCCGACAGCACGACCAGTCCGATCGCTCCAAGCCCGCTGACGGCAATCAGAAACAGAATTCTCCCCGAAGCAATCCAGGACTGCTGAAACGTGTTGGAGCTGGAAGGAAGAACGATGTGCAAGCCTGGACCCCTGAACACCACGACACGGGCGCATTGGCCGAGGCTAACAAAGAAGCGTTCACGTAGAATTAAAAGCTGCGGCGCACTATGGGCGAGATCGATACGCCCCAAGGAGCTCCCGACGATGCGCATATCCATTCAGACTATCGTGCGCGGCGCGCTGATGACGGGCGCGGTGGGTGTCTTTCTGGCGATCTCGCCGCTCGAGGTGGCTGCGCAAGATCGCATGCCGATGAGAATTGCCGTCGAAGGTGCATTTCCGCCCTTCAATTATCTCGATGCGAATAACAAGCTGCAAGGCTTCGACATCGATATAGCCAATGCCCTCTGCGAGGTCGGCAAGTTCGAATGCGAATTCATCATCGAGAAGTGGGACGACATCATTCCCAATCTCGTTGCCGGGAAATACGACTCGATCATCTCATCCATGTCGATGAGCCTTGAGCGGCGTCAAAAGGTTGCCTTCACTGAAAAATACTACAACAGTCCGTCGGTATTTATTGCCCGGAAGGATTCCGCAATCAGCGATGTCAGCCCCGCCGCTCTCAGCGACAAAATTCTTGGCGTGACGTCGTCGACGGCGCAGGAATCCTATGCCAACCATCTTTATCCGGACATGAAAAAGACGGTGTTTCGGTCTTCGCCGGAATTATACAAAGGCCTGGCGGATGGGAGCGTGGACATTATTCTCGAGGATAAGCTCGCCATCTACGACTGGATTGCCAACACGAAGGCGGGAAGCTGCTGCGAGTTCAAGGGGCCGGATCTGGTCGATATCACCTATTTTGGCGAAGGTGCCGGGATCGCGCTGCGCCTCGATGACAAGGAGCGCCTTGCGCGCCTGAACGAAGCGTTGAAGAGCATCAAGGCGGACGGGACCTACGACATGATCAACGCAAAATATTTTCCGTTCAGCATTCAGTAGTTCGTCACTCAAATTGTCATGTGACAAATGCGGAATGGCCGGTTTTCCGCCGGCCATCCCTGTCAGGTAAAGTTCCTCGGTCGCAATCGCTAGGCGGCTTTCGCGACCTCGCCGTGCGGATCGAGGACATATTTCGTCGCCGCGCCCTGGTCGAAGCTCTCATATCCACTGGCGGCATCGTCGAGCGGGATGACCTTGGCGTTGACGATATCGGCAATCGGCAGCCGGTCATGGAGGATCGCCTGCATGAGCTGGCGATTGTACTTGAGCACCGGGGTCTGGCCGGTGTGGAACGACTGCGCCTTGGCCCATCCGAGACCGAAACGCAGCGACAGATTGCCGTGTTTGGCGGCATTGTCGACGGCGCCCGGGTCTTCAGTGACGTAGAGGCCGGGAATACCGATCGAACCTGCGGCGCGGGTAATCTCCATCATCTGGTTGAGCACGATCGCCGGCTGTTCGCCGCCCGAGTGGCCGCGGGCCTCGAAGCCGACCGCATCAATGGCGCTGTCCACCTCGTTGGTGCCGACGACCTGCGCGATCATATCGCCAAGACGGTCGCTCTTCGACAGGTCGATCGGCTCGAAACCGACCTTGGCCGCATGCGCCAGACGATCCTTGTTGAAATCGCCGATCATCACGACAGCAGCGCCGAGAATGCGAGCCGAAGCTGCAGCCGCAAGGCCGACAGGGCCGGCGCCTGCGACATAGACGGTCGAGCCGACACCGACGCCTGCCCGCACGGCGCCATGGAAGCCGGTGGGCAGAATGTCGGAGAGCATGGTGAGATCGCGGATCTTCGCCATCGCCTTGTCCCGATCGGGGATTTTCAGCAGGTTGAAATCCGCGTAGGGAATGGTGACGTAGCGTGCCTGCCCGCCGATCCAGCCGCCCATGTCGACATAACCGTAAGCACCGCCGGCGCGAGCCGGGTTCACCGTCAGGCAGACACCGGTGTCTTGAGACTTGCAGCAGCGGCAACGGCCGCAGGCGACATTGAACGGCACCGAGACGATATCGCCGACGTCGAGCATCTCGACGTCGATGCCTTTCTCGATGATTTCGCCGGTGATTTCATGACCGAGGACCAGGCCCGGCATCGCCGTCGTGCGGCCGCGGACCATGTGCTGGTCGGAGCCGCAGATATTGGTCGAGATCACCTTCAGGATCACACCGTGCTCGATGCGGCGGCCGTCGGGCGCTTCCAGCTTCGGGTCGTCGATGTCGCGAACTTCGACCTTGCCCGGCCGGAGATAGACGACGCCTCTATTCTTGCTCATGGATTCCTCCCACTTGTTTGAATGCCTCGATCTGCAACCGATGCAGCCGATGGCAACCTTCCCTCCGGCCTGCCTCCTCTGCAGCCCGGTCTACAACACAGGATACCGCCGCATCGGGCGATATTCGGATTTTGCAAAAACAGATTGGATGGAGAAGAGAAGTGAACGCCCGGGTTTTGCCTGTCGTTCTGCTCGCGATCGCCCGCCGCAATCCGTCGATTTGCTGTGCCAAGAGCTGGTTTCCGGCTCCAGAATCTCCTTTCGATCCGTCTCGATATCTCTCCGGATCTCTATCCGGCGATTTCCTTGAGGATTTCAGTTCTTCTACCGCTGCGGAACAGCGCCGGCGTCAGGCCGGTGTCCCAAGGTCCATTTCGCCAGTTTGCGAGATAGCGCTTTGAACACCACAAGCAAACCACGACTGACGGAAAACAGCGATCAAGAAAACGACATGGGCGCAACTCAAAGACGACAGTCGGCAAGGTCGCAATGGCTCGCTGCGTAGCGGAAATAATTGATCCCGCGAATACGGCGGTTTTCCGGATCGTCGGGGACGATTTGATATGGGAGACTTAGGCGCGATGTGGCCGCCGGCTGCGGTTGACGTCGATGGCCGTATGCCAGAGCACGGCGCCGAGGATGATCGCACCGCCGAAAAAGGTGGCGACGGGCGGCTGTTCGGAAAACAGCAGCCAGACCCAGAAGGGCGTGAGCACGATTTCCATCGTGCCGATCAGCGCCGCCTCCGCCGGCGGCATCCGCTTCGCCCCGGCAAGAAAGAGCACCAGCGCCAGGGAAAAATTGGTGGCGCCGAAGGCGGCAAGGACGATCCAGTTGTGCAGGTCGAGTGAGCCGACCGAACCGAACGGCGCGAAGAGAACGAGGGTCAGGAAAGCGCTGACCACGGTCGGCGGCAGGCTCGGCACCTCCGGACTGATGCGCGGAATGATGATGACGAGCGCGAAGGACGCCGTCATGCCGAGCGCCAGCAGATCGCCCCACCCCGTCCCGCCGCCGATCGACGAGGCGACGATGACCGCGACGCCGAGCAGCGAGACGCCGCCGGCAATCAGCGTCCGCCTGGCGACCCTCTCCTTGAGGATGAGCCAGCCGAGCAGAGCCGCGATGAACGGCGCGGTCGCATAGATCATCGTCACATTGGCGACGGTGGTCATGTAAAGCGACCCGATGAAGCATCCCTGACTGAAGGTCTGGCATGCGATCATCGCAAGTCCGGACGGATGGAAGACGGAACGCCATTGCTGCCGTGAAATACCCCCCTCGAGGAAAAGGCAGGGGATCAGCAGGAACAGGCCGCCGAACAACGAACGCCAGGCGATCGCCGTCCATACGTCGGTGGTGAGCAGCCGCGAATAGACGCCGCTCGCGCTCCAGGCAAGCGTCGCGGCAATGATGAGAAGCACACCCTTCTCGTGCTCGCTGCCTGCGAGGTGTCTGGCCGGATTTTCAATGGTCACGCGGATATTCTCAAAGAAGGAAGTCGAACGCGGCTCTTTTCTGCCTCAAGAATTGACATTAGACAAACGAATAGTAGAGATAGCTATCATCGATTTTTTCTATGGCTATTCCCATGCACGAGCCGATTGAGAGCGACCTGCTGAGGACCTTTCTTGTCGTCGCCGAGACCTCGAATTTCTCCGCGGCTGCCCAGCGCATCGGGCGGACGCAGTCGGCTGTCAGCACCCAGATCAAGAGGCTCGAGCAGACGATCGGCGAAGCTCTGTTCGAGCGCGGCGCCCGCGGTGTGCTGCTTACACGCCAGGGCATACAACTCGTGCCCTATGCCCGCCGGATCATCGACCTCCTAAGCGAGGCCGCCGCGACGATCCGCAGCAAACCGCTGGATGGGCCGGTGCGCATCGGAATTCCCGAGGAATACAGCCAGACGGTGCTGCCGGCGGCCCTTGCGGCTTTCGCCGTACGCCATCCGGCCGTCGAGGTCACGGTGTCCTGTGACTATACCGTCCGCAACCTCGCCGCCCTCGAGCGGGACGAACTCGATCTGGCCGTGGTCTTCGACTGGAGCGACCAGACGAAAGGCGAGGTCCTCTGTATCGACCCGACCGTCTGGGTCACATCCATGGTTCACCGGCTGCACGATATCGATCCCCTGCCGATTGCGACCTATCGTAACTCCACCTGGTCGCGCGATTATGCGCTCCGGTCGCTGGAGCAGATCGGCCGCCATTACCGGATCGCCTTCATCGCCGATACCGGCTCGGGGCTGAAGAATGCCGTGACCGCGGGCCTTGCCGTCACCACGCTGTGTCGCAGCAACATTCCGCCCGGCTGCCGCGAGTTGACTGCCGAAGACGGCTTCCCACCGGTCGATTCCTCGAAAGTCGTGCTCCGGCGCAATCCCTACCGATCCAGTGAGGCAGTTCGCGAACTCGCGGATATGTTACGAGACGCCTTCCAGCCTACGTCGGTGTGATGCGGCGGCGCAGACGGCGCCGGGTCTCGGACGGGCTTTCTGAAAAACTCGCGCGGTAGCTTCTCGCAAATGCCGAGGCCGAGTTGAAGCCGGTCGCCGCCGCGATGTCGGCGAAGGAGGCGGTCGTCTCGATCACCTTGCGGCGCGCCGCGTTCAGGCGCAGCGCGAGATAATGCACATGCGGCGGCGCGCCGATGTTCTGTTGGAAAAGATCCTGCAGATGCCGGGCGCTGATGCCCACCCTGCGGGCGAGCCGCGTGAGAATCAGAGGCTGCTCGATATGCTCCTCCATGAGCTTTACTGCCTGCGCCACGCGGGGATCGTGCATGCGCAATCCCGCCGAGGCTGCCGAAAGCGGCTCATCGGCATGGAAGGACGGCTGCTCGTAGCGAAACAGCCGGCTGACTTCGAGCGCCAGCGAATAACCCTGCCGCTGCCGGATCACCTCCAGCATCAGGTCGACGGTTGGAAGCGAACCTGAGGTCGTCAGCCGCTTGCCGTCGATGACGAAGCGATCCTTGACCGCTCGCACTTGCGGATAGGCCAGCGCAAAATCCTCGTAGTCCTCCCAATGAACGGTCGCCGGCAGTCCGTCGAGCAGGCTTGCTTCCGCCAGCAGCCATGTGCCGGATTCGATGCCGGCAATCACCGTACGGTAGCGGGCAGCCTGGGAGAGCTGCATCTTCAGCGCCGGCGTAGCACTTCGGCGCCAGTTGTAGCTAGCAAGCACGAAAAGCGGCGTATCCTCGGTCGTCGCCTTGAAAGCGCCTTGGGCGGGCACGGCAATATCGCTGGTGGTCGGGACCGGTGCTCCATCCGGCGTCAGCAGCCGCCAGCGATAGAGCTCGCTGCCGGAAATGCGGTTGGCGCCGCGCAGCGGCTCGATGACCGAGGCGATCAGGATCAAATTCGCGTCCGGCAGGACGAGAAGGTCAATGTCGAGCCGTTCCGTCGATCGCTGCAGCAAGGTCGCCTCCGTCGAGTTCCGATAATGTATCGATTACTTCCGAAAGTGCAACGCATCGCCATCCATCCTGTCGCGTAATGCTGACAAGACGAGGGAGAACAAAAACATGCCTCTTGCGATGAACCGCGATGTTTTCATCACCTGTGCCGTCACCGGCGCCGGCGATACGGTTTCCAAATCCAGCCACGTGCCGATCACGCCCAAGCAGATCGCCGAGTCCGCCATCGACGCGGCAAAGGCCGGGGCTGCGGTGGTCCACTGCCATGTCCGGGATCCGGACACGGGTGCCGCCAGCCGCCGCAACGACCTCTACAGGGAAGTCACCGACCGCATCCGCTCGGCCGATATCGACGTCGTCCTCAACCTCACCGCCGGCATGGGCGGGGACCTGATCTTCGGCGATGTCGAAAGCCCCCTTCCCCTCAATCCGAAGGGCACCGATATGGCCGGCGCCACCGAGCGCATCAGCCATGTCGCCGAATGCCTGCCTGAGATCTGCACGCTCGACTGCGGCACGATGAACTTCAACCTCGGCGACTATGTCATGACCAATACGCCAGCCATGCTGCGGGCGATGGCGAAGAAGATGACCGATCTCGGCGTGCGGCCGGAGATCGAGGCCTTCGACACCGGCCATCTCTGGTTTGCCAAGCAGCTTGCCGAGGAAGGCCTGATCGAAGACCCGGTGCTGATCCAGCTCTGCATGGGCATTCCCTGGGGCGCGCCGGACGATCTCAATACCTTCATGGCGATGGTCAACAACGTTCCGCAGAGTTGGACCTTCTCGGCCTTTTCGATCGGCCGTAACGCCATGGCCTATCCGGCGGCCGCGGTTCTCGCCGGCGGCAACGTGCGCGTCGGCCTGGAGGACAACCTTTTCGTCGGCAAGGGCCAGCTCGCCACCAATGCCCAGCTCGTCGAAAAGGCCGTGCAGGTGGTCGAAGGCATGGGTGCCCGGATCATCGGTCCGGAAGACGTTCGCAAGAAACTCAAACTGACGAAGCGCTGAGGACGGCATGACACGGATCAACAAGGCGGCCTGTATCGGCGGCGGCGTCATCGGCGGCGGATGGATCGCGCGTTTCCTGCTGGCCGGCATCGACGTCGATGTGTTCGACCCACATCCGGAAGCGAGCCGTATCGTCGGCGAGGTGCTCGCCAACGCCGAAAAAGCCTATGCCATGCTGACCGGCGCGCCCCTGCCGCCGCGCGGCAGGCTGACCTTCTGCACGACGCTCGCGGAAGCCGTCGCCGGCGCCGACTGGATTCAGGAAAGCGTGCCGGAACGGCTCGACCTCAAGCGCGGCGTCCTGACCGAGATCGATGCCGCAGCGCGCCCGGACGCCCTGATCGGCTCTTCCACTTCGGGTCTGCTGCCGACCGATCTGCAGCGCGACATGAAGCATCCCGAGCGCCTCTTCGTCGCCCATCCCTATAACCCCGTCTATCTCTTGCCGCTCGTCGAAATCGTCGGCGGCGAAAAGACCTCGGCGGCGACCATCCAGGCGGCAATGGAAAGACTGGCGCCGATCGGCATGAAGGGCGTCCACATCGCCAAGGAGATCGAGGCCTTTGTCGGCGATCGGCTGCTCGAAGCGCTCTGGCGCGAGGCCTTGTGGCTGATCCACGACGATATCTGCACCGTCGAGACGCTCGATGACGTCATCCGCTACTCTTTCGGCCTGCGCTGGGCGCAGATGGGCCTGTTCCAGACCTACCGCATCGCCGGCGGCGAGGCCGGCATGCGCCACTTCCTCGCCCAGTTCGGTCCCTGCCTCGCCTGGCCCTGGACCAAGCTCACCGATGTCGTCGATCTCGACGATGCGCTGATCGAAAAGATCGGCCAGCAATCCGACGAACAGGCGGCCGGCGTGTCGATCCGCGAGCTTGAACGCATCCGCGACGAAAACCTCGTCGGCATCCTGCAGGCCCTCAAGGGCGGCGATGGCGGCAAGGGCTGGGGCGCCGGCAAGCTCTTGAAGGACTTCGAGCAATCGCTCTGGGCAGCCTGCGGCGGGACGACAACGTCTGTCGACCTGTCGAAACCGCTGAGGCTCATCGAGACGAAAGTCAGCCCTGCCTGGGTCGACTATAACGGCCATATGACCGAGCACCGCTACCTGCAGGTTTTCGGCGATACTTCGGATGCGCTGCTGCGCCTCATCGGCGTCGATGTCGCCTATGTTGAGGCGGGGCACAGCTACTATACGGTGGAAACCCACATCCGCCATCTCGGCGAGGCAAAGCTCGGCCAGACGATCCATTCGACCTGCCGGGTCCTCTCCGTCGACGACAAGCGGCTGCATGTCTTCCATACGTTGCACGATACGGCGACGGGCGAGGCCATTGCCACCGCCGAGCACATGTTGCTGCATGTCGACAGCAAGGCCGGCAAGGCCACGCCGGCGCCGGCCGTCATTGTCGACAAGGTCAAGGCGATCGCCGAAGCGCATGCGAATTTTGCCGCGCCTGAAGGCGTCGGCCGTCACGTCGGCCAGAAACGGTAGGAGGATCGGCATGGATTTCGGATTGAGCGAAGAACAGAAAATGATCGTCGAGACGGTCCGCGCCTTCGTCGAGACCGAAATTTATCCGCACGAAAACGAGGTCGAGCGCACAGGCATCGTGCCGCCGGAGCTCGGAGACGAGATCCGGCGCAAATGCGTCGATCTCGGCTTCTACGCCTGCAATTTCCCGGAGGAGGTCGGTGGCGCCGGCCTCGATCACGTCACCTTCACGCTGGTCGAGCGGGAGCTCGGGCGCGGTTCCCTCGGGCTGACGGTTTTCTTCGGCCGGCCCTCCGGCATCCTGATGGCCTGCGAGGGCGAGCAGCGAGAGCGCTACCTCCTGCCCGCCGTGCGCGGCGAGAAGATCGACGCGCTCGCGATCACCGAGCCGGACGCCGGTTCCGATATGCGCGGGATGAAATGCGCCGCCCGCCGCGACGGCGGCGACTTCGTCCTCAACGGCACGAAACACTTTATTTCGCATGCCGATGTCGCCGATTTCGTCATTGTCTTTGCCGCGACGGGTGAGGAAGAAACGCCGAAAGGCATCAAGAAGAAGATCACCGCCTTCCTGGTGGATCGCGGCACGCCGGGCTTCGAAATCCGCAAGGGCTATGATTCCGTTTCGCATCGTGGCTACCACAACTCGACGCTCAGCTTCGAAGATTGCCGGATACCCGAAGCCCAGGTGCTGGGCGAGGTGCATCGCGGCTTCGACATAGCCAATCAATGGCTCTACGGCACGCGGCTGACGGTCGCCGCCACCTGCGTCGGCCGGGCACGGCGCGTCTTCGACATGACGCTGCCCTATGCCGCCGAGCGCAAGCAGTTCGGCAAGCCGATCGGCGCCAATCAGGGCGTGTCGTTCAAGCTCGCCGATATGATCACCGAGATCGACGCAGCCGATTGGCTGACACTTGCCGCCGCCTGGCGGCTTGATGCCGGGCTGCCTGCAGACCGGCAGATCGCCTCGGCCAAGCTTTACTCCTCGGAAATGCTCGCCCGGGTCACCGATGAGGCGATCCAGATCTTCGGCGGCATGGGCCTGATGGACGACCTGCCGCTCGCCCGCTTCTGGCGCGATGCGCGCGTCGAGCGCATCTGGGACGGCACCTCCGAAATCCAGCGGCATATCATCAGCCGCGACCTGCTTAGACCTTTGGGAGCGTGAGCCGATGACATCTCGCCCGCTCGACCGCCTGCTCAGACCGCAAACGATCGCCGTCTTCGGTGGCCGCGAGGCGCGCAGGGTGATCGAGCAGTGTGATCGTATGGGTTTTGCCGGCGAGATCTGGCCTGTCCATCCGAAGCTCGACGAGGTGCTCGGACGGCGCTGCTATCGCTCGGTCTCGGATCTGCCGTCAGCGCCGGATGCCGCCTTCGTCGGCGTCAACAGGACGCTGACCGTCGAGATCGTCCGCAGCCTTTCTGAAGCCGATGCCGGCGGGGCGGTCTGTTATGCATCGGGTTTCAGCGAGGCGACGGGTGAACTTGAGGATGGCGCCGAGCTGCAGCGGGCCCTGCTGGAGGCAGCGGGCGATATGCCGATCCTCGGGCCGAATTGCTACGGGCTGATCAACGGTCTGGACGGCGCGCTGCTCTGGCCCGATCAGCATGGCATGCAGCGCATCGAACGTGGCGTCGCGATTCTCACGCAGTCCTCGAATATCGCCATCAACCTGACCATGCAGACCCGTGGGCTGCCGATCGCCTATGTGGTCACGGCCGGCAACCAGGCGCAGACATCGCTTGCCGATGTCGCCTGCGCATTGATCGACGACCCACGCGTTACCGCGGTCGGCCTTCATGTCGAAGGCTTCGGCGATCTCGCTGCTCTCGAACGCCTGGCCGCCATCGCCCGGTGGTCGAGGAAGCCGGTCGTCGTGCTGAAGGTCGGCAGATCGGAACAGGCAAAACGTGCGGCCGTATCACACACCGCCTCGCTTGCCGGCAGCGATGCCGTCGCCGATGCCGTACTGGCCCGTCTCGGCCTTGGCCGTGTCCAGACCTTGCCGGCACTGCTCGAAACCCTGAAGCTGCTGCATGTCGCCGGCCCGCTTGCAAGCCATTCGATCTCGTCGATGAGCTGCTCGGGGGGCGAAGCCTCGCTGATGGCGGATGCCGCCGTCGGTCGCAAGGTGGAATTCCCGGCGCTGCAGCCGCAACAGCTACCGCGTCTGCGGCGGGTGCTGGGCGAGATGGTGACGCTTTCCAATCCGCTCGACTACCACACCTTCGTCTGGGGCGATCTCGCACGCCAGACCGAAGCCTTCGGCGCCATGTTCGAAGGCGGCTATGCCCTCAATCTCGTCGTCCTCGACTTCCCGCGTGGCGACCGCTGCGATGCCTCCGAATGGGCGATGACGGCGGATGCGGTCATTGCGGCCGCCGCCGCAACCGGTGCGCTGGCCGGCGTGCTGGCGACCCTTCCGGAAAACATGCCCGAGCCGATCGCAGATCGGCTGATGGCGAATGGCATCGTCGCCTTCTCGGGCATCGACGAAACCATCATTGCGGCGGAAATCGCCGCCGGTATTGGCAAGGTCTGGGAAGCGCCGCCTCCCTTGCCGCTGCTCGACGTGCCGTCCATGGGCGGCGAGATCGAAACGCTGACGGAAGCCGATGCAAAGACGGAACTTGCTGCCTGCGGCCTCCCTGTTCCTCGGGGGCTGCAGGCTTTTTCGTCCCGGGAAGCTGCCGAGCAGGCCGAGCGGCTCGGTTTCCCCGTTGTGCTGAAAGCGCTCGGTATTGCCCACAAGACCGAGGCCGGGGCCATCGCACTCAACCTTAGGGATAGTGAGGCAGTGTCGGATGCGGCGGCGGCCATGCCGCCGAATTCAGGTTATCTCGTCGAGAAGATGATCAATCCGCCGGTTGCCGAGCTCATTGTCGGCGCCATCCGCGATCCCGTCTTCGGATTGTCGCTGACCCTTGGAGCGGGGGGAATCTTCGTTGAATTGCTTGAAGATTCGATCATTTTGCCGCTTCCAGTGACGAAAATCGAGATTCGCGCGGCGATTTCGCGTCTTAAACTTGCAAAATTGATCTATGGCTATCGCGGGAGACCAAAAGGCGACCTCGAGGCTGTTGTCGATGCTGTCTCAGCAGCGGCAGATTATGTCGTAATGAACGCGGCACGCCTGGAGGAACTGGACATTAATCCGTTGATGGTTCTTCCCGAAGGGGGCGGCGTTGTCGCAGTCGATGCCCTGATACGGCGGAGGAGGTAGCATAAGTTGAGCGATCCCATTCGCACACGACAGGACAGCGGTGTCCTCGAAGTCGTCATCGACCGGCCGAAGGCGAACGCCATCGACCTTTCGACCAGCCGCGCCCTGGGGTTGATCTTCCGGGATTTCCGCGATGATCCAACGCTACGTGTCGCCATCGTCTCGGGTGCGGGCGAGAAGTTTTTCTGCGCCGGATGGGATCTCAAGGCGGCGGCATCGGGCGATGCGGTGGACGGGGATTACGGTGTCGGCGGCTTCGGCGGGCTGCAGGAGCTGCGCGACCTCAACAAGCCGGTCATTTGTGCGGTCAATGGGATCTGTTGCGGCGGCGGGCTGGAGATCGCGCTTTCTGCCGACCTGATCCTCGCCGCCGAGCATGCCACCTTCGCCCTGCCGGAAATCCGCTCGGGCACGGTTGCCGATGCGGCCTCGATCAAGCTGCCGAAGCGCATCCCCTATCACATCGCCATGGACATGCTTTTGACGGGGCGCTGGCTCGACGTTCACGAGGCACATCGCTGGGGTTTCGTCAACGAGGTCCTGCCGGCCGACAGGCTTATGGAAAGAGCATGGGAGCTTGCCCGGCTGCTCGAAAGCGGGCCGCCGCTCGTCTATGCGGCCATCAAGGAAATCGTGCGCGAAGCGGAGGGTTCGACGTTCCAGACTGCCATGAACAAGGTCACCAAGCGGCAGTTTGCGACGGTCGACAAACTCTATTCGAGCGAGGACCAATTGGAAGGCGCGCGGGCCTTCGCCGAGAAGCGAAGCCCCATTTGGAAAGGAAAATGACCAGGCGGCGGCAACCGCACTGTTTTCCCGCATGATGCGGGCACCGGAGGTGGAGAGGAAACCGCCTGCGGATCTGCCCGGAAGTTCTGTCAACGCACCATAAAGAAGGAACTGGGGAATGAACGACTACACCAAATATCTCGCAAGCCGTGTCACCGCCGGCGGGCTCAGCCGCCGCGAATTCATGGGACGCGCCATGGCGGCGGGCATCACACTTGCCGTCGCCGACAAGCTCTTCACCGAAAGTGCGCAAGCCGCCGAACCGAAACGCGGTGGCCACTTGAAGCTCGGCCTCGAAGGAGGTGCAGCCACCGATTCGAAGGATCCGGCAAAGTTCCTGTCGCAGGTCATGTTCTGTATCGGCCGCTGCTGGGGTGACATGCTGGTCGAGTCCGACCCGCTGACGGGTGCCGCCGTGCCCTCGCTTGCCGAATCCTGGGAGCCCTCGAAGGACGCTGTCACCTGGACCTTCAAGATCCGCAAGGGCGTCAAGTTCCACGATGGCAAGGAACTGACGATCGACGACGTCGTTGCGACGCTGAAGCGCCACACCGACGCAAAGTCGGAATCCGGTGCGCTCGGTGTTCTCGGCTCGATCAAGGAGATCAAGGCCGACGGCGGCAATCTCGTGCTGACGCTCAGCGAAGGCAATGCCGACATGCCGCTTCTGCTGTCGGACTACCACCTGGTCATCCAGCCGAACGGCGGCGTCGACGATCCGCTGGCCTCGATCGGCACCGGCCCCTACAAGATGACGAGCTTCGAGCCCGGCGTCCGCGCCACCTTCGAAAGGAACAAGGACGACTGGCGCACCGACCGGGGTTATGTCGATTCGATCGAAATCATCGGCATGAACGATGCCACTGCCCGCATCGCGGCGCTTTCGTCCGGTCAGGTGCACTACATCAACCGCGTCGACCCGAAGACCGTCAACCTGCTGAAGCGCGCGCCGAATGTCGAGATCCTCTCGACCGCCGGCCGTGGCCATTATGTCTTCATCATGCATTGCGACAAGGCGCCGTTCGACAATAACGACCTGCGCCTGGCTCTCAAATACGCCATGGACCGCGAGACCATGGTGCAGAAGATCCTCGGCGGCTACGGCAAGGTCGGCAACGACTTCCCGATCAACAGCACCTATGCGCTGTTCCCCGAGGGCATCGAGCAGCGCGTTTACGATCCCGACAAGGCCGCCTTCCACTACAAGAAGTCCGGCCATAGCGGCTCGGTCCTCCTGCGCACCTCCGAAGTCGCCTTCCCCGGCGCCGTCGATGCGGCCGTCCTCTATCAGGAAAGCTGCAAGAAGGCCGGCATCGAGATCGAGGTCAAGCGCGAGCCGGGCGACGGCTACTGGACCAACGTCTGGAACGTTCAGCCCTTCTCGACCTCCTATTGGGGTGGCCGTCCGACGCAGGACCAGATGTATTCCACCGCCTATCTCTCGACGGCGGATTGGAACGACACCAAGTTCAAGCGTCCTGACTTCGACAAGCTGCTGCTGCAGGCCCGCTCCGAATTGGACGAAGCCAAGCGCAAGGACATGTACCGCACCATGGCGATGATGGTGCGCGACGAGGGCGGGGTGATCCTGCCGATGTTCAACGATTTCGTGAACGCCTCCACCAAGCAGGTGAAGGGTTATGTCCACGACATCGGCAACGACATGTCGAACGGCTACGTCGCAACCCGCGTCTGGCTGGACGCCTGAGGATAAAGGGGCGTTTGCCCCCTCCGATCTCCAACGAAGCCGGGACCGTGGGATGAAACCCGCGGTCCTCCCGCCGTTTTAGCGCGAGGTCCTCGCCATGACCAATCCTGCCCCCAGCATCTTGCCCGGCCTCGGGTTGCGGCAGCGTTTTCCGCTGCTGGCCCTCATCCTCGAGCGCTTCGTGCTCAGTCTCGTCCTGCTTTTTGCCGTTTCCATCCTGATCTTCGGCGGCCTGGAAGCCCTGCCCGGCGATTTTGCCACCACCTATCTCGGCCAGTCGGCGACGCCGCAGGCGGTTGCCAATATTCGTCAGGATCTCGGGCTGAACCGTCCGGTCACGACGCGCTACGTCGAGTGGCTCGGCAATGCAGTCCAGGGGGACTTCGGCACCTCCTGGGCCAGCAAGAATTCGGTGAGCGAGCAGATCGGCAAACGCCTTGGCAATTCGCTTTTCCTGGCGGGTTTCGCAGCCGTGATCTCCGTGCCGCTCGCCGTCGGCCTTGGCATGCTGTCGGTGCATTTCCGCAATCGGCTACCGGATAAGATCATCAACGTGGTCTCGCTTGCGGCGATCTCGCTGCCGGAATTCTTCATCGGCTACCTGCTGATCCTCTTCTTTGCGGTGAACCTTGGCATGGCGACTTTCCCGGCGACGGTCTATGACAGCATGGGTTTCGGCGAGCGGTTGAAGGCGATCGCGCTGCCGACGGCGACGCTCGTGCTCGTCGTGCTTGCGCACATGATGCGCATGACGCGGGCGGCGATTCTCTCCGTCATGTCGTCGGCCTATATGGAGACGGCAGAGCTGAAGGGCCTCAGCGCCTTCCGCGCGATCGTCAAGCATGCCGCTCCCAATGCGCTCGCCCCGATCATCAATGTCATCGCGCTGAACCTTGCCTATCTCGTGGTCGGCGTTGTCGTTGTCGAAGTGGTCTTCGTCTATCCCGGCATGGGGCAATATATGGTCGATGCGGTCACCGTGCGCGATATGCCCGTCGTGCAGGCCTGCGGCCTGATCTTCGCGGCCGTCTACATCTTCCTCAACATGACGGCCGATATCCTTGCGATTATCGCCAATCCCCGGCTGAGGCATCCGCGATGAGATTGAGAGACATCCCCATCACCGCCTGGATCGGCATGGGCGGTATCGCCATCGCCTTCATCTTCGCTATCTTTGCACCCTGGCTCGCCCCCTATGGCGAGACGCAGGTCGTCGGCGACGTCTGGCAGCTGCCGGATAATCAATATATCTTCGGCCTCGACAATCTCGGCCGCGATATCCTCTCGCGCCTGATCTACGGCGCGCGCACGACGCTGCTGGTCTCGTCCGCCGCCACCGTCATCTCCTTCTCGCTCGGCATTATCCTGAGCTTCACCGCTGCCGTCTCGCGCGGCATCATCGACACGGTGTTTTCCCGCTTCAACGATCTGATGATGTCGATCCCGACGCTGATCTTCGCGCTGGTCGTTCTGGCGGTCCTGCCGCAAAATATCGTCGTGCTGATCCTTGTCATGGCGATCCTCGATTCCACCCGCGTCTACCGTCTCGGCCGCGCTGTGGCGCTCGATGTCGCGGTGATGGAATTCGTCGAGGCGGCCAAGCTGCGCGGCGAAGGCAAGCTCTGGATCATCTTCCGCGAAATCCTGCCGAACACGCTGTCGCCGCTGCTTGCCGAGTTCGGGCTGCGCTTCGCCTTCTCGATCCTGTTCCTCTCGACGCTGTCCTTCCTCGGCCTCGGCATTCAGCCGCCGGCGGCCGATTGGGGCGGCATGGTCAAGGACAACAAGGACGGCATCATTTTCGGCATATCGGCAGCGCTGGTGCCGGGCACGGCGATCGCCGTGCTTGCCGTCTGTGTCAACCTCGTCGTCGACTGGCTCCTGAAACGCACATCCAGCCTCAAGGGAGGGCGCGGCGATGCCTGAGCTTCTTTCCGTTCGTAATCTGAAGATCGAAGCAACCAGCTACCCGCCGGGCGAACCGCCCAGGCGGGTGACGATCGTCGACGGCGTTTCCTTCGATCTGCAAAAGGGCAAGGTTCTCGGCCTCATCGGGGAATCGGGCGCCGGCAAGTCGACGATCGGCCTTTCCGCACTCGCCTATGGCCGGGGTGGAGCCGAAATCACCGGCGGTGAAGTGCGGCTCGACGGCGCCGATATCCTGACGCTCGGCAAGAACGGCATTCGAAAAATCCGCGGCGCACGGGTCTGCTATGTGGCGCAATCGGCCGCCGCCGCCTTCAATCCCGCCCATCGGCTCGGCGATCAGGTGATCGAAGCCTCTGTCAAGCATGGTTTGATGACGAAGGACGAGGCGCGCAAGCGTGCGCTTTATCTGTTCGGGGTTCTCGGCCTGCCCAATCCCGAAACCTTCGGCGAGCGCTTTCCCCACCAGGTCTCCGGCGGCCAGCTGCAGCGGGCGATGACGGCAATGGCGCTCTGCTCCAACCCCGAACTCATCGTCTTCGACGAACCGACCACGGCGCTCGACGTCACCACGCAGATCGACGTGCTGGCGGCGATCAAGCATGCGATCGAGGAAACGCACACCGCTGCCCTCTACATCACCCACGATCTCGCCGTCGTCGCCCAGATCTCGGACGACATCATGGTTCTGCGCTATGGCAAGCAGGTCGAATACGGCAGCGTCCAGCAGATCATCGAGGCGCCGCGGGAGGATTATACCCGCGCCCTCGTCAATGTCAGACAGGCCTATCGCGAGGAAGCCGCCGATCAGTCCACGGCACTCCTTAAGGTGGAAAATGTCAGCGCCGAATATTCCAACGGCTTCAAGGTGCTGCACGATGTCTCGCTGCACGTGCCAAAGGGCCAGACGCTCGCGGTCGTCGGCGAGTCCGGCTCGGGCAAGTCGACCCTGGCGCGCGTCATTGCCGGCCTGCTGCCGCCGAGCAGCGGGCGCATCGTCTTTGATGGCAAACCGCTGATGCCGGGCCTCAAGAGCCGGCCGAATGACGATCTGAGGCGCATCCAGCTGATCTACCAGATGGCCGATACGGCGATGAACCCGCGCCAGACCGTCCGCGACATCATCGGCCGCCCGCTGACCTTCTACTATGGTCTGAGAGGTGCCGAGAAGACCGCCCGGGTCAAGGAATTGCTCGACCAGATCGAAATGGGCAAGGGCTTCGTCGATCGCTACCCGGCCGAACTCTCCGGCGGCCAGAAGCAGCGTGTGGCGATCGCCAGAGCGCTGGCCGCCAAGCCCGAACTCATCCTCTGCGACGAGCCGACCTCGGCGCTCGATCCGCTGGTGGCGGAGGGTATCCTCAAGCTGCTCCTGCGGCTGCAGGAAGAAGAGCAGCTGTCCTATGTCTTCATCACCCACGATATCGCGATCGTCCGGGCGATCGCCGACAGCGTGGCGGTGATGCATCGCGGCAAGCTGGTGCGATTCGGCCCGAAATCGACGGCGCTGTCGCCGCCCTTTGACGACTACACCGATCTGCTGTTGAAATCCGTACCGGAAATGGAAATCGGCTGGCTGGAACGGGTGCTCGCCACGCGTCGCATGGAGAGCGCCGGTAACTGACTTGACTAGGTGAACTTGACGAGGGGCGGAACCCTCGCCGCATGCAATGTGCATCAAGGAATGAGCATGACCTCGCGCGGCTTTACCACCATCGAGAATGAATGGATCATGCTGAAGGATGGGACGCGGCTTGCCGCGCGCATCTGGATGCCGGACGGCGCGGACGAAGATCCCGTTCCCGCCGTCTTCGAATTCCTACCCTACCGCAAGCGGGACGGAACCTGCCTCAGGGACGAGTCGACCTACCCGGTCTTTGCTGCAGCCGGTATTGCCGGCGTGCGCGTCGATATCCGCGGTTCCGGCGAATCCGACGGGGTCATCGACGGCGAATATACAGAATGCGAGCTTGCCAATGCCTGCGAGCTGATTGCCTGGATTGCCGCGCAGCCATGGTCGAACGGCGCGGTCGGCATGATGGGCATCTCCTGGGGCGGCTTCAACAGCCTGCAGATTGCGGCATTGCGTCCGCCGGCGCTCAAGGCCGTTATCTCGATCGCCTCGACCGTCGACCGCTACAATGACGACATCCACTACAAGAACGGCTGCCATCTCTCCGCCCAGCTCTCATGGGCGGCGACGATGCTCGGCTACCAGTCGCGCCCGGCCGATCCGGCACTTGTCGGCGAGCGCTGGAAGGAGATGTGGCTGGAACGCCTGGCAGGCGAACCCTTCTTCATGGAGGCTTGGCTGGCCCACCAGCGGCGCGACGATTTCTGGCGTCACGGTTCGATCTCAGAGGATTTTTCGAGCGTCGAGATCCCGGCACTTGTCATCGCCGGCTGGGCGGACGGCTACCGCAATACGCCTCTGATGGCGGTCGAAGGTTTGGGCCGCAAAGCGAAGGCGCTGATCGGCCCCTGGGTGCATAAATATCCGCATTTCGCCTGGCCGAAGCCGCGCACAGATTTCCATGGTGAAGCAATCGCCTGGTGGAACAAATGGCTGCGCGGCGAGGATAACGGGATCGACACCTTGCCGCAGGCCCGCGCCTATATTCTCGATGCCATCCGCCCTGCCCCGCGACGCGACACTGATCCCGGCTTCTGGGTTGCCAAGGACGTCTGGTCGCCGCCGCGGATGCAGTGTTTTTACGTCGAACAATTCGGCAGGCTGACGGAAGGCATGCCGATCCCGCATGCGCCCGAGCATCCCGTCTATCTCCATTCTCCCCTCGATACCGGGACGGCCTCCGGCGAATATTTCACGCTGAAACCCGACGCCGAAATGGCGATCGATCAGCGTTCGGACGATGCCGGCTCGCTGGTCTTCGATACGATGCCGCTTGCCGGCGATCATGACTATCTCGGCCGGCCCGTGCTGACGCTTGCGCTGCGTTCCCGGACGGCGGGCGGCAATCTCTGCGCCCGGCTCATCGACGTCCATCCGGATGGCACGGCAACGCGTGTCGCCTTCGGCGTCGTCAACCTCACCCACCGCGACGGCAATGCCGATCCCAAGCCGCTGGCACCAGGCGAAAGGGTGTCGATCCGTCTCGTGCTCGATGCCTGCGGTTATCGCTTCCGTAGGGGACATCGCATCCGCCTTTCGCTTTCCACCGCCTATTGGCCGATGATCCTGCCGCCGCCTGATGACGAGGGCATCGAGGTCGATATCGCGGCACTCGGCCTGGGGCTGCCGATGCTCGGCGAGCACCAGCGGATCGACATCAAGGAACCGGCCAATCCCGATCCGCTGCCGAAATACATCGAGCACGCGGCGGCCGCGACGAAACGGCAGGTCGTCCGCGATCTCTCGGCCAACCGGACGGAGTATCACATTGACGAGGATACCGGGCTCACCGAACACCCTGAGACAGGTCTCTCGACCCGGCAATTGCGGGAGGAGATCTGGTCGATTTCACCCGATAATCCCCAGTCGATGACCGGGACGTCGACCTGGACCTGCGACATGCGCCGCCCCGGCTGGTTTGCCCGTACGGTCGCGACTGCGCGGATTGCCTGCACCGGAACCGAATGGATCATCAGCGCCGTCGTCACGGCATTCGAGGACGACGTGCAGATCTTCGAAAAGGTCTTTGCGGAAAAGCGGATCGCGCGCGACCTGATGTGATCGTCAGGTCTGCGCAAAACGCCTTATGGCCTCGCAGACGGCGCGGAAGCCGTCGCGGGCGCCCTCGCTCATATGGCGGGCGCGCAGCCATGCATGCACCATCTGCGGCTCCTCCCGGAACCAGACGTCGACGCCCTCTTCGGTGAGCCGGGCGGCATAGTGCCGGCCGTCGTCCCGAAGCGGATCGAAATGCGCGACCGTGATGAAGGCCGGCGGCAGCCCTGCAAGCGAAGCTGCCTGCAGCGGCTCGGCGATCTCATTGCCTGCCGGCGCCTGCAGGATCTCGCGGTAATAGGCGACATCCGCCGTCGTCAGGCCGGGGGCTGCGGCCATTTCGATATAGGAGCCTGCGGCAAGATCGCCACCGAGCGCCGGGTAGATCAGGACCTGGCCGACGACACCGGACAGGCCCTCGTCGCGCGCCCGCAATGCAAGACCGGCGGCAAGATTGGCGCCGGCGCTGTCCCCGATCAGCACGACCTTGCTGTTGGCGGACAGCAGATGCTTCAACACTGCAAAGCCGTCATCCGTCTGTGCCGGCCAGCGATACTCAGGCGCCAGCCGGTAATCGACGGAAACGAGTTCCGCTCCGGCGAAATCGGCGATCTCGGCGCAGATGGCATGATGGCTTTCGAGCGAACCGACGACGAAGCCGCCGCCATGAAGATAGAGCAGAATGGTGCGCGTGCTGATTTTGCGCGGACGGTAGCGCCGGATCGGTATGCGCTGCAGCATGCCGTCGGCAAAGATCATCTCCGGGGGCAGCGGCCGGTCGAAACGCGCGCAAAGAGCATCATACCAATGGCGTTGCTGCTCGATCGATGCTTGAACGGCGTCCGGCGGATAGAAGGAATCGCAAATCGCCAGAAACTGCAGGATGCCCTTTTCGGTGGGGACAGGCGGTTGAGCGGACATGGAGGTCCTTTCGCGATTTGGGGCATGACAGATCATGTCCCTGGCCGACTTTATCCTCATCATGCGCCTTTGTGACCGAGCCGATCTGTCTGGCCGCGACCCATGAATGTCGCGACTTTCAAAATTCGCGATAATTTTTTCAGCGCCGACCCAAGGAAAGCCATCCGAGAAACGTCTCAATCTCGAAATAGCATCTTGCTGGTCGGTTTGGGGTAGGTGCGGAATTGGATGCGGAGCTCATAGAACGAGCGCAGGGCGGCGACCGGGAGGCCTTCGGGCAACTGGTCTCGCGTCATTATGATTTCGTCCACGCGACGGCGTGGCGCTGGTCGGGCAGTTCCACGGATGCCGACGACATCGCACAGGAGGTCTGCGTCAAGCTCGGCGCGGCCATCGGCAGCTTTCGCGGCGCCAGTCGCTTCAGAACCTGGCTCTATACGCTGACGCTCAACGCCGCCCGCGACCACAGACGCAAGCTTGCCCGAGAGGAGCAGACATTCCGCGCTTATGCCGCCGAACCGCAGCCGGATGCGCCTGATGGAAATGACGACGAGCTATCGGGCGAATTATGGGCCGCCGTGCGCGCCTTGCCGGAAAGGCAATGCGACGCCGTGCTGCTCGTCTATGGCGAAGGCCTCAGCCATTCTGCTGCCGCCGATGTCATGGGCTGCTCGGAGGCGACCGTGTCCTGGCAGGTTCACGAGGCGCGTAAGAGGCTGAAAACCGTGCTCGGCAAGGAAGAGGTATGACCGTGGACAAGGAACTGGAAAAGCTCTCCCGCCTCACACCGCCGGCACCCGATCCGGAGGCGCGCGCGCGTGCGCTTGCCGCAGCGATGCAGGCCTTCGACACCGCCGAAAATAATGCGCAGGCGCCCCAAGGAAATGCGAAAGGCTGGCGTCAAAGCTCCATCATCAACTGGATATGGAGTCCTGCCATGAACAAGAAATTCCTCGCCGGTTCAGCCCTTGCGACGCTGCTCGTCATTCCGGCCGCCGGTTATCTCACGATCGAGCTGACCCGCAACGGATCGCCGATCGTCGACCAGACCGAGATCGCCGGCAACCTGTCGCGAGGTGAGGCGTCGAAACAACCGGTCGCAACTGCGGGCCAACCCGTCACGGTCACGCCGGAGATTCCGCCGCAAGCACCGGCCGAGAACGGCCCCCTGACTGAGCAATCAGTCGCTGACGCGCAAGGCCTGCAGGACAAGGAGTCTCAAATCCTCGCAAAGCCCGATGCGGGACGGACGTCCGAATTCGATGCCGACGACATCGCCGCCCTTACGAACAAGTCGGAGAGTTCTGCCGCGGCCCTCGGGGCGGCCAAACGCTCCGCGCCGGCCGCACCCGGCATCGCCCCCCAACAGCAACTGGCCGAACCGATGGCCGTCGCCCCCTCGCCTGCGCCGCCGGCGGACGGACCTATCCAGATCCAGCGCGATCCCGGCCGCGAGCGGTTTGCCAATGCCGCGGCAAATCCGATCAAGAGTGTCGCGACGGATCCGGTTTCGACCTTCTCCGCCGATGTCGACAGCGCCTCCTATTCCTTCGTCCGCCGGTCGTTGACGGGTGGGGCGATGCCCGATCCGCAATCGGTTCGCGTCGAGGAGATGATCAATTATTTCCCCTATGACTGGCCGGGTCCCGACAATGCCGACCAGCCGTTCAAGGCGACGGTGACTGTCATGCCGACCCCGTGGAACCGCGACACGGAATTGATGCATGTGGCGATCAAGGGCTATGACATCGCACCGGCAACCACGCCGCGTGCCAATCTGGTCTTCCTGATCGACGTCTCGGGCTCGATGGACGAGCCGGACAAGCTGCCGCTTCTCAAGAGCGCTTTCCGTCTTCTGGTCAACCGGCTGAAGGCCGACGACACCGTCTCGATCGTCACCTATGCCGGCAATGCCGGCACCGTGCTGGCGCCGACGCGGGTGGCGGAGAAATCGAAGATCCTGTCGGCGATCGACGGACTGGAGCCCGGCGGCTCGACCGGCGGCGCCGAAGGTATCGAGGCCGCCTATGACCTTGCCAAACAGGCCTTCGTCAAGGACGGCGTCAACCGGGTGATGCTGGCGACGGACGGCGATTTCAATGTCGGCCCGTCGAGCGACGAGGACTTGAAGCGCATCATCGAAGAGAAGCGCAAGGACGGCATCTTCCTGACCGTTCTCGGCTTCGGGCGGGGCAATCTCAACGATTCCCTGATGCAAACGCTGGCCCAGAACGGCAATGGCAGTGCGGCCTATATCGACACCTTGGCGGAGGCACAGAAGACGCTGGTCGAAGAGGCCGGATCGACGCTGTTTCCGATCGCCAGCGACGTCAAGTTCCAGGTCGAGTTCAACCCGGAAAGGATCGCCGAATACCGCTTGATCGGCTACGAGACGCGGGCACTGAATCGCGAAGATTTCAACAACGATCGTGTCGATGCCGGCGATATCGGCTCCGGCCACAGCGTCACGGCGATTTACGAAATTACGCCCAAGGGAAGCCCCGCGGTCATGAATGACGACCTGCGTTATGGCGACAAGGCGCCGGCCGAGACCGCCGATGCCGCGCGTGAAGACGAGCTTGCCTTCGTCAAGATGCGCTACAAAAGGCCGGGCGAGGACAAGAGTACGCTCATCACCACGCCTGTCAATGACAGCAACGCGGTCGCCGCCGTCGATGCCGCGCCGCAGGATGTCCGTTTCTCCGTGGCCGTCGCCGCCTTCGGCCAGAAACTGAGCCGCATCGCCGCCCTCGATTCCTATTCCTATCAGGCGATTGCCGATCTCGCCGCGGCATCGCGGGGAACGGATAGCTTCGGCTACAGGTCGGATTTCCTCGGCCTGGTCCGGCTGGCGGACGGCCTCAGCCAGCGGTGAGGTAAGACGTAAATGCCGTCCCAAACGAGAGGCCGTCCCAAAAGGGCGGCCTCGGCTTAGTGATTACCCCGGTCTCGACCCGTTGGCAGTGAGATAGACAGCATAAAGGGACGTGCTTGCGGTGATGAAGAGACGGTTCAATTTCTCTCCGCCGAAGGTGACGTTGGAGACGCCCTCGGGAATATGGATCTTGCCGATCAACGTTCCATCCGGGTCATAGGTGTGGACGCCATCGCCGGCGCTCGTCCATATCCGGCCATTCCGGTCCACGCGAAAACCATCGAACAGGCCTGAGGTACATTCCGCGAAAACGCCGAGATCGCTCAGTCGTCCCTCATTCGAGACTGCGAGCTTCCGGATGTGACGCGGGCCGCCGGGCTGGTGCGTTGCCCCGGTATCGGCGACGTAGAGCACGCTCTCATCCGGGGAAAAAGCCAGTCCGTTCGGCTTGACGAAATCGGAAGTGACCTGATCGGTCGTGCCTGTTGCCGGGTCATGCCGGTAGACGTGGCATCCGCCGATTTCCTCCTCGCAGTAGTCGCCCTCGTAGTCGTGAAGAATACCGTAGCTCGGGTCGGTGAACCAGACGGTCCCATCGGATTTGACGGCGACGTCGTTCGGGGAATTCAGCCGTTTGCCTGCAATCCGATCGGCCAGGACGGTAATCCTGCCGTCGAATTCGGTGCGGGTGACACGGCGCGTCAGGTGCTCGCAGGTGATGAGCCGGCCCTGATTGTCGACCGTGTTGCCGTTCGAGTTGTTGCTGGGCGCGCGGAAGACCGACGTATGCCCGCTGGTATCGTCGTAGCGCATCATCCGGTTGTTGGGGATATCCGAGAAAACCAGATACCGCCCGGCGGCAAACCAGGCCGGTCCCTCCAGCCAGCGACCACCCGTCCAAAGCCGCTCGACGCGGGCGTGGCCGACGAAGCAGCTTTCGAAACGCGGGTCGAGAACCTCGAACCCCGTACCGTCAATTTGCCCGAACATGATGCTCCTCCGTTTCATCAATTGTTATCGATATCATATTGTCGTGTTTTGAAGCTGTCGTACAGGTATCGATGCGCCGAGAATCCTGGTTTTTCGACTGCGGAACGGTGCATCACTGCAATAAAATCGATTGTGCGATGATAGCGATAACTTTATCCTGTGTTGAATTGCCCAACTCGGAAGCTTTGTGAAAGCGGAGACCAGTGAAGAACGAGGATGTGCCGAAAGACAAGCGTCTCAAGCCGGGAGAGGCTCAAAAGCTGACGATGGCGGAGGTCGCCAAATATGTCGGCGTCTCCGCCATGACCGTTTCGCGTGCCTTTCGCCAGGATGCGAGTGTTTCCGAGGAGACCCGCAAGCGCATCATGGAAGCCGTCGATGCGCTCGGCTACGTGCTCGATCTGTCGGCCGGCAGCCTGTCGTCGCGGCGCAGCGGCTTCATCGCCGCCCTGGTGCCGTCGATCAACAATTCGAATTTTTCCGACACCGCACGCGGCATTACCGATGCGCTGGAAAATACCGGCCTTCAGCTTCTTCTCGGCTATACCGACTATTCGGCGGAGAAAGAAGAAGAGCTGATCGAAGCGATGCTGCGCCGCCGCCCGGAAGGCATCATCCTGACCGGTGGTTCGCACACGGCGCGCGCACGGCGGATGCTCGCAAAAGCCGGCATTCCCGTTGTCGAGACGTGGGAACTTCCGGAAGATCCGATCAATCAGGTCGTCGGCTTCTCCAACAGCGAGGCGATGTCCTTGCTGGTGCGGACGCTTGCCGGCCAGGGATATCGGAAGTTCGGTTATATCGGCGGAACGACGGCGCGCGATACGCGCGGCAGCCAGCGGCGCAGCGGTTTCCAAAAGACGGTTGAAGAACTCGGCCTCGGACCGGGACGGATGATTTCCTTCGGCGTTCCGCCCATCACCATGGAACAGGGTGGCCAGGCAATCGTCAGCCTGCTGGAGCGCTGGCCGGACACGGAAGTGGTTCTCTGCGTTTCCGACCTCTCCGCCTTCGGCGCCATCATGGAATGCACGCGCAGGGGAATGAAGGTTCCTCGGGACATCGCCGTTGCCGGTTTCGGCGATTATGAGATCTCCTCCATCTGTCATCCGCGCATCACCACCATCAATGTGGACTGTTATGGCATCGGTCGCCAGGCGGCCGGTCGCCTGCTGCACGCCCTGCAAAGTGGCGAGGCGACCGGCGATGAGATCACATTGACCGGCTATAGGGTTGTCCTGCGCGAAAGCACGGACAGGAACGGCACGCCGACAGCTTGAGCACCACAACGCCGCGCCTCTTTCAGATGCGCGGCGTCGCAACAGTTTGAATTTTTGAACATCTATTTCTGAATCGATTCCGATTTAAGGAATGATCCAGCAGGTTCAGAAGGCGATCTGGACTTTCATCGACTTGCTGCGATCGCCGGCCAATTCGAAAGCGGCGACGGCCTCGTCGATTCCGAAGACACCTGTCAGCAGCGGCTTCAGATCGACGCGACGCGCGTTGATCAGTTCGACGGCGAGCGCAAATTCCTCGTGAAAACGGAATGTCCCGCGCATCTCGATCTCTTTCGCAACGATCATGTTCTGCGGAATCGAGACATCGCCGCCAAGGCCGAGCTGAACGAGAACGGCGCGGGGCCTGAGCGTCTCCAGGCCCGCGCGCACCGCCCGTTCATTGCCTGACGCCTCGAACATGACGTCGAAATATCCCTTGTCGGCGCTATAAGCGGCGAGGTCGGCGGCATGCGTGGCAACGTTGATCGTTCTGTCGGCGCCGCTGGTGCGCGCAATCGCCAGAACGCTGTCGGTCACGTCGGTCGCGACGATCTCGCGGGCGCCGAGAACGCGGGCTGCAACGATCGCTAGCATGCCGATGGGGCCGCACCCGGTGACGAGCACCCGTTTGCCCAGCAGCGATCCGGCGCGGTTTGCCGCATGCAGCGTCACGGCAAAGGGTTCGGCAAAGGCGGCCTCGTGGATGGAAATGCCATCGGCGACCTTGTGGCATTGCCAACGTTCCGCCACCAGCCGCTGGCGAAAGCCGCCCTGAATATGCGGCATCGGCATGGCACTGCCGTAAAACCGCATGTTGAGGCAGTGGTTCTGCTGTCCCTTCAGGCAATATTGGCAATGGTTGCACGGCCGGCTCGGCGAAACCGCAACGCGGTCTCCGACGGCAAGGTCGGCGACGCCGGCGCCCAGCGCCTTGACCGTGCCGGCGATCTCATGGCCGAGGATCATCGGTTCGCGCAGGCGAACGGTGCCGAAACCGCCATGATTGTAATAATGCAGGTCGGAACCGCAGATACCGCCAGCTTCGATGGCAATCTCCACCTGCCCGACGCCCGCAACCTCCGGCTCGCGCTCCTCGATCCTCAGATCCTTGGCGGCATGGATGACGATGGCTTTCATATCGGGACCCTCACACGACGGGAGTTGGAAGCGGGTTGCCGGCAAAATGCGCGGCGAGATTGTCTCTGACCAACTGGCCCATGGCCTTACGTGTCTCGACGGTACCCGAGCCATGATGGGGCTGCAACACCACGTTTTGGAGCGTCAGGAAACGCGCGTCGATCCTCGGTTCGTTCAGGAAGACATCAAGGCCGGCGGCCTTGATCGTGCCATCCCGAAGGGCTGCGATCAGCGCCTCTTCGTCGACGGTCGTTCCGCGCGAAACATTGATCAACATGCCGTTGGGACCGAGCGCTTTGAGCACATCGGCGTTGATGATCTTCATGGTCGCCTGCCCGCCGGGGACGATGACGATCAGAAAATCGGCCCAATCGGCAAGTGCGACCAAGTCCGGCTGGTAGGCATAGGCAACATCCTTGTGCTCGTTGCGGGCGAAGTAGGAGATCTCACAACCGAAAGCGGCGGCCCGCTTGGCGATCGCCTTGCCGATCCGCCCCATGCCGGCGACCCCGACTTTCTTGCCGGAGACCCTCGTCACCAGCGGCATGGCGACGCTGCCCCACTGGCCGGAGCGGACGAGCACGTCGGCCTGCGGGATCTGCCTTGCCGTGGCAAGCAGCAGTCCGATGGCGATATCGGCGACATCTTCGGTCAGCACGTCAGGCGTGTTGGTGACGCGAATGCCGTTGGCGCGGGCATAGGACAGGTCGATAGCGTCGGTGCCGACGCCATAACAGGAGACGATCTCCAGCTTCGGCAATTGCGCCATCAGCTCTGCGGACGCGCCGAGTTCGCCGCGCGTTGCTATGGCGCGGATATCCTTGCCGACTCTTGCAATCAGTTCCTGCCGGTCGGTTGCTTCCCACAGGCGATGGATGCGGTAGTTCGCCTCCAGATCCACCATGTCCCATTCCGGATAAGCTCCGGCCATCAAGATTTCTACCTCAGGCATTCCGTTTCCATCCCGCATTTTGACAGTTGATTATGTTATCGATAACATATAATTCGAAAAAGGGATGTCAAGTGAGTTTCACCGCCAGCGGCAGCGTCAGCCGTCGCCCGCGGCGAGACCGGAGGAGTTATGAGATGAAGAACTTGTTTGATCTTACCGGACGCCTTGCCCTGATCACCGGCTCGAGCCAGGGGATCGGTTATGCCCTGGCCGAAGGGCTGGCGCAGCATGGCGCCGAGGTCATCATCAACGGCCGCACGCCCGAAAGTGTCAAACGCGCGGTCGCGAGCCTCAAGGATCAAGGCCTGTCGGCCCATGCGGCGATCTTCGACGTCACCAGCAAGGACGCCGCCAAAGAAGGCATAGATGCGATCGAAGCCGATATCGGGCCGCTCGACATCCTGATCAACAATGCCGGCATGCAGTTTCGCACGCCGCTGGAAGACTTCCCGGCGGACAAATGGGAGCTGCTGCTGACCACCAATATTTCGAGCGTGTTTTACGTCGGCCAGGCGGCGGCCAAACCCATGATCGCCCGCGGCCAGGGCAAGATCATCAACATTGCCTCCGTGCAAAGCGAACTGGCGCGCCCCGGCATTGCTCCCTACACGGCGACCAAGGGCGCGGTGCGCAATCTGACCCGCGGCATGTGCGCCGACTGGGCCAAGTACGGCCTGCAGATCAACGCGATTGCGCCGGGCTATTTCAAGACGCCGCTCAACCAGGCGCTCGTCGACAATCCGGAATTCTCTTCCTGGCTCGAGAAGCGGACGCCGGCCGGACGATGGGGCAATGTCGAGGAACTGGTCGGCGCTGCCGTCTTCCTCTCGGGCCGCGGCTCGTCCTTCATCAACGGGCACACGCTTTATGTCGACGGCGGCATCACGACCTGCCTCTGATAGAGACGGGACGATGAAGCGCGCGAAAATGGCACCGCCTCTGGCCGTTGTCGTCATGGGCGTCAGCGGCTGCGGCAAATCCTCGGTCGGAGAACGCATTGCTGCCCAAAACGGCATGGCGTTTCTAGAGGGCGACCAGCTCCACCCGCCTCAAAACGTCGAGAAGATGGCGCAGGGCATACCGCTGACCGACGACGACCGCCTGCCCTGGCTCGACCGGATCGGCGCGGAAATCAGCACCGCGCTGGACGCATCGCAAGGATTGGTGATTTCCTGCTCGGCGTTGAAGAGAAGCTATCGGGACAGGTTGCGGCAGGCGGCGGGCGGGCGCCTGGCCTTTGTTTTCCTGGAGGGGTCCCGCGATCTGCTGCTGTCGCGGATGCAGGCGCGTCAGGGCCATTTCATGCCGGCGTCTCTCCTCGACAGCCAGTTGCAGACGCTGGAGCCGCCGGCCGGTGAGCCTGGTGTGGTGACGGTGGCGATCGATAATGCCTTGGATGATATTGTAGCACTGGCTTGCAAGGGATTGAGCGGCATGGCCGTCAAGGGAGGAGATTAGCATGCAGGATGATCACAGGGCAGATGTCGCCGTCATCGGCGCCGGCATCATGGGAACGGCAATCGTCAGCCGATTGATCGAAACCGGGCACAAGGTCTCGGTCTTCGACCTGGACGCCGAAAAAGTCGCGGCTTTGCAGGCCAAGGGTGCCTATGCGGCAGGCTCCGTGAAGGATGCGGTCTCACGGTCGGCGTTTTGTGTGCTCAGCCTCAATCACGCAAATATCGTCCGGGCCGTCGTCTTCGGCGAAAAAGGTGTTTCGGCGGCTGCCAATGCCGACAAGGTGCTGATCGACATGTCCTCGATCGACCCGGCCGAAACGGCCGACATGGCGACGCGGTTGCGCCGGGAAACCGGCATGGCATGGGTGGATTGCCCATTGTCCGGCGGCGTGCCGGGTGCGCTGAGCGGACGCCTGACGATCATGGCCGGCGGCAGCCCCGAGGATTTCGAGCGGGCGCGCGTGGTGATGCGGCATCTTGCCGCCAATTACACGCTGATGGGCGCATCGGGCGCCGGGCAGACCACGAAGCTGATCAATCAGCTGTTTTGCGCCGTTCTGTTCCAGGCCGTCGCCGAGGCGGTCAAGCTCGCTGAAGCCGGCGGCGTCGATCCGGCTGCCATTCCGGCAGCCCTTGCCGGCGGCAGGGCGGATAGTCGCATATTGCAGGAATTCATGGCGAAATTCGCCGCCCGGGATTTCTCGCCGACAGGCAGGATAGACAATATGTTGAAGGACTTGGATTCGCTTCAGGCCTTTGCGCTGAAGACGAAGACGCCATTGCCGATGACCGGCGCGGTGGTCGAGATCCACCGCCTGCTCTGCTCTGCCGGCCTCGGGCCGAAGGACTCGGCCGAGATGATGCGGCTTCTCGACGGATTTCAGGCCGGCTGACGTCAATTCCTCGAGAAATTCGCGATCGTCATCTTTCCGCTTGACCATCCGTAAATGTTATCGATAACATACAGTCAATGACAACTGCAGCTTTGGGAGGAGCCACAGTGGAAGCCAAGAGACTGCTGGAGTTCCAGTCGATCACCAAGAGCTTCGGCGGCACGCAGGCGCTGCGGGACGTCTCGATCGACCTGCGCGAGGGCGAAATCCTCGCGCTGCTGGGAGAAAACGGCGCCGGCAAATCGACGCTCATCAAGACACTTGCGGGCATCTACAAGCCTGATAGCGGCGACATCCTGTTTCGCGGCCAGAGCTATCATCACCGCCCTCCGAAGCCGAACGAGCGGCAGCCGGTTGCCTTCATCCACCAGGATCTCGGTCTGATCGAGTGGATGACGGTCGGCGAGAACATGGGCCTGTCGCAGGGCTTCTCGATGCGTCGCGGCCTGATCGATTGGAACAGGACGCAGGCGCGTGCCAAGGAAGCCTTGAAACTGGTCGGCTGCGATTTTGATCCCACCACGCGGGTCTCGGCGCTGTCGCGCACCGAAAAATCGCTTGTCGCCATTGCCCGTGCGCTTGCCGTCGAAGCCGACGTTCTGGTGCTCGACGAGCCGACGGCGAGCCTTCCCGCCGATGAAGTCGATCGGCTGTTCAATGCGATCCGCCCGCTGAAGGACCGTGGCGTCGGCATGATCTACGTCTCCCACAGGCTCGACGAGATTTTCCGCATCGCCGATCGGGTCGCCGTTCTGCGCGACGGCTGCATGGTGGGACAGAAGCCCGTCAGCGAGACGACACCCGACGAGCTGGTGACGATGATCATCGGCCGCAGCGGCGACAGCCTCTTTTCCAAGACGGAGATCAGGCCCGGCAAGGCAATCGTCGAGGTTCGCGATCTCGTTTGCGCCGGCACGAGCCCGATATCCTTCGAAATTCGCGAGGGCGAGCTTCTGGGCCTGGCTGGATTGCGTGGCGCCGGTCAGGAACGGATCGGCCGCGCGCTGTTCGGCTGCGAGCCCTTCAACGGCTCGGTTCTGCTGCATGGCGAGGCCCCGGACCTTTCGAGCCCGCTGCGGGCCATGGCGTCGGGCATCGGCTTGATTGCCCGTGACCGGACGGAGGAATCCGTGGCGCTGTCGCTTTCCATTCGGGAAAATACCTATCTCAATCCGGGCGCCGTCGGACGTGGGCTTTTGTCCTTCCTGTCGCCGCGCGGCGAAGCCGATCTTGCCCATAAGATCGGCCATTCCGTCGGCCTGCGGCCGAACGACCCGGATCTGCCGGTGGAGGCCCTGTCGGGCGGCAACCAGCAGAAGGTGGTCGTCGGCCGCTGGCTGGCGACCGGCCGCAAGCTGCTGATTGCCGAAGATCCGACCGCCGGCGTCGACATCGGCGCGCGTGCGGAGATCTACCGTCTGATCACGCAGGCACTCGAGGCCGGTCTCGCGGTTGTCGTGGTGTCGACGGATTTCGAGGAAATCGCCCATATCTGCCACCGCGCGCTGGTCTTCTCGCGCGGCAAAATCGTCAGTGAACTGATTGGAAGCGCCCTGACGACGGAGGCGGTCATCACAGCCGCATCCGCATCGGAAGCCGCTTGAGCCATCGGGAGAACAGCCATGCAATCCATTGAATCCACGGCGCTGGAGCCGACCAAGAGCGAAATGGCCGGCCTGTCCACAGGCCAGAAGATCGGACGCCTGATCCCGGTTTACGGGCTGGTGATCCTGACCGTCGGCCTGATCGTGATCTTCTCGATCCTGCTGCCCGATACGTTCCCGACCGTGTTGAATATCCGCTCGATCGTCTCCGACAAGGCAATCATTGCGCTTCTGTCGCTCGCCGCGATGATCCCGATGGCGTCGGGCCGCATCGATCTCACCGTCGGCTATGGCATCGTGCTCTGGCACATTCTCGCCATCAGCCTGCAGACGGCCTACGGCCTGCCCTGGCCGGTCGCTGTCCTCATCGTTCTCGCACTCGGCGTCTTCACCGGCTTCATAAACGGCCTGCTGGTCGAAGTCGCGAAGATCGACAGCTTCATCGCGACGCTCGGCACAGGAACGGTTCTTTACGCGCTTGCCCTCTGGCACACCGGTGGGCGGCAGGTGGTCGGCGTCCTGCCGGAAGGTTTCTATGCGCTGAACGGCACCATGCTGTTCGGCCTGCCGATCACCGGCTTCTACGTGCTGCTGATCGCCATCTGCATGTGGATCGTGCTCGAATACCTGCCGATCGGCCGGTATCTCTACGCCATCGGCGCCAATCCGAAGGCCGCCGCCCTCAATGGCATTCCGGTCCGCAAATTCGTGATCGGCGCCTTCGTCACCTCGGGGCTGCTCGCGGCCCTGACCGGGGTCCTTCTCGCCTCGAAGCTGCGGATCGGCCAGGCAAGTGTCGGCCTCGAATATCTGCTGCCGGCGCTTGTCGGCGCATTTCTCGGATCGACGACGATCAAGCCCGGACGGGTGAACGTCTGGGGCACCTTGATCGGCGTCATCATCCTGGCGGTCGGAATTTCCGGAATTCAGCAATTCGGCGGATCGTTCTTCGTCGAACCGCTGTTCAACGGCGTCACCCTGCTGATTGCCATCGGCATAGCAGGTTACGCCCAGCGCAAACGCGGAGCTGTGAGGAGGATCACACCCGCATCCAAATGAGGATGCCGGCTCATCCCGGCATTTCACAACAAACAAAATGGAGGAGTGAACATGAAGCGCAGAATGTTATTGCAGGCAACGGTCGCAACCGTCGCCGTTATGCTGAGCATCCCGGCATTGGCCGATTCCATGGCCGACGCCAAGGCCGTGGTCGACAAGTATGCTTCCAAGGTGAGCGCCTGGGATGGCCCGACGAGCGGCCCCAAGGGCGCGACCGGAAAGAACATCGTCATTCTTGCCGCCGATATGAAGAACGGCGGCATCCTCGGCGTGGTCAATGGCGTTCAGGAAGCGGCAGGCGCGCTGGGCTGGACGGTGAAGGCGCTCGACGGCGCCGGTTCGATCGGCGGGCGGACCGCCGCCTTCGGCCAGGCCATGGCGCTGAAGCCGGATGGCATCATCATCAACGGCTTTGACGCGGTCGAGCAGAAGCCGGCGATGGAAGCGGCCAAGGCTGCCGGCATTCCGATGGTTTCCTGGCATGCGGCGTCGGCTGTCGGTCCGGTTCCCGAAGTCGGTGTCTTCGCAAACGTCACCACCGATGCGATGGAAGTATCGAAGTCCGCGGCGGATTGGGCCTTTGCCGATGCCGGCGGCAAGCCCGGCGTCATCATCTTCACCGACTCCACCTATGCGATCGCGATCGCCAAGGCCGATCGCATGAAGAAGGAGATCGAGGATCTCGGCGGCACGGTGCTCGAATATGTCGACACGCCGATTGCCGAAACCTCTCAGCGCATGCCGCAGCTCACCACCTCGCTTCTGCAGAAATATGGCGCGAAGTGGACGCATTCCCTGGCGATCAACGACCTCTACTACGACTTCATGGGACCTTCGCTCGCCTCGGCCGGTATTGCAGGCGACGGAAAACCGGTGAACGTCGCCGCCGGCGACGGTTCGGAGAGCGCCTATCAGCGGATCCGCGCCAAGCAGTTCCAGGCCGTCACGGTCGCCGAGCCGCTCAACCTTCAGGGCTGGCAACTCGTCGACGAATTGAACCGCGCCTTTGCCGGCGCTCCCTGGTCGGGCTACGTCTCGCCGCTGCATGTGGTAACGAGCGCAAACGTCGAGTTTGACGGCGGACCGAAGAACAGCTTCGATCCCGACAACGGTTACCGCGATCAATACAAGAAAATCTGGGGCAAATAAGCCTTTCAGTCAGGGCGTATCGACCGATACGCCCTGATATTCCGACAACACACCACCATCGATCCAGCTCCGGCGAGTTTTGGAAAAGAGACCCTATGATCATTCGTTATGCTTTGTTTGAAGGCGAAATCCATCCCGGCAGAGAAGCGGAATTCCGCGCATTCGTGCGGCAGCGGCTCGTCCCTCTCTGGACGAAGTTTCCGGGCGCCGAGGAAATCCGGGTACTGGACGGAATGGAACGAGACGAAGGCGCCCCGATCTATGCCATGGCGCTCGCCATTCGTTATCCCAATATGGATGCGGTGAAGGCGGCACTTCTTTCCGGTGTGCGGTCCGAGAGCCGCGAAGTCACCGGCGAACTCCTGCAACTCTTCACCGGCAAGGTGCATCACCACGTATTCTCGGCCAACGAATACGCACCGGCCTGACATCAGGCGAGTTTGACGTCGACGCCGGTTCGGGCGAAGGTCGGTTACTCCGGCCGCCGCCTGCTCTTATCAACAGAAGAGACCTATTAAGCGCCCGCGGACGATGTCCCAGGCGCTTTTTTTACGCCTGCTCACCCCGATCATCCTGCGAAGGTGCCGGATGCGATCGTTCCGGATGCTCGACTTTTGGGGACAATTTTCCACCAGCGACGCTTTTATTAAACTAAATAGTCTACCGATTTAGTAGATTATCCGCCATTTTACCGTGCATCGTTCCTGCAAACAACAATTCGAAACGGGAAGATCGACGATGACATTGGCAAAGACATTCAAAATTGCGTTGTTCAGTCTGCTTGGTCTCAGTGCCGTTCATGGTCCGGCGGCGGCCCAGGCAGATGCCCCCCTGCTTGCCAAAGTGCCGCCAGGCACGGCGCTGACGATCGGCGATCCGGTCACCCAGAAAGCCCTCGAAGTGTCCGGCCTCGACAAAGAGCTCGGTTTTGAAGTGAAATGGGCCAATATCAGCGGCGGGCCGCAGACGTCGGAAGCTTTCCGCGCCCATGCGCTCGATGTCGGATCGGTGGCCGAGATCCCCTCGATCTTCGCCAACTGGAACAACCTGCCCGTCCGCAATATCGCCTATCGCGAACGCCGTGACCCGATCGCCAATCCCATCTACCGCTTCGGTATCGCACCCGGCGCAGCCGTCAAGACGCTGGCCGATTTCCGCGGCAAACGCATCGCCTTCAGCCCGGGCCAGGCCCAGGGCACGCTCGTCCTTCGGGCGCTGCATGCGGCAGGTCTGAAGAGCAGCGACGTCACCCTGGTGGAACTGCCGAGCACCGGCGACGTCTATCCGAAGGCATTGGCGAGCAAGCAAGTCGATATCGCGCCGCTCGGCGGTGTCTATATCAGGCGCTACATTAGCCAATATGGATCGGACGGAGCGACCCTCGTGGAGCATGGCCTGCGGGACGATCCGAGCCATCTTTATGCGCCGCAATGGGTTCTCGATGATCCAGCCAAGGCGGCAGCTCTCGCCGAATATGTTGGCCTGTGGGCACGCGCCACCGAATGGGTGAACCGGAACCCGGACCTCTGGATCAAGGAATATTATGTCGGTCAGCAGGGCCTCAGCCAGGAGGATGGGGAATTTCTCGTCAAGCTGACCGGCGAACAGATCGTTCCCGCCGATTGGAGCGAAGTGAAGAAGCGCCACCAGGAAACCATCAACCTGCTGGCGGACGAGCTCGGCTACCAATCTTTCGATGTGGAAACGATTTTCGACAACCGTTTCGAAAAGCTCGGTGCCGCGGCTCTCGCCAAGAGCCAGTAACGTTCGACATCCCTTCGGAGAGGAGACCTGAAGCATGGCAACCACTTGGGATGCAGATGAGGCGAAACTATCCCTGACATCAGGCGGGAGAGTTGCGCATCGAGGTTCACGAACGGCAAGGCCGGCCGGCTCGACTGGCTCCGCCGGCCCTCGCACCCGTCGTAGGCTGGGTCCCGGACCCGCGATCCCTTTCGGGTTGCAGATCGGGCCGGCATTGCTTGTCCTGACCTGGGTTGTCGGCTCGGCGCTCGGATGGATCGACCCGCGCATCCTGTCGGCGCCGTGGACGGTCATCGAGGCTTTCGTAAGGCTGATAGAGCAGGGCCGCCTGCAGGACAATTTCGTGACGTCGGCGACCCGCGCCCTGCTCGGCCTGAGCATCGGATTGCTGATCGGTACGCTCCTGGCGGTTGTCGCCGGCCTGTCCCGGATCGGCGAAGCCCTGATCGATGGTCCGGTCCAGATCAAACGCGCGATCCCGACGCTGGCCTTGATCCCCTTGCTGATCCTGTGGTTCGGCATCGGCGAGGGCATGAAGGTCACCACCATCGTGCTTGCCGTCATCGTGCCGATTTACATCCACACCCATAATGCGCTCCGCAGCATCGACAGCCGTTATGTCGAACTGGCCGAGACGCTGCGCATGAGCCAGAAGGACTTCATCCTTCAGGTGGTGCTGCCGGGCGCCTTGCCGGGCTTCCTCCTGGGTCTGCGGTTTGCCGTGACCCTCTGCTGGGTCTCTCTCGTCGTGGTCGAGCAGATCAACGCCACCAGCGGGCTCGGCTACATGATCGATCTTGCCCGCAATTACGGGCAGACCGACGTCATTCTCGTCGGCCTGGTGGTCTATGTGCTGCTGGGTCTCGTTTCGGACGGCCTCGTCCGTTTGCTCGAACGGAGGGTCCTCTCATGGCGCCGCACCCTGGCAAACTGAAGCCCGCGACCAAGGCCGTCCACGTGCGGAACCTCGTACGCCGGTTTCCGAAAAAGACCATCCTTGACGGCGTCGATCTCGACATCGAGGAAGGCGAATTCGTCGCCCTGCTCGGCCGAAGCGGCTCCGGCAAAAGCACGTTTTTGAGGGCTCTTGCCGGTCTCGATCACGATGTCGAGGGCACCGGCACCCTCGAGACGCCGGAAAGCCTTTCGGTGGTTTTCCAGGACGCCCGCCTGCTGCCGTGGCGTTCCGTCATCCAGAACGTCACGCTCGGCCTGGCCGGCGCCTCCGGTCAGGAGGAGGGAAGGAAGGCTTTGGCGGAAGTGGGACTTGAAGGGCGGGAAACGGCGTGGCCGAACCAGCTTTCGGGCGGCGAGCAGCAGAGGGTCGCCCTTGCCCGTTCGCTGGTGCGGGAGCCGGCCCTGCTTCTCGCCGATGAGCCGTTCGGCGCGCTCGACGCGCTGACCCGGCTGAAGATGCACGATCTGCTGCGGGAATTGTGTGCAAGGCACCGTCCTGCGGTGCTGCTCGTCACCCACGATGTCGACGAGGCGATTTCGCTGGCCGACCGGATACTGGTCCTCGACGAAGGCCGTCTCATCGAGGATCTCAAGATCGATCTGCCGACGCCGCGCGATCATGGCGATCCGCGCTTTGCACAATTCCGCGCCCACCTCCTCAGCCGGCTCGGGGTCGACCTCCCGGGCCGCAAGGCTGCCTGAAACGGGCAGCAGCTCAATTTGATCTGGAGATAAGCCAATGAGCACATCGAAACGGCAAATGCGGCTTGGCGCGTTCATCATGGCGACGGGCCATCATATCGCCGCCTGGCGCCATCCGGAGGCGCAGGCCGATGCCGGCCTCAATATCGATCACTACCGGGAGCTCGCCCAAACCGCCGAGCGCGGCAAATTCGATCTCGTCTTCGTCGCCGATAGTCCTGCGGGATGGGACCGCACCAAGGACCCGGAAGCGCTTCGCCGCACCGCCCAGGGCGCGCATTTCGAGCCCCTGACCCTCTGGGCCGCCCTCTCGCAGGTCACCAAGCATATCGGCTTCGTCGCCACCGCATCGACGACCTATGAGGATCCCTATCTTCTCGCCCGCAGGTTTGCGTCGCTGGACTATATCTCCAAGGGCCGTGCGGCCTGGAACGTCGTCACGACGGGCGCGGATGTTTCGAAGAATTTTTCGATCGCCGGCCATCCCGCCCATGCCGATCGTTATGAGCGGGCCGAGGAATTCGTCGACCTGGTGAAGGGCCTGTGGGATTCCTATGAAGACGACGCCTTCATCCGCGATAAGGAAAGCGGCGTCTATCTCGATCCCGACAAGGTGCATCTCGTCGATCACAAGGGCAAGTTCTTCTCGGTGGCCGGTCCGCTCAACGTCGGCCGTCCGGTTCAGGGCTATCCTGTCATCGTGCAGGCCGGCGCATCCGAACCGGGACGCGAGCTTGCCGCCCGCACGGCCGAGATGATCTTTACCGCCAACCAGACTCTCGAGGATGCGCAGGAATTCTACTCCGACGTCAAAGGCCGGCTCGCCCGCTACGGCCGCCGGCCGGACGAACTGCTGATCAGTCCCGGGATATTCCCCGTTCTCGGCGGCACGGAAGCCGAAGCCCAGGCGAATTACGACTATATCCAATCCCTGGTTCATCCCTCCATTGCCTGGAATATCCTCGCCCGCCACTACAGGGGCGTCGATCTTTCCGGCTACTCGCTTGACGCCCCCGCCCCGCCCCTGCCCGATAATACCGAACTCAACAAAAGCCGCCTCAAGCTGGTTTCCGACCTGGTGTCGCGCAACAATCTGACACTGCGCCAGTTCTATCTGGCGGTCGCCACCGCTCGCGGCCACCGGACGGTTGTCGGAACACCCGAGCAGATCGCCGATGCGATGCAGACATGGTTCGAGAACGGAGCCGCCGACGCCTTCAACATCATGCCGCCGGTGCTGCCCACGGCGCTGACCGATTTCGTCGATCAGGTCGTCCCCATCCTGCGCAAGCGCGGCCTGTTCCGGCACGAATATGAAGGCACGACGCTGCGGGAGAACCTCGGCCTCCAGCGCCCGCCGAACGGCTTCGCACTTCAGGTGCAGCAGCAAAAGGCGCAGGCCGCCGTATGATCTCCCGGGGGCTTCCCGGTTTCCCTGTTCCGATCACCGACAGAACTGCAGCATCGCATGAGCAATCATTCCGAATTTCTCTGGTATATTCCCAACGACGTCAGACCCGGTCATCGCGGCGATTCCGCCGTCGAGAACCACAACAGCCTGGATACGCTGACCAGCCATGCGCGGGCGCTCGAAGAGCATGGCTGGAAGGGGGCGCTCATTGGCACCGGTTGGGGCCGCCCCGACACGTTCACCGTCGCGGCCTCCCTCGCCGCACGGACCACCACCTTCGAACCGCTCATCGCGATCCGCCCTGGCTATTGGCGACCGGCGAATTTCGCATCCGCGGCGGCGACACTGGACCACCTCACAGGCGGCCGGGTGCGGATCAACATTGTGTCGGGCAAGGACAACTTAGCCGCCTACGGCGACAGCGAGGGCGATCAGGCGCATCGTTATAGCAGGACCAGGGAGTTCATGCGTCTGGTCCGCCGATTGTGGACGGAAGAAAACGTCACCTCGGCGGGCGAGCACTTCCGGGTCGCCGAATCCACCGTCGCGCCACGTATAGAGGTTCGTGGCGACCGTCGGCACCCCAAATTCTATTTCGGCGGCGCCTCGGAGGCGGCCGAGCGGGTGGCCGCGGCCGAGGCCGATGTCCAGCTTTTCTGGGGTGAGCCGTTGGATGGTGTCCGCGAGCGGATCGACCGGCTGAAGGCGCTGAGCCGGGAGCTGGACCGCGACCTCCCGCCGCTGGAATTCGGCCTGCGGATCACTACGCTGGTCCGCGACACCACGGAACAGGCCTGGGCCGATGCCGAGGCGAAGGTCGCCGAGATGGCGAGAAACAAAGGTACCGGCTGGCACGATCACCAACGTGTGCTCGCCGTCGGCCAGCAGCGGCTTCTCGAGCTGCATGAGCGCGGCGACGTGCTCGACGACAACCTCTATACGGCGCCGGGCAAGTTCGGCGGCGGCGGTGCCGGCACCACCTGGCTGGTCGGCTCGGCGGCGGATGTCGCCCGCTCGCTGCGCAAATACCAGGATCTCGGCATCACCCACTTCGTGCTGTCCGACACGCCCTATCTCTCCGAGATCAGGCGGCAGGGCAATCAGCTCCTGCCACTGCTACGCGGCTGAGGCAGAAGCAGGAATTCCTCGCCGCCCATGCGGATTGCCAGGCTACCTTCCCTCCCGGCATCGCCCAGCAAGCCGGCACCGTGGCGCAGAACGATATCGCCGATGGAATGAAAAGATGTCGTTGATGCTTTTGAAATGGTCGATGTCGACCGATAACAGGGCGGCATGGGTCAGGCTGGAACCGACCCAGTCCGGGTGCGGCATTCCCGGTCCAGGTGCATGGCGCTATCGAGCAGTTCCTGCCAGGTTCTCGTCATGCTTTGACTCGGAAGAAGCCCGGCGTGCCACCTCTGCCCCATTTCTTTCCACGCCGCATAGGCGATGAGAACTTCTAACAATTCTCAAAGAGTTGGGCTTAACAACCGGCGAACTCCGTTGGTAGGCATCGACTCGCTGTCCTAATACATCCGGAAAGACTCGTAATTATTGTTGGTCATTCCCCGAGATCATTGTTCGAATCGGGCGCAAGAAAAGCGCAACGGTCTAATCCCACAACATAAGATCTGTGTAAGCTCTGCCAGACAACTTATCATACTCTCCTGAAGCGGGCATATGCCCAGCGGATGCGCAAATTTCCGCGAAAATATACGAAAAGCGCAGCAGAATGACGCCCTGTCGGCTCCGTTTACACTCTCTAAAATATATTCGCCTAAATTTTTTGATGTCGGAGCGACGGTCTCAGGATCGTCACCTATGCCATGATGGCGCACCGGGCCCCCGAAATCTCGCATAATATCGACGTTGTTACTTTGACGCACCGCCTCGCATCTTGGGCGCGATGGCTCCGCGCACTCACAGGGTAAACGCGCAAGGGCATGCAAATGGCATCGTTCCGGCGCGCAAAGGCGCCTTTCGGCGCATTCGGGGACAGATCGAGGGCCTCGCATTTGAACGAGATATCACGCGCGACCCTGGCGGCCAGACACGTTTCAACAAACCTCGCCCACACGATGGAGAGTGCGAATGAAGAGCATTAAGAGTTTCGGGATCGCGGTGCGTCTCACCCTTGGCTTCAGCTTCCTGGTTCTGCTGATGGCCGGCCTGACTATCTATTCGGCGGTCAAGGTCGCTGAGATCAACGACAATCTTGAAACGATCAACGACGTCAACAGCGTCAAGCAGCGCTTTGCCATCAACTACCGCGGCAGCGTGCACGATCGGGCGATCGCCATCCGTGACGTCACTCTGGTGACCTCTGCCGATGAGCGGAAGACTGCCGAGGCATTGATCGAAAAGCTGGCCGCGTCTTACGCCGAGAATGAAAAGCGCATGGCGGAGATGGTTGCATCGCCGGCAGGTGCGACGGAACAGGAAAAGACCATTCTCAGCGAAATCGCCGACATCCAGGCGAAGACCAATCCGCTGGTCGCCCAGATCATTGCGCTGCAGGAGAAGGGCGACGGCGAGGCAGCCCGCAAGATCCTGCTCGAACAGGCGAGGCCGGCCTTCGTTGCCTGGCTTGGCGCCATCAACAAATTCATCGACTATCAGGAAGCGCTGAACAAATCGATCGGCGGCGAGGTTCGCAGCGCGGCGAGCGGCTTCAAGCCGATAGCGATGACTGCGCTCGGCATTGCGGCTGTTCTGTCCATCATTGCCGCTGCCATCACCGCACGCACGATCGTCGGCCCGCTGGCAAAACTTCAGCTTTCGCTGAAGGCTATGGCCGAGGGCAATCTCGACGGCGACCGTCGCCTCGAAGCGCGTGGCGACGAGATCGGCAGGCTCGCACGGGCGGTCGCAGGGCTGCGCGACGCCATTTCGGCAAAGGCCGAACGGGAAGCCGATGCGGAAGCCAAGAGGTCGGTGGCGGAACGGCACCGGCTCGAGCAGGATGCCGGCGAACGCCGCACCCTGGCCGAGCAGACGGACCAGGCTGTCGGCCGGCTGGGCACCGCATTGCAGGCGCTGGCCGACGGTGACCTCACGCAGCAGATCGACACGCCGTTCATTCCGTCTCTGGAAAAGCTCAGAGCCGACTTCAATTCCGCGGTCGAAAAGCTCCGCGCCGCGATGCAGAAGGTTGCCCAGAACGCCAGCGCCATCGCCGGCGGCGCGCAGGAGATCCGCTCCGCCTCGGATGATCTCGCCAAGCGGACCGAACAGCAGGCTGCATCCGTCGAGGAAACGGCGGCTGCGCTGGAGGAGATCACCACCACCGTCGCCGACTCGAGCAACCGGGCTCAGGAAGCCGGCCAGCTCGTTCGTAAGACGAAGGAAAATGCGGAACGCTCGGGCAGCGTCGTTCGCGATGCGGTCGACGCCATGGGCAAGATCGAATCCTCCGCCACCGAAATCGGCAGCATCATCGGCGTCATCGATGAAATCGCCTTCCAGACGAACCTGCTGGCGCTGAATGCCGGCGTCGAAGCGGCGCGCGCCGGCGAAGCAGGCAAGGGCTTTGCCGTCGTCGCCCAGGAAGTGCGCGAGTTGGCGCAGCGTTCAGCCAAGGCGGCCAAGGAAATCAAGGAACTGATCAACGCGTCGAATGGCCATGTGAAAAGCGGTGTCGCCCTGGTTGGCGAGACCGGAAAAGCCCTGCAGGAAATTGCAGTGCAGGTACAGCAGGTCGACGGCAATGTCGTGGCGATCGTCGGCGCTTCGCAGGAGCAGGCGACGGGGTTGAAGGAGATCAATGCCGCCGTCAACAAGATGGATCAGGGCACCCAGCAGAACGCCGCCATGGTGGAAGAAGCGACAGCCGCCGCCCATAGCCTCGCCAAGGAAGCCGACGCGCTGTTCCAGTTGCTGGGCCAGTTCAACATCGGCGGAGCGGTAGCGCCGAAGCGCATATCGCAGCCCGCTGCCGTGGCACAGCATGCTCAACCGGTGGCCTCGCCGGCGCGCCAGATGATTGCCAAGGTGGGCAAGTCGTTCCAGGCGAATGGCAATGCGGCGCTGGCCGGCGATTGGGAAGAGTTTTAAGTCGAGCTGATCCCCCTCCAGCTTGTGCTGGAAAGCAAATGGTTACGAAGGGCAGCGTTTGCTGCCCTTCGTATTTTCATCCTAGGCCCGAGCCGGAACCTTGGCCGGAAGCAGGGCGTTGACCACGACCGCAACACCGATGTTTGCCGCAAGCGCCAGCAGTCCCGTGTAGACGGTGAAGGGTTCGCCGCCGAGGCTGATCAGGTGCAGAGGTTTCCAGCCGGCATCCCAGACGAGGAAGGTGCCGCCGCAGAAGCCGACGAACCAGCCGGCAAGCAGGCCGGGTGCGCGGAACCAGTTGGTATAGAGACCGGACACCAGGGCCGGAAGTGTCTGCAGGATCCAGATGCCGCCGAGCAGCTGCAGGTCGAGGGCGAATTGCGTCGGCAGGAAGATGATGACGAGAAGCGCGCCGACCTTCACCACCAGCGACGTCACCTTCGCGACCTTGGCCTCACCCGCATCGCTGACTTTGGGATCGACATAGGCTTTCCAGAAATTGCGGGTGAAGAGATTGGCGGCGCCGATGCTCATCACCGCTGCCGGCACCAGCGCGCCGATGGCGATCGCCGCAAAGGCGAAGCCGGAGAACCAACCCGAAAACAGCGTCTTGAACAGCGTGGGAACGACGCCATTGGCGCTGTCGAGCTTCAGGTTGGCGGCGTGGCCCATATAGCCGAGCAGCGCCAGAAGGCCGAGCAGCAGCGTATAGGCGGGCAGCATGATCGCATTCTTGCGGATCGTCTTGCCGCTGTTGGAGGCAAAGATACCCGTCAGCGTATGCGGATACATGAAAGCCGCGAGCGCCGAACCCAAAGCGAGCGTGGCATAGGCGACATACTGGTTGCCGCCGAGCAGCAGGCTGCCGGAACCCTTGGCCTGGAAGGCCGCGTCAGCCGAGGCAAAGACATTGGCGTAGCCTCCGAGCTTCGACGGGATCAATGCGACGGCTGCGATCACGACGATATAGATCATGATGTCCTTGACGAAGGCGATCAGAGCCGGCGCGCGCAGACCCGCTGAATAGGTGTAGAGCGCCAGCACGATGAAGGCGATCGCCAGCGGCAGTTCGCCATGCAGCCCGAGTGCCTTCAGCACCGCCGTCATGCCGACGAGCTGCAGGGCGATGTAGGGCATGGTGGCGATGACGCCGGTTGCCGCCACCGCGAGTTCGAGACTGCGCGATCCGTATTGACCGTGAACGACGTCGGCCGCCGTCACATAACCGAAATCCTTGGCGCGTTTCCACAGAACCGGCATGACCATGAAGACGAAGGGATAGACGACGATGGTATACGGCAGCGCGAAGAAGCCGTAGGCGCCGACGGTATAGACCAGCGCCGGGACGGCGATCACGGTGTAGGCGGTATAGAAATCACCGCCGACGAGGAACCAGGTGATCCAGGTGCCGAAGTTGCGTCCGCCAAGGCCCCATTCATCGATATGGGCGAGTGTCTCCGGCTTGCGCCAGCGGCTGGCGACGAAGCCCATGACGGTGACGAGCGCGAAAAAGAAGATGAAGACGGCAAGCGCCGTGCCGTTGATGTCAGTCGTCATGGCGGGTGCTCCGATAGGCGATCCAGGTCAGCGTCGCGGTGATCGGCACCCAGAGAAGCTGATACCAGTAGAAGAACGGAAAGCCGAAAAGAGCCGGCTCGCGGAGATTGTAGAATGGCGGCCAGAGCAGACCTATAAACGGAATGACAAGCAGCCAGAGCGCTGCCTTGCTACGTGGTTTTTCCATGTCGGGATCCCTTTCAGGCGCCGCGGGCGGCGGTCGCCATGTTCCAGTTGTCGGCGTGGAAGGCAGGTCTGTCAGCCGGCGGCCGCGGCAGGCCCGGTTCGGGTCGCTTGCGGTTTTCCGGTCGATCGGAAGCTGATGTAACGCATGTGAATTCCTCCCAACGGCTCGCACTCGGCCAGCCGTGAGGGGAGTCCTAGGGCGCTGGTTTCATCCCCACAAGACGGGTGCAAGGGTGAAATGCCGGGGCCTACCCAGAAGTGGGTAGGCGCGAATTCACGTCGACTTTTGCAACGATGCCGTGGTCGAGCGCATAGCGGATGAGGCCGGCCGTGGTTGCGATGCCGAGCTTTTTCTTGAGATTCTTGCGATGGGTTTCCGCCGTGGCGGAGCTTATCCCGAGCGCCTCGGCGATCTCCCGGTTGCTCCTGCCGGCAACGATCAGCCCGAGAATGTCGCGTTCGCGCGGTGTCAGGGGATCGCTCCCCTCCTCCACCCGCGCGCCCATCAGCGCGTCGAAGACACCGGAGGAGAAATAGGTGCCGCCGCCTGCCACGGTCTCGATGGCCGAGACGATCTCGTCGGTCGAGACGTCCTTCAGGATATAGCCGGCAGCGCCATGCATGACCGAGGAGGAAATATATTCGCGGCTGTCATGCATCGAGAGCATCACCACCCGCGCCTGGGGCAGTTCGTTCCGGAACAATTCGATCGCATCGATGCCGCTCAGCTTCGGCATGTTGATATCCATCAGCACCACTTGCGGCAGCACCTGCCGGCCAATGTCGAGCCCCGTTTGCGCAAGCCCGGCCGTACCGGCGACTTCGATATGGTCGAATGTTTCGAGCACTGCCTTCAACCCGTCCAGCACCAGCGGATGGTTGTCGATCAACAGCACCTTGATTTTCGGGCGTTCCGTCATGCGGCTTCCGCCTGCCGATCGGCGGGACGATTGGCCGATTTCGGCAGCATCGCCGTCAGCGTCGTGCCGGCCTCGCTGCTGTTGATCAGCAACAGACCACGGAAATGGGCCATCCGTTCCTGCATGTTGCGCAGGCCGAGACCCGATCTGCCGGATAGGTCGCCCCTGGCGCCGTCGAAGCCGGTGCCGTTGTCGGTGACGGTCATGCGGGCGCGGCCGCCGTCGCTCCAGAGCTTGACCGCAAGTTTGCAGGCGCCCGAGTGGCGTTCGACATTGTTGAAGGCTTCCTGGGCAACGCGATAAAGCGCGGTGCTCGCCTCGACCTTCAGCGTGTCGGTGAAGCTCGAAGCGTCGATTTCCGTCACGATCCCCGTCCGCTCGGCGAAATGATAACACAGCGCCTCCAGCGCCGCCGTCAGGCCGAGATCGTCGAGCACACGCGGCCGCAGATCGTGCGACAGCCGCCTGATCTCCTTGATGGCGCCGTTCAGCGCCTCGACGCCGCGGTCGATGGTAAGAGCGGCATCGTCGACATTGGTCCTGACCTTGCGGCCGGCAAGGTCCATCGCATAGCGCACGCCGACGAGATTCTGGGAAATGCCGTCATGCAGCTCGCGCGCAAGCCGCGCGCGCTCTTCTTCTTGGGTGTCGATGACCCGCTGCGTCAGCGCCTTGAGCCGGCTGTCGGCCATGCGGCGCTCATGGAAGGTCAACAGCATGCAGGTGGTGAAAACGACGAGTACCGAAGGCACGGCGATCAGCGCGACGATGATGAAGGTCCGCCTGATGTTGGCGCGCATGCCGGCGTTGGCGGCGGCACTCTGGGCAAAGACGTCATCCAGGTAAACGCCGGTGCCGACCACCCAGTGCCATTTGTCGAGACTGACGACGAAGGAGAGCTTGTCAGCGATCTGTCCGGTCGATGGCTTCTGCCATTTGTACTGATGCAGGCCGCCGCCCGCTTTTGCCGTGGCGATCAGTTCGGCAATGACCTTGTCGCCATCCGGATCGGTCAGGTCGAGCCAGTTATGCCCATGCCGGAACGTCTGGCGCGGATGGACGATATTGTTGCCGTCATAGTCGTAGACGAAGAAATATCCGTCCTTGCCGTAGTCGAGCGAGGTCAGGATCGCAGCCACCTGCTGCTTGGCGGCCTCGTCGTCGGCACCGGCTTTGTCATAGATCGTCTGGATGGCGGACAGGGCAAGGTTGGTCAGATTGAGGATTTCGGCTTCCTTGGTCTTCAGCATGTTCTGCTCGAACGTATCGATGCTGTTCTTGGCGAGGTTTGCCGATTGCCATGTGATGAAGGTGGTGATCGCAAGGATCGAAATGACGAGCGGGACGATCGCCAATGCGATGATCTGGTGTCGTAGCGTCAACGATCATTCCTCCCGAGAATGTGTGCCCGGAATTATGCCCTTTGCCGAATGCGAGTCCAGCGGCTTGTCCGCGCGGCCGCGCCAACGCTATTCCAGCGGCACGAACAGACCGAGCTTGACGTCGCGCAGCACGACATTCGTGTGCATGCGGCGGATCTGCGGATTGTCTGCCATGATCAGCGCAGCGATATCGTCATAATGTTCGACGTCGCGGGCGGTGACGATCGCGATCAGATCGACCGCGCCCGTGACGTAATAGACCTGTTGTATGTGATCCTGCTTCTCCGCCCAGAGGCGGAACTTCGCCAGCGCGTCGTAATTGTCCCGCTCGATCTCCATCCCGACGATGAACACCATCGCCGTTCCCGTCGCCTTGCGGTCGACGACGGCCACCTCCGCCTTGATGATCCCTTCCTCGCGCAGTCGTTTCAACCGCCGCTGCACGGCCGAGACCGACAGCCCGATCCGTTCGGCGATCGTTTCGGCTTTCAGCTGGCAGTCGCGCTGAACGATATCGAGAATGTCGCGGTCAAAACGATCCAGTTGTTCCATTGTTCAGTCCAGTTGTCGCTGCGGCACTTCGCGGTTTCTGCCGTATTCGCCGCGTGAGGAAGATTATTTTGCACAAATTATGCAGAAGAGACGAATATTGCGCGAAAAAACCGCGTTATTTTATCATTATCCTTCGCAAATTCAGTTCAGCCGGAACCATGCATGTCGGATCAACCCTTTCCTGCTCTTCGCGTCGAAGATCTTCATAAAAGCTTCGGCTCGCAAGAGGTTCTCAAGGGTATTTCGGCGGAGGCCCACAAGTCTGACGTGATTTCGATTATCGGCTCGTCGGGCTCCGGCAAGAGCACCTTCCTCAGATGCATCAATTTCCTGGAAACCCCGGATCGTGGGCGCATCGCCGTGAACGGCGAGGAAATCGCGCTGAAGATGGGGCGGGACGGCCGGCTGCAGCCGCGCAGCTGGCGGCAGATCGAACGGCTGCGGACCGGGCTCGGGATGGTCTTTCAGAGCTTCAATCTCTGGGCTCATCGGACGGTGCTGGAAAACGTCATCGAGGCGCCGGTGCACGTGATGGGCATTCCGCGGCGCGAGGCCATCGAAAAAGCCGAGGCCCTGCTCCACAAGGTCGGGCTCTTCGACAAGCGTCACGCCTATCCGGCTTTCCTCTCCGGCGGCCAGCAGCAGCGCGCGGCGATTGCCAGAGCCCTCTGCGTCGATCCCGATGTCATGCTGTTCGACGAACCGACATCGGCGCTTGATCCGGAGTTGGTCGGCGAGGTCCTGAAAGTCATCCGCGATCTCGCGGAAGAAGGCCGGACCATGCTGATCGTCACGCATGAAATGCGCTTTGCCCGCGATGTCTCGAGCCGTGTTCTCTTCCTGCATCAAGGACGGATCGAGGAGGAAGGTCCGCCGGAGCAGATATTCGGGGCGCCGGTCAGCGCCCGCTGCCGGGAATTCACCGGTCTCAGCGCCCACTGATGCCGACCGCTCTCTCATCGACAACACAAACCAGGAGAATCCTGCGAATGAAACTGCTCCCCACGCTTTTCGCCGGCGCGGCACTCGTGCTTTCCGCTGTCACCGCACAGGCCGAAGTCCGCTTCGGCGTCATGAACGAATCCTATCCGCCCTTCTTCGCCAAGGACGCGTCGGGCCAATGGCAGGGATGGGAAATCGACCTGATGAATGCCGTCTGCGAAGAGATGAAGGAGAAATGCTCGATCGTCGACATTTCCTGGGACGGTCTCATTCCGGCGCTCCAGAGCAAGAAGTTCGACGTGATCTGGTCGTCGATGTCGAACACCGCGGAACGCTCGAAGGTGATCGACTTCACCGACAAATATTACAACACGCCAAGCACCCTGATCGGTCCCAAGGACCAGAAGCCGGGCGCCACCGCCGAGGACGTGAAGGGCAAGACCATCGGCATCCAGGTGTCGACGATCCAGTCGGAATATTACAAGAAGTATTTCGCCGGCGCTGCCGAGGAAAAGACCTACCAGACGCTCGACGAGGCTTTTCAGGACCTCGCCTCCGGCCGTATCGACTATGTCTTCGGCGATTCACTGGCGCTTGACGCTTTCCTGAAAAGCGATGGCGGCAAGGATTGCTGCGCCAAGATGGGCGACGTCGCCGACGACAAGGAGATCCTCGGCGCCGGCGTTTCGGGCGGCCTGCGCAAGGAAGATACGGAGCTGAAGGCCAAGCTGAACGCGGCGATCTCGGCGGTTCGCGCCAACGGCCAGTATGACGCCATCACCAAAAAATACTTCGATTTCGACATCTACGGCGCGAAGTAAGCAGTCCCGATAATGGCGACCGCGCAACAAGGTATTCTGGACCTGCTGTCTCCCTATCCTCCGGGATGGGGCGGCGTTCTCTTGGCAGGTGCGGTCTCCACGGTCGCCATCTCGGCTTGCGCCTTCGCGATCGGCCTGCTTCTCGGCACGGGCGGCGCGCTGGGGAAGCTTTCGGGCAATCGCCTGCTCCGCCTGCTGCTCGATCTCTATACCACGCTGATCCGCGCCGTTCCCGAACTGATCCTGATCGTCGGGCTCTACTATGCCGGCACCGACGGCCTCAACCGGCTGCTCGCCGTGTTCGACCTGCCGCCGGTCAATGTGAACGGTTTCGTCGCGGCCGTCGCGGTGCTGGGCTTCGTCCAGGGCGCCTACATGACGGAGGTGCTGCGCGGTGCGATCCTCGCCATTCCCGTCGGCCAGATCGAAGCCGCCAAGGCCTTCGGCATGGGGCCGGTGCTGCGGTTCCGCCGCGTCCTGCTGCCGGCGCTCTTGCCGAACGCCCTGCCGGGTCTTGCCAATCTGTGGATGTCGGTCACCAAGGACAGCGCGCTGGTCGCCGTCGTCGGCTACCAGGAACTGGCGCTCGCCACCCGTCTTGCCGGGGCAAGCACCAAGCATTACTTCGTCTTTTTCCTGGCTTCGGCCCTTCTCTACCTCGCCATCACGCTTGTTTCCAACCTCGTCTTCAAACTGATCGAGGGACGGGTACGGCGGGGGCAGCCGCGCCTTGCCTGAAGAAAGCGTCCCATGAGTTTCACCTGGATTTCTTCCTATTGGCCGCTGCTTCTGACGGGCGCCTGGCAGACCATTTGCCTGCTGGTGATCTCTGTGGTGTTCGGCTTTGCCCTCGCCATCGGCCTCGCCTTCGCGCAGGTCAGCGGCGGCAGGCTGACGCGGCTACTGGCGCGGGGCTACTGCACCTTCTTCCGCGGCACGCCGCTGCTGATACAGCTGTGGCTTCTCTACTATGGGGTGGGATCGCTGCTGCCGATGATCCCCGGTATCCGCCAGAGCCTGTTCTGGCCGATCCTGCGCGAGGGCTTCTTCTTCGCCGCCGTCAGTTTCACCCTGAACTATGCGGCCTATGAGGCGGAGGTATTGCGCGGCGCGCTGCTCGCCGTTCCCAAGGGTGAGCTCGAAGCCGGCCGGGCCTTCGGCCTGTCGCCCTGGATGCTGACCCGCCGCATCTGGCTGCCGCGCGCCATTCGCATCGCCCTGCCGACCATTGCCGGAGAGATCGTCATGCAGCTCAAGGCGACGCCGCTCGCCTTTACGGTGACAGTGATGGATCTCTATGCCGTGGCGAACAAGGTCCGGCAGGACACGCTGCTCGTCTATGAACCGCTGCTGGTCGTCACCCTCTTTTATCTCGCCTTGACCGCAGTGGTCGCCCGCGTCTTCCGAGGTCTCGAAGCGCAGGTGCCGGTTCGCCGCTAGGCGGACGGAAAGGGACTGGCCCATGAACTACCTCGCGCACGAACCACGTGCATCTCGCCCACTTTGTTATGAAAAGCCCGCCGCCGGTCATGGCGCGACGGCCTGAATGGAGACCTCTTCATGAGCACGACGCGAATTCTCGATGGCGGCATGAGCCGCGAGCTGCTGCGGCTGGGCGCCGAACTGAAACAGCCGGAATGGTCGGCATTGGCGCTGATCAACGCGCCTGATATCGTTCGCAAGGTCCACCAGGAATTCATTGCCGCCGGCTCCGAGGTCGTGACGACGAACAGCTATGCGCTGGTGCCCTTTCACATCGGCGAGGATCGGTTTTGGAAGGAAGGGTCGGCGTTGATCCGTCTCGCCGGTCGGTTAGCCCGCGAGGCGGCAGATGCCGTCTCGCATCGCAAGGTGCTGGTCGCCGGCTCGCTGCCGCCGATCTTCGGCTCATACGAGCCACAGAACTTTCAGCCGTCGCGGGTGCAGGACTATCTCGAGGTGCTCGTCGAAAACCTCGGCCCCTTCGTCGATATATGGCTCGGCGAGACGCTGAGCCTGATCGCCGAGGCGGAGGCCGTCCGCAAGGCGGTGGCGGCATCAGGCAAGCCGTTCTGGATTTCCTTCACATTGGCGGATGACGAGGCAGCCATCGGAGGCGGCGAACCGAAGCTTCGCTCCGGCGAAACCGTCGCTGACGCGGCGTCCTGGGCGGTGTCATCGGGCGCTGAAGCCTTCCTGTTCAATTGCAGCAAGCCCGAGGTCATGCAGGCGGCCGTGGAGACGGCGGCGCGCGTCTTCCGGACAATGGACGCTTCCATCGAGATCGGCGTCTATGCCAACGCCTTCGAAGGGGAAACAGGCGAAGCGGCCGCCAATGAAGGGCTGCATGAAACCCGCAACGATCTGAATGACGATGCCTATTCGCGTTACGCCTGCTCCTGGGCCGAAGCCGGCGCGACGATCATCGGCGGCTGCTGCGGGATCGGCGCCGCCCATATCCATCGGCTCAAGAAGACGCTCTTGAGTTGACGCGGCACGTGGGCCGCGCCGCGGCGACTGTTATTCAGCTTTCGGCGCCGTTTTCTGCAGTTCGAGGAGGAGCTTGATCAGCTTGGGCGCCATCTCCCGTATTTCTGAAAGATGGACGGCGCTCAGCCGCGTCAGCAGCGCGTCCGCCTTGTCGGTCAGCAGAATCGTCTGGCGGCGCCTGTCGGCCGGATCGGCATGACGTTCGACCAATCCGGCATCCGACAGCCGCCCGACAAGTTCGGTCGCCGTATGCGGCGCGATGATCAGCCGCTCGGCCAACATGCCGATGGTTACGGCACCGCCGCGTTGTCCCTTGATCGCCAGCAGCGCCTGATGCTGTTGCGTCGGCAGTCCTTCCGACTGGGCGGCGGAGGCGCTGAAGTCCATGAACTGGCGAAGCGCGAACCGGAGGTCGGCGAGAGCCTGGTAATCTTCCTGTCTGAGCGGCGGCGCGGTCTTCTTCAAAGCCATTCTCCTTTGCCGCAGCGGCTGCCCAGGTTGGAAGCCATTCGGCCATCTCGAATAGAGGGGCAGTCGCCAGCCGGTCAAGGGAGGCATCTTATGAGACATGATCGTCTTCATGTTTTCGTCCCTTGATTTATATCGTATCACGATATATTGACGCCTCTCAAGCGTATCCGTTCCGCGTAGCAGAGGCTTCCATGGCGCAGCATCAACCAAGCAACCGGCCGCACGATTTCACCGGCGGTCTTTCCCGGCGTGAGGCCGGAGATTTCACCACCGACCGGCGGGTCCTCCTGCTGGTTGGCATGTCCATCATTGTCGGCACGGCAGGCGCGTTTGCCGCCTGGTGTCTCGTCAGCCTCATCGCGCTGGTGACGAATGCCATCTGGTTCGGGCAGATCGGCATCCGGCCCGCCTCTCTGGCTGCGGTGCCGCGCTCGCTATGGGTGGTTCTGGTTCCGCCGCTCGGCGGACTGGTCATCGGGCTCATGGCCCGCTTCGGGTCGGAGAAGATACGCGGCCACGGCATTCCGGAGGCGATCGAGGCCATCCTGATCGGCGGCAGCCGGATGTCACCGAAGGTCGCGATCCTCAAGCCGCTGTCATCGGCAATCTCCATCGGAACCGGCGGTCCGTTCGGCGCCGAGGGGCCGATCATCATGACCGGCGGTGCGATCGGCTCGCTGTTCGCCCAATTCTTCCACATGAGTGCCGCAGAGCGGAAGACGCTGCTCGTCGCGGGTGCCGCCGCAGGCATGACGGCGATCTTCGGCTCGCCGATCGCCGCGGTCATGCTGGCGGTCGAACTCTTATTGTTCGAATGGAAGCCGCGCAGCTTCATTCCGGTCGCCGTCGCCGCTTGCGTATCGATCTGCTGGCGTCCGCTGCTGTTCGGTACCGGTCCGCTGTTCCCGACCCACTTTCAGCCAGACTTGCCCTGGTGGGGGATTTTCGCCTGTGCGGCGATGGGCATCATCTCAGGCCTGCAATCGGGATTGCTGACGACACTGCTCTACCGGATCGAGGATCTGTTCGAGGCCTTGCCGATCCACTGGATGTGGTGGCCGATGCTCGGCGGTCTCGTCATCGGCCTCGGCGGCCTGATCGAACCGCGAGCAATGGGCGTCGGCTACGACATCATCGATGGCTTGCTCAACAACCGGCTGCTCGCGCCGGCTGTGATGTCGATCCTGCTGGTGAAGACGGTCATCTGGCTGTTTGCCCTGTCGTCGGGCACCTCGGGCGGCGTGCTTGCACCGCTTCTGATTTTCGGCGGCGCTCTCGGATGGCTGGTCGGGCTTGTTATGCCGGGCAACGATCCCGGCTTCTGGGCGCTGCTCGGCATGGCGGCGATGATGGGCGGAACCATGCGCGCGCCGCTGACGGGAACCTTCTTCGCGATGGAGATCACCGGCGACATCAGCACGCTCGTTCCGCTGCTTGCCGCAACGGTTACGGCCTATGCCGTCACCGTTTTGCTGCTGCGCCGCTCGATCCTCACCGAGAAGATCGCACGCCGCGGCCAGCATATCACCCGCGAATATGGCGTCGATCCGTTCGAGCTATCGCGGGCAAGGGAGATCATGATCAGCGATGTCGATACGCTTCCGGTCACCATGACGGTGGGAGAGGCGTGCGACTTCTTTGCCTCGCTGGAGAAAACGCACCGGATCTATCCGGTGGTCGATGCAGGAGGCAAATTGGCAGGCATCGTATCGAGGGCTGACGCCCTGCTCTGGCAGGGGAATTTGGACCTCGCCGGACAGACGCTTGCGGAAAATGTGACAGACGCGTCCGTTCCTGTTGGGCATCCGGATGATACGGTCGCATTCATCGCCGACCTGATGCTGTCGACCGGCGACGGACGCATTCCGATCGTCGATCCGACCTCAGGGAAATTGTGCGGCCTGATCGCCCGCAAGGATCTCCTGCGGCTGCGCAGTTCCTACCGGTCGGCGGAACTGGATCGGCGGCCGTATCTCACCGCCGGCTCAAAGAGCAGGGCGCAATAGCGGTCCGCTGATGTTCTCTCCCTCGCTCCTGCTACTGCGGCGCGCCACATGGAACAGGTTCCATGTGGCGCGCGCTGACGACTGAAGATGTCAGTGCAGTCCGAACAGGTTCAGCAACTCTTCGCGGTGTCGGACGAATTCCGGGGCGCTGCGGTCGCGAGGACGGGGCAGATCGATTTCGATCAGGCGCGGCTCGCTGCCTTTTTCCCGTGGCAGGATCAGGATCCGGTCGGCGAGATAAATCGCTTCCTCGAGATCGTGGGTCACGAGAATGGTGGTGACATCCTCATCGCGCCAGATCCGTGCGAGCTCCTGCTGCATGCCGATCTTGGTCATTGCGTCGAGCGCGCCAAGCGGTTCGTCGAGCAGCAGGATCTCCGGCTGGACGGCAAGCGCCCGGGCGATCCCGACGCGTTGGGCCATGCCGCCGGAGAGCTGCCGGGGATAGGCCGCCTCGAATTGCTGCAGGCCGACGAGCTTGACATAATGGCGCGCCCGCGCCCGCGCCTGCTCACGTGACAGACCTCTTGTTTCCAGCCCGAAGGAGACATTGTCGAGCACATCAAGCCAGGGAAGCAGCCGCGGTTCCTGGAAGATGACGGCGCGCTCCGCGCCGACGCCGCACACCGCCTTGCCGTCGACGAGAACCTCTCCCGTGTCGGAATCCTCAAGACCTGCCAGAACCCTGAGCAGGGTCGTCTTGCCCGAGCCGCTGGCGCCGACGATGGCGAGGCTTTCGCCGGAGCGGATGTGGAGGTTGATATCCTTGAGAACCTCTAGCTGTGTCCCGTTCAACTTGTAGGATTTGGAGAGGTGACGGATCGTTACCTCTCCGCGGCTCGTGTCCTCAGCGATGCTCATCACGGTTCCTCAGTTGCTTGCCGGCTTGGCGTCGGCGGCAAAGAGGATGTCCTTGGCCGCCAGCTGGCCTTGCTTCAGCTTGCCTTCGCGAACCAGGACGTCGATCCAGAACTGGATGTCGCGCTCGACCGGCAGGCCGCCGGCGCGCACGCCGTAGCCGCGGAAGTATTGCGCGATATCCGCGTTCTCGCCACGCTCGCTGAGCGCCTTGGCCAGGATCTTCTTGGTTTCCTCAGGATGCTCGCGGGCATAGTCGAGGGCGCGGGCCGACTGCTCGACGAAAATCTTCGAAGCCTCCGGATGCTGACGAACGAAATCGCGGCGCAGTACCACAAAGCCGCCGGCAATGTCTCCAAGCACGTCGGTATCGTCGAAAATCGCCCGCAGACCGCCGTTCTTCAGCGCTGCACCCTCGAAGGTCGTCTGCCAATAGCCGAAGGCGGCGATATCGACCTGCTTGGAACGCAGCACCTGCTCGAGCTGCGGCCCGGGGACGACGACCTGATTGGCGACGTCGGTCGGCAGGTCGACGGAATGCAAAGCCTCGCGGATGGTATAGTCGAGATGGGCGCCGAGCGTATTGACCGCGATGCTCTTGCCGGCAATGTCCTTGATGCCTTTGATCGGGCTGTCTTCCAGCACGTAGAAGGTCGACTGCACCTCGTCGTTGATGCCGTTCGAAGGATAGGCGGCGACGAAATCATTGCCGCCGATGATCGAGTTCAGGACGGCGGAGGTTGCAGCGCTGCCGATCTCGACGTCACCGGATGCCAGAGCGATGAGAGAGGCCGGGCCGCCCTGGGCATAGCCGACATTTTCCAGCGTGATGCCGGTTCCTTCGAAATAGCCGAGTTCGGCGGCGAGTTCATGGGCAGCAAGGCCGCCCTGGCTGGCGAGGTAGCGCAGCTTCACCGTGTCGGTGGCTGCGGCCGGCGTGGCAAGGCCGAGAGCGATCACGGCCGGCAAAAGGAGGTTGCGGGGATGGAATGTCATGTGGTGGTCCTTTTCGGAAGAGGAAAATCGGTGGAAGCAGTCAACGGCCCGGCTGAAACCAGCGGCAGAGGCGGCGCTGCAGGAGAACGAGCAAGGCATTGGCAGCAAGCCCGAGGAAGGCGAGCAGAAGGATCGCCGCAAACATCAGCGGGATCTGGAAATTGTACTGGGCGTTCATGACCTGGAAGCCGATGCCCTTGTTGGCGCCGATCATCTCGGCGGCAATCAGCAGCAGAAGCGCAGTCGTCGCCGAAAGGCGCAGGCCGACGAAGATCGCAGGCACCGATGCCGGCAGGATGACGCGGCGGAAGATGGTCAGCGGTCCGGCGCCATAGGTCCGCGCCATCTCGATCAGCTTCTTGTCCACCTCCTTGACGCCGCCGATCGTGGCGAGCAGGACCGGAAACAGCGTCGCCCAGAAGATCACGAAGATCTTCGATGTTTCGCCGAGGCCGAGCAGCAGGATGAAGACCGGGTAGAGCGCCAGCGCCGAGGTCTGGCGGAAGAGCTGCAGGATCGGATCGAGCGCCTGTTCGACCAAGCGAAACTGACCCATGAACAGGCCGAGCGGAATGCCGATTGCGACGGCAAAGGCAAAAGCGGTTCCCGATCGCTGCAGACTGATGGCGATGTCATCCAGCAGCGCGCCGTTGGCCAGATTGGTCCAAAGGGCCGACAGGATCACGTTCAAGGGCGGGAAGACGGCGGGATTGACCCAGCCCCTGGTGCTCGACACCTGCCAGAACAGGAGGAAGCCGATGAGAAGGCCGTAGCGCGGCAAAAGCGATGCGAGCACCCTGCGCACATGCGGGGCGAGAGGGGAAATATTGCTTTCGCTGCTTTTCGAGCGGCCGAAGCTTCTCGGAAGGGTCTGGTTGATTTCATAGGACATGGACCGCTCCTCACTCCGCCGCCTGGAGAGCTGCACGTCCTGCAGCCAACCGATTGACGGGGAAAGGCAGGCCGAGGTTTTCCCGCAGCGTCTTGCCCTCATAAGCGGTGCGGAACAGGCCGCGGCGCTGCAGTTCGGGGATGACCAGATCGACGAAATCGTCGAGCGCCGTCGGCAGCCAGGGCGGCAGAATGTTGAAGCCGTCGGCCGCTTCGTTCTCGAACCATTTCTGCAGCGTATCGGCGATCTTTTCGGGCGTTCCGACGATGGTGTAGTGACCGCGGGCGGATGCGATCCACTGATACAGCTGGCGAATGGTGAAGTTGTTTTCGTCGGCGATCTGGCGGATGAGCGCCTGGCGGCTCTTCATGCCTTCCGTCGGCGGCGCCGGCGGTAGAGGCCCGTCGAGGTCATAACCGTGCAGGTCGAGCGTACCGCCGGTCAGGCCATTGAGGAGGCCGATCCCGTCCTCTTCGACGATGAGCGAGGTCAGGCGGTCGTATTTCTCACGCGCCTCCGCCTCGGTTCTGCCGACGAAAGCGGATACGCCGGGCATGACCAGGATGTGATCGGGATTTCGGCCGAGACCACGGGCGCGTGCCTTGATATCCCGATAAAACTCCTGGGCGGTTTCGATATGCTGATGGGCGGTGAAGATGACCTCGGCCGTCGCTGCGGCAAGCCCGCGTCCGTCTTCGGATTGTCCGGCCTGGACGATGACGGGATGCCCCTGCGGCGACCGTGAGACGTTGAGCGGACCGCGCACGCTGAAGTGTTCGCCGCGATGGTCGGTGTCGTGCAGCTTCGACGGGTCGAAGAACACGCCGGAATCCTTGTCCCGGATGAAGGCGTCGTCTTCGAAGCTTTCCCAGAGTTTGCGGACGACGTCGACATGCTCGGCGGCACGGCGATATCGGTCGGCATGCGGAAGCTGGGTGTCGCGGTTGAAGTTCTGCGCCGTCAGGTCGCCCGTCGTGGTGACGACGTTCCAGCCGGCGCGGCCATCCGAGATCAGATCCAGCGAGGCGAATTTGCGGGCGGTCGTGTAAGGCTCCTCGTAGGTGGTCGAGGACGTGGCGATAAAGCCGAGATGGGTGGTGAAAGGCGCAAGGGCGGAAAACAGGGTCACCGGTTCGAAGCTGGCGACGCGGGCATTGCCGCCTTCACGCGCCCCGCCGAAACCGACGGCCAGTCCGTCGGCCAGGAAATAGGCATCGAAGAGCCCGCGCTCGGCCGTCAAAGCGAGGCGTTTGTGGAACTCGAAACTGGTCGCGCCGTCGGCCGGCTGGTCGGGATGCCGCCATGAGGCAACATGCTGTCCGCCACCGGGAAGAAATGCCCCAAGCCTGATTTTCCGTGTCATTTCGCGTCCTCTCCGTTTGCCGTCAACAGCCCGGTCTTCCCCAGGGCCAAGTATTAAACTGGCTGTTGGACTGCTAAAATACGTTCTCTATAAATTTTATAGAGAAACTTAATTTCATAGTTTCGGAGGAAGCGTGAATAGATTTCCGGGATCGGCTTGAAACTCGAAATTGAACGATCGAGATCGCCGCCCCTGGATTTATAGGGGCAGGCCGATAGGCGGCGTTCTACAGGCGTGACAAAGAGCCGGCTGAGGCGGCGATAAGGAGGGCGTCCGGCGTCAAAATGTCCGTGCAGCCTGACATCAATATGCTGATGTGCTCAGCTATTTCTCATTTTGGCCGGGTCGGAGCATGGTCGAGACCGGCGGCGGCTTTCTTCAGGCAGTCGAGATAGCGGTCGCGGTTGGCGATGCCGTCGTCGCGTGGGGTGACGAGGCAGAGCGTTGCGGCGGCATGGCCTTCTTCGCCGCGCACCGGTACGGCAAAGCAGTGGGTGAAACTGTCGACGATGCTGTTGAAGGTGAAGAGACCTTCACGCTCGGCCTGGCGCACTTCGGCGATGAAGGTTTGCGGCTCGAGCCATTCGCCGTTCGGCAGGCGGAAATCCTGCGGCGGAATGAAGTTCAGGATCTCCTGATCCGACAGATGCGCGACGAGCAGGCGGCCCGACGCCGTCCACGGGATCGGCACCGACTGCCCGACATCCGTCGAAATACGGAATGGGCGTGCGCCTTCGCGCATGCGCACGACCGTGTACCTGTTTCCATCCAGCATGCAGAACTGCGCCGTTTCCCGCGTCTCGTCGGCAAGCTGTTCCAGCGCCGCCTCGCATTCGCGGGTGAAATCGAAATGGTTCTCATAGGCTGCGCCGAGGAAATACAGCTTGCGGCCGAGATAGACACGCCCCTCGCCGCCGGTGAATTCCAGAATGCCATTCTGCAGCAACAGGTTGACGAGTTCGTAAACCGATGAGCGCGGCGCGCCGATCTGCGCGGCGATTTCGTTCGGCTTCAAGGCCTGCCGCTTCTGGCGCAGGAAATCGAGGATCTCGAAGGCGCGGTCGAGCCCTCGGGCGCGTTTGCCGGCTGCTTCGTCCTGAAGTGCATCCATCGCTGTCGATCCCTTTTTTACCCGGCCAAGCTTTTCAAGCCCTCTGCCGCATCTGTCAATCGATCCCGTCATTCCTTGCGAATGAAATTTTTGCACCCCTCTTGCGAGGCAGAAAAATCGGCATAAGATCGCCTCGTCCGGTATATAGATCATATGTACATTATATTGGACATAGATGGCAAGCCGTCAACGCTGCCGCACACAAAAAAGGGGATCGACATGAAGAATCTTGAAAACGGCATTTCCGCTTCTCTGCGCCGCCGCCTTCTCGCGGGTGCTGCCGCTGCGGCCGCCCTCGTCGTCTTTTCGGCCGGCACGGCCTCGGCCGCCGCCAATTGCATCAAGGGTGACCGGAAGGCGCCCTATACGGTCGGCTGGGCGAACATCTATTCGGTGCCGACCTGGATGAAGCAGACCGAAGGCACCATCACGGCTGAAGTGGAGGAGCTGAAGAAGGCAGGCCTCGTCAAGGACCTGATGATCACGGACGCGCAGGGCAACGCCCAGACGCAGATCCAGCATATCCAGTCGATGATCGACGCCAATGTCGACGCCATCGTCGTGATCGCCGGTTCCTCCAATGCGCTCGACCGCGTCATATCGGATGCCTGCGACAAGGGCATCGCCGTCGTGAATTTCGACAGCCTTGTCAACACCGACAAGGTGACCGCCAAGATCAACACCGATTCCAACGAATGGGGCGCGACCGCTGCCAAGTGGATGGTCAGCCAGCTCGGCGGCAAGGGCAAGATCATCATCATGAACGGCCCGGCCGGCATTTCGGTGAGCGACGACCGCCGCAAGGGCGCCCAGCCGGTCCTCGATGCCAATCCGGGTCTCCAGGTGATCACTGAGACCAACACGGAATACAATGTCGCGCCGGCACAGGAAGCGATGACCAGCCTGCTCTTTGCCAATCCCGAAATCGACGGCGTGCTGTCGCTCGGTGGCGCGCTGTCGGCCGGCTCCGTCCTCGCCTTCGAACGCCAGGGCCGCGAGCAGGTGCCGACGACAGGCGAAAACGCCCGGCAGTTCCTGGAACTCTGGAAGGAGAAGGGCCTGAAGGGTTGGGCGACGATGCAGCCCAACTGGCTCGGCGCGCTTTCCGTCTATACCGCCGTGCAGGCGCTGCAAGGCAAGGATGTCCCGGCCTTCGTCAAGGTGCCGCTGCCCGTCATCGACGACAGCACGATCGGCAGCTACCTCGCCCGGGCCGACAAGTTCCCGGCTGACGGCTATATCTACTCCGATTACGATCAGGCGCTCTTCGACAAGCTGCTCGCCAAGTAATCCACCCAAATAATCCGACCATGTAACTCGGGTTGAGGAAAGCCGTCATGACGGAAGAACCACCCCTGCTGGAAGCCCGGCAGGTGTTCAGGGGATTTTTCGGCAATCCCGTTTTGAAGGGCGTGGATATCGCTCTTCTGCCGGGCAGGGTTCACGCCCTGCTCGGCGAAAATGGCGCCGGCAAGTCCACATTGATCAACCTCCTGTCCGGTGCTCTGCAGCCGGACAGCGGTTCCATCCTCGTCGACGGCAAGCCCGTCGGGCGTTTCAGCCCGGCGGCTGCGCGCGCGGCAGGCATTGCCGTCGTTCAGCAGGAGCTGAGCCTGACGGCCAGTCTGTCGATTGCCGAAAACATTGGGCTCGGCGCCTTTCCGCGCCGGTTCGGTCTGATCGATTACAAAGCGCTTCATCGCGGCGTGTCGGATGTCTGCGACATGGTCGGGCTCACCGAACCGCTCGACATGCCGGTCGCCGATCTCGCGCTCGGCCGCCGTCAGATGGTCGAGATCGCCAAGGCGCTGTTCCGCAAGCCGCGCGTGCTGATCCTGGACGAGCCGACCTCGTCGCTCTCCGCCCACGAAGCCGGTATCCTTGCCCGGCTGATCGAGACGCTCAAGGACCGCGGCACGGCACTTCTTTATATTTCCCACCGCCTCAACGAGGTGCAGGCGCTCTGCTCGCATGTCACGGTGCTGAAGGACGGCCTGGTCACCGCCGACCAGTCGCTGTCCGGCATCGACGGCGAGGGCCTGGTGCGCCTGATGGTTGGCCGCGAGACCGGCGACCTGTTCCCGCCGCGCCCCACCACCAAGCCCGGCGAAACACGCATCAGCGTCGAAGGTTTCTCCGCCGGCATGGTGCGTGACGTCGGCTTCTCCGCCCGCGCCGGCGAGATCGTCGGCATTGGCGGGCTCGTCGGACAAGGGCAGGAAGACCTGCTGCTCGGCCTCTACGGCGCGATTCCAGCCTCAGCCGCTCGCGCGGACGTATCAGGCAAACCCGCCCTGCCCGCCGATGTCGGCGAGGCGAATGCGGCGGGCATCGTCTATGTCCCTGCCGACCGCAAGCATGAGGGGCTGGTGCTGCCCCACTCCATCGCATCCAATCTCATCCTGCCCTCGCTCGGACGGCTCGCCCGTAACGGCTTACGCGACCGGCCGGCGGAAAACGGCCTGGTCGCCGATCTCGCGCGCCGGCTGACGATCAAGGGCGACACGGCCCGCCCGGTGCAGGCGCTTTCCGGCGGCAACCAACAGAAGGTGGCGCTCGCCAAATGGCTGCCGCTCGATCCTTCCGTTCTGCTGCTCAACGATCCCACCCGCGGCGTCGACATCGAGACCAAGCGGGAAATCTACCTCATGCTCCGTGCTTTCGCAGCCGAAGGGCGGCTCGTCATCCTCGCCAGTTCCGATACGCCGGAACTCGTGCATCTCTGCGACCGTGTCGTGGTTCTGCGCGAGGGGCGCGTCGCGGCGGTGCTGTCGCAGGACGACATCAGCGAAGGGGCGATCGTCGGCGCGGCCATGGGCATTACCGCCACGACGCAGGGAGAGGCGGCATGAGCACAATTTCATCATCCCGGCTCTACGGTTCGATCCAGCTCCGCCGCAACCGCGGCCTTGCCGGCCTCTATCTGGTCGTCGCCGCCTTTCTCATCCTTTATGCACTGCTCTTTCCCGGCATTCTTTCCATCGGCGGCTTCTCCAAGTTCACGCAGAACTGGTTCCCGCTGGCGCTCGTCACCATGGCGCAGGCGCTGCTCATGCTGAACGGCGGCATCACGCTGGCGATCGGCCCGCTGGTCAGCCTTGGAGCGGTGATCGCCGCGACGACGATGGAAGGGGCGCTCGGCGTGCCGGGCGGCATTCTCGCGGTCTCGCTCGCCGGTCTTTCGATCGGCGCCGTCATCGGCGCCATCGTCACGTATCTGAGGTTGCCTGCGATCATCGTCACGCTCGCCGGCTCCTTCATCATCGGCGGGGTGGCACTCATCCTGCTGCCGCGGCCGGGCGGGTTCATTCCCGACTGGCTTTCGACCACGCTGGCCGGCCACACGCCCGTCGCCTTCCTGCTGCTCATCGTCATCCTCTTGCTCTGGAAGGTCTTTCTCGCAACGCCGCTCGGCCTCGGCATCTACGCGGCCGGCGACAATCCGGTCGGCGCATTCCGCTCCGGCGTCCCGGTCGAACGGGTGAAGGTCGCAGCCTTCGCGCTGTCCGGTCTGCTTGCAACGCTGACCGGTTTGTTCGTCGCCGCGCAGACCGGTTCGGGTGATCCGGTGATCGGCACGCCCTTCACGCTGAATTCGATCGCCGCCGCCGTGCTCGGCGGCGTGGGTTTCCTCGGCGGCAAAGGCACGATGCGCGGCGCGATCTGTGGCAGCCTGCTGCTCTCGGTCATGATCAACGTCATGTTCTTCCTGGGCTTTCCGCCGGTCGCGCAATATGTCGCGCAAGGGCTGATCATCGTCGGGGCGGTCGCTGTTCCGGAACTTCTTGGGGTATGGAGGGCAAAGCGATGAACATGATCCGATCCGCGTTCCGCAATCCGCCGCTCCTGACCCTGCTTCTGGTCGCACTCGTCTGGATCGTCGCAAGCCTTTCGCTGCGTGGTTTCGGCGCCTATGGCCACCTGCGCTACCTGCTCGAACTCGCCGCGGTGATCGGCATTGCCGCCGCCGGGCAGACGCTCGTCATCCTGATGGGCGGCATCGATCTCTCCGTCGGAGCGGTCATCACCGTCACGGCGATCCTGCTGCCGCTGATTTCGCCGGCCTGGGACCCGACCGGCCTTGCCGGCATCGTGGCGGCCCTTGCCATCGCCACCGGCATCGGCCTGATGAATGGTGCGGGTGCCGCCTATCTTCGCGTGCCGCCGATCATCATGACGCTCGCCATGGCGACCTTCCTGCAGGGCCTGCTCGTCATCGTCGCCGGCGGCAGCGCCGTCACCGTCAGCAATCCGGCGGTCATCCTGCTCGGGCAGGCGCGGCCGCTCGGCATTCCCTCGGGCATCATCCTGTGGCTCGTCGTTTCGATCGTCGTCCTGCTGCTCGTCCACCGCATGCCGATCGGCGCCCGTTTCCTGGCGCTCGGGGCAAACCCGCTGGCGGCCCGGCTTTCCGGCGTCAGCGTCACGCGCAACACGCTGGTCGCCCATACCCTGTCGGGCTTTTTCGCCGGGCTTGCCGGCATTCTCGTGCTCGGCATGAACCGGCAAGGCTATGTCGGCATCGGCGACCCCTATTTGCTAACCTCGATCGCCGCCGTCGTGCTCGGCGGCACCTCCATCCTCGGCGGCCGCGGCACCTATGCCGGGACCGTTCCGGGGGCGATCCTGCTTGTGACGACGACGGCGCTGATCACCGTCGTCAACGCCTCGCCCGGTTGGCGGTCGATCATGTTCGGCACGCTGATCCTCGCCCTTCTGCTCGTCTCCGGCCGGGAGGCGCGCCGATGACGGAACTCTACGACGGGCCGGTGATCGACCCGCACCATCACCTCTGGGACCTTAAGCTGGAACGTCATCCCTGGCTTCAGAAGGCGCGGGCATCAGGCGAAGAGATGGTTTTCGGAAGCCTGGCGCCGATCCTGCGCGACTACGGCATCGACGATTATCGGGCCGATGCCGCGCGCCAGAACGTCGTTGCGTCAGTGCATGTCGAGGCCGGCTGGTCCGTTGCGTATCCGCTGGAAGAGAGCCGCTGGCTGGATGGCCTCGACCGCAGCTCCGGCGTGGCGCACCGTTATATCGCGCGCGTTCCCCTCGACGGGCCGGACGCCATGCGCCTGCTCGAGGCGGAAGCGGCAAATCCCAACGTCGTCGGCATCCGCGATATTTTGAGCTGGCATCCCGATGTGGCGAAGAGTTTTGCGTCGCGCGCCAACCGCATGAGCGATCCCGCCTGGCGGGCGGGCCTGGCCCACGCCACACGGCTCGGGCTGGTCTTCGACCTGATGCTCTATCCCTGGCAGATGAGCGAGGCGCTCGACCTGGTGCGTGCCTTTCCGCAAACGCTCTTCGTGCTCAACCACGGCGGTAGCCCCACCGACCGGACGGTGGATGGCATGACGCTCTGGCGCGGTGGCCTGCGGGCGCTCGGCAGCGAGCCGAACGTGCGCCTGAAGATCTCCGACCTCGTCGCCTACGACAACCAATGGACGCTCGAAAGCCTGCGGCCGGTGATCGAGCATTGTCTCGATTGTTTCGGCCCGGCGCGCGCCATGTTCGCAAGCGACTTTCCGGTCGCGGGCCTGCACGCCTCTTTCGACGAGGTCTATCAGGTTTTCCGCACGGTCGCCGCGCAGCTCTCTTACGACGAGCAGCGCGCTTTGTTCTTTGCCACCGCCAATGACACCTATCGCCTCGGCATCGCCGATCCGGCCGAGATCAGGGACTGCCATGTCTGACCTTCATACGACGACCGAAAACCTACTGATCGACGAGCAGGTGCGCGGCTTTCCGCCAGGCAATCCGCCGCTCCCGCTGGATGCCATCGGCAAGCAAGGATGGAAGCCCTATGACGGCAGGATGGCCCTGCCGCTGATCTCGCTCGACCAGCAGGCTTTCTCCGACAATGCCGAACTGATGATGATCTATGTGAAGAGCCATGGCGCCGAAATCGCCCCGCACGCCAAGACGCCGATGTCGACGGCGCTGTCGGCGGCGCTCTTGGCGGCAGGCGCCTGGGGCACGACGGTCGCCGATATCCGTCAGGCGGCCGTGTTGCTCAAGGCCGGACAGCGTCGGCTGATCCTCGCCAACGAGATCGGTGGAACTGCCGCCGCCCGGCGGCTGGCGGCCCTGCTCCGCCAATATCCCGATGCGGAACTGCATATTTTCGTGGATTCGACGGCACTCGTCGAGGCTCTTTGCGCCGCATGGCGGGAACGTGCCGATCTGCCGCCTCTCGGCCTGCTGGTGGAGTTCGGCGCCGGCCGCGCCGGTGCCCGAAGCGCCGACGCCGCCGAGGCAATTCTCGAGGCGATCCTTGCCGTGGAGACTCCGACCTTCCGGCTGACCGGCATCGCCGCCTATGAGGGCGCGGCGGCGACCGCCGATGCGCAAGAGACGATGCGTCGCATCGACTCGCTGATGGCGGTGACATCCGATTTCCTGCCGAAGCTGCGCGCCTGCATCGGCGACGAGCGGCCGCTCCTCGTCACGGCAGGCGGCTCGGTGTTTTTCGACCTTGTGGTTGCCAGGCTTTCAGCCGCCATTGCGGCCGATCCGGCCTGTCGGCTGGTGCTGCGCAGCGGTGCGATCTTCTTCCACGATCACGGCATCTACGAGCGCGGCCTTGCCGGCCTCGATGCACGCGGCGGCTTGCGCATCGGAGGCGAGATGATTTCCGCGGCCGCGGGTTTCCGTCCGGCGCTGCGGGTTTGGGCCGAGGTGCTGTCGCGACCGGAGCCGCGGCTTGCAATCTGCGGCATGGGCATGCGCGACGTGGCGATGGACCAGGGCCTGCCGCGGCCGCTGGCGCTCTACCGCAATGGTGCGCATCTTGCCGATCTCGAAGGCGCCGAAGTGTTTCGCCTCAACGATCAGCACGCCTTCGTGGCACTTGCCGATGGCAGCGACGTTTCGGTCGGCGACGTCATCGAGTATGGCATCTCGCATCCCTGCACCTGCCTTGACCGGCATGCCATCCTTTACGGCCTCGACCCGGACCATTCGGTGACGGCGGCCTATCTGACCAGCTTCGGCTGAACTCTCCCTCCAAAAGCAAGAAAAGGAAAACCTGCTTATGATCCAGCGTTATCAGAAAGGCTCGCGTATGAGCCAAGCCGTCAGCTACGGCGGTCTCGTCTATATTGCCGGCCAGGTCGCGGAAAATCGCAAGGCGGGCATTGAGGACCAGACCCGCGATGTGCTCGGCAAGATCGACGCTCTGTTGAAGGAGGCTGGGATCGACCGTTCGCGCCTCATCGCCGTCAACGTCTTCCTGCCGGCAATCGTCGATTTCGAGGCGATGAACAGCGTCTATGACAGCTGGATCGACATCGAAAACCCGCCGGCCCGCGCCTGCACCGAAGCTCGTCTCGCCGATCCCGATCTGCGCGTCGAAATGACCGCGATCGCCGCGCTGTAACGGCATCGCAACCGCCCGCACTGGAGACATCATGCATAGCGGTCTCGTCAATCCGATCGACTTTTCGCGCGAGGGCCGGCAGGCCGGCCACCTCGCCATTCCCTATTCGATCGACCGTTCGCCCTACTATCAGATCCGCATTCCGGTCCTTCGCCTGAAAAATGGCAAAGGGCCGTCCTTGCTGCTGATGGCGGGCAATCATGGCGACGAGTATGAGGGTGAACTCCAGCTCGGACGGCTCATGCGGCTGTTGGATGCCGCGGAAATCCGTGGCGCCGTCACCATCCTGCCGATGGCAAACCTGCCGGCGGTGATGGCGGCCAAGCGCTGCTCGCCCTTCGACGGCGGCAATCTCAATCGGGCCTTTCCCGGTGATCCCATGGGGTCGCCGACGGCGCGGATGGCGCATTTCCTCGAACATGAACTTTTTCCGCGTCATGACGCCGTGCTCGACCTGCATTCGGGCGGCACCTCCATGGCGCACCTGCCCTGCACGCTGATCGAGCGGCAGGCCGATGCGGCCCGCTTCGACCGGTCCGTTTCGCTGATGCGGGCGATGGGCGCGTCGCATGCCTTCATCGCCGATAACGGGTCGACGGCGCCGACATCGATGGGCGCTGCGGCAAGGGCCGGAACCGTCGGTCTTTCCGGCGAGTTCGGCGGCGGCGGCACCGTGACGCCCGAGACGATGGCTTTCACGGCGGCGGCGATCGACCGGTTGCTCGTCACACTCGGCATTATCGAGCGTCCGGTCCTGTCGCGCGTACCGCTCGCCGAGCCCGGGCCGTTACAGTTGCTGTCGCTATCGCGGCACAGCCAAGGCATCTATGCGCACCGCCGAGGCTGGTTCGAGCCGGCTGTTGCCCTCGGCGCCACCGTTGCCGCCGGCGATCTGGCCGGATGGTATCATGATCTCGAAGGGCTGGAGCAGCCGGAGGAGGAGCTGCGTTTCGCCGAGAGCGGCATCGTCATTTCCCACAGGCTGCATTGCGACAGCCAGGCCGGCGACTGCCTGATCCAGGTCGCCGAACCCATCACATCCTGAAGAGCGCCGATCTGCTCAAGTGATGGCGTCGACTGCCGCCTTGACCCAGTCGAGACGTTTGGCCGGGATCAGGCCGTAATTATAGAAGTTCACGCCGTCAGCGCCGGCATCGACGGCGGCCCTGGCGCGCGCTGCCAGCACCGCAGCCGCGCTGACCTCGGGATAGAAGACGCGCAGGCCCACCCCGAGAAACTTGTCCGGCCCGATTGCCGCCCGGCCGGTCCGGATGACATCGCCGATGGCATCAGGCGCCATGTCGTAGCAGCATAGGATCGCCCCGTCGCAGAGCTTGCCGGCGGCTGCGAGATCGACGCCGCCGAGCCAGCCGTCCTTCAGGTCGATCAGCACGACACGTGTCGCCGGGTCGGCGGCCGCCTTGATTTCGCCGATCAGGCTGGTCACCGGCTCGCTGCGCCAGGTGAGATAGGCATGCAGGTCGGGATGGTCGCGGAAGGCATCGATGCCGGCTGCCGGGAAGTCCGGGAACTGCGGTTCCGGGACAGCCCTTTCGCAGAGTTCGGCGATGAAGCGCGCGACCGAGCGGCGCGCGCCTTCGACCGACACGCCTGCCTTTTCGGCGCGCGCCGTGCAATGGTCGCAGAAGCAGAGCGATAGCAGGAAGTCGTCTTCGGCGTTCAGGCCGACGCCGTCTTTTTCGTGGTGGTATTCATGCGCGAAGCCCATGAAGTTCGGGCTCTCGAGTTCCACCATGTCGGGCCGGTAGTTCGTCGTGATGTCGCGCACGAGGGTGACGGCATAGTCCCGCGTCGCCGGGCTGGAGGGGCAGAGATTGTAGTAGTTGGCATTGCCGAAGGCGTTTCGCGTCACATGATCGGGATGCAGCATGCCGAGGCGGCTATTGTGCAGGCAGACCGTCCAGCAGGAGACCTTGAGGCCCGTCGCATCGCGCGCCCCGACGAGCGCATCCAGCATGTCGCCGCGCTCAGTGACATTCCCGGCCATCAGCGGCCGGATCAGCTTATCCTGCCAGAGGCTTTCATCCGGCCGGAAATAGACCGTTCCGTCCTCGGGAAAATAGGCCTTCTGCTGCGGGCTGCGCGGCTGAAGGAAACGGCCGGCATGATAGGAGGTCGCCAGGCTGACCGTGTTCAGGCCCGCGCGGCCGTCAAGCTCGGCGGCAAACGCACCAAGCCCCTGATCCTGGACGTCCCAGGGATAAGTCCACATGGAAAGATGCATCGCCCGCTCCCGTCAAATCTGTCCACTTTATAGAACATGTGTCCATAATAGTGTCCAGATGGATCTTTGCGCGCAGGCATCTGAAGGCACTCCCGCTGCACAGCGGGAGTGCGGAGGTCGAGGGCTTAGGCTCTCGCGAGCGACGTCTGCTTCGCGGCGTTGTCGATCGCCAGGCGGCCAGGGCCGGCAAAGGCGAGATAAAGGAAGACGAAGCAGAACAAGATGGCGGACTCGCCCATGTTGAGCGCCGGCCAGAAGCTTTGCGGCGCATGCGCCATCCAGTAAGCGGCGGCCATTTCGCCCGAAGCGATGAAGGCGGCGACGCGGGTGTAGTAGCCGACCGTCATCAGCAGGCCAGTGATGACCTCGATTGCACCGGCGACGAGGATCATCGTGGGCAAAGGCGACGGTATGCCCGGGATGGCGGCCGGGAATTGAAAGAATTTCATCGTGGCATGTTCAAGGAACAGCAGCGCGGTGACGATCCGCAAAATGGCGAGGATATAAGGCGTCCACTTGGTCGTGTCTGGCATCGGTATTTCTCCTGAATGATGGTTTTGATGTTCAAGCGGCGGCCGCCTTGAGCTCGATGTTCTCTTTCCAGAGGTTCATCACGAGCTTCAGAGGGCCTTCGACATAGTTGGTGAATGCCGGCATGGAAGCCGGTTCGCGGCCGGCCTTCGCCGCCAGGAGGGCGACGATGTCATCCGACTCGGCAATGTAACGGCCTAGCTCGAACCGGGCGGCGGGGAAACTCACCTTGTCCAAGTGCGGACTGAGCTCGGCTCGAATGTCGTTCTCCTGCTGCGATCCGGAGACAAATTCGCGGATCTCGACGTCTTCGTTCAAGCCTGCTTCGAGCAGGAACAGCCGGACCTTGAAGCAGAACGGGCAGTTCTGCTTGAAGTAGAGGATCGGTTTCAGGGTGTTGTCGGTCATTGCAGATCTCCCTTGGAAAGGATGGGCCGTGGTGTTGCGCCGAAACGGAAGCTGGATGCGGTGAGCCCGCCGGCAAAGTCGGTCTGGTGATAGGTGACGGCGCCCGGTTCGCTCCCTGCGGCGCCGACCGCGACCATCAGCGGGATAAGATGATCTTCTCTTGGATGCGCGGCGCGGGCGAGCGGCGCCCGCTCCCAGTGTAACAACCGCTCGGCACGTTCTTCGGGCGGCGAACGGAGCAGGGTCTGATGGAGCCAGGCATCGAATTGCCGGGACGGCTCGCGTCCGCTGCCATCCTGGAAAGCCCTCAGATTGTGATAGCTGAGACCGCCGCCGATGATCAGCACGCCCTCGTCGCGCAACGGCGCCAGCGCCCGCCCGACCTTAAGGTGGACGGCGGGATCGTAACCGGCATGGATGGAGAGCTGGACCACGGGCATGTCTTCTTCGGGGTAGAGCGGCTGCATGATGCCGTAGGTGCCGTGATCGAAGCCGCGGGCGGGATCGAGCCAGGCGTCGATGCCGCCGGCCTTCAGCAATTCCCGGACATGCCGCGCGAGTTCGGGAGAGCCCGGAGCGCCGTACTTGACGTGGTAGAGATATTCCGGGAAGCCGTAAAAGTCGTAGAGCATCCCCGGTCTTTCGCCGGAGGAGACGGCAAAGCCCTGCTCCTCCCAATGCGCCGACACCATGAGGATCGCCTTGGGCGCATCGCCGAGTTCGGCCCGCATCTCGATCAGCGACTGCTCGAGCTTGTCGAAGTTGCGACGGAACTCGCCGCTCATATAGGGCCAGGGGCCGCCGCCATGACTGACGAAATAGGTGGGAAGACGAAGACTGGTCAAGGATTGCATTCTTTCGAAGCGATACTGGCTTGGAACAGGAAGTTTGGTTCCGGCAGCCAAATTCGTCGTTTCGTATCAATTGATCAATCGCGCTTTCATTGAGAGAACATTTCCTCTAGATTGATGATTGATGGATACGTTAACGAGCCTGCGCGTCTTCTGCACTGTGGCGGAACTGAAGAATTTCACGGCCGCCGCCGATCGCCTCGGCCTCTCGCCGGCGATGGCGAGCAAACATGTGATGCACTTGGAGAAACGGCTGGGAAGCCGGTTGCTCAACCGTACCAGCCGCTCTGTCAGCATGACCGAGACCGGCACGCTCTATTTCAACCAGGCCAGGCTGTTGCTCGACGGCCTGGACGAGGTGGAAGACGCCGTCAGCAATGTCACGGTGACGCCGCGCGGGACCTTGAGGCTAAGTGTCCCGATGTGGTTTGCGAACACCCCGATTGCCCGCGTGATCGCAGAATATCATCAGCGCTATCCCGACGTGTGCTTCGACATGGATTTCAGCGGCCGGCTGGTCAATCTCGTCGACGAGGGCTTTGACCTGGCGCTCCGCGCCACGTCGCCCGACCGGCTCGATCCCGGCCTCATCGCGCGGCCGGTGATGGACGTCCCTTTTCATCTTGTCGCGTCCCCTGCCTATCTCACGCGCACCGGCCGGCCATCGAAAGTCGGCGACCTCAACGGGCATTCGATCTTGCTCTACAAAGGCATGAACTCCAGCGGCAGCATGACTCTCGACGGACCGAAGGGCCAGGCGACGGTGAAGTTCCGCCCCGTCATGCTGAGCGAAAACGAGATCATGCTGCACCTGGCCGCATTGGAGGGCATGGGTCTGGTCTTCCTGCCGGCGTGGATGACGCAGACCGATATCGCCGAGGGCCGGCTGGAAGTGGTGCTCCCCGAAGAGGTGATGTTCAGCACGACCCTGCACGCCGTCTATCCCAGCAGGAAATATCTGTCCGCCAAGGTCCGCACCTTCATCGACTTCCTGGCTTCGCGAAAGAACCTCTGCTCTGAGACCGGCGAGAACCGGCCGACAGGCTGACCTGCATCAATCGAACACGCGTTGATTGGCGGCATTCTCGGTGTAACGCGCGCGGGCTCGCTCGAGCCGCTCCGGGCCGCCGACCTGCGGAACGGCGACATCCCACCAATGGCCGCCTGCGTCGCTTCCAGGAACCGCATCGGTGTCGATCACCAGAACGCTCGGAATGTTCCGCCCCCGCGCGGCGGCGATGCGTGCCTCGAGTTCGGCGATCGACCCTATCTTTTCGGCACGGGCGCCCATCGAGGCGGCGTGCGCGACAAAGTCGATCTCGGGCTGCACATCGACATTGCAGTCCTTGTACATGTTGTTGAACTCGGCGCCGCCGCACTCGATCTGGAGACGGTTGATGCAGCCGTAGCCGCGATTGTCGGTCAACACGATGGTGAACGGCACCCGCCGCATGACGGCGGTGGCAATTTCCGAATTGGCCATCATGTAGGAACCGTCGCCGACGAAGCAGATGACGTCCTTGTCGGGGCGCGCGAGCTTGATGCCCATGGCGCCTGCCACTTCGTAACCCATGCAGGAGAAACCATACTCCATGTGGTATCCGCCCTTGGCGGACTGCCACAGCACCTGCAGTGCGCCCGGCATGGTGCCGGCCGCGCACATGACCACGGAGGTTTCCGTCGCCGCCCGCTGCACGGCGCCGATGACCTGTGCGTCGGTGGGCAGGTTTCCAGGCCCGTCCGTATCCGGTGCCGCCGTCACGCGCTCGACCGTTCTATGCCAATCGGTCCTGCTCCCGGCGTCGACGTCGGGCCCGCGATAGGCCTCGAGAGCTGCGGACAAGCGCGTGAGCGCGATCCGGGCATCGCCGACGCAGGGCAATGCCGAATGCTTGGTCGCGTCGTATCCGGCAAGGTTGATCGAGGCGAGCCGCCGCGTGGGATTGCGGAAAAGCGCCCAGCTGCCCGTGGTGAAATCCTGGAAACGCGTGCCGATGCCGATCACGAGATCCGCCTCGGCGCAAAGCGCATTGGCGGACGCCGATCCGGTCACGCCAGGCGATCCGAAATTCAGCGGGTGCTCCCAGCTGTTGGCGCCCTTCCCGGCTTGCGTTTCGACAAAGGGGATATGGTGCTTCTCCGCGAATGCGGCGAGCTCGGCCTCGGCCTCAGAATAGATGACGCCGCCGCCTGATATGATGACCGGCCTGCGCGCGGCCCGGATGGCGTCGGCAAGATCTGCGACCTCCCGCGGGTCCGGTTCGGGACGGCGGATGCGCCAAGCTTTCGGTTCGAAAAACGCTTCCGGGTAGTCGTAGAGTTCTGCCTGCACATCCTGGCAGAATGCCAGCGTGACCGGGCCGCAACTGCCCGGATCGGTCATGACCGCCAGGGCGCGCGGCAGGCAGGTCAGGAGATGCTCGGGACGGGCGATCCGGTCGAAATAGGCCGAGACCGGCCGGAAGCAGTCATTGACGCTGACGGTTCCGTCGTTGATGTCCTCGATCTGCTGCAGCACCGGCTCGGGGCGGCGGTTGGAAAAGATGTCGCCGGGTATGAACAGCACGGGCAGTCTGTTGACATGGGCAAGCGCGCAGGCCGTGATCAGATTGGTGGCGCCCGGGCCGATCGAGGACGTCACCGCCTGGGCGCGCCTGCGCTTCAGGGTCTTCGAATAAGCGATCGCCGCATGCGCCATGGTCTGTTCGTTCTGGCCGCGCCAAGTGGGAAGGGCATCGCCGATCCCATGCAGGGCCTCTCCGATACCGGCCACGTTGCCGTGACCGAAGATCGCCCAGACGCCTTCGATGAAGCGCTCGCCATCCTCCGTCATCTGCACCGAAAGCCATTTCACCATGGCCTGCGCCGCGGTCAGTCGTATCGTTCTCATTCTGCTGCCTCCTGTACGCGCGCCCGTGCGCCTTCCCAGACCGCGCAGAGCCTGGAGTATCGTGTCGCCATCTCCTCGACGGCCTCTTCGTCACCGATCGTGCCTTCGAACCAGCCGCGGGCGACCGAGCCGAAGATCGTCCGTCCGACGGCAAATCCCTTGACGAGCGGGAAGCGCGCGGCAACTTCGAAGCTCGCCTTCAAGAGGTCCTCCGGCGCATCCAGGCCGAGGACGACGATCCCTCTGGTATGACGATCGTTTTCCTCGATGGCGGCGCAGACCCGCGCCCATGCTTCGGGTTCGTCCAGCGGCTCGAGCTTCCACCAATCGGGATAAATGCCTTCGGCATAGAAGCGGCGGATCAGTATCGCGGTCGTATCCGTGGTGACGCTGGCGACCTTGGACGGGATGACCTCGAGCAGGAATTCCAACCTGTTGCGGCGCGACGCCACGTAAAGCCGCCGCACTTCCGCCAGTTGCCGGTCCCAGGTCGCATCGTCGTCATCAGGGTGGCAGAAGCAGAGCACCTTGACGACGTTCTCGCGCGCCCATTCCGAAAGTCCCCCGCAATCGGGACCGAGGGAAGGCTCCAGGCTAAGCGGCCGCGACCCCGGCCATTCGCAGGGTCTGCCGATCCACAGGCCGGTCCCGGAGGCGGCATGGAGCGCGCGCCGGCCGATCCGGTCGTCGCAGAGGACCCCGTAGCCGGATCGCCCCTTCTGCACTGCCAGGGCGGCCTGAAGGCAGAGCTCCTTGAAGGCGCCGCCCTTCGACGGCGTGTAACCCGTCATGCTTTCGAGCTGCATCCGGTGATCGAAGGCGAAGACGCGCATCTCGGACCAGTCGCCATGCCGGTTGGTCGACCAGTGCAGCTGCTCCAGCGCGGCATCATTGCGCAGGTCGGGGCGCATCATGCCGCGCTTAAGGAAGAAATTCAGCTCCTCAAGTGACGGATAGGCCGGCGTGCAGCCGTGACGGGAGACGGCAAAAGCGCCGCAGGCATTGGCGTATCGGAGCGCGGTCGGCCAATCCTCGCCATCAAGCCAGCCTTTCAGCAGCCCGGCGAAAAAGCCGTCTCCGGCGCCGAGAACGTTGAAGACTTCGACCGGGAAACCCTCGCCTGAAATGCCGTCGTCGAGATTATCCGATATCGCATCTTCGAATGCGACCGCCCCCTTGGCGCCGCGTTTGCAGATGAGCGTCGCCGCGGTGACGGCGCGTACCGCCCTGAGCGCCGCCACGGTATCGGTCGTCCCGCCGGCGATGTGGAATTCTTCCTCGGTTCCGACGATCAAATCGAACAGATGAAGCGTCGCCTGCAGTTTTTCGGTCACCTGCCCACTAGCCACATAGCGGCTTTCCCCCTCGCCATGACCGGCCACACCCCAAAGGTTCGGACGATAGTCGATGTCGAGAGCCGTCCGGGCGCCATGCTTGCGAGCAAAGGCGAGCGCCTTCAGCACAGCGGCTTCCGTGCGCGGATGCGACAGGTGTGTTCCCGTCACCAGCACCGAGCGGGCGCTGGCAACGAAGGCCTCGTCGATATCCTCCTCGCAAAGCGCCATGTCGGCGCAGTTTTCCCGGTAGAATATCAGCGGGAACCGTTCCTCGTCGCGGATGCCGAGGATGACGAGGGCCGTCAGGCGCTCGGGATCGGTCACCACACCCCTACCGTCGACACCATGCCGGGCAAGCTCCTCGCGGATGAACCGGCCCATATGCTCATCGCCCACCCGGGAGATCAGCGCCGAGTTGAGGCCCAGTCGCGCCGTGCCGCAGGCGATGTTGGTCGGACTGCCGCCGATATATTTTTCGAAGGATCCCATATCCTCCAGCCGTCCTCCGACCTGTGCGCCATAGAGGTCGACGCCGGCTCGCCCGATCGTGATCACGTCCAATGTCTTGGTCATGTCGGTTTCCTCGCAGTCCTATTGAAATCTGTCATGGTGATCGGTTTGGACATCGCCGGCCTCTTCGCAGCAAACGACGAATGCAGGGGCGCGCGGGCGAATGTCGCCCGCGCCTGCCCATCAGCGGCTGATCGTTGCCTGCAGCGCATCGATGGAGGACTGGATGCCGGCCTCGGTCGACATGGTGAAGTCTTCCATTTCCAGGCTGACCCAACCGTTGTAACCGACCATGCGGACGACGGAGAAGAATTCCTTCCACCACTGCAGATCATGTCCGGCACCGACGGCAACGTAGTTCCAGGTGCGGTTGGCGACATCAGTGACGTCCTTGAGTTCAAGGAGACCGTTGACATCGGCAAGCCCGCGTTCGATGCGCGTGTCCTTGCCATGGCAATGGTGGATTGCGTTTCCAAGCGCCCGGGCGGAGGCGATCGGGTCGGCACCCTTCCAGAACAGGTGACTGGGGTCGAGGTTCATGCCGACGGTCGGGCCGACCTCGTTGCGCAGACGGAACAGAGTCTCGGGGTTCCAGACGAGCATGGCCGAGAAGTTTTCCAGCGCATACTTCTCGACGCCCACTTCCTTGGCAAGCTTCACGAGATCATGCCAGAGTGGGAATGCGCGGTCCTCCCACTGGTAGCGATCGCGCTCGGGCATCTCCTCCGGCCAGCTTTTCGTGTAGACCAGCCAATTCGGAACCATGTCGCCGGGTGCTGCTTCCGGCAGTCCGGACATGGTGACGATGGTCTTCACGCCGATTTCACCGGCGAGACGGATCGTCTGCTCCATCTCCTTGCGGTGGCGCTTGCCCATGTCACCCGGATCGAGCGGGTTGGCCGAGCAATTGAGGGCAGCGATTTCCAGGCCCCGCGCTTCAATTTCCTTGAGCTTCGTCTTCAAGAGACCCTTGTCGGCAAGCAGCTCGTCGGCGCGGAAATGCGGCGCACGAGACCAGCCGCCGCCGGTCATTTCAATGCCTTCGACACCCAGTTTGACGCATTTGTCGAGCATGTCGGTGAAGGAAAGGTCGCCCATCACGTCGGTGCAGATCGATAGTTTCATGTCATTGTCTTTCTAAAAGCGGGGTTGGGGACGCGCCTGGGAGGAGGATGGAGGAGATCCGGCACGTCCCCTGATTGATCAATTGAACTCGACCCAAGCCGAACCTGCGTCTGCCGAGCGGACGCAGTTTTCCAGCCAGCGCACACCTTCGGTGCCGGCTTCGATGCCGGGATAATGATGGTTCTTGAGGAGGGCCTCGTCGCCGCGGCGTTTTGCGTCGATCGCCTGGGCGATCCAGAGGTAGATGTTCGCCCAGCTGTCACCGAGGCCCTCGGTATGCAGCGCGCCCATGCGATCGCAGGCGAGGCTTTCCTCTTCGAGGTAGGGCATGCCGTGGTGCAGGGTGCGGTTCGGTTCGCCCTGCACTTCGTAAATCAGCTGGTCGGGATGGGAATCGGACCATTCGATCGAGGCCTTGGAACCGACGAAACGGTAGCGCTGCGATCCCATATTGCCGGCATTCACCGAGGACACCCAAAGACGGCCGCGAGCGCCGTTGTCGTAATGCATGAGAACGGTCGCGTGGTCTTCGAGCGGCGCACGGGTCGGAATGAAGGCCTTGCGGTCGCAGAGCAGCTTTTCGATCTTCATATGCGGCAGCACCACTTCGGAGAGATAGTAGAGGTGCGTGCCGATATCGCCGAGAACGAAGGTCGGACCGGCGGTCTTGGGATTGGTGCGCCACTTCACGGCTTCGCCGGCGCCGATATCGTCGCCCGCGTTGAAGCCGTGGGTATATTGCATGTCGACAATTCTTATATCGCCGAGCATGCCCTTCTTGACCATCGCCGCCATCTGATGAACCAGCGGATGGCCGGTGAAGCCGTAGGTGACGCCGACGATCAGGCCCTTCTTTTCGGCGAGTCTCGCGACCTCGTCACATTCGGCGACGGTGAAGAACAGCGGCTTTTCGCAGATCACATGAAGGCCGGCTTCGAGGCATGCCTTGGTGATCTCGTAATGGGTGAAGTTCGGGGTGGCGATCGAGACAACCTCGACACCGTCCTCGCGTCCGGCCTCCTTGGCGAGCAACTCCTTATAGTCATCGTAGCACCGGTCGGCGGCGACGCCGAGCTTCGTGCCGAAGTCGCGCCCGCGCTCGGCGTCGAGATCGAAGGCGCCGCAGACGAGCCGGTATGTGCCATCGCGCTGGGCGCCGGTTCTGTGCTTGTAGCCCACCTGCCCGGTGCGGCCGCCGCCGACCATGCCCCAGCGCAGCGGGCGCTCGATGGTTCTTTCTCCGTTGATCATCTTCTGTCCTTCCAGGAATGAATGTCTGTGATGTTTGAGCGTTCTGGGCAGAACCCCGGTCGCGGTCGCTCGCGCCAATCGCTTGGCTGCATTGCGAAGCGCTGGAGGGGCATCGCGCGTTATTTCGCGGTCCAGTACTTGTCGACAAAGCGCTGCATTTCGGCGCGCATGAACTTGCCGGAGTGGTCGGCCTTGTCCTCCCAGGCGAAAACACATGCGGTCATGATGCCGTCGAACCCGATCTCGGCCAGCGTGCTGAAGAAATCCTCCCAGGGAACCTCGCCCTGGCCGATGTTCAGGTGCTGGTGCACCCTGGCCTGCGTGCCCGGAGGGTTGAGGATGTAGCGGAGCCCGGAGGAGGCCTTGTGATTGAAGGTGTCGCCGACATGGACATGGGCGAGCACGTCCTTTGCTTCCCGGAGCATCGCCTTGGTGTCGTCACCGAAATAGAAGGTATGCGGCGCGCAATAGAGAAACTTGACGTTCTTCGAGTTGACCGTCCTGATGATATCGAGTGCTGGCTGCAGGGTTTCGCACCAATCCTCGGGGTGCGGTTCGACGTGCAGATTTATGCCTTCCTTTTCAAAGATCGGCACCAACTCTTCCATCGAACGCCACCAGGCGTCTTCGCAGGCCTCGATCATGGAACCGGTATGGCAGCAGTAGCACGAACCCTTGTCCGGGTGGGGCCCGCGGCCGAATTCCGAATTCATCGTGTCGACGCCGAGTTCGACACTGATCTCAATGGCGCGCTTCCAGTGCTTGACGGCAGCTTGCCGCTCATTTTCATCGTTCGAGGCCCACCGGTACATCGGCAAGATCGAGGCAATGCCGACATTGGCGTCGGAAAGTGCTTTCTTGAATGCTTTGGCGCGGGCCGGAAACACGCGCGGAGCCTTGAACCACTCGAGAAAATCGGCCCGCGGGCTGAGTTCTATCCACTCGTATCCGAGTTCGGCCACTTTCGAGGGCAGTTCTTCGAGTGAGAGGTGGCGATGCATAAAGGGGTCGATTGCTATCTTCATGGCTGTTACCCGTCCGATGATTGTGCTGGGCCATCCCGCCGGGGTAGGCGAGCTCATTAGAGTTTCTGGAGTTCATCCGTTGCGGCGATCGCTCAGACCGGCGGGGGATGTCCGCTGTGCGCCGTCGAATACGCTTCGATTTCGGCTTCGAGTTCGGCCATGGCCTCGCCTCCTGCCATCAGGTCGGTGATCTCTTCGCGTGTCTTTTCGCCCTTGCGGAAATCTGCCGCCTTCGCACCCTTGATGAGCACCGCGAAGTGGTCTCCCACCGTCATGGCGTGAATGACGTTGTGGGTGATGAAAATGACGGCGAGGCCGCGACGGCGCGCTTCCAGGACAATGCGCAGCACATGCGCCGCCTCCTTGACGCCGAGAGCCGCGGTCGGCTCGTCGAGGATCAGCACTCGGGCGCCGAAGTGGACGGCTCGGGCGATTGCCAGGGATTGCCGCTCCCCGCCCGACAGACCGCCGATCAGGCGATCGCCATCGTCGATACGGGTGATGCCGAACTCGCGCACGGCCTTGACGGCGATTTCATTTGCGGCTTTGCGGTCGTAGATCTTGAACGGTCCGAAGCCCTTGGTCAGCTCCCGCCCCACGAAGAACGAACGGCCGATGCTCATCAGCGGAAAGGTGCCGCCGAACTGATGCACCGTTGCGATGCCGAGGTCTGCAGCTTCGCGCGGATTCTGGAAGACGATCGGCCGGCCTTCGAACTTCACCGTGCCGCTCGTCGGCTTGTAGACACCGGCAAAGGTCTTGATCAGGGTGGACTTTCCCGCGCCGTTATCACCCAGCAGGCAAAGCACTTCACCGGGATGAACGCTCAATGTGATGTCGTAGAGCACATCGATCGGGCCGAAGGACTTGTTGACGTTTTCAAGTTCAAGAATTGGGCCAGCCATGTCTCAGCTCTCACTTCTTCTTGGGTGAATAGGTCAGCGCCATCTGGCGGAACGTATTGTTCATCAGGACGGCCACGAGCAGCATCACGCCGATGATCAGGCTCGACCAATTGCGGTCGAAGGTCGTGAAATAGATGCCCTGGTTGACGACGGCGAAGGTGATCGTGCCGAAGAAGATCCCGATCACCGACCCGAAGCCTCCGGTCAGCAGCACACCTCCGACGACGACCGAGATGATCGAATTGAAGATGAATGTCATTCCGCCCGAAACCTGCGCGGAATTGAACAGGATGGCCTGACACATGCCGACGAAGGACGCGCTCATCGCCGAGAGGACGAAGAGAACCATCGTCAGGCGGGTCGTCGGAATGCCGGCGTTGCGGGCACTGACCTTGTCTCCGCCCATCGCAAAAATCCAGTTTCCGTAAGGCGAGAAGTGAATGAAGAAGATGAAGATCGCGGTGATGGCCACCCACCACAGAATGATCACCTGAAACGATCCGCCCAGGAACTGCCCGAAAAGGAACTTTGCCCAAGGGTCGGCCGTCAGCGCCACGCTCGTCGTGCCGGTGACGAGAACCGAGGTGCCAAGCATCAGGCCCTGTACCGCAAAGAGGGTACCGAGCGTGACGATCAGCGAAGGCACGGCCGTGTGCACGACGAGGTAGCCGTTGACCAGCCCGACGACGAGGCCGAAGGCAAGCGCACCGAACATTCCGACCCATATGGGAAGATCGTAGTAGCCCGAGAGGACCGCGACGGTCATCGAGCCGGCGGGGATCATCGCGCCAATCGAAATGTCGAGATCGCCTGCGATCATCAAAAGTCCGATGGGAAGAGCGATAATGCCGAGATTGGCGGCGACGTTGAGCCAACTTGCGGCGCCGGCGGGCTCCAGGAATTTTGTGCTGCCGAATACGACGAAGAACAGGAGGACGCCGACAAGTCCGAGGAATGCACCCGCCTCGGGACGGCGCAACAGGTTGCCGAATGAAAGATTGTTCATATGCCTACCCCAGTTTGGGCGTGAATCTGCAGGCGTGCGGACGCGGTGGTCCGCACGCCCGATAGACTTCGACCCGCGGATTTTCCGCGGGCCGGAGCCCGTTTCGAACGATCAGCGAGCGCCTTCCTTGACGCCGGCCAGGGTGGCGTCGATGTTCGCCGCATCGACGATGCCCGGGCCGGTCAGCACCGGTGCGGTCGGCAGGTTGGTGCCGTAGTCGATATGCGCGGCGAGAAGCGAAACCCCCAGCAGCGACTGCAGGTAAGGCTGCTGGTCGATCGCAAAAGTCTGCGAACCGTCCTTGATGCGGGCAAGCCCCGAGGCATTGAGGTCGAAGGTGCCATGCGCGACCTTGCCGACTTTGTTGGCCTGAACGATCCCGCTCGCAGCCGCATCAGCGTCGGAAGCCCCAACATTGAGGACGCCGTCGATGGTGTCGTCCTGGAGCAGTGTCGCCTTGACGGCCTCGGCGATCGCCGTCTGATCGCCGAAGCTGGTCGCCGGCAACGGCAGTTGCTTGCCAGTGCCGCCCTTTCCGGTGATGCCGTCGATGACACCCTTGCAACGGGCCTCCTGGTTTGCCGCACCCGGGAGCGTATTGACGCAAATGACATTTTTCGCACCCTTGGACGCGAAATATTCGCCGCCTGCCTTGCCGGCGGTGTATTCATCCGAGCCGACATAGTTGATCGCGCCAAGCTCGCGAGCCTTGTCGATGTTGCCGGCATTCATGAGGATGACTTTGATGCCCGCAGCGACGGCAGCCTTGATGGCCTCGTCTTCGGCCTCGGGCACCCAGTCGGGCACCACGATGCCGGTCACGCCCTGGCTGATGGCCGTGCGGACGAGCTGTGCGGCGTCAGGCCCGAGATTGTCGTAGGTCTGCAGCTGCAGATAGCTGACGGAGCCACCGTTCTTCTCGACGACGAGCCGGGCGTCGTCGACGCCCTTCTTGATGCGGCTCCAGAATTCGTCGTCGGTCTTGCCGCCGACGACGGCAATATTCGCGGCCAGGACAGAAGAAGCGCCAAGAACGAAAACAGCGCCAGCCAGCAGCCCGCGTACGGCGCGCATTGAAAAACTCATGTGATTTCCTCCCAAAAAGGCGGTCGAGAGTAACAATTCCTCAAAGCAAGGCTCCCAACTCGCTGGAATATTTGTATCAACTGCTATCTGAAAATGGAATGTCTATTGCGTTTTTGTGAAATTAATATATCATTTCGTTTCATCCAAGAATGGAACGAAATATATCATGAAGAGACCGACCATTGCCGATCTTGCCCAGGCCTCCGGCGTCAGCATCGCCACGGTCAACCGTATCCTCGGAGGGACCGGCGCAGTGCGTGCGGAAACGATCGAGAGGGTGCAAAATGCCGCGGAAGAGATTGGATTTTATGGCCGCGGCGTGATCGAGGACCGCCGGCAGCGGCTGCTGCCGAATTATCGTTTCGGCTTTCTTCTCCAGCAGTCGAGCCGCGAGCTTTACCGGCTCTTCGGCTCCAAGATCACGGAGGCCGCCGCGAGACGCCAGCACGAGAAAATCGTGGCAGTGGTCGATTTCGTCGACGTCCTCGAGCCACAAAATATCGCAGATCGGCTCGAAGCGCTCGGAAAACGCTGTGATGCAGTTGCTGTCATTGCGGGTGACCACCCGTTAATCGGGCAGACCATCCAATCCCTCAAGGAAAGGGGAAAGCCGGTTGTTGCCTATATAACCGATCAGTCCGCCAGGGATCGCGCCGGCTTCGTCGGCACCGACAATTGGAAACTCGGGCGGACCGCCGCATGGTTTCTGGCTCAGACCACGCCGATGCCCGGCCGGATCGCCGTGTTCATCGGCAATCATCGTTATCAGTGCCAGGATGTCTCCGATGCGAGCTTTCGATCCTATATGCGCGAGCACGCGCCCCATCTTCAGGTCGATGACAGCAGACCGACACATGAGGAGCCGCAGGAAGCCTACCGGATCGTGAGCCAGCTGCTTTCCGAACTCGATGACCTCAGAGGCATTTTCATCGTTGGAGGGGGAATTTCCGGGGTGCTGCGTGCTCTTCGCGAAGCCCCTGCCGAAAAACGGGATCAGGTCAGGGTCGTCTGCCGCGACATCGGCCCGGAAACGCGCAAGGGCCTGACGGAAGGCCTGATCATGGCGGCCTTGTGCCATCCCTTGGATCAGATATCAGACGAATTGATTGCCACGATGATCGCAGCGCTCGAACACCGCGACAGTACAACCATCCTTCAGCGCGTGGTTCCCTTTGAAACGATCACGCCCGAAAGTGTCTGAACCGTTCTAGTTTTGCATAAGGCGGCTGGCCGAAAAGACCAGCCGCCCTATAAGGTGGCAGGGCTGATAGCTATTGCGCTGTCGCGTCAGATGTCGACGACGAGGCCCTTGGCTTTCAGCACCGGTTCGAGATTGCTGACCTCGATGACCGATTTACCCTGCTTATATGCCGCGATATAGCCGGCCTCGGCATCTTCGCGGGCCTGTGACAGCCTGGCGACTTCCTGCGCTTCCTGGCGACGCACGATCACCAGACCGTCGGCATCGCCGGCGATGATGTCGCCGGGATGGATGATTTCGCCGCCGACGATGATCGTGTCGTTCACCGCCGCGATGGTTTCCTTCACTGTTCCTTTGATGCAGACGCTGAGTGAGAAGACCGGGAAGCCAAGCTCCCTCAGTTGAAGCGTGTCGCGCACGCCGGTGTCGGTCACGAGACCACCGATGCCCTTTGCCAGGCAGGCGTTGGCGAGGACATCGCCGAAGGATCCGGCCTCTTCATATTCGCCCGCCGAGACGACGATGATATCGCCCGGCTTTGCGTAATTGATGGCAAGCTGCAGCATGATGTTGTCACGCGGCGCGCATTTCACCGTAAAGGCCGGACCGCAGAGTTTCATGCGGTAGTCGACGGGCTTCAGGCGGGAGGAAAGGGCTCCGCGGCGCCCTTGGGCTTCGTGGATCGTCGCGGGCGAAAACTTGGAAACGGCGTCGATATCGGCTTTGCTTGGCCGTTCGGCAATATCTTTAATATGGATCATGGATGCCTCCCTTCGTTGGCCGACGGCGGGCATGTCCCGCCGTCTGATTTCGTTTGGATATCGTCATCGGACGATGCCGAGGTCTTAAGGGATCGGGTCGAACTTCAGTTCGGAGAGCGATACGACCTTGTCGGTGCGCTTCATCTTGTATTCGGTATCCGGGCCGAGCCACTTGTCCCAGATCTTGTTGATCTCGCCCGATGTGTCGAGCTTGCGGAGGATCTCGTTGATCTTGGCGGTCAGCGCCGGCTGATCCTTGGCCATGCCGATGCCGATCGGCTGGTAGAGCATCGGCTCCTCGATCATCCGCATCGGCTTGCCCTTGCTCTTCGATTCATTGACGAATTTGGTGGTCGTCATGGTGTTGGCCACCATGCCGCGGGCCTTGCCCTGCTGGACGGCGAGATAGGCAGAGGCGGTATCCTGGAAGGTCAGCGGGTCGGATTTGTTGAGCTTGATCGACATTTCCGACGTCGAGCCCTTGGTCGAAGCGATGCGCTGGCCGGCGAAATCGGCCTTCGTCTTGCCGGCATCGTCCGCCGGCACGATCAGCATTTCCTTGGCGAGATAATAGGGATCGCTGAACTGGATCTGCTCGGCGCGGCTGAGCGTATAGGCAAGGTTGGCAACGGTGATGTCGACGCGGCCGAGCTTGACCTCGGGCACACGCGCCTCGACCGAAACCGGCTTGATTTCAGCCTTGACGCCCAGTTCTTTGGCGATGGCGCCGCAGAGGTCGACGTCGAAACCGGCCATTTCGCGGGTCTTCGGATCGGGCGAGGCGAAGGGAGGAACGTCGGCGAATGTCGCGCAGCGCAAGGTTTTCGCCGAGATGATGTTGTCGAGCTGATCGGCTTTCGCGGGCACGGCGGCCGCCATGCCGGCAAATGCGACGGTGAGGGTTAGGCATTTCCAGTTCATTGCTGTTCTCCTTTGTTTTTGGTGGTTGGTATCAATGCCTGAGATCAGCGAGAAAACGCTGAGCCCGGGGATGGCGTGGATTGTTGAAGAATTCTTCGGGTGTCGCCATTTCGATGATCTGGCCGGCATCGATGAACCAGATCCGATCCGCGACGTCGCGCGCGAAACCCATTTCATGGGTGACGCAGAGCATGGTCATGCCTTCGGACGCCAGGCTCTTCATGACGGCGAGCACTTCGCCGACCATTTCAGGATCGAGTGCGCTGGTCGGCTCGTCGAACAGCATGACCGGCGGTTCCATGGCAAGGGCGCGAGCGATCGCCACCCGCTGCTGCTGGCCGCCCGACAGCTGGCCGGGATAGGCCCGGGCCTTGTCGGCAAGACCGACCCGATCGAGAAGCTTGAGCGCCTTCTCCTCGGCGACGTCGGGCGCCACGCCTTTCACCCGGATCGGCGACATCGACACGTTTTCGACCACCGAAAGATGCGGAAACAGGTTGAAGTTCTGAAACACAAAGCCGATCCGGCTGCGCAGCGCGTTGAGTTCCTTTGCCCGCATGGCGGCGTGAATGTTTTGCCCGTCGAGCGTGATCGAGCCGCTGTTGATCTCTTCGAGGCGATTGATCGTGCGGATCAGCGTCGATTTCCCCGAGCCGGACGGTCCGCAGATGACCACGACCTCGCCGCGCGCCACCTGCGCATCGATATCCTTGAGGACCGGATAGTCGCCGTAGCTCTTGCAGACCTGGGAAAGCCGGATCGTCTGCTGTTCCTGTGCTGGGACTGTCATGGTCATAGCTGCTCCGAGATGATTTTCGACGGTGCGACCAGGGAGGCGGCGGGAAGGCCGGAAAGTCCCGCACGCCGCCGCGTGATGCGCCGCTCGAGGCGATTTGCGAAGTGGGTGAGCGTCCAGCAGATGGCGAAGTAGACGATCGCCAGGATGAGGAAGACCTGGAAAGGCTGCGTCAGCAGCTGGTTGTTGACCTGGCTTGCGGCAAAGGTCAGGTCCGGCACGTTGATCACGTAGCCGAGCGTCGTGTCCTTGATCGTCGAGACGAAGGTGGAGATGATGCTCGGGATCATGTTGTAGAGCGCCTGCGGCAGGATGATGAAGCGCATTGCACCGATATAGCTGTGGCCAAGCGCACGCCCCGCATCCATCTGGCCCGGTCCGAGCGCGACGATGCCGGCACGGACCACTTCGCTCAGGAACGCGCTTTGATAGACAACGAGCGTCGTCAACATCGTGACGAAGCTCGGCACATCGGCGCCGGTCATGAGCGGAACCAGGAAATAGCTCCACAGGATGAGCATTAACAGCGGCACGCCCCGGGTGAAATAGACGAGTGCCGTGACCGGCCAGCGCAGCAGCGCCGACTTGGAGAGCCGCGCCAATGCGAAGAGGATGCTGACCGGAAAGGCGAGAGCGATGCTGAGCGCCGACAGGATCAGCGTGTTGGCGAGCCCGCCGAGCGGTCCGTTCGGATATTGGCCGATCAAGAGCAGCAGCCAGTAGTCCCGGACGATGGCGATCATGTCGTGGATCATGCGCGCGCACTCCTGGCAGGATCGGTGCGCATCGATACATAGGCGCCGATGCTCATGATCACGAGCGAGAAGAAAAGGTAGAGAACCGTGCCGATCAGGTAGATCTCGAAGGTCCGGAAGCTGAGGTTCTCGATTTCCTTGACGGCATGCGTCAGTTCCGAGGCCCCGATGACGACGGCCAGACTGCTGTTCTTGAACAGGGAAACGCTGTGATTGATGAGCGGCGGCAATGCGTTGCGCACGCCCTGCGGCATGATGACGAAACGCATCGCCGAGATATAACCGTGGCCGAGGGCGCGGGCCGCCTGCATCTGGCCGGGGCTGACCGAGCGCACGCCCGACCGAAGATCCTCGCTGAAATAAGCCGCCTGGCAGAGGCCGAGCCCGATCACCGCGAAAATGGCCTCGGCATTATGGATGGCGAGCCACGACGACACCCCGCTTGGCATCAGGGTGAAAATCCCGAAATACCACAGCATGAGCTGAACCAGGGTGGGGACGTTGCGGTGATAGGAAACGTAAGCAGCAACTAACGGATCGCCAAAGCGAAAGGGCGACAAACGCAACGCCAAGAGCAGAAGCGCCAGCGCCATCGCCATCGACCAGGAGCCGGCATAGATGATGAAGGTCATCTCGATGCCATGCAGCAGCATGGCGGTATATTCCGGATTTGCCAGGATTGCCGAAAGGTCGAAACCGCTCACGGATTTGGCTCCCCGGATTGAGCCGTCTTTGCCGGAGTCTGGGGCTTTGCCGTCTGCAGGCCACCCATGACCTGCAGTGTCGGCGTGATCTCCATGTGTCCGATGTTGACGGCGACGGGGGCTGCGATGGCGAAGGCAATCGCGTCTGCTATATCGGCTGCCTGCGGCAGTTCGAAGCCGTCGATGAACCGTTCGCGGATGCTCGGGTCATCGCCGTGGACGTGATTGAAAATATCCGTGGCGACCCGGCCGGGGCAGATTTCCGTGACCCGCACCCGCTTGCCGAAGGCGTCGATGCGCAGCTGGTTGGACAGCATGCTCACCCCTGCCTTGGTGGCGTGATAGGACGAGTTGCCACCGAAATTATAGGCGCCGGCGATCGACGAGATGTTGATGACATGCCCGCGATCCCGCGCCACCATGCCGGGCACGACCAGGCGGCAGAGATGCAGGACTGCGCGGAGATTGACGTCGACGATGAGATCGATATCGCCCTCTTCGGCTTCCAGGAACTTCTTCGGCCGATCGACGCCGGCATTGTTGACGAGAATATCGAACTCCACCCGGCGGGTGAGCTCGGCCATGGCCTGACGGTCGGTCACATCGATGACATGGGCGATGCAGCCCGTGCGTGCGGCCAGCTGCTGCAGCGCGTCGGCGCTGCGGGCTATGGCATGGACCTCGATGTTCTCCCGGCGGAGCCGCTCAACCACGGCTGCGCCGATACCGGAGGATGCGCCGGTCACCAGTGCGGTCTTGTAGTCGGAGAATGGCATTGTCGTTCCCTTGTTGTTGATCGAGACAGTAGCGAAGCTTTAACCCCTTGCCTAAGACCGATTATCTCTGGAGCAATAAGCAACGGTTATGGAGGCGAGACGGCTGCCGAAGAAGAGAAACAGGTGATGTCGGCATCACCGGTCCCTCGGGCTGTCAGCGACCGTGTCGCGTTGCAAAAGCATTGCGCGTCTGCAAACATGTAAGCCACGCACATCAGAACGGTACCCCGATCCTCATGGACATCAGACGCCTCAAATCTTTCATCGTGATCGTCGACAGCGGCAGCATCACGCGAGCGGCGGATCTTTTGCACATTGCCCAACCCGCCCTCAGCCAGCAGCTTGCGGCACTGGAGGAACATTTCGGCCACAAGCTGCTGATCCGCAGCCAGCAGGGCGTCAGCATGACCGATGCGGGGCATGCGGTGTATCGCCATGCGCAGATCATCCTTCGGCAGATGGAGCAGGCGCAAGCGGATGCGTCGGCAGCCGGCAATTCGCTTGCCGGGCGCGTCTCCGTCGGTCTCGTGCCGTTCAGCAGTGCCGCCACGCTATCGGTCGACCTCCTGGCGGAGACCCGTAAACGCCATCCCGGCATCCTGCTGCATCTGACCGAAAGCGTCGGGCAGACCTATAGCCAGATGATCATGAACGGCCGGCTGGAGATGGCGCTTCTCCACGGAACCGGACCGATCAAGGGCGTCCGGTTCGAACCGATCCTTAGCGAAGAGTTTTTTCTTGTCGCGCATCGTGACTTTGCGATCGAAGCGGATGCGAAACCCGTTCCGGTCAATGCGCTCGACGGAATACCGCTGCTGTTGCCGCCGGCCTATAATTTCGTCCGCCGCGCAGTCGACACCGCCTTCACGCGCACCCGCACCAATCTGAAGGTTGTGGCCGAAGTCGAAATCGTCCGCACGCTGGCCCGCGCGGTCGGCAGCGGCCTCGGCGCGACGATCATGCCGAAAGCCATTGCCGATCGTATCGTGTCGGAATCGAGCGAGCCGCTGATCTGCCGGCTCGTCTCACCACGGATCGAGGAAACTCTGTCGCTATGCGTTTCCGACCAGAATCCCCTGTCGGAACCGGCCCTTGCCGTCCGCGACATCCTTCTCGAGCTGACGGCACGGCTGAAAGTCTGAGGAGGCTACGCTCAGCGCATATCCCTGCAGAACTGAGCTATGCGCGCGCAGCCTTCGCCGAGCTTTTCCATGCTGGTCGCATAGGAAATACGGAAGAAGGGGCTCATTCCGTAAGCCGCCCCTTGCACGGTCGCGACATGATGCTCTTCGACGAGTGCCATGACGAAATCGACGTCGGTCTCGATCTTTCGCCCGCCCTTGCTGGTCTTGCCGATCAGCCCGGAGATATTGGGGTAGATGTAGAAGGCGCCTTCGGGCCGATGGCACCGCAGCCCTTCCACCTCAGACAATCTGTCGAGGACGAAGTCGCGTCTTTCCTTGTAGATCGCGGCACGCTCCTTCAAGAGATCCTGAGGACCATCAAGCGCCGCGGTCGCCGCGGCCTGCGTCAGCGTCGCGATACCGCCGCCATTCTGGCCGTTGACGTTGCTGACGGCGGAGATCAGGTCTTTCGGCCCGGCGCAGAAGCCGAGCCGCCAGCCTGTCATCGCGTAAGCCTTGGAGACGCCGTTCATCGTTAAAACGCGCTGATAGAGCCTGGGCTCGACTTCGGCGATCGTGCAGAACTGGAAGTCGTCATAGACCAGGTGTTCGTAGATGTCGTCGGTCATGATCCAGACGTTGGGATGGCGCAGCATGACCTCGGCGATGGCGGCCATCTCCGCACGGGAGCAGGCCGCGCCGGTGGGATTGTTCGGGAAATTCAGGAAGAGCCATTTGGTGCGCGGCGTGATCGCCGCCTCCAGATCCTCCGGACGCAGCTTGAAGCCGGCCTGCTCGTAGCAGGGGACCGGAACCGGGACGCCGCCGGCGAATTTGACGATATCGGCATAGCTGACCCAGGAGGGCGTGGGAATAACGACCTCGTCGCCCGGATTGCAGGTGGCCAGCATGGCATTGAAGATCACCTGCTTGCCGCCGCCGGAGACGACGATCTGGCTGGCATCGTAGTCGAGATTATTGTCGCGTTTGAACTTCCGGATGATGGCGGCCTTCAGCGCCGGCGTGCCGTCCATCGGCGGATATTTCGTATCGCCGGCAAGAGCTGCCGCATGGGCCGCTTCGATTGCGTGCGCCGGGGTGGGGAAATCCGGCTCGCCGGATGACAGGCTGACGACCTTGATGCCCTTGGCGGCAAGTTCCCTGGCGCGCTGGGTCATGGCGGCGGATGCGGAGATGGAGACGTTTTTCAGGCGGTCAGCGATGACGGACATCGACATGGTCCTTCGATGAGAGATGGGAACGGGAGACCGCCCGCAGGCGATCGGGATTGCGTCAGTCGGCGAGTTCGGCGGCGGGCGCGAGCGCGGCACCTGTGGCTTCGATCTCGCCGCGCACGATGCCGGCAAGTTCCAGGGCGCCCGGCGTGTCGCTGTGGACGAGAATGGAGCGGGCCGGCATGGCGATTACGGCTCCGTCGATCGTCTGAACGGTTCCGTCGAGCAGGAATTGTCGGACACGCGCACGTACGGCGGCTTCATCCTTAATGACGGCCCCAGGCAGCCCGCGCGCGACGAGTTTCCCGCCGGCGTCATAGGCCCGGTCGGCGAGGAAAAGCGCCAGCGTCTTCAAACGCGCGCGTTTCGCCGCCCGCTGTATCTCGCTGCCATGGGTGACGAAGACGACGAGACCGGCATCGACCGTGGCGATTGCATCCATCATCAGGTCGGCTAGCACAGGATCGCGATTGACCATATTGCCCATCGCCGCGTGGAAGCTGATATGGGAGACCGTGACACCCTCGGCTTTGGCGATCGCCATCAGTGCGCCGAGCTGATAGAGCATCTGCTGGCGAAGCTCGTCTGCCGGAAACGGTATTTCGCGCCGGCCGAAGCCGAGCCGATCAGGCAAACCGGGATGCGCGCCGATGCCGACGCCGTTCAGCTTCGCGAGCCGGACCATGCGCCCCATGATCTCGGGGTCGCCGCCGTGGAAACCGCAGGCGATGTTGGCCGACGAGACGAGTTTCATCATCGCTTCGTCGTCGCACAGCCGGTAGGGGCCAAATCCTTCGCCCATGTCGGAATTCAGATCGATCTTCATCGGTTCCTCCTTTTGACGGCCTTTTGGGAGGCACCCATTAGGCCATCGCCTTCAGGGCGCGCTTGACCATCCGGCATGTCTGCCTGACATCCTCGACATAGCGGGCGACTGCCTGTTCCACCCTGCGCGCCTCCGCATGCGTCGAGCGAACGAAGCTCAGGCGGGCCCCGATGCGGGCTTGGCCGAGCCGCCAGAGATCGCATTCGATCACGCCGGCGATCTTCGGATAGCCGCCGGCGGTGTTCGCATCGCTCATCTGCACGATCGGTTCGCCACCGGGCGGAACCTGGATCACGCCGGGCACGACGCCGTGGGAGCGCATCTCGATGGACGCCGTCGGCTTGATCGGTTCGCCGGACAGGCGATAGCCCGTCCGGTCGCTGCGAGAGGAAATCCTCCAGGTCTGGCTCCAGAAGGCTTCGCCATCTCCGGCGAAAAGATCGTGCTCGCCGGCCGGCAGCGCGCGGATCGGCAATGCGCCGTCGACAGGTGCGGGGAAGACATCGCGCAGTGCCACGGCCGGTTCGACGACGGCGAGACCCGAGGCCGGCAGCATGGTGATCTCGGCATCCTCGCCGACCGCGATCCGATCGCCCTTCGCCAGAGGCCGGCCGGCATTGCCACCGAAACCACCGCGCAGCGACGTGCTGCGCGAACCCATGACAACGGGAATATCCAGCCCGCCTCCGAGCGAAATATAGGCACGTGCGAGCCGCGGCGGCTGCTTCAGTTCGAGAACCTCTCCGGGCTCTGCCGTATAGGCGCACCAGCGAAGCAGTTCCGATCCGTTGAGATGAGGATTGCCGTCGGCGCCCGTCACGGCAAAGACCACACGCTGCTCGAAACGCAGGCTGAACGGGAAGGTCTGCACCTCGATCACAGCCGCATTGTCGTCATTGCCGACGAGAATGTTTCCGATCCGGACCGCCAGCGGATCCATGGCGCCGCTCGCCGACACGCCGATGTCGCGATAGCCGGGGCGGCCAAGATCCTGCACCGTGTTGAACGGGCCGCTTTCCAAAATCTCGATCATAATTCGATCCTCGCCGGCAGGAAGCGCACCGTATCGCCCGGCGCCATCGTGGCAGGGCTCAGCGAGGTGGGGTCGAACATCTCAAGCGTGGCAAAGCCGATGGAATTCCAGCCATTCGGACCCGTGAGCATGGCGACGCCGGTCTGCATGCCGCCGATGGTCACGCAGCCCTTCGGCATCTTCAGCGAGGGAACGGTCTTCCGCGGCATGTAGATACGCGGATCGAGGCCATGCAGATAACCGAAACCGGGAGCGCTGCCCAAGGCGAAGACACGGTAGGTCGCTTCATGATGGATGCGCACGACCTCGCGGTCGCTGAGCCCCGAGAGATCGCAAAGGGCTGCAAGATCGGTCGCATGTTCGCCGCCGTAATGGACGGGGATCTCGATGGTCTTGCCGTTGAGATCGATGCTGCGCGCATTCTCCCATGCCTCCAGCAGCCGGGCGACCACCGTATCGGGATCTTCGGGCGTCTCCTTGAAGATCACCAGCAGGTTGGTCATGCCGGGGATGTTTTCCGCAAGGTCCGGCCAGTCCTTCACCGTCTGGGACAGAGCCCAGATCCGCCGCTGCGCGACGAGGTCGAAATCGCCTGGTGCCTCGAGCAGGAAGGATCTGGCACCGATCGAGGAAACTCGCGCCCGGATGTTGGTGGCCGGAACGATCTCACGTTGCGATGCATGTCTGTTCGTCGTGACGATCATGGCTGGAGCTCGATTTCGAACAGAGGATCACCGAAGCCGACCGGCGCGCCGGGTTCTGCGAGCAGCCTGGTCAAAACACCGGAGCGGCCGGCGCGAAGGGGAAGCAGGATATGCCCTACCCCGATGAAGCCGACGATATCCGCATCGGATACGGAGCGCGGCAGTTTTTGCGGCGCGGCGGAGGCGGCCGGATGCTCGACGCAGAAGCGGCCCGCCATCGGCGCCTTTACGACGGCGGATGCTGAGCCGGGAGCGCGTGGCGTCGCTTCACTCGAGCTGACACGGGCGCCGCCTTTTCCGGCGACGACGATACGAAGCTGTCCGCCCGGCCGGGAGATTTCAAGGCCGTCCACGCCGGCGGCCGTCAGCGCCTCGGTGAGCAATGCGATGGTCGCCGGATCGCTGAAATCGATCGCGCTCATGCCGCCCTCCGCAGCTTCAGCCATTGTTCGAGATAGTGAATGTCGGTCTCACCGCGCGCGAATGCGTCGTCCTCGAATAAAACGCGCAGGAAGGGGATATTGGTGGAAATCCCTTCGACCTCGGTGCCGGCAAGCGCTTCGCGCATTCTTGCCATCGCTTCGACCCGCGTCGGCGCATGGACGATCAGCTTGGCGATCAGCGAATCGTAATAGGGCGAAACCTTGTAGCCGGCATGAATATGCGTATCGACACGGATGCCTGGTCCCTCGGGCAAAGCCAGACGGGTGACGACACCCGCCGACGGCAGGAAGGTTTCCGGATCCTCGGCGTTGATGCGGCATTCGAAGGAATGGCCTTCGCATGTCACATCGCCTTGGATGAGATCCAGAACGTGACCCTGAGCCGCCCTGATTTGAGCCTGGACGATATCGACACCGCTCGTCATCTCGGTGACGGGATGTTCGACCTGAAGTCGGGTGTTCATCTCGATGAAATAGAAGGCGCCGTCCTCATAGAGAAATTCGAAAGTTCCGACCCCCCGGTAGCCGATCTGAAGGCAGGCCTGCACGCAGGCCATGCCGACCGGCTGAATGATGTCGGGTGCGATCCCCGGCGCCGGCGCCTCCTCAACCACTTTCTGATGGCGGCGCTGCATCGAGCAATCCCGGTGTCCGAGCCACACGGCATTGCGGTGATCGTCGCAAATGACCTGGATCTCGATGTGGCGCGGATGCTCTAAGAATTTCTCCATGTAGAGGGCGGGGGAGCCGAAGGCCTTGCGAGCCTCTTCCCGCGTCAACGCGATTGCTTCATGCAACATATCGGCCTTTGGCACGACGCGCATGCCGCGTCCGCCGCCACCGCCGGCTGCCTTGATGATAACGGGATATCCGATCTCCAGCGCTGTGCGCTCGATGGTGGCAGGGTCGTCGGGCAGCGCCGTGTCCGGGCCGGGAACGCAGGGTACGCCGGCCGCCATCATCGCCCGCTTTGCCGAGATCTTATCGCCCATGATCGCAATCGATGACGCGGTCGGACCGATGAAAATCAGCCCGGCCTTGTCGACGGCGTCGGCGAAGGCGGCGTTTTCCGACAGAAAACCGTAACCCGGATGGATGGCGCCCGCACCGGCAAGACGCGCCGCCAGAAGGATGGCGTCCTGATTGAGATAGCTCTTGGCGGCGCTCGACGGGCCGATGCAGAGAAAGCTGTCGGCGGTACTGCCGTAAGGCGCTTGCCTATCCGCCTCGGAACAGATGGCGACCGTCTTGAGGCCGAGCTCGCGGCAGGCGCGCTGGATCCGGGCGGCGATCTCGCCGCGATTGGCGATCAGAACGGTATCGAAGCGGCCGGCCGCAGATTGTTCAGGCGTTTCCGGCATCAGCCAATCTCCGCGAGCACGTCGCCGGTCTCGACCTCGCCATTGTCGATATGGGTCAGGTGCGTGATGCGCCCGGACCGCGGCGCGGCGATCGTGTTGAAGACCTTCATCGCTTCGATGATGAAGAGCGTCTGCCCCTCCTCCACCGCGTCACCGATCGCGACGAATGGCGGCTCCCCGGGCGCCGGGGCCTTGTGCAGAACGCCGAAGACGGGCGCCTTCACCGCATAGGAGGTTTTCTCGACGCTCGAAGGCGCTTGGGAGACGGGATTTGTCGTCGATTCCGGCTCCTTCGAGGGCTCGGCAACAGCCTCCTGACCCGGCGACGTGCGGAAAATCCGCACCGTCACGTCCTTTTCCGTCACGGTCAGCTCGCTAATGTTCGATCGTCCGACAAAGTCGATCAGCGTCTTGATCTTCGAGAGGTCCATGTGCGTGCTCGGAATTTCAGAATTCCACCGCGCGGACCTGACATCTCACGTCGCTCGGTGTTGTGATTTTTCGTAGCACGACGTGCAGACTGATGGGGTCAGACGAAGTTTTGATGGAGTGCAATCAGCGCCCGATGGGGCATCTCGCCAGCGAGGCCGGTTTCGTCATCGTCAGCTCTTCGGGGCGGCGATGCTCTCCCGCAGAATAAGCCTGCTGCGGATGACGGTGCGGACCTCCGCCGTCTTTTGCCGCTGGTCAATGGCCGTCTTTTGCCGCTGGTCAATGGCGTCGAGCAGGAGATCGACCGCCGCGCGTCCCATCTCTTCCACCGGCTGCTCGATCGTCGAGAGCGGCGGTGAGGAGAATTCGCAGACGGGCGAGCCGTCGAAGGAGACGACGGACAGATCATCGGGAATGCGCAAGCCCCCCCGCTGGATGCAGCTGACAAATGAGATGGCCATGTCGTCGCTGGTGGCGATCACCGCTGTCGGCTTCTCGGTCAGTTGCGCGAAATCGTCTGCTGCCTGAACGCCGATGTCGAAGCCGCGCTGATAGCCGAGTTCACCGCCCGAGCGGCGCACCAGCTCCTCGGACAGGCCGGCCGCCCCGAGCGCCTCGAGCACGCCGGCATAACGCTCGACATCGTGATAATTGCCTTCGGGCCCGGCGAGATAGAAGAACCGTCGATGGCCCAGCCGGATCAGTTCGGCCGTGACGTCGCGTACCGCCTCGCGGTCGTTGGTAACCACGCTCTGCAGACCGGCATCGCTCATGTCGAGCAGCATCGACACGATCGGCAGGCCGGAGCTCGCCAGCGAGCGTCCGTCCACCTCCGGAAGCTTCGACGACAGGATGATGGCGCCGCGCACGCTGCCGCCGAATGCCAGGTCGAGAATATGCCGTTCGGAAATCTCGTCGCGATCGAGGTTGGCGATCATCAGGTTATAGCCACCCTGGATCAGCGACTTGTTGATGCTCTGCAACACTTGCGGAATGATCTGGGAGACGCCGTAATAGAGCGATCCCGGCAGGATGATCATGATGATGTTGGATTTGCCGACCCTGAGACCGCGCGCCATGGCGTTCGGCGTATAGCCGAGCTGCTTGGCCGCCGCGTTGATCTTGGCGCGCGTCTTTTCGTTGACCCGTCCGGGATTGGCGAGCGCCCGGCTGACCGTCGATATCGCCACACCGGCGAGCCTGGCAACATCGGCCATCAAAGCGCCCGATGGTTCCTCTCCGGCCACATCCTTGTTTTTGTTCATGTTTATTTCATTCTCCCGGATGCTTCGATTTGCAACTCTAGGACAGGCGACGGTTTTTAGCAAACGTTTGCCAAAAACCGCTTGCTTAAAAAACCGGCTTGGCTATTATCTAGTCATGGCAAACGATTGCCATTTCTTAATGCGTTGAAAATCCATGGCTTATTGGATGCGGAACTCTCCTTCCGCACGCGGGTAGGTCATGCCTCGAGAAATGGATAGGTTATGACTTCTGGCGATAGGCTGCGCTTCGGCGTCGATCTCGTGACATTCTTCCATCCCGGCTTCTGGGGCGTCGACAGCCACGATGCGATCGTCGACCATGCACGCGCTAAGCCGCGGGCCTTCTGGGACAAGATCCTCGACAGTGTCCAGGCCTCCGGCGTTACCGGCGTCGAGCTGACCTTTTCTCCCTTCAACTGGCAGGACGCGATCAAGACCTGTGGTTCCGTCGATGCTTTCGCAGCCGAGCTGTCAACACGCGGTCTGACGCTGTGCAGCGGTTTCTTTGCGGAACTTGAGGCGGCCGGCGACTTCGCCGAGCCCGCGGCCCAGCGCGCGCTGATCGACAAGGCGGAACGCTATGCCGACTTCCTGAAAGCCTGCGGCAGCGACATCATGGTGATCGGCGCGCCCTTACGCCAGACGCTCGGCGCCCAGCCGGTGCAGTTCCATGATTTCGACCGCGCCAAGGTGATCGCCGATTTTCTGAACCGGCTCGGCGCGACCCTCCATGCCAAGGGCGTACGGCTTGCGCTGCACACCGAGGCGCACTCGATCTTTGCCGCCGCGCGCGACGTCGATCTGATGATGCTTTTGACCGACCCGGCCTATGTGCACATGTGTCCGGACACCGCCCACATCATCGTTGCCGGCTCCGATCCCGTCCAACTCGTCGATCGCCATCAAGAGCGCATGATCATCGCCCACTGGAAGGATGCGATCGGCCCGATGCCCGCCGACACGCCGATCGACAAGCATATCCATGAACGCCACCAGCCCTATTTCTGCAGCTTCGGCCTCGGACGGGTCGACTGGCCGGCCTGGATCCGGCTGCTGCGCGACCGGGCCTATGAAGGCTGGGCGATCCTCGAACTCGATGCCGCGCCGGATCCCGTCCGCGACATCGCCAACGGGCTCACGCTCGTCCGGCAGGCGCTCCTGCCGATCTATCGCTGACAACAATTCCGACGACAACAAACGCCCCGCAAAGAGGGCATTTTCAAGAGGTGGAACTATGAAGACCATGATGAAGCTTTTTCTTGCCGGCGTGGCATTCGCCGGTCTCATGACCTCGGCGCATGCCGAGGACAAGCCGACGATCGAGATCATGTCGTCCTGGACGTCGGGCGGCGAAGCGGCGGCCCTCAACGTCATCAAGACCGAGTTCGAAAAACGCGGCGGCGTCTGGAAGGATTCCTCGATCGCCGGCTTCGGTGCCGCCGATGCCGCCTTCCAGAACCGCATCGTCGCCGGTGACGCGCCCGGCGCCAAGCAGGGCGTCATCGGGCTGGCTGCCGCCGATTTCATCAACCAGGGCCTGTTCAATCCGATCGACGACGTGGCCGCCGGCGGCAAATGGGCCGACGCCCTGCCGAAATCGATCCATGATCTCATCTCCTATGACGGCAAGGTCTACCTTGCGCCGACCGGTGCCCATGGCGAAAGCTGGCTCTTTTATTCCAAGGAAGCCTTCGGCAAGGCCGGCATCGCGCAAGAGCCCAAGACTTGGGACGAGCTCTTTGCCGATCTCGACAAGCTGAAGGCTGCCGGTATGGTTCCGGTCGCCTGGGGCGGCCAGCCCTGGCAGCAGACCAAGGTCTTCAACATGATCCTGCTCTCGCAGGTCGGCATCGACGGATTCCTGAAGATCTATGTCGACAAGGACAAGAGCCCGGCATCGGTCGAGGGCGTGAAAAAGACCCTTGCAATCCTCGGCAAGCTGCGCGGCTATGTCGACGCGGGTGCCGCCGGCCGCAACTGGAACGACGCGACCGCCATGCTGATCACCGCCAAAGCCGGCGTGCAGTTCATGGGCGACTGGGCCAAAGGCGAATTCACCGTCGCCGGCAAGGAGCCGGGCAAGGACTACGGCTGCATGATCGTTCCGGAGTCGAAGGGCATGGTCTACATCGCCGACGCCCTCTGGTTCCCCAAAACAGGCAAGGCCGAAACCGACAAGGCCCAGAAACTGCTCGCCGAAGTCGTCATGGACCCGACCATCCAGGTCGAATTTGCTCTCAAGAAGGGCTCGGTTCCGATGCGCGCCGACGTCGACAAGTCGAAGCTGGACGCCTGCGCCCAGAAGGGCGTCGAGCTGATGAGCGCCGGCGCCATCGTGCCGGATCAGGCGATCGTGCTGACGCCCCAGCAGGTCGGTGCGCTCGACGATTTCGTCGACGAATATTGGAGCGGCGGCTCGAACGATGCAGGCGCTGCGGCCGAAAACTTCTTCGCCATCTTCGAGTAGGATAGTGACTGTGGCGTCGGTCTGACCCGACGCCACAGCTGCCGGGCGCCGCCTCGCGCGGCGGCGCCAGCCCTGCTTTCCATTCCGTCAACGAGCTGGCCGATGTCCGTCAAACGCAAGCCCAATCTTTCCGCCACCATCGCGCTGCTGCCGACATGGTTCGTTGCGGTCGTGGTCTTCATCGGCACCATGGCCTGGTCGATCCGGCTGTCCTTTACCAATTCGACGCTCTTTCCGTCCTCGAGCTATGTCGGCTTCGCCCAATATTCGAAGCTGTTTTCTTCCGCCAAATGGCTGGCATCGCTGCAAAACGTGTTGATCTTCGGCGTCCTTTACGTCGCAGGCTGTCTGCTGCTCGGCTTCCTGCTGGCCGCAGCACTGGACCGCAAGATCCGTTTCGAAAGCGCCTTTAGGACCATATTCCTCTATCCCTACGCCATGTCCTTCGTGGTGACGGGACTGATCTGGCAATGGATGCTCAATCCGACGCTCGGCATCCAGGCAAGCGTGCGCTCGCTCGGCTGGGAAAGCTTCGTCCTCGACTGGGTGGTCAACCGCGACATGGCGATCTATGCGCTGGTGCTTGCCGGCGTCTGGCAGGGCGCGGGGCTGGTCATGGTCATTGCGCTCGCCGGCATGCGCGGCATCGAGGCCGAGCAGTGGAAGGCGGCGCGGATCGACGGCATTCCCGTCTGGCGGATCTATGTCTCGATCATCCTGCCGCAGCTCGGGCCGGCGCTGGCCGCCGCCGGCATGCTGCTCGCCATGGGCGTGATCAAGACCTATGACATCGTCGTCGCCATGACCAATGGCGGCCCCGGCAATGCGACCGAGGTGCCTGCGAAATTCATCATGGACAATCTGTTCGGACGCCAGAACCTCGGCCTCGCCACAGCCGGCGCGACGGTGCTTGTCCTCGGCGTGATCATCGCCGTCGCCCCATTCCGCTACATCATGCACATGCGCGACAAAGCGAAGGGAGCCGCGTGATGGCCGATCCTCATCCGAACGGGCCGAAACCGGCACGGATCACCGCCGGGCGCATCGGCCTCTATGCCTTCCTCGTCGTCGCCGCACTGTTCTTCCTTCTGCCGCTCTATACCATGGTCGTCACCTCCTTGAAGTCCATGGACGAAATCCGGCTCGGGCAGATCTTTTCCCTGCCGGCGACGCTCGATTTCTCTGCCTGGATGACCGCCTGGTCGGGCGCCTGCATGGGAACCGTCTGCGTCGGCATTCGCAGCGGCTTCTGGAATTCGGTGGCGATCACCCTTCCCTCGGTCGCGCTCTCGGTCTTCATCGGCGCCGTCAACGGTTATGCGCTGTCGCTTTGGCGGCCGCGCGGGGCAAACCTGCTCTTCGGTCTGCTGATGGCCGGCGGCCTCATCCCCTACCAGATCTTCCTCTATCCGATGGTCCGGGCGATGGCGAATATCGATCTCTACAATTCGCTGGCGGGTATCATCCTCGTGCATGTCATCTTCGGCCTGCCGTTGGTGACGCTGCTCTTCCGCAACTATTTCGTCAGCGTGCCGGAAGAGCTCTGCAAGGCGGCGCGCGTCGACGGCGCGGGCTTCTGGCGCATCTTTTTCGAGATCATGCTGCCGATTGCCGTACCGATGGTCGTCGTGGTCTCCATGCTGCAGTTCACCGGCATCTGGAACGACTTCCTGCTCGGTCTCGTCTTTGCCGGGCGCGACAACCTGCCGATGACCGTGCAGCTCAACAATATCGTCAACACCACGATGGGCGAGCGCACCTACAACGTGAACATGGCGGCGACCATCCTCACCGCCATTGTTCCGCTCGCCATCTATTTCCTGTCCGGCCGCTGGTTCGTGCGCGGCATCGCGGCCGGCGCCGTCAAGGGGTAACGCTTCCATGCAATCTGCCGTCTCCGTCAAGGATCTGAAGATCGCCTATGGCGACCATACGGTGATCGAGAAGATGTCGATCGACATCGCGCCACGAGAGTTCCTGGTGCTGCTCGGCCCTTCCGGCTGCGGCAAGTCCACGCTTCTGAATGCTATTGCCGGCCTTCAGGACACTACATCAGGTGAGGTCTGGATCTCCGGCAAGAACGTCAGCTGGGAGGAGCCGAAGGATCGCGGCATCGGCATGGTCTTCCAGTCCTACGCGCTCTATCCCCGCATGTCGGTCCGCAAGAACCTCTCCTTCGGACTTCGCGTCGCCGGCCTGCCGAAGGCCGAGATCGAGGCGCGTGTTGCCCGCACCGCCGCTCTCCTCCACCTCGACAAGTTGCTCGACCGGCGCCCGGCCGCGCTTTCGGGCGGCCAGCGCCAGCGCGTCGCCATCGGCCGGGCGCTGGTGCGCGAAGTCGATGTTTTCCTGTTCGACGAACCGCTGTCGAACCTCGACGCCAAACTGCGCAACGAATTGCGCGTCGAAATCAAGAAATTGCATCAGCGCCTCGGCAACACGATGATCTATGTCACCCACGACCAGGTCGAGGCCCTGACGCTTGCCGACCGCATCGCCATCATGCGCGATGGCGTGATCCAGCAGCTCGCCTCCCCGGCCGAGATCTACCGCCGCCCGGCCAATCTGTTCGTTGCCGGCTTCATCGGTGCTCCGGCGATGAATTTCATCGAGGGTTGGATCGAGCGCAGCGTCGGGGCGCCGGTCTTCCGGGGTAACGGGCTGACCATCGATCTTTCCGGTTATTCTTTCCGTGCCGTCGCGGCGGACGGCCCGGCTACACTCGGCTTTCGCCCGGAACACCTTGTGCTCGATGGGTTCACCAGTGGCCTGCCCACCATTCCCGGCCGCGTTTCTGTGGTCGAGCCGATGGGCCCGGATGCTGTTGTCTGGTTCGACTGGGCAGACCAAAGCCTCTCGCTCCGGCTGATGGGCGACGTGACCCTTGAGCCCGGTGATGCTCTGGCTCCCGGGCTCGATATCGCCAAGGCGTCCCTCTTCGGCGCCGATGGATCGCGGCTGTGATGTGCCGTCCCTTTGTTTTCCCGCAATTCCGGGCGCGTTTCGCGCCGTTTTGAGGATTGCCTCCAGGACAGGATTTGAAAAGACATGGCTGAGATCGTCTATGATGCGCTGGTGATCGGCTCCGGCGCCGCGGGTTCATTTGCGGTCAAAGAACTGACGGCCCAAGGACTGTCGGTGCTGCTGCTCGAGGCCGGTCCCGCCGTCGGGCCGAAGGATTTCGATCCCGCCCGCAAGAAGGCGCCGGCAAGCAGCATCAATATCTGGGAGCGCGCGCGCGCCACTCTCAAGGGCCAGCCGATCCAGGCGCGTGCGGCGTTTTTCACCGAGCGTTTCAGCCATTTCTTCGTCAACGACCGCAAGAACCCCTATACGACGCCGAAGGGCGCGCCCTTCCTGTGGATCCGCGGCCGCCAGGGCGGCGGGCGCCTCCACAGTTTCGGCCGGGTGCTGCTGCGCTGGACCGACGACGATTTCAAGCTCCGCTCGCGCACGGGAAAGGGCATCGACTGGCCGGTCTCCTATGAAGAGCTGACGCCTTTCTACGACGAGGTTGAGGGCTATCTCGGGCTCTACGGCAACAAGGACAATGTGGCCACACTGCCGGACGGCGTCTATGCGAAGCCGGCCAGCCTGACGCCGGCCGAACAGACCTTTAAGCAGGCGGTGGAAAGCCGCTGGCCGGAGCGGAACGTCGTCTCCTGGCGTTATATCGCGCCCGATGCCGACCGCATGCCGCGACCGCTGCGCGAAGCAAAGGCGACCGGCCAGCTGAGCGTCCGCTACGACGCCGTCGTTCGTCGCATCACCACGGATGAGAAGACGGGCCGCGCCACCGGCGCGGAGTTCATCGATCGCAATACGGGCGAAGTATCGACCGCGCGGGCTGCGATGGTTGTGCTTTCGGCCTCGCCGATAGAGAGCGTGCGATTGCTGTTGAATTCGGCTTCGGCGAAACATCCGGGCGGGCTTGGCAACGGTTCGGGCGCCCTCGGCCGCTATTTCATGGATCAGCTTCCGTGTCTCGCGTTCGGCTCCTTTTCGAAGGCTAAGGGTTGGGCGACGGACGAGTCCGCGCCGACCGACCCGTTCTACAATCCGTCGGGCGGGATCTTCATTCCCCGCTTCGGCGAGGGCGACGCCGCCCGCGGCGATTTCGATTACCAGGGAAGCGTCGGCCGGGCGCCGGTCTCCGCGGACGCAGATGCGCGTCTCGCCTTCTTTGGTTTCGGCCGAATGCTGCCCTATGCCGACAATCGCATCACGCTCGACGCCAAGCGCAGGGATGCCTGGAACATTCCCGTGCCGCATATCCGCTGCGTCATGCAGGAGGAGGAGCAGGCGCTGCTCAAAAGGCAGGAAGAAACGCTGATTGCCATGATCAAGGAGGTCGGCGGCGACCTCGAATTCATTGGTTCGCCCACCGGCCTCAAGGAGATGGGCAAAGGCGCCTTTCCCGAAGCCGATGCCTTCAGCCGTTTCATGTTCCGCACATGGTTCCGCAAGACCATGTGCATGGGCGCGGCCATTCATGAGACGGGCGGCGCGCGCATGGGCGAAACCCCGGAGGCTTCGGTGCTCAATCCCTACAACCAGGTGTGGGATGCGCCGAACCTGATCGTCACCGATGCCAGCGCCTTTCCCGGCAGCGGCATCGCCGGCACGACGCTCACCGTCATGGCCCTGACGATCCGCGCCTGCCGGAACCTTGTCCAGCAATACCGAGCAGGGCAGCTGTAGACGCACTCATCCCACTCGGCACCTGTTTCTGCCGAGTGCGTGGAACGAGAGAGGCAAGTAGCCGTTTTGGTCTTCGCGAAGTGGTCGTCACACAAACTTCGCACTGACATGCTCCTTTCAAAAGAAGCAAAAGGAAAAGGCCATGTCGCAATCACATCAGGACCAGCTCAACCGGATCAAGGCCGAAATCGCCGACAGCTTCGATGAGGAGCTGGAAATGCAGATGGAAGAAGACCGGCTGGACGATCTGGTCGCCGAAGGAATGTCGGAACCGGCGGAGCAGACGCTCGAGCGAAAGATCTACTTCCGGGAGCTTTTCCGGCTTCAGCATGAACTGGTGCGGCTGCAGGACTGGGTTCAGCATAAGAAGCTGAAAGTGGTGGTACTGTTTGAAGGTCGGGATTCGGCCGGCAAGGGAGGCGCGATCAAGCGCGTGACCCAGCGGCTTAATCCGCGCGTATGCCGGACGGTCGCGCTGCCCGCCCCGACCGAGCGGGAGCGGCATCAATGGTATTTCCAGCGTTATGTCCCGCATCTTCCGACAGCCGGTGAAATGGTGCTCTTCGACCGAAGCTGGTACAATCGCGCCGGTGTCGAGCGCGTCATGGGGTTCTGCACCCCTGATGAACTCGAGGAATTCTTCCGCTCGGTGCCTGAATTCGAGCGGATGCTGGTCCGTTCCGGGATCGTGCTGATCAAGTACTGGTTTTCGATCACCGACGAAGAGCAGGAATTCCGCTTCAAGATGCGCATCCACGATCCGCTGAAGCAATGGAAGCTCTCGCCGATGGACATGGAGAGCCGTGTCCATTGGGAGGAATACACCAAGGCCAAGGAAGAAATGCTGGCGCGCACGCACACCAAGGATGCACCCTGGTGGGTGGTACAGGCCGTGGATAAGAAACGGGCGCGGTTGAACTGCATCGCCCATCTTCTCGAGCAGATCCCTTACGAGGATGTTCCGAAACCGGAGATCCAGTTGCCGGACCGCATCCGTCACGCCGATTACAACAGGGCGCCGGTTCCGCCTGAAATGCTCGTACCGGAGCGCTATTGAAGTAGAGCCGCAATCGGCGGCCCAGAATTGTGCCGCTACGCCATGCGAGATGTGGCGTAGCGATGGATCACGTGTGACCTTGCGATACCGTCAGGGGGCGATATCCGCCATGCGGTTCAATTCCCAGACGGCGTCATCCGGCAGTGCGAGGCTGGCGGTGGCGAGGTTCTCCCTGAGATGGCCGACGGACGAGGTGCCCGGGATCAGCAGGATGTTTTCCGCGCGACGCAGCAGCCAGGCGAGCGCCACCTGCATGGGCGTGGCATCAAGGCGGGCGGCGACATCGGACAGGGTGGACGACTGCAGCGGGGTGAACCCGCCGAGCGGGAAGAACGGCACATAGGCGGTGCCTTCGCGGGCGAGATCGTCGATCAGCTCGTCGTCGGCCCGATACGCCAGATTGTACTGGTTCTGCGCGCAGACGATCTCGGTGATCCCGCGGCCCTCGGCGATCTGCCTCGATGTGGCGTTGCTCAGCCCGACGTGACGAACCAGACCTTGCCGCTGCAGGTCGGCGAGGACCGTCAGCGGTGCTTCGATCGACCCTTCGGCTGGGCCGTGCACGTCGAACATGATCCTGAGATTGACGACATCAAGCACATCGAGGCCGAGATTGCGGAGATTGTCGTGGACTGCCTGCGTCAGTTCCTCCCGCGAGAAGGCCGGAATCCATGATCCGTCCGTGCCGCGGCGGGCGCCGATCTTGGTGACGATGACGAGATCGTCGCGATAGGGATGGAGCGCTTCACGGATGATCTGGTTGGTGACGTGCGGGCCATAGAAGTCGCTGGTGTCGATGTGATTGACGCCGCTTTCCACCGCCTCGCGCAGCACGGCCAGGGCCGCGCCATGATTCCTGGGCGGGCCGAACACGCCGGGGCCGGCAAGCTGCATGGCGCCGTAGCCGAGCCGCTTCACGCTGCGACCGCCGAGATTGAAACTGCCGGCCTGATCGATAATGGACATGGTCTCACTCCTTTCAAGAGATGACACCAAGATAGGCGCTGTCGACGCGTGGGATAATCAGGTACAAACCGCACGGGTTGTGCGGAGTGGCGAACAATGAAAGTCGACCTGGGTGATCTCAATGCTTTCGTTGCCGTGGCGCGGGCCGGCGGTTTTCGCGAGGGCGCGCGCGCCAGCGGCGGCAGCGCCTCCTTCCTCAGCGAAGCGGTGCGACGCCTGGAGGCCGAGCTCGGTGTTCGGCTGCTCAACCGCACGACGCGCAGCGTCGTCCCCACCGAAGCGGGCAAGGGTCTATTGGAGCGGCTTGGCCCTGCCTTGAGCGAGGTGGAGTCTGCCCTCGATGTGGTCAACGGATTTCGGGACAGGCCGGCTGGTGCGTTGCGGCTCAACGTGCCGGTCAGCGCGGCGCGGCTGGTGCTGCCGGCCATCATTCCGCCATTCCTCGCCGCCTATCCCGACATTCGGCTGGAAGTCGTTGCAGAGGAGAGCTTCGTCGACGTGCTGGCTGCCGGCTGCGATGCAGGCATCCGTTATGACGAGCGGCTGGAGCAGGATATGATCGCAGTGCCGATCGGGCCCCGCATCCAGCGTTTTGCCACCGCGGCCTCGCCCGATTACCTCGACCGCCGTGGCCGGCCGCAACACCCGCGCGAGTTGCTCGGCCATGCCTGTCTGCTGGGTCGTTTTGCCAGCGGTGCGCTGACGTCCCCATGGGAATTCGAGCGAGACGGCGAGGTGGTACGGGTCGAACCGACCGGACCATTGATCGTCAGGGTCGGCGGGGCAATGGATCTTGCCGTCGACGCCGCAATATCGGGCACGGGGATCATCTCCGTTTTCGAGGACTGGCTGCGCCCGCATCTTGACAGCGGTGCGCTCGAACCCATCCTCGAACCGTGGTGGCAGAGCTTTTCCGGGCCGTTCCTCTATTATCCCGGTCGGCGCCTGGTGCCCGCACCGCTGCGGGCCTTCATCGACTTCGTCAAGGCATCGGCAAACCAGGCCTAAGGCCCGTCGTCTGCAAAACGTATCTCAGCGTCAGAGTTTGACCTCGGCATTGTCGCCCATATCGGGTTTGCTGTTCGAGACCGCGGCGGCCGCCATCTTGATATAGCTGATGATGGTGCCCGGGCTGTCCCAATATTCTGCCGAAGAAGGGGTAATCTTGAGGATGCGGATGGAGGGGTCAGCAGGATTGTCCCACCACGCCTTTGCCGGCGTCGCCCATAATTCCCTGATCTTGTCGCGGTCGTTCTGCACTTCGGCTGTGCCTGACACGGAAACATATTTTTGTCCCTTGGTGTCGGCAAAGGCCAGGCACACATTTGGCCAGCGAACGATCTCATCGTCCTTGTGGCTGCTGACATCCGTCAGAAAATAGATCGCGTTCTCGATTTGCGCGGTATAGGCGGACATCGGGCGGGCTCTGAGATCGTCGCCACTGCGCGTTGTCAGCATGCAAAACCCGATCTTGTCGATCAGCTCCCATACCCGCATCGCATCGTCATGCTCGGCCATCATCATCTCCATCTGTCAAGGAGACGGAGTAACCATCTGCCGCGACCGATGTTCCGCGCCGGCAGCCACGCTCTGATAGCCACTGCGCCCGCGCCTCAATGGACGCTTGGGGTTTTCATGACCATTGCGAAGTCTTCCGCGACCAGTTCGCTGACGGCGATGAGGATTTCTTCCCGGGAAAAGCCCGATGTCAAAGCACTCTGGATCAGATCCTGCAGATCCGGCTCCACGACATCGCGGCAATCCTCGAGGCGTTCTTCCGAAACGGTGAGGCTATTGAGTTCGTCCATTGTCTGTTCCTTTCAGGGAATGTAACCGCCGAAACCCGGTCGGAATGGGTCGCTAACGGGCGGCCACCGCCCGTTTTGGCGCGGCGATCAGACCTTCACGCTGCATCTTCTTGCGTGCGGCCTTGCGGTGCCGGCTGATCGCCTGCGCCTTTTCCCTGACACGCCGTTCGGACGGCTTCTCATAAGCGCGTCGTTCCTTCATTTCACGAAACAGCCCTTCGCGCTGCATTTTCTTTTTCAAGACCCTGAGTGCTTGATCGACATTATTGTCTCTGACGAGTACCTGCATTTCGAGTTCTCCTTGTTTGGATGGTGCGCCAATCGCGCTCAGCCGAGCTGCTCGGCGATCAAAGCCTGCAATTCACGGCGGGTGAGAAGGCAGGGAGACGGCTTCCAAGTCTTGGCAGCGCTGCGGACAGCTTCGTCATCCTCACGCGGGCTCGCCGCCGCAACGGCGGTGGCTGTATGTATGTCGTTCAAAATGAAATCCTTCGTCGGCCGTGGCCGCGTCATCGATTGTTTGTGGGATTGCGCATCACCTGGCCCTAGGCGCACCGATGCATAAAGCGCCTCAATCAAGCCAGCAGCGGGCTTCGATTTTGCTTGGATCGGGCACATCCGCAACATAGGTATCGGCGGCGGCGATTGCAACGGATGGCCCAGATAGCACGACGTCGGCATCGCCAGTCGCCTTCAGATATACTTCATACGATTTTATTCAAGTTATCCGGGTGTAGTTCGGGCCGAAATTTCTAAGATTTGGCTCGAATGTGACATTATTTCGCCGGAATGGAAGCAACGTGGAGACCATCAGCCAAATTAACCTTCCGTTAAATAGCCCATTGACTTGTAGTATTAATAGGTTGTTAAAGGAGCGGCTCGCAGAGGTCGAATTGACCCGATGATAAACAATTTTAGGAGAGAGCGATGGCTTCGCCGATACACGCAACTGATGATAGTGCAACTTTTCTTGAAACTGACGTAATTTCCGGAAATCTTCTTTCCAACGATTCATCCGATAACGGCCACTTGTTCCTGCGTGCCTTCGACGGCGCGAGCGTTGGCGCCAAGAGCGGCAACAGCCAGGTCACCGAGATCCAGGGCGACTACGGCACCTTCTTCGTCAAGCCGGACGGCAGCTACACCTATGTCCTGAGCGACGCTGCCAAGATCGGCTTCGCCAATGGCGAATCCTACCAGGAGAAGGTTTCCTACAAGATCTCCGACGGCAGCGGTCATACCGACGTCGGCCTGTTCACCCTGAACATTCAGGGCGTCACCCAGGTCAAGCCGATCGCGGTCGACGATACTTTCCACTTCACCGAAGGCAGCGCCATCGGCGGTAACGTTCTGGACAACGACATTGCCGGCGACAACGGCAAGCTGTTCCTCCGCCAGTTCCTGAGCACCCAGGTTGATGCCAAGGATGGCGCCGTAACCGACGTCCAGGGCCAGTATGGCACGTTCCATGTCAAGGCGAACGGCGAATTCACCTATGAACTGACGACCGATCTGACCGAAGGTCAGACCTACACGGAAGTTCTGCGCTACTACAAGATCTCCGACGGCGAAGGCCACACGGACACCGCCAAGGTGACGCTCAACATCACCGGCACGGATTTTGATTCTTCCCATATCGCTTGAGCGACAACGGTAGATCAGTGAGACACGACGCCCGCCGCGCAATCGGCGGGCGTTTTCATTTCCGCTTGTCAGAAGGTCTGCAAAGCGGCATAACTCTTTTTAGCTAGTTCTTATAAACGCCGGAGAGCGGTAGGCTCGATGTATCGGAGGATACGCCGTTGACCGAACATATCGAACCCAGCCAAATCGAAACGGACGATCTGACCAAAGTCTGGTCCGTTACCGAGTTCTGCGCGCGTCATCGTATAGACGCCGAGCAACAAGCGCTGTTGCTCAAACTTTTCGGGCCGTTCGCGACCGCCTGCGAACTGCTGCACAATACCAAGCGTGCGCCAAGGTTCCGATGAGGCTTCCTCTCTTTCTTCAACGATCTTCTCACAAATCCCGGCAAGCCACTCGGTGAACGAGACGGCGCAACATCACCTGATTGGGTGATGCTCGCTGTCTTGCCTCTCCTTAGACATTCATGCAGGGATCGAGATGTCGCGATCCTTGCAATTGGCCGGAACCATCATCGTGAAAACGAGAGGCGCTGATATGGATCATGTCGATATCATAGACGCTGTCTATCAGGCTGCGGTTCGTTCGGAACTATGGCCGGATACCCTCTGCGCCATCGTTGATTACGTCGGCGCCGTCGCCGGAAACATCGTCTACCAGGCGCCAGATGGCCGCGGCAGCTTTCTGATCCCCGGCCGAATGCGTGAAGATTTGAATGCCCTCTACCTTCAGCATTACACGGGCAATCCCTATGCCCGCGCATTCGAGAAGGTAAAACCGGGGGAGATTGCCGTCGGCAACAGGTTGGTCGATGCAGCGGCCGTCCGGCATTCCGCGTTTTATGTCGATATCTGCGAGCCTCAGAACATCTTCAATCAGCTTTTCCTCCCCCATGCCAGCCTGCACGAGCGCGGCGGCATCGGCGGTGTCGCTCTTTTCCTGTCTCGTGAGCAGGACGATCGCACTGTCGAAGCGGCGGCGCGGCTGAAGCTGCTGAGCCCTCACATGGCGCGGGCAATCGATCTTTCCTTTCAGGTAAATCGGATCGCCCGTGCACCCGAATTGCCGCAACGGCTGATCGATGCAATGGCCGATGCGGCCGCGCTGATCGATGGTCGGGGTGCAATCCTTCTCCTCAATGCGGCGGCCGAAGCGCTGCTGAAACAGGCCGACGGCATTTTCCTCAGCCGCTCCGAGAGGCCCTCGCTTGCCGCGCATATTCCGGAGACGTCCACTCGCCTGGTGAACGCCATTCGTCAGGCGCTGCTGATAGCCGATGGCGAAGACACGCCTTTCGAAGGGGCCTTGTCGATCTCCCGGCCATCGGGTTTGCCGCCTTATCTGGTGACGATCACGCCGCTTGCACCGACAGCGGTTTCCATATGGGATGCGATCGACAGCGGAGCGCGCGTCCTCATTCATATCGTCGATCCGGAGGCCAAGACGCGCCGGCAAGCGCACCAACTGCAATATATCTTTGGCCTGACCGAAGCCGAAACCCGGGTCGCCGCGCTGATCGGCAGCGGAATGAATTTGCCTGAGATTGCCCGGGTTCTTGGAATTTCGTCCAACACGGTGAAAACACACACTGGCCGATGCTTTGGCAAAACAGGGATGCGGTCCCAGGCCGCCCTCGCCAGACTGATCGCCTCGATCCCGATCGCGGGAAAAAGCGCAGCGGCGCCGTCCCGCGCGAATGGGAAGAGCCGTCCGAGGGGTTCTTAGACTACAGCTCTCATCACAAGCGATATGATCCGAAGAGCCGCTCCCTGCTCACGAGCCAGGCCGATTTTCCTGAATTGCTCCTCCCTTTCTGCACAAAATCTGCAATCCGGCACGGCATTCTTCTGCCATGAGCAAGAACGATATCCCGCCTCTCGTCACATCGCCCGCTTTGCCGGATCGCGTCCGCAATGACGGCTGGTGGCTGACGGAGGCCGGCGAATCTCGAGGCATCCGCGCCGCCGAGATCCCCGTAACCATGCTCATCGTGATCGAAAAGCGGCATTTACGAGAGGAGCACCAATGGACACAACTGACACGCTGACAGAAGCAATGCCCATCAGGCGCGGTAGCGGCCGGACCGCCGCGCTGTTTGCGCTGGTGGCGCTGGCAGATTTTCTGATCTTTGGTGAGAGTCTGGGGATAAACCTCTTCCTGTTCGCGCTCGCCGTCTGCGCCGGCATTCTGCTTTCGGCCAGGAAGATCCGGACGCCGTCAACGGCTGCCTTCCTCTTCGGCTTTTTGGTTCTGGCGTCGGCGCCTTTGTTGGAAGCGCCCTCATTGGCCGGCGTCATCCTCTGCCTCTGCGCACTGATGGCGGTCGCTCTCGTCAGTGCAAAGCTTATACCTCGCACTCTCACCGGTCTGCCGCTGGTGTTTCTCCGTTTCGCCCTCGTCATTCCCCTGCGGCTTGCCGGTGATATCAGGAAATATCTTGCGACGCCGGCCAGGCGATTCTCCTTCGCCGTCGTTCGCCAAAGCATCGGCCTCTGGGTCATGCCGCTCGTTCTCGCCGCAGTCTTCGTCTCTCTCTTCGCCACGGCGAACCCACTTATCGAAATCGCGTTGCGCAGCATTCGTTTTGCTGTTCTGCTGCGGTTTCTCGATCCTTGGCGGATCGCCTTCTGGATGATGATCGCCATCGTGATCTGGGCGATGTTGCGGCCGCGCCTGAAGCGTCGCGTTGCGAGGCCGCAAGCCGGCAAGTCCTTCGTGATCGTGCCCACCAGAAATGCGCCGCTCGGCCATGCCTCGCTGTTGCGCTCACTGATCCTGTTCAACGCAGTCTTTGCCGTGCAGACGCTTCTCGATCTCGTCTATCTCTGGGGCGGCGCAGATCTGCCCGATCATATGAGTCATGCCGAATATGCTCATCGCGGCGCCTATCCGCTGATTGCGACGGCGCTTCTTGCTGCCGGTTTCGTCCTCCTCGCCATGCGGCGCGGCGGGCCTGGCGATCACAGTACGCTGATCCGCGGCCTCGTTCACGCCTGGATCGGCCAGAACATCCTTCTCTGCCTGTCGTCGATGCTGCGGCTCGGGCTTTACGTCGAGGTCTATTCGCTGACGGAACTGCGTGTCGCCGCTGGTCTCTGGATGGGCCTCGTTGCCATCGGCCTTGTCCTGATCCTGCTGCGCATTCTGCTTAACCGCTCCAACGAGTGGCTGATCGCCGCCAACCTCGCTTCCCTCATCGCGGTTCTCTACATCAGCGCCTTCATCGATTTCCCGGCTGTGATCGCCCGCTTCAATGTCGCCCACAGCCAGGAAATCAGCCAGGAAGGTCCGCCGCTCGACCTCGATTATCTCTCCTCACTCGGTCCTTCCGTCATTCCGGCGCTCGATCTCTATCTCCAGATGCTGCCGGAACATCTGGTCGACAAGAGGAATCAGACGCTGGCAATTCGGTACTACCTCGTCAGGGATTTTGAACGGCGTCCGCGTGACTGGCGGAACTGGACCTTCCGGGCAGCGCGCCTGGAGACCCATCTTCTGCTTCCTGCAGCCATTGCAAGATAGAGCGAGAACGATAACAACAGGCACGACAAACCAACGCAGGACCGGTGATGGCACCCCGCATTCTCGTCGTCGATGACGAACCTCACATCCGCGATGTGATCTGCTTTGCCCTTGAACGCGCCGGCCTGACATCGACGGTCGCCCGTAACGGCGCCGAGGCGATGGCGGCCTTTCGACGCGGCAATATCGATCTGATCGTTCTCGATATCGGCATGCCCGATATGGACGGTCTGGAGGTTTGCCGGCAAATCCGCAAGACGTCGGGCTTGCCGATCCTGTTTCTTTCGGCGCGCGACGAGGAGATCGACAGGGTGCTGGGTCTCGAAATCGGCGGAGACGATTATGTCACCAAACCCTTCAGCCCGCGCGAACTCGTGGCTAGGGTCAAGGCGATCTTGAAGCGCAGCGGCAACGGGGCAGAGCCCGACAGACGTCACGCCACCCTCGTCGCCGGCGAACTCAGCCTGGATCGCCGCGGCAGGACAGTGCGCTTCCGCGATGGCGATATCACGATGACGGCGCTCGAATTCGCCATTCTGGACGCATTGCTGTCACGTCCCGATATGGTCTTCAGTCGTGAGCAACTGATGGAAGCGGCCTATGGCGTCGGTACCTATGTCGCTGACCGGACGATCGACAGCCATATCCGCAATATCAGGGCCAAGTTCCTGGCGGCCGGCGGCCAAGGGATCATCGCGACGGTTCACGGCATCGGCTTCAAACTCGGCACCGAAATCGGGAGGAAGGCCTGATGCCGGCACCGAGAGTCAGGACGAAATGGCGGCCGACGCTGGCGCTGATCGTCTATGCCGTGCTTCTCGCCGTCATGGCGCTGCCGGTCGTGATCGTCATCTGGTTTCGCGCCGTGGAGGCGAATTCGAACCGGATGGCGCCGGCGGAAATCGGGGCGCTTGCCGTCGTCTTCATGCTGACGCTCGGCGTTGCCTATGTGCTGTCGCGCACCATCACCGGCCCGATCGACGCCTTGATTGCCCGTACCGAAGAGATCGCCCGCGGCGGCAAGGGAGCCATCCGACCGCTCGAAAGCTATGGAACGCGTGAGATCGCCGTGCTGTCGCAAAGCTTCCTCGATCTTGCCGGAAAACTGGTCGATCGCACCGAATATATCAGCTCTTTTGCCGCCCATGTCTCACACGAGCTGAAATCGCCGCTGACGGCCATCCGGGGCGCGGCAGAGCTTTTGCGCGACGATGACGCCGAACGACCGATGACGAAGGCGCAACGTTTGCACTTCCTCGACAATATCGTCGCCGACGCAGTCCGGCTCGATGCGTTGTTGCAGCGGCTGAGGGAGCTGGCGCAAGCGGAAACGCTTGTGGCGGAGGGAAAAAGCAGCGTCATGGAGATCCTATCCTCACTGCGCGGCCAATTTCCCGCCCTGGATATCTCAGGCAGAGGCGATACGGAAATATCGGTTGCTCTTCCTCAGGAAGCCGCTGGCATCGTCTTTGCCAACCTTGCCGAAAACGCTCTTCAGCACGGCGCCACCCTGTTGGAACTCAACGTATCGGCTAGCGACCGAACAGCCGTCATTCTTGTCCGCGACGACGGCAGCGGTATTTCCGAGGTAAATCGCCACCGCATTTTTCAGCCGTTCTTCTCCACCCGCCGCGAGCAGGGCGGCACCGGTATGGGTCTCGGCATCGTCCGCGCCATGCTGAGCTCCCATGGCGGTACGATCCGGCCGCTGCAGACGACCGGCGACGGCGCCGAGTTTGAAATCACCATCCCGGTTCAGTTCTCAAAGGGCTGAGGAGAGATTCCTGAATTGCGCCTCAGACGTGGGCGGCACCGAACCGCCCTCCCCTACCCAGAGCCCTGCGTCTCACCGCGTCGTATAACCGCCGTCGATGACAAGCACTTCGCCGGTCACATAACTTGCCGCGGCCGAGCAGAGAAACAGTGCAGCGCCGGCCACCTCCTCAGGCTGCCCGACGCGTCCCATGGGGGTCATGCTGCGCCAGGTCGGGAACCAGTCGGGATTGTCGATGCCGCCGCGTGACAGATCGGTCTCGATATAGCCGGGCGCGATGGCGTTGACGCGGATGTTTTCGGCGGCAACCTCGCTGGCGAGGCTCTTGGTCATCATGTGGACGGCCGCCTTGGAGGTGTTATAGGCGACCTGGTTTTGCGGAATATTGGAAACGATGCCCGACATCGAACCGATATTGAGGATTACGCCACCGCCCTGGCGTCGCATGGGGGCGAGCGCGGCGCGGCAGGCGCGGAAGACGGCGTCGAGGTTGATGGTCATGATCTCGCGCCAGATGGCATCGGAGAATTCGCCGCTGTCGCCGTGAATGGCGATGCCGGCATTGTTGACGAGGATGTCGAGCCGGCCCGCCCGCGAAAGGGTTTCGGTGACGAGCTCGTCGGCAGCACTTTCCTTCCTCAGATCGGCGGCGATGAAATCGCATTCGACGCCGGCCTTGGAGAGCCGATCTTCCGCCGCCGCATTGCGGGCCCGGCCCGTAATGATGACTTTAGCGCCCGCCTCGCCGAGCGCCTCGGCGATGGCAAGCCCGATGCCGCGCGTGCCGCCGGTCACCAGCGCCACCTGTCCGTTCAGGCGAAATCTGTCGAAGATCATGTTCGGTTCCTCTTACGTGGGCGTTTGCACTTTCGTCAGATGTCGGCGCTCTGCGGCAGGATGACGAGATCGCGGATGGTGATGTTGCGTGGGCGCGTCAGCATGAAGAGCACCGCTTCGGCCACTTCGTTCGCTTCCATCAGGCCGCCTGCGGCGAGCGCCTCATCCAGCTTCTCCTGCGGCCAATCACTGAGAAGAGCGGTGACCACGGGGCCTGGAGCGACGGCGCCGACGCGCAATCCATGTTTGGCCACCTGCCGCCTCAACGTATGGACGAATGCCTGGACCGCGTGTTTGGACGCCGTGTAAATCGGCTCCCAGACGACAGGGATCATGCCGGCAACGGAACTCGTCAGGATGATATCCCCGGTCTTGCGCTCGACCATATGCGGCAGAACGGCATGCACCGAACGGAAGGCAGCATTGACGTTCAGATTGAGCATCCGATCCCAGGCATCAGGATCGCCACCCAGCACCTCACCGCCGATATAGGAGCCTGCATTGGCGTGGAAGATATCCAGCTGGCCGGCTCTTTCCAGGATCTGCGGCATCATCCGTTCGACGCTTTTCGGATCGGTGAGATCGATGACCAGTGGAATGGCATTGGCGCCCAGTTTCGAGCAAATTTCCCGCAACGCTTCCTCATTGCGGTCGACCAGCACGACCCGAGCGCCCGCGGCAAGCAAAGCCTTGGCGCATTCAAGTCCGATACCCGACGCCGCCCCGGTGACGGCCGCGACTTTTCCAGACAGATCCTGTCCCATTTTCTTCCTCTGTTTTCCCAGTTGGTGAGAGCATTTCCGTTCTTCTTCGAATCACGGAAGCGCTCTATCTCTTTGTCTTCACGCAATTCCGGACGCAAAACCGCTGCGCACTTTTGCTGAAATTGCTCTAAGCCCGGCCGTGCGAGATCCGCGATCGGCGTGCCAACGAGTCGACGATGACGGCGACGGCAAGGACAGCGCCGGTGATCATGTATCGAAGCGACGACGACAGATCGAGAAGCGTCAGCCCGCTGGCGATCGACTGGATGACGATGATGCCGAGAAGGGCCGAATAGGCGCTACCGCGCCCGCCGAACAGGCTCGTCCCGCCGATGACGGCGGCCGCGATGGCGTTGAGATTGACGTCGCCGGTGCCGGCCTGCTGGCTTGCCGTCGCCAGCCGTGCGGCCGACAGCACGCCGCCGGTTGCCGCCAGCAGCGCGCACATGACGAAGGCGCTCGTATAGATGCGCGAGACGTTGATGCCGGAGCGGCGGGCCGCTTCCCTGTTGCCGCCGACGGCATGCATGGAGCGCCCCCATTTCGTGCGCGTCAGCGCATAGTTCATTGCGGCGACGAGTCCGACGAAAAGGCCGAACATCCACGGAATGCCGCGCGACTGGTTGAGATAGAATGCGACGGCTTCCAGGGCGACGGTGATGATGACGGCGCGCAGCAGCAGCCCGCCGGTCGATTTTGCCGACAGGCCGGCTGCCCGCCGGCGTGTCGCCGTGCGGTAGCCGGAAAAGAAAAAGGCAATGCCGGCAAGTAACACCAGCGCATAGGCGATCGGATCCGGCATGACCATGATCTGGCCGAAACTGACGAGCCAGGAACCGTAGGGGAGATTGATCGAACCGGTCGCTCCCAGGATATAGAGCTGGAGGCCGAGAACCGCGAGTAGCCCGGACAGGGTGGACACGAAACTCGGCATGCCGAAGCGGTTGAAGACAAACGCGTAAAGCGAGCCGATGAGGGCGCCGACAATCGTGGCGGCGAGGATTGCCAGGACCACTGGCCAACCCTGGTTGACCCAGAAGACGCCGACCAGCGCCGAGGCGAAGCCGCTGACGGAGCCGACGGAGAGGTCGATCTCACCCACCATCAGGATGCAGACGATACCGAGCGAGATGACGCCGACCGTCGAGCAGTCGAACAGCATGTTGACGAGGTTGCTGCTGGAGAGAAACACCGGATTGAGCGCCTGGAACACCGTCCAGATGATCGCCAGGCCGACAATGACCGGCAGGGAACCGAGATCGCCGGAGCGGATGCGATCCCAAAAGGCCTGGATCGAGCCTCCCAGACTGTCATCGTGGCGCACTCTCTCGTCACGCCGGTCGAGCAGCGCCGGCGCCGCCGGGTCATTCTGGATGGTCTTCATCATGGCCTGCCCTCCTCGTTCTCTCGGCTTTGCGCCTGGCGGCGCGACGCGCGGCGGGAGACGGAATTGTTGGCGGCGCCGGTGATGGCGCTGACCAGCTGTTCGTTGGACGCGTCGGGCGGCATGGTGCCATTGTTGCGGCCGAGACGAAGGACGACGATGCGATCGGCAACGGCGCGCACATCCTCCATATTGTGGCTGATCATGATGACGGCGAGGCCGCGTTCCCGCACGCGCTCGATGAGGTCAAGCACTTCGGCGGTCTGAGCAACGCCAAGCGCTGCTGTGGGTTCATCGAGCATGATCAGTTTCGGCTCAAGCAGCAACGATCGGGCGATCGCCACGGTCTGGCGCTGCCCTCCGGAGAGTGAGGCGACCGGCTCGCGCACACTTGGAATGCGAGCCGAAAGCTCGTTCAAGAGCTGCCAGGCGCGGATCTCCATGGCGACCTCATCGAGCTGAAACGGACTGAGTTCCTTGCCGAGAAAGATATTGGCGACGACGTCGAGATTTTCGCAAAGTGCCAAATCCTGGAATACCGTTGCAATGCCGAGCCCGAGAGCAGCACTTGGGCTCGGCAGGTTCACCGGTTTGCCCTCGAACAGGATCGTGCCCGAGCTTGGCTGGTGCACACCGGCCAGGATCTTGACCAATGTCGACTTGCCGGCGCCGTTGTCGCCAACCAGCGCCACGACCTCGCCGGCATGCACGTCGAGTTCGATATCGGTGAGCGCCGACACAGCCCCGAAGTTCTTCGATATTCCGCGCAGGCTGAGGACAGGCTGACGGGAGGGGTGAAGGGTATGAGAGGTTTCAGACATCGCCTGGCCTTTCAGGAAAGCGAAGCGGGAAGCACAACCGGCGAACCGGTCGCGCTTCCCGTTGCGGATTACTTCGTGATGCCGAGCTTCTTGCAGCCGTCAGCATAGCGGCCGGTGCACAGCTCCTCGGCGGTGTTGATCTTCTTGTCGATGATCTCAGCCTTGAGGTTTTCGGCAGTGACGACCGCAGGGACGAAAAGTTGCGCCGGCGTGTCGTACAGCGTCATTTCGGCCTTCGGCGTTTCTCCGGCCAGGAGCTTCACGGCGACGTCGGCAGCGGCAGCGGCAACGATTTCGCTCGGCTTGGAGATCGTATTGTACTGATCCCCTGAGATGATCAGCTGTAGTGCCGCGATCGTCGCGTCATTGCCGGTCACCGGCGGCACGGGATCGACGCCCGCTGCCTTGAAGGCTGCAATTGCGCCGCCGCCGGTACCGTCATTGGCGGCGACCACGCCGACGATCTGCTTGCCGAAACGGGTGATCTGGCCGGCTGCCCATTGCTGCGCATTCGAGGGCTGCCAGTTGGGTGTGTCGAATTCGGCAAGCGTCTTATATCCGCCGCTCGCCAGCCCCTCGTGAATGCCGTCCTTGATCAGCCCGGCAGCCGCATCGGTCGGCGAACCGTTGATCTGCAGGATGCCACCGCCATCGGTCGGCACATTCTGAGCCTTGAGATGCTGAACGAGCGATTCCGCAATTGCCTTGCCGATCGCTTTGTTGTCGAAGGAGACGTAGAAATCGGCCTTGCCTTTTGGAATCGGACGGTCATAGGCAATGACCTTCACGCCCTGGCTCTGTGCGAGCTGGACGAGCGATGCGGCCGCTGCCGAATCCACCGGGTCGAGCACGATGACCTTGGCGCCTTGGGTGATCGCCGAATTGAACTGTTGCTGCTGTTTTGCGATATCGGCATCGGCGTTCTGATAGAGGACCTTGCATGACGCGCAGAGCTTCTTCATCTCCGCGACGAAGCCCGGATGATCGTGCTCCTCATAGCGGGTCGAGCCCTGGTCGGGCATGAGGAATGCCACTGTCGCATCCGAAACGGCTGCTTGCGCAAAGGCGGAAGTACCGCCCAGCAAGGACAGAACGAAGAACGCGGCGCCTGCCGACTTTGTCGAGAATTTCATCATTTCCATCTCCTCCCATTGGTAAAATTGTGTAGGTTCGTGATTGCACTGTTCTGCTCTGGCCGTTCGGCTGAATGAACGGTCGCGCCTGTCCCGGCGGTTTGACGTTGTTGAGGACAAGCATCTCCGATCGCGAGCGCGCTCATCGCCCGCCCACGTTCAAGTCAGTGTCAGTTTTGGTTCCTCCTCTTTGTCCTCCCTCGGGCTGTGCCCTTTCGACTCCTCCTCTAGGCCGCCTTTGCCACGTTGATATTGTCACCCAGCAATCGCCGGAAACGAGAAGGCGTCATGCCTTTTTCCGCGAGAAACTGCCGGTTGAAGTTGGACAGATTGTTGAAGCCGACCTCGAAGCAGATATCGGTGATCGATGCATGGTCATCGCTCATCAAAATCTGGCAGGCGAGATTGATGCGCAGGCGTTTCACATACTGTACCAGCGACATGCCGGTATGGCGTCGGAAGGCGCGCGAAAAGGCGCCTGTCGACTGATCGGCAATCGCTGCGAGATCGGCTTCGTCGAAGGACTTCGTCAGATTTTCCCTGATATAGGCGAGCGCCTTGTTGATGCCGGCCGACATGTATCCCGATGGATCGGGCAGATAGCTCGGGCTGGCGAGAAGTTGGGAATCCTGCGCCCGGCTGAGCAGGCCGACGATCATCATGAACAGTTCGATGCGACGCACGCCGTGCGCCTGCTGCACCTCGTTCATCAGGGGAGCAACCTGGCGGCTGGTGTCGGCGCCGAAGAGCACGCCGCGGCGGGAGGCTTCGAGAACCGCATCGAAGGGACCGAGTTCGGCGAACACCTTCATCGTGTCGCTGATGAAATTCTCGCTAAACTGGATGAGCTGGCAGCGAAGCGGAATACTCGATCCTTTCGGGACATCGCTGATCCAGTTGTGAGGAAGGTTAGGCCCCGCCAGCACGAGATTGCCAGGCTCGAACTCGCCGATGAAATCGCCGACGAAATACCGTCCTGTCGTCGCCACGACCAGATGAAGTTCGTATTCGGGGTGAAAATGCCAGCGAACCGTATGGTAGGGATAGCCGTGCGCCTTCGTTGCGAAAGATTCGCCCGGCCTGATCTGAATGACTTCCAAGTCAGGTTCCATTGTTTCCTCCTCCGAGGACGGCTCCACGCCACCCCGCCAAATTCCCTTTTTGGCTTTATTGTTAAGGGGAGTGTAGTGGTCTCGTTTCACGCCCGCCACCACGATTCCCAGTCAAAACCGATACTTTTTTGACAATTGACGCTGCGGAGCGGACGGAAAGACGGCAACAATCCGCATGCATATCGTCCGAGGACGCAGTTCAGGCTGCCAAGGCGGCAATGACGTTTCTGACCAGTGCAGAGGAGGACAGCCGGCTCGTGGCGCAGCTCGGGGTGCCGATCGCGCCGACACGCACGGAAACGCCGCCGCGGGCATTGGCGATCGCAAACATCGACTCGTCGGTCAGGTCATCGCCGATCGTAATCGGGCAGCGGTTCCTGAAGGGATCGGACTGGAAAAATCGCTCCAGTGCATCGCCCTTGCTCGACCGTGCCGGCCGCAATTCAAATACCCTCTTGCCGAGTTGCAATGCCCAGTTCGGTCCGGCGAGCTCGGCATAGTATTGCATGCGGTCTTCAAGCACCTTTTCATATTCGGGTGCGAGACGGTAATGGGCGGCAACGGCCGCGCCCTTGTCTTCGATCAAGACACCGGGATAGTGCTCGGCTTCCGCGGTCAGCGCATGTTTCAGTGCCTGAAACTCAGGTGTCGCCTCGACCGTCTGCATGCCGGTGGCGCTTCTGATCTCGGCACCGTGCAGGCCGGCTGTCGGAAATTCAAAGGGTTTGAACAGCTCGTCGGCATAAGAAAGTGATCGTCCGGTGACCAGCGCCAGGGCACCGCCGAGCTTGTTGGACAGGCGATGAAGTTGTCCGGGAAGCGCTTCTGGGACCTCGATCGCATCCGGTGTGGGCGCAAGATTGAGCAGCGTCCCGTCGATATCGAGAAACATCGCCCAATGGTCCGGCTCTTCCAAGACCAGTGAAAGCATTTCCTGGGTAGCGGTGTCGTCTTGCACGGTATTCTCCAAACGCTGCAATGATTGAAGCTAGGTCGCCGGCCAACAAGGGCAAGGTGGCTTTTCAGACTCCGGAACATCCTGAGGCTAGTCCGCGTTGTATCTCGCCGCCCGTTCGAGCACTCGCGCCGTAGAAGGTACATTGATGGCCAAAAGCAGTTCTGATCCCCGTGATGAGGTCAACGCCCCGCTGGCACATGGCGCTTTAAATCTGCCATTGGTGACGATCGACGACTACAACAACGAACTGCGTGACAAGGATGGTTTCGTTGGCGACAACGCCAACAAGAAGACTTTCCAGCAGAAGCTCGACGACTGGAGAAAACGCATCCGCAAGGTCGGAGATGACCCGATCGGCAAGACCGCGACGGCGAAACTTTCCAAGAAGAAGATCGATGCCTTTCTGAAAGGCGACGATATGGAAGCGGCGGCATTGGTCATGGGGGCGGTGGAGGACTTTTCCCAGGACTTTGCCGACGTGATCGGAAAGTTCCTCAAGGACAAACGCTGGGTCAGGACGGAACGCATCGTCGTCGGCGGTGGCTTCCGGCAGAGCCGCTTCGGTGAGCTGGCGATCGCCAGGACCATGGTTATTCTCAAGGTGGCGGGCATCGATGTCGAGGTGGTGCCGATCGTTCACCATCCCGATGAGGCCGGACTGATCGGCGCGGTTCATCTGATGCCGCCGTGGATGTTCAAAGGCCACGAGGCGATGCTCGCCGTCGACATCGGCGGGACGAATGTTCGCGCCGGCGTCGTTAAATTCGGAAAGAACGACGTGCCGAATTTTAAAGATGCGAGCGTCTGGGAATCAGCCATCTGGCGCCACGCCGACGACGAGCCAAGCCGTACCGCAACCATCGAGAGACTGGCCGCGATGTTGCAGGATCTGATTGGCAAGGCTGAGAAAGCCAATCTCAAACCCGCGCCCATCATCGGGATCGCATGCCCCGGAATCATCAAAGCCGATGGCTCCATCGAACGCGGCGGACAGAACCTGCCGGGCGGAAACTGGGAGAGCGACAGCTTCAACCTTCCCGCCGCGCTGATGAGGGCCATTCCCGAGATCGGCGACGACAGCACATTCGTGATGATGCACAACGATGCCGTCGTGCAGGGATTGTCGCAGATCCCTTATATGAACGACGTGTCGAGATGGGCCGTGCTGACCATCGGTACAGGTTTGGGCAACGCGCATTTTACCAATCGCGAGGCAACGAAGGCGCGATAGGCTCACCCCTTCCTCACGTAGCATCAAATGACAAGGGCGCGCGGATGGACCGCGATGCGGGCTTGGCGGTGGTCGGGGGCGTTATGGTAAACATGCAGTAAACAAAGAAGAATTAGGTATACGGAAGCAAACTTAACAATCAGTTCCGCTAGGAAGGATCGTGGTTTTGCGGAGCGTATAGGTGGGGGACTGGCTCGGGAGCTGGGAGACACTGCGTGAACCCGCTGGCCTACCGATCATATCGGCTGATGCCTGATTCGCCTAGCCGCGCTATTGCAATCTTCGACGTGGAGGCCGCGTCGTCCCGGCATGTGGAAAGCTATGACCCCGTTCTGCCGCCGGCACAGGACTAGGAATGTGATCGCTTGGCCATTGGCAGGATCCTGACGCAAACGAAGCCCCACCCCTCTGATGCCAGCCGCTCGCCGACTTAGATTGGGGCGGAGAAGACCAAGGCCGAATGTCCCCTCACCCCGATAGGCTGCGCAGCAACGCGCTTCTGCAGGAAGACCTCCACCGCGATGAAGCACGATCAGCGGCAGCGCCGGCTCGCCCTTGCTATCAAAGATGGGCCGCCTTCCTTTCACGCCCGGCCTGTGTCTGCGAGGCTCCTTTCCAACTTGGTAAGCAGAGTGATCCGAAATCCCCATCGTGGCCGCCGGTCGCTGCATTTTTGAACCACCTGAAAGATGGAGGCCCTCCCCTTCCCGGCCCCAGGAAAAGATGGTGATAACGCTGCCTGGCGGTTATCGGCGGGTTCGAATTGCGCTTATCTCTGCGGCTTCACGCAATCTATGACGAAGGATGTGTCAATGAACTTCAAGGGAATAAGCGCTCCGCTCAATGCGGGCCGTCTCGAACAAATGCTGGCCCTTGCAGCGTCACGCCGCGATGTCGAAACCCAGGACGCAAATGACAAGCCTTCCGGCAATGAACCCGTCCGCGGGCTGGAAGCCGAAAACCTGTACCGTTCGTCCGCCTACAAATGAGAAATCGAACAACCTGATCGGTCTATGCCAGGCGTCCGAAGGTGCGCTTCGATGGAGCGCTAGCGACGCTGAGTCGTATCGATTATGTGCCGCGATACTTTGAGGCTGGCTTTCATCGACCCGGAGCAGGCTGTCGTTGTCAGCTGACAATGGTGCTAAGATTCCGGAATTCCACATGATTTTTTTGCAGAATCCATTTTATAATAGATTGGCCATCCAAGAAACCGCTTGACGGAATCAGCAGACTCACGATCATTTGCGCAAAATCACTCGATTTATCAGGATTTGCGTGAATGCTGACCAAGGTCGCGATTGTTGAGAAAGCCAAGAGAGCGAGTCCAGTCTCGATCGACGAGACGATTGCGCAGGACTCGACGATGCTCGGCAGCCAGCTGCAGGTGCTGTTCGAGCGATTGTTTTCACCCAATGCCCGCAAATCGTTGCGGCGGTTCAGCAGCACCGAGGCAGCCAAGCTGCTCGGCGTCACCGACAGCTATGTTCGCCATCTCGCCGCCCAGGTCGAGAGCATCAGTCCGGAAAAGACGGCGGCTGGCCGTCGGGTATTCTCGCTCGAGGAAATCCATGCGATGCGCCAGCACCTCGGGCGCACCAAACCCTCCTATCTGCCGATGCGCCGACCGGGCGACCATCTCCAGGTGATCGCCGTGACCAATTTCAAGGGCGGCTCCGGCAAGACGACGACATCAGTCCACCTGGCGCAGTTCCTGGCTCTGCGTGGTTACCGCGTGCTCGCCGTCGACCTCGATCCGCAGGCGTCGATGTCGGCGATGCTCGGATATCAACCCGAATTCGATGTCGGTGAAAACGAGACACTTTACGGCGCCATTAAATATGACGAGACGCGCCGCGATGTTAGCGACATCGTCCGCCAGACCTATTTCCCCGGGCTCGATCTCATCCCCGGCAATCTCGAACTGCACGAGTTCGAACACGATACTCCAAAGGCGCTTGCCGACACGAACCGCGACGACAAGGACATGTTCTTCATGCGGGTCGGTAATGCGCTGCATTCGCTGGAGCAGAACTACGACGTCGTCATCATCGATTGCCCACCGACCCTTGGCTTCCTGACGCTGTCTGCCCTCTGCGCCGCAACCTCCGTCCTGATCACTGTCCATCCGCAGATGCTCGACGTGGCGTCGATGAACCAGTTCCTGACGATGACCTCCGACCTCCTGGCCGTAGTCAAACAGGCAGGCGGCAATCTGGATTACGACTGGATGCGTTATCTCATCACCCGCTATGAGCCCAATGATGGGCCGCAGGCGCAGATCGTCGCCTTCTTGCGCAGTCTGTTCGGCGAGCGCGTGCTGACAGCGATGATGGTCAAGTCGACGGCAGTCTCGGATGCGGGACTCTCCAAGCAGACAATCTACGAGGCAGGACGCGAGACGATGCATCGTCAGACCTATGACCGCGGGGTGGAATCCGTCGACAGCGTCAATGCCGAGGTCGAGCAACTCATCCGCAGCGCCTGGAGCAGGACATGAGCCCAAAGGGACGCGACATCCTGAAAAGCATGGTCGGCGCCGTCGAGCCGACAAGGCCGGAGGCGCCAATCGTGCAGCCGCCGCACCGCCCATCGGGAGCGGTCAAGGCGATGAATTTGTCGCTTGGACGGTTGGGAGAGGAAGCGGCGGCCGCCAAGGCGCTGCGTGAATCGCTGGCCTCCGGCGACAAGGTACTGGAGATCGATCCGGCTGCCGTCGAAATGTCCTTTATCCGCGACCGTATCCCGGTCGATAGGGATGCAGAGTTCGAGCGATTGAAGCAGTCGATCCGGGACAGCGGCCAGCAGGTTCCGATCCTGGTACGGCCGGACCCGGTAAGGGCTGGGCACTACCAGGCCGCCTATGGCCACAGGCGCCTGCGAGCCGCGGCAGAGATCGGGGTTCCCGTTAAGGCCGTCGTGCGAAAGCTCACGGATGAAGAGCTGATCGTCGCACAGGGCCAGGAAAACGGCCCCCGCGTCGACTTGAGTTTTATCGAGCGGGCACTGTTTGCGCGCCGCCTGGATGAACATGGATTCAGCCGCGACATGATTGCCACGGCGCTGACAACCGACAAGCCGGAAACCTCACGTCTCCTGCAGGTGGCTCAGACCATCGACCCCGAGATTATTCTCGCCATTGGGCCGGCCCCCAAGGTTGGACGCCCGCGCTGGCTGGCGTTTGCCGAAAAATTCAGGGAGACGGGCGGGCAGAAGAAGGCCCAGGCCGCAATCGGTGCCCGCGGCTTCCTGGAGTTGGACACCAACAGCCGCTTTGATGTCATCTGGAAAGCGCTGGAGGAGAAGACCCCACCGCAGCGGACCGAGCAGACGCTCCGGGCCCAGGGTGGCGCTCCGCTTGCTTTGGTGGCCCGCTCCGGCAAAACCTTTCGCATCACCGTCAAATCGGCGGCGTTTTCGGAATTCCTGGCTCAGCGGTTGGTAAGCCTCGCCGCCGAGTTCGAAGAGGAGAATGAGGGAAAATGAGGCAGTCAGACCGGATTGTCAGCTGACAATCCGGATAGGAGATAACGCGCAAAAGAAAAAAGCCCCCGAACGTCACCGTCACGGAAGCTTTCCTCGTAGTCTTGAACACCTCCGAGAATCGCACTTCCGAGAATCGCTGTCAAGAGTTTTTGGCGCCGTTTTGGCGAGCGGATTTCTTTTGCCTCGTTGAGGTGGAAGATATGGAAACCGGGAATGTGACGACGCCCTTCGGGCGGCGGTTAATGACGCTTGGCATGCTCACAAGCCAGGTTATGGCACGCGAGATCAAGACTGATCAGTCCGTCGACAAGTGGAGATTGTTTCGCGCGCTATGCGAAGCAAAGCCGCTTCTCGGCATCAGCGATCGAGCGCTTGCCGTACTCAACGCTCTTTTGAGCTTTTATCCGAAGAACGAGCTGGCGCAGGAAAACGGTTTGATCGTATTCCCATCAAACATCCAGCTTTCGCTCAGAACGCACGGCATGGCCGAGCAGACCGTCCGGCGTCATCTCGCCGCGCTCGTCCAGGCAGGTCTGCTGTTGCGCAAGGACAGCCCCAACGGCAAGCGTTATGTCCGCAGGAATAGGGCAGGGGAGGTCAACGAGGCGTTCGGCTTCTCGCTCGCGCCACTGCTTGCCCGTGCTAGCGAGATCGAACAACTCGCAGCCGAAGTGATCGCCGAGCGGCTGCATGTCCAGCGTCTGCGCGAACGCATCACTCTCTGCCGTCGCGACATCGCAAAACTGATCGAAGCAGCCGTCGAGGAACAGATCGCTGGCGACTGGCAAGGCCTGTATTGCGAATTCCGAGATCTGATCGAAGGCCTGCCGCGATCCCCGACGGCGTCGCAGCTCGAACTGTTGCTGGATGAATTGACGACTCTGCGGGCAGATGTCCTTAACCGGTTGGAAATTCGGATTGAATCAATAAAAGAGCGCGGCAATGCCAATTATATTGAGCGCCACATACAGAATTCGAATCCCGAATCTAATTCTGAACTTGAACCAGACTTCGACACGAAGCAGGGCGCGATGCCGGAGCAAGACAACGGGCGACGGGCCGCGACGTCAGAAGAGGGTGGAGCTGAGGCAGCCCATTCGAGTCGGTGCGAGGAAGAACACAGTCGACGGACAGGCGGCCGCAATGATGGTGACCGACTGAAATCCTTCCCGCTCGGCTTGGTTCTGCAAGCCTGCCCGGAAATTCTCGCCTATGGTCCGGGCGGTATCATCCGCAACTGGCGCGATCTGATGACCGCGGCGGTCAAGGTTCGCTCGATGCTCGGCGTCAGTCCGTCGGCCTACGAAGAGGCCGCCAATGTGATGGGTCCGGAAAACGCGGCAACCGTCATGGCATGCATCCTGGAGCGCGGTGGCCACATTAATTCGGCCGGTGGCTATCTTCGTGGCCTGACACGACGAAGCGAAAAGGGAGAATTCGCAATCGGCCCGATGCTGATGGCTCTTCTGCGGGCAAATGCGCCGGCCGGACGGAAATTTGGATAGGTCTTGGGCTCCGTGCGGGCGGCGGCGGTGGCTAAGCTCGGGCAAAAGTCTCTGCAGGCTGCTATGAAGAGTTCCATCCCAAAAGCCTTCGAAAGAGCTCTTTGGTTTTGCGGGTCGTATGGATGGAGGTGCCACCAATGCAAGAGGTCCAAGCTTTGCAACGGGCGTGCAGCAGGCCCTTTTCGACAATGTCGTATCGGCTGGACCGATGCGGGCATAGACGGCGTCGCCGCGTATGATGGTGATTTCCTCGCCACGGTTGGCGCGTTCGAAGAGGTCGGCAAATTCTTGCGAGCCTCACAGTTTGTGGCTGGGTCTACTGCCTGGTGTCGGCCTCCGCGAAAGACTGTCGGTTACGGTGCTACGACCTAAGGGAACGTCAGAACACCTTGAAGACCTCACTTCGATAACGAATCCTTCTCGGAAGTGAGGGAGAAATGCACAAGTCCATCCCGAGCGGCGGAAGTAATATGGGATATCACTTCTGGTTAACGGTACGTTTGGCATGGCATCAATGGGTTATGAGATGTGGGCGGTTAGGGCCGCTTGTCCTCAGGCAGGCATCGGCCATGGTACTACAGGATCGTATAGCTTGCGTGCTCGTAGAAGCAGGTCAGCTTCACGATATGGGGCAAGGACGTCGCGCGCATAATGTGCGCCTATGCGGTAACACGCCCCTGATGGCGCCCCAGGCCAGTGGCGGGTTGGAAAATCCCTCAGGCTCGGTGCATGGGCTCTCGATGTCGCGTTCCGCGTCTTCAGCGAAAAGAACACCATACGGAATTAGGATTGGCTGTCGGCCAGACGTTTGCAGATGCGCGCGAAGGATTCCGCAGCGGGGCGCAGTTGCCCTCCTCGACCTGCCGGTTGGTGCGCCAGCATCTTTAGGATGCGCCAGCGTCTCCTGTGTTCTTCATATTGGCCGTCGTCCTGAAGTACGGCTTTCGCTTCTCCGTGAAGCGTAATGACGACCGGCTGCGAATGATCCTTCAGTGTCCGAAGGATCGTCGGCTCATGCGCCTTGAGGTCGCTGATCGGCTTTAGCTGTTCTGACAGCTTCATTCACTTACGCCCTTTCGACCGGAAAATTGATCCTTGAGTGGTCGATTGAAAGAAGCCCTCCGCTGCCGGTGAGACCCAGTTCTGGCAGGCGATTTCCATCTTATGTGCGGCCATCTTTTTTTCACTCAGCGTGTTCGAAAGAGAATGTCATTTCTTATAATGATGTTTGTCTACTGATTTTATAGACTAAGCTTTGCAACCAGGGATCGGATCGTGGCGTCATGACCTACCTCCTCAGTCTTCTCGACAAAAGCCCGATCGAACAGGGTTTAACCGCCGCAGATGCGCTGCGGGCGACGGTCAAGATTGCTGCCCGGGCCGAGGAACTTGGTTATCACCGTTTCTGGGTCGCCGAGCATCATAACATGTCCAATCTGGCGAGCTCTGCGCCAGAGGCGCTGATAGCTTACCTTCTCGCAAAGACGTCGAAAATCCGCATCGGCTCCGGTGGCGTCATGCTGCAGCATTACAGCGCATATAAGGTTGCGGAGACCTTCAATCTTCTGGCTTCGCTTGCGCCCGGCCGCGTCGATCTCGGTGTCGGCAAGGCGCCGGGCGGCTTTCCGCTGTCGACGCGCGCTCTCCAGCTAGCCGTCGATCCATCCAGGAAGCCGGATTTTGCCAGCCAGCTTGCCGATCTCAACACCTATCTCGCCGCCGACCCGAGTTACGATGGTGCGCAGGCGACCCCTTTCCCGCCGATGGCTCCCGAACGTTTCATGCTCGGCGCCAGCGTCGAAAGCGCCGAGCTGGCCGCCGAGAAGGGTTGGGAACTTGTCTTTGCCGGTCACCTCAACGGCGATCCGGACAATCTGCGCAGGACCTTCGAGGCCTATGAGCGGGCATCCGGCGGCAAGCGTCCGATCCTGGCGCTCGCAGCCTTTGCCGCCGAAAGCGAGGACTACGCCCGCGAGCGCGTCGGCAAGCTGCGCATCGTCAAGGTGTTCCTGCCGAACGGCCAGACCGTGAATGTCGGCAGCGAGGAGCAGGCGGCCGAATTCGCCCGCCAGGCCGGCGTCACCGATTACCGCACTGAGGAAAAGGTGCCGAGCGTGCTGCATGGCACGGCGAAGCAGATCCGCAAGAAGCTGGACGAGCTTCACCGCAGCTACGGGGTCAAGGAGTTCGTGCTCGACACGCCGGCGCTTTCGGTCGCCGAGCGTCTTGCCTCCATCGAACTGCTCGCCGCGGAGCGGCTTTCCCTCGTCGCCTGACCGTTTCCAAGGAGGATTGATCCCATGGCCCAGAAACACGTCACGTTCGGCATCATGCTGCAAGGTCCCGGCGGCCACATGAATGCCTGGAAACATCCAAGCGGACCGGCCGATGCCAGCGTCAATTTCGACTTCTTCGTCAAGACGGCGCGTAAGGCGGAGGCGGCCGGCATCGCCTTCGCCTTCGTTGCCGACGGGCTTTATATCAACGAGCAGTCGATCCCGCATTTCCTCAATCGGTTCGAGCCGATCGCCATCCTCTCGGCGCTTGCCGCCTCGACCTCGAAAATCGGCCTCGTTGGCACGGTCTCGACCTCCTACAGCGATCCCTTCACCATCGCCCGCCAATTCGCCTCGATCGATCTCATCAGCGGCGGCCGGGCAGGGTGGAATGCGGTGACCTCGCCGCTCGAGGGTTCGGGGCGCAATTACAGCCGCGAACATCCCGAACACGAACTGCGCTACGAGATCGCCGAGGACTATATCGATGCGATCAAGGGTCTATGGGATTCCTGGGACGATGACGCTTTTGTGCGCAATCGCGAGACCGGCGTCTATGCCGACAAGACGAAGATGCATCGCCTCAATCACAAGGGCAGGTTCTTCCGTATCGAGGGACCGCTCAATATCGGCCGTTCCAAGCAGGGCCAGCCGGTCGTGTTCCAGGCGGGCGCCTCGGATTCCGGCATCAGGCTCGCCGGCAAGCATGCCGATGCCGTCTTCACCAATGGCGGGCCGTTCGAGGAGGCGCAGCCCTTTTATCGCCAGTTGAAGGACAGCGTCATCGCTCATGGGCGTCCGGCGGCGGAAGTCGGCATCTATCCGGGTATCGGGCCGATCGTCGGGGCGACGCAGGAAGAGGCGGAAGCCAAGTACCAGGCGATCCGCAACCTCGTCACGATAGAGGAGGCGCTGCTCTATCTCGGCCGCTTCTTCGATCATCATGATTTCAGTGTTTATCCGTTGGACGAGCCGTTCCCCGAACTCGGCGATATCGGCAGGAACAATTTCCGCGCCACCACCGACCGCATCAAACGGACGGCGCGGGAGAAGGGCTTGACGCTCCGCCAGGTCGCGCTCGATTCGGCAACGCCGCGCACCGCCTTCATCGGCACCGCCGAGCATATCGCCGACGAAATCATTCGCTGGGTGGATCAGGGCGCGGCCGACGGCTTCATTCTCGGCTTTCCCGTCATCGCCGAGGGTTTCGACGATTTCTCCAGATACGTTCTGCCGATCCTCACGGAGCGCGGTTATTTCGATCCGGTCCTGAAGGGTGAGACGCTGCGCGACCATCTCGGCCTGCCCTTCCGCGAAAGCCGCTATGCGGCGGATGCGGAGCAGCTCGAACGCGGAAAGGCCGTCGGCGCCTGAAGCGCCGGCGAACCGTCATGGATATCATCGCTCAAAACCCGCGCAGCAACGATCCGGTCGAGAAGGGCATCGCTGCCTACCTCGACGAGATCATCGCACTTCGCCACGATCTGCACCAATATCCGGAGCTTGCCTTCCAGGAGCTCAGAACCAGCAAGCTTGTGGCATCTCACCTTTCCGCCTGGGGCTACGAGGTGGCGACGGGCATTGCCGGCACCGGCGTCGTCGCCACCCTCCGGCGCGGCGACGGCAAGAAGCGGATCGGCATTCGCGCCGACATGGATGCGCTGCCGATCGAGGAGGCGACCGGGCTTGCCTATGCCAGCAGCAATCCCGGCGTCATGCACGCCTGCGGCCATGACGGACATACCGCGATCCTGCTCGCCGCCGCCCGTTATCTCTCAGAGAACGGCAATTTCAACGGCACGCTGCGGCTGATCTTCCAGCCCGCCGAGGAGATTGGCGCCGGCGCCCGTAAGATGATTTCGGAAGGTCTGTTCGATCGTTTTCCTGTCGATGCGGTGTTCGGGCTGCACAATTGGCCGGGTGTGCCGACGGGCCAATTCGGCTTCGTCGCCGGCCCGGCCATGGCTTCGGTTGACAAGGCGATCATCAAGATCATCGGCAAGGGCGGCCATGGCGCCGAACCGCACCGCACCGTCGATCCGGTGCTCGCTTCGGCCGCCTTCATCACCGCGCTGCAGAGCGTCGTCTCGCGCAATGTCGATCCGCAGGAGATGGCGGTCGTCACCGTCGGCTCGATCCATGCCGGCTCCGCCTCGAACGTCATCCCGGAAAGCGTCGAGATGCAGCTGACCATGCGGGCCTACAGCGAAATCGTCCGTCAACTGTTGCGAGAGCGCATTCCGGCCCTTGCCCACGCCCAGGCCGAAAGCTTCGGCGCCGAGGCGGATGTGAATTATCGCCTCGGCTTTCCGGCGCTGGTCAATCATGCCGGGGAAAGCGAATTCGCCAGCCGGGTCGCATATGACGCTCTTGGTCCAGCGGCGATCGAGAAGGATTTCCGACCGAGAACCGCGAGCGAGGATTTCGCCTTCATGCTGCAGGCGAACCCCGGCAGCTACCTCTTCGTCGGGAATGGCGACAGCGCCCCTCTCCACAGCGCCCATTACAATTTCAACGACGCGATCATCGCGCCCGCCGCCCGCTATTGGGTGCGGCTGGCCGAAACCTTCCTCACTGATGACAACGGGTGATGAACGATATGAGCGATACGTTTCTCTATACCAGTCCTCTCGACCCGCGCGCCAAGCCGCTGATCGATGAATTGATCTATGAATATGACAGCCGCTACGGCACCTATTTCAATGCCGAAGGTGCGGCCGCTGAGCTCAACCGTTATCCCCCCGAAGCCTTCGCATCGCCGGATGGCAATTTTCTCCTGTTGATCCGCGATGGCGAAACCATCGGCGGCGGCGCCTTCAAGCGTTATGACGAACGCACGGCCGAGTTCAAACGTATCTGGACGCGCTCCGATCTGCGCCGGCAGGGCCTTGCCCGCAAGGTGCTGGTGGAGCTGGAGGCCCAGGCCGCCCGCCAGGGCTATGCCCACATCTACCTCACGACAGGCTTTCGCCAACCCGAGGCCGTCGGCCTCTATCTGAACTATGGCTACACCGCGCTCTTCGACACGTCAGCCGATCCCGAGATCTACAAGAGTCTGCCTTTCGAAAAGGACATCACCCATCTCGCCGAGCCTGCTCTCGACGATGCCAAGCCGCGCTTGCGCGTGGCCGGCGCAAATTACTGAAAGCGGCAAAGACTGACAATCATAAAAGGGAAGCACAATGGCACTGACGACGGATTTCGCCGGCATCGACCCCGGCAGCAGGACGGCAGAATCGAAGGACTATTCCCGGTATCGCATCGTGCCGGCGCGCCATCCCGAACGGTTGGCAGGCACGATCTTCGCCGCTTTTGTCATCGTCGCGGTGCTCTATTCCACCTTCACCAATCCGCGCTGGGGTTGGAACGTCTTTGCCGAATGGTTCTTTGCCGAGCCGGTGCTCGTCGGCCTCGGCAGGACGCTGCTCCTGACCGCGCTTGCCGCCATATCCGGTTCCATCCTCGGAACGGCGCTGGCGCTTGCCCGCGTTTCCAAGTCGCCGCTGCTTTCCGGTCTCTCCTGGGGCTATATCTGGCTCCTGCGCTCGATCCCGGTCATCGTGCTGCTGCTGATCCTGAACAATCTCGGCTATCTCTATGAGACGATCAAGATCGGCATCCCCTTCACCGATACCGTCTTCCTCGACTATCCCACCGTGCAATTGCTGACACCCTTTGCCGCCGCCTTTCTCGGCCTCACGCTCAACCAGTCGGCCTTCTTTGCGGAAATCGTGCGCGGCGGTATCCTTTCAGTCGATCATGGTCAGCTGGAAGCCGCCGCCGCACTCGGGCTGCCGCGCCGCCGCCAGGCTTTCCGCATCGTGCTGCCGCAGGCCATGCGCTCGATCCTGCCGACCGGCTTTAACGAGCTGATCGGACTGGCAAAGAGCACATCCATGGTTTATGTGCTGGCGCTGCCGGAGCTCTTCTATACCGTTCAGGTGATCTACCGCCGCAATCTCGAAGTCATTCCGCTGCTGATGGTCGCGACCGTATGGTACTTGATCATCATGACGGTGCTGTCGGTCGCCCAGCACTATATCGAGCGCTATTTCTCAAAGGGCGCCGTACGCAATCCGACACCGCTGCCCTTCCAGGCATTCTTCGAACGCTTCCGCCGTCCGCTGCCAGTTCTCGAGACGGCGAGCGAGCGAGTCCGCAAGCTCGGTTTCGATGATGCGGCGGCCCTGCGGACGGGTGGTGCGGTGCGTATCCATGGTATTTCCAAAAGCTTCGGCTCGCTGAAGGTGCTCGATGATGTCGAGCTCAGCCTTCCCGCCGGCAGCGTGACCGCGATCCTCGGCCCGTCCGGCTCCGGCAAGTCGACGCTTCTGCGTGCCATCAACCATCTGGAGCGTGTCGATGAAGGCTTCATCTCGGTCGACGGCGATTTCGTCGGCTACAGCAGGAAGGGCGATACGCTCTACGAGCTCAAGGAAAAGGATATTCTCACCCGCCGCGCCGATATCGGCATGGTCTTCCAGAGCTTCAATCTGTTCCCGCATCTGACCGTGCTTGAAAACCTCATCGAGGCGCCGGTCCAGGTGCGCGGCGTCAGCCGCGAGGAGGCGGTGCAATTGGCGCAGGAGCTGTTGGCCCGCATCGGGCTCAGCGACAAGATCAACGCCTATCCGCGCCAGCTTTCCGGCGGCCAGCAGCAGCGCGTGGCGATCGCCCGCGCGCTGGCGCTCCGCCCCAAGGTGCTGCTCTTCGACGAGCCGACCTCGGCGCTCGATCCGGAACTCGTCGGCGAAGTGCTCGATGTCATCAAGGAGCTTGCCCGCACCGGTACGACGCTCGTCATCGTCACCCATGAAATCGGGTTTGCCCGCGAAGTCGCCGACACCGTCGTCTTCATGGACGGCGGCCGCATTCTCGAGGCCGGCCCGCCGGCCCGCATCTTCACGCAAGCGGAACATCCCCGAACACGGGAATTCCTCGCCAAGGTTCTCTAGCGCCCGATAGCGCTGGTGAAATGCCGGGCCGCGACGGGCTGCTCTGGCTGAATGACAATAACTACAACCTAAAGATGAAATGGAGAAGGGGCATGACATTTACAGATAGGGCAAGGCTGCTGATAACGGGAGCCGTCACCATTGCCGCGATCGGTTTCGGTTCCGCTCAGGCGCAGCAGAAATTCGATCTCAGCCCCGAGCAGCCGAACCGGCTGCGGGTGGAAAAGAACGAGAAGCGCATTGCCGAAGTCAAGGACTTCAAGTTCGTCGAAAACGGCGTCTTCACCGTCGGCATCAGCTCGAGCGGCAATCTGCCGCTGCACGATTATGCCTCCGATTCCAAGACCGTTATCGGTTACGACGTCGATCTGGCGCAGGCGATTGCCGACAGCCTGGGTCTGAAGCTCGAGCTCGTTTCGGTCGCCTGGGCCGATTGGCCGCTGGGACTGACCTCGGGGAAGTTCGACGCGGTGATCTCCAACGTGACCGTCACGGAAGAGCGCAAGGAGAAATTCGACTTCTCGACCTACCGCAAGGATGAGCTCGGCTTCTACGTCAAGGCCGACAGCCCGATTGCGGCGATCAAGGAGCCGAAGGATATTGCCGGCCTGAAGGTCATCACCGATGCCGGCACCAACCAGGAGAAGATCCTGCTGGAATGGGACCGCCGGAATGTCGCCGCCGGCCTGAAGCCGATCGAGGTGCAATATTATGACGACGATGCGGTCAAGGATCTCGCCGTCCAGTCCGGCAGAGCCGATGCCGTCTTCAGCGTAAACGCGACGCAGGCCTATTCGGCCGGGATAAACGGCAAGACCAAGCTCGTCGGCACCGTCAGCGGCGGTTGGCCGATCACGGCAGAAATTGCCGTCACCACACGCAAGGGCAGTGGCCTGGCAGCGCCCTTGACCGATGTCGTCAACGATCTGATCGCCAGTGGCGCCTATCGCAAGATCCTCGATACGTGGAACCTCGGTCCCGAGGCAATCGACAAGGCTCAGACCAACCCGCCCGGCTTGCCGAAGAGCGGTTCGTAATCTTGGTCTGGCGGACCGGCGTTACAGGGTAGCGCGCCGGTCCGTTCCCACTTCTCGACGCAAACGGAGACATATTGAACGTGACGATCCATCCGACATCTCGCACTTTGCTCTTCGCAGCCCTGGTGTCAGCATTGACTGGTTTCGGTTCCGCCCACGCGGCCGAGGATTTTGACCTGAGCCCGGAACAGCCGGGCCGGCTTCATGCCGCCAGGAACGATGCGGCCATCGCTGCCATTCCTAGGGAATTCAAGTTCGTCACACCCGGCAAGTTCACCATCGCCGTCAGCCCCGGCGGCCCGCCACTTGCCACCTATGCCACGGACGCCAAGTCAGTGGTCGGGGCAGATCCCGACTATGCCTATGCCATTGCCGACAGCCTCGGCCTGACGCTGGAGATCGTGCCCGTCGCCTGGATCGACTGGCCACTCGGCCTGACCTCAGGCAAATATGACGCCGTCATCTCCAATGTCGGCGTCACCGAGCAGCGCAAGGAGAAATTCGATTTCTCCACCTACCGCCAGGGGCTGCATGGTTTCTTCGTGAAATCCGACAGTGCCGTCACCTCGATCAAGGAGCCGAAGGACGCCGCCGGCCTCAGGATCATCGTCGGCGCCGGCACCAACCAGGAGCGTATCCTGGTGAAGTGGAGCCAGGAAGATGTCGCCGCCGGCCTGAAGCCGATCGAGCTGCAATATTACGACGACGAGGCAGCAAGTCTTCTCGCGCTGCGGTCCGGCCGGGCCGATGTCATCGTCCAGCCGCATGCGCAGCTCGTCTTCATTGCCGCGCGCGACAAGAATATCAGGCGTGTCGGCACGCTGAGCGCCGGCTGGCCTGATCGCTCGGATGTTGCGATCACCACCCGCAAGGGGAGCGGGCTGGCCGATGCGCTGACTGTCGCCACCAACGGCCTGATCAAGGATGGCACATACGCAAAAATCCTCGGCCACTGGCACCTGTCCGAGGAGGCCCTGCCGGCGTCGGAGACCAACCCGCCCGGCCTGCCGAAATATTGATGGGATGGCACGAGTGGGCAATATATCCATCAGCCATATCGGCTTCCTCACCCCCGGCAACTATCCCGACGACGACCCGCTGTCGGGATTGGAGCAGACGCTGCAGCAGCTGCAATATGGCGAGGATCTGGGTTTCGACAGCGCCTGGGTCCGCCAGCGACACCTGGAGCCTGGAATCTCTTCCGCGAGCGCCTTCCTGGCGGCGGCGACACAGCGCACCAGCCGGATCGAGCTCGGAACCGCCGTTATTCCGATCGGTTATGAAAGCCCCTATCGGCTGGCTGAAGATCTCGCCACCGTCGATATTCTGTCGCGCGGGCGGCTGAATATCGGCGTCAGCGCCGGCCGGCCGCTGCACGCAGACCTGATCGCCCCGCTCGTCTTCAACGGCGACTGGACGGGTTACGATTTCTCGCATGATCGCGTGCTGCGTTTTGCCGACAATCTGCGCGGCACCTATCTCGGCGACGAGCAGACCTTGATCAAGACGCCGTTCGGCCCGCAGCGGCCGCGACTGCAGCCTTATGCCAAGGGCCTGATCGACCGGATCTGGTATGGCGGCGGGTCGCAGCGCTCGGCCGAATGGGCCGGCCGCAACGGCTTCAACCTGTTGACCGGCAATGTGATCACGGGGGAGGGGACGGATGATTTCTTCACCGCGCAATCGCGGTTGATCGAAACCTTTCGCGCCGCCGGCAAGCGGCGCCGCGTCGCGCTGGGCCGCGTCATCGTGCCTTTCGACAGCGCCGATGCGATAACGCGGCGCCGATATCGAGACTATGCCGATGGCCGCCATGAGCGGACCCTTTCGCCGCAGGGCGAGCGGCGCACGCTTTTCGCCCGTGATATCGTCGGCACGTCGGACGAGATTTTGGCGCAGCTTTTTGCCGATCCGATCCTGCCCGAGGTCAGCGAGCTGAGGCTGGAACTCCCTTACGAGTTCGAGCACGCGGAATATCGCCAAATTCTCCACGACTTCGTGACGACAATTGCACCGGAGCTCGGATGGAAAGCGCAATCCGGCATCCGTGCCGCTTCCTGAAGGCGTCGCCCATACGACGCCGGACCATCACCTCTTAGGGAATATGCATCAGTGACCAAATCGGTAGAATATTTCTTTTCGATCGGCTCGCCCTGGGCCTATATCGGCTTCGACGCCTTTGCCGAACTTGCGGCGAAGAACGATGTCGTCATCACACCCTATCTGACGACAGTGGTCGAGGAAAACGGCGGTATCTTTTCTCGCAATCGCCCGGAGATCCGGCGTGCTTATTGGACGCGGGATCTCAAGCGCTGGGCGCGCGTGCGCGGCAAGGACCTGCGGCTTGAGCATCGCCCGGATTTGAGCGATCCGACGCCTGCATCCCTCTTCGTGATTGCCGCCTATCTCGACGGACAGGATTGGATCGGCGTTTCGCGCGCTCTGCAACATGCCTTCTGGAGCGAGGCGGAGGATATCGGCAAGCCCGATGTGCGCGAGGCGATCGTGACCTCGGCAGGTTTCGATGGCGCAGCACTTCTTCGGCGACAAGCCGACGAGGATGTCCAGAACAAATGGTCGGCGGACCGCGTGCATGCCCGCGACAGCGGCGTCTTCGGCTTTCCTACCTATGTCTATGATGGCGAGATCTATTGGGGGCAGGATAATTTGTCCTTCCTCGAACGTCATCTTCACGGCGACAAGCCTTAGAGACGGATTTTTTCACGCAGGTCTATAAAATAGATAGAATTTATTCCATTCTGCCGATGCCCTGCGATAAATTGGTGTGGTTGATGGGGAAATCACACGCATGCTCGACAGGACTTTGCGGGCCGCCGGGACCATTGTTCCCACGCGTTCGACGGAGTGGCCGACGGTCATTCTTGCACTCGTCATTCATGGCGGGTTTCTGGCGCTCACCTGGTGGTGGCAATCATTGCCGCCGCTCGTGGTCATGATCGCAGGAGGTTGGCTGATTGCCTGGCACGGATCGCTTCAGCACGAAGTCATTCACGGCCACCCGACGGGAAACCAGGCGATAAACGATGCGATCGGGTCTATACCGCTGTCGCTGTGGCTGCCTTATCCGATCTATCGGGAAAGCCATCTGGAGCATCATCGCGACGAATATCTGACCGATCCGATCGAGGATCCGGAATCTTCCTATTTCACCAAGGCCGCCTGGGAGCAGCTCGGTGCGACCGGGCGGTTGCTGGCGCGGTGGAATACCACCCTGTTCGGCCGATTGACCATCGGTCCTGTGGTGATGCTGTTGAGTTTCCTTGGGCAGGAATGGCGGCTGATACGGGTGGACGAACCGGGACGGCGGCGGATATGGGCAGCGCACGGCATCGGCGTCGTCGGCGTCCTATTCTGGTCGACCGTCGTCTGCGGTATGCCGCTGTGGCTCTATCTTGCTTTCGTCTATACGGGTGCTGCGATGACGCGGCTGAGATCCTATGCCGAGCACAGATATGCCGAAAGCCATGAGGAGCGCACCGCCATCGTCGAAAACAGCCATCTCTTCGGCTTGCTGTTTCTCTACAACAATCTGCACGTTCTCCATCACCGCCGGCCGGGCATCTCATGGTATCGCCTTCCGGCGGTCTATCGCAAAAACCGCGAAACGCTTGTCCGGTCGAATGGCGGGCTTGTCTATGATGGCTATTGGGATATTGCGCGCCGGTTTTTCCTGAAGCCGCACGACGATCCCACGCATCCTCATCATGCCTAAAATTTCTACCTGAGCCGGACCGGGCGCTATATTGTTTGAAAAGCCGGGATTTGGGGGCTGCTCAGTCGCCCTGCCTTGCGGCTTCCTTTTGCCCCCATTTCACAGCTCAGCAATTTGTACTTTCAGCGGATGTCCAGTGTGATCAGCTACGGCTGGCGGCGATCAGGGCGTGCGCTGCATCGCGCAGCAAACCGGTGGCCTCGCCGGGTTCAAAGAGCTGCATGCTGACAAAGGCGCCGTTGATCAGAACCGCGAGTTGACCGGCGAGCCGATCGGGCGCGGCAACCGCAAGCCCCTCGGCGATGGTCTTCAGACGCCGCCGCATCTCGCGCATGTGGGCTTCGGCGACCTTGCGGGCAGGGTGATCCGCTTCGGGAAATTCGGCTGCGGTGTTGATCTGCGGACAGCCTCGGTAGTTTCCCCGCCCGACCCGTTCGCCGATCCACTCAAAATGTGCATCGAGCTCGGCCTCGGCATCGTTCGGATGCTGTTCCGTCACGCGATCCCAGGTGCTCCAGAAGTCCAGGTCTTCGCGCTTGAGGAAGGCCGCGATGAGGTCGTCCTTCGTGCCGAAATGGCGGTAGAGGCTGGTTTTGGCGACGCCGGATTTTTCGACCACAAGATCGACACCGACAGCACGCACGCCGCGCCGGTAAAAGAGTGCCGACGCCGTCTCGAGAATCCTATCCCGCACCTCGTTGCCGCCAGAGGCACGGGAGTTCGTTGCGCTTTTCGACATTTGTGTACCTCCAATGTCGCCAGCATAACAGCAAACGGATTGACGCGCTACAGACCTGTATGTTTTATTGGATACAGACAGGTCTGTAGCGAAGGAGAAAACAATGACCATCTACGAAGCCGACATCACGAAGACGTCCCAATCTATCGCGGTCTTGGGAGCGAACGGCCATACCGGTCGTTTTGTCGTCGCCGAACTGTTGCGGCGCGGTCTCAAGCCCATCGCGATTGGACGGAATGCCGAGCGGCTGGCGGCTGCGGGCTTTGCGGAGCGCGGCATCGAATGCCGCGAAGCAGCGGTCGAGGATGACGGGGAACTGGACAGGGCGCTAGCCGGCGCGGCGGCGGTCATCAACTGCGCCGGCCCGTTCATGGACACCGCCGACGCAGTGGTGGGTGCCGCGTTGCGAGCGGGGATTCATTATCTCGACGTGACGGCCGAGCAACCGAGTGTGCAGGCCACGTTCGAGAGGCATGAGGTTGCGGCCCGGGAAGCGGGCATAGCCGTCATCCCGGCCATGGGTTTCTATGGCGGCTTGGCCGACCTGCTCGTGGCAGCTGTCATGGACGAGTGGGAGCACGCCGACGACATCGAAATTCGAGTTGCGCTTGACAGCTGGCTGCCGACGAGAGGCACACGCGTTACCGGAGAAAGAAACACTGCACGGCGCCTGGCCGTCAGCGGTGGGCAGCTGGAGCCGATGCCTCAACCGCCTGCTGAAAGGGTGTCGATTTTACCGGCCCCGTTCGGCCGGCAGACTTTCGTCGAGCTTCCCTTTTCGGAAGTGCCGCTGATCGCCCGGCACGTCCGGACGAAGGAACTGCACACCTTCTTGAGCACAACCGCTCTGCGGGATGTTCGCGACTCGTCGACGCCTCCGCCGCAGGCAGTCGACGAATCCGGGCGTTCGGCGCAGCGCTTTGCCGTAGAAGTGATCGTCACGCAGGGCGACGTGCGCCGTCAGATTGTCGCACAGGGACAAGACATCTACGCCGTCACGGCGCCGATCATCTGTGAAGCGGTCCAGCGTATCCTCTCGGGACGCATCCGCGATATCGGCGCAAAGGCGCCGGCAGCCATTTTCGATGCCGCTAACTTCCTGCAGGCGCTCGGCCCGGATCTGTCGGTCGAGATATCGGAAACTTAGTTCGGAAACGCCAGACTTTCAGAAAGTCCCTCACAATGGCGTGGGGGACTTAATTCTCCTGGCGTATTCAAAGAGACTGTTCAGAACGATCGTCCCGCTCGGGCGATCATAGCGGATGGAATTCCGTTATCTTGGCAAGATTGCGCATTCCCATCGAAACCACTCCATTCTATTGGAGGAAAAGATAGGGGAAGATTTTTTTACATTGTTTGCTGCAATTAGTTCTTTTATCTCCCATTTCATCGAAACGCGAAACGCCACGATATTGATCGGAGAGAGACAATGAACCCCGCCATGAACATGATGCCGATGATGAACAACATGATGCCCGCCATGATGAACCCGATGATGGGTGGAATGATGCCGATGATGTCAGGCATGCCCATGATGAACGGCGCCATGATGCCGATGATGGCCTCCATGCCGATGATGATGATGATGGGCGCCATGAAGTGCACCATGACTGCCGAGGGCATGGTCTGTGAAATGAAGCCGATGGAAGGCATGGACAAGGACATGTTCATGGAATGCTGCAAGCGCATGATGTCTATGATGTCCGGCGGCATGCCTGTCATGATGAACTGCGGCGGCATGATGATGTGCTGCACGATGGCCGCCTGAGCCATCTCCGGCGCATCTGAAAAGATGCGCGGCGCTCTCACGGCAATGACGAGGAGCCTCCGGAGACGGGGGCTCTTTTTGCGTTAGACGCGAACGTCTTCGAGATAGGTCGTCACCAGGTAGAGGATCGCTTCCGTTCCTGTCATATTGCGGTAGATATGGGGCACGTCGGCATCGAAGATGATGGCGTCGCCTTCGCCCAGGATATGCGGCGCCTGCCTGCCGGCGATGATTTCGACGGTGCCTTGGGCAACGACCAGATTTTCCACCGTTCCATGCTGATGGGCATCGGCACTTTCGCTATGGTGCGGAGCGATCCTCAGCTCGTAGAATTCTACTTTTCGCTCGCCTTCGAAGGGGAAAAGAGCCCGTGTCCGGAAGCGCCCTTCGGACGAGGCGAGGATTTTCGATCTTGCCCGCGGCACCGTAATGATCGAGGTCTCGCCGCGTTCGGCAATCAGTGCTGCGCAGGGAATGCCGAGAGCAAGCGCGATCTTCGAGAGAATGCTGAGCGTCGGGCTGCTTTTGCCCGTTTCGATCTGGCCGAGCATGGCGCGGCTGACGCCAGCGATCTTTGCCAGCCTGTCCAGGGAGTAACCGCGGCGGGTGCGAATGCGCCGCAAATTCTGTCCTGTCTGAACGGTGATCTGCTCGGCGGCGTCTATGGTTTCGACGTCGGAGAGAAGCGCTTGATCAGACGCCATATCCGGCAATGCCCATTGCCATCACCGGGACGAAACCCCAATAGGGCACCCACATCAGAACGGGCTGCATCGCGAAGGATGCCGGCGCGAGCGCCTTGGACGCATCAGCCGCATCTTTGCAGCGCGATTGCCGGTAAGCCTGGAAATCGATGACATCAGCCGTCTGCAATGGCATGAAAAACTCCCGCTAAAATCTATAAGGAATGTATATTTTCTGCGACGGAAAGGGCAGAGCGTGTCATCCAATCGTTCCGCTGAACCGGAAATCTTATACCAATAATATCCAACCTTGCGGCAAAGCCATTTAGCCCGAGCGGTTCACCGGCGCTTTTTGATGGTGACGGCATTGAGCCGCCCCCGCGGTGTTTCCAAGTTCCAAGACGTCTTTCCCATTGGAGCGATATCCCGTTTCTGCCTGCGGTCGCGAGAACCGGTGACGATCGCCCTGTAGCCTGTGCGTGCCGGGGCGAGAGCGAACGTTTTTTTCAACCAGCCGAATAAGGAGAGATGCACGTTCCTTTAATCTATCAATTTTGTAGACAATAGTTGAGGCAATCCAAAGAGAGGAAAAACCATGTCAGGTTTCAAACTCGTCGGCATTGCTGGCAGCTTCAACCGTCCTTCGAAGACATTGGCACTCGTGCGCCACGTCGCCGACCGCGCGAGCATTCGTTACGGATTTGCGAGCAAGACCTATGATCTCAATGATGTCGGTCCATCGCTGGGCAGGGCCTTGTGGCGCAAGGACCTCGACGAGCAGGCCAGACATGTCGTCGACGAGATCGTGCAGGCCGATGCCCTGATCATCGGCTCGCCGACCTACAAGGGCTCTTATCCCGGCCATTTCAAGCACCTCATCGATCTGCTCGATCCGCACGAGCTTCGTGGCAAGCCGATCATCATCACCGCGACAGGCGGCGGTGACCGGCATGCCTTGATGGTCGAGCATCAGCTTCGGCCGCTGTTCGGTTTCTTCATGGCCCATACCTTGCCGACTGCCGTTTATGCGGCCGATCGCGATTTTACCGACTATGCGGTCTCATCCGATCCGCTTTTGGCCCGCATCAACGAAGTGATCGGCGAATTGGCTGCCTTCTTCCCGGACGCAAACCCTGCACTGGCGGCGGCCGAGTAAGGGGCGCCGCCATGGTTCGATCTCAGGAGGCGAAAATGGATGATGCGGAAAGGCCGGGGCCAAGCGATCAATTGTGGAGCGTCTTCGAATTCGCCCGACGATATCGCCTCGCCAAACGCGAGGAGAACCGCCTGCTGATGCTCTACGGACCGACAGCATCGCTCCGCGATCTTCTCGCCAATGCGAGCCGTCATTCGCTGATGTCCTAGGGCAATTCCAGCAAAAGTGCACAGCGGTTTGCGTCCGGAATTGCGTGAAAACAAATGTTCTCGCTGAAAAGTACCAGTCCCTGACAGGAGGTTCGCATGAAGCTTGATTTTCACCTCTGGCTGAAACTGACGATTGGCCGATTGCTCGAGCCGAAGGCGCCGGCTGCGCACGCGCCTGCCAATGGATTGTTCACGCGCGACGAAGAGCGCGATTGGTCCGCACGCGAATACGAGCTCCATTATTGGGGCGCCATGCCAGGCCTTTGGTATTGAGGAGAGCGGTGTGATGGCGATTGTCGTTGAGACCGAGCTGCGTCGGCACAATGCGAGAAGGGCGGAAAGCAGCGTCATGTCGCAGCTCAGGCATGCGGCCGGGATCTGCACGATCGTCAGCTCTTTCACATTCCTGTTCGCTCTGGTGATCGGGTTGATCCGATGAATGGTGCCAGATGTTTGCCCCGATGGGAAAAAATACCGGCGCGCCGCCCGGGAGAGGATGGCGCCAGATGATCGATGTACTTATTCTTCCCGGGCTTTTCGGCTCGGGAGAAGGGCATTGGCAGCAGCATTGGCTGGAGGATCAGCCGGACAGCCGTTGCGTCGCTCAGGACGATTGGGATCATCCGAATCTGGACAGCTGGCTGTTGCGACTGGAAGGCGCGCTTGAGGAGGCCGGTGAGGCCTATCTCGTTGCCCATAGTCTCGGATGCCTGCTTGCCGCCCGGCTGGCCGGGCGAAGTGCGGCGCGCCGCGTCAAAGGAGCCTTGCTCGTCGCTCCATGCGATCTGCCGGCCACGGAAATTCTGCATCCGGGGCATATCTCGTTTGGCGCCATGCCGACGGCGCCTCTGCCTTTTCCGAGCATCGTCGTCGGCAGCATGAACGATGCCTACATGACGGTCGATCGGTTGACCCTGTTTGGTCGCCTCTGGAATGCCGAGACCAGGAATATCGGCCTTGCCGGCCATGTCAATGTTTCCAGCGGCTTCGGCCGCTGGCGCAACGGCTACCGCCTGTTGCAGACCTTGAAGGCGCAGACGCGCGGTCGAAGGCATGTCGTTGCCATGCCGCCGGCTTTTGCGATGTGAGTGGAATCGGATGTCCGACATTGCCGCCGACCTCCTGCGCCTGAGCGAAGATCCGAATGCCGACCCGAGGACCAGGCGCCGGCAAACCATGGAGCGGTTGGTTCAGACGCTGCTTGCCATGGCCGATGCCGAAATCGGACCGGAAGATCCGCAGCATCGCCATTCCATTATCCATTTGACGACGATCATTCGCAATATGACCGGAAGGATCGCAGAGGCCGATGATGCGACATTTTCGGCAATCGTCAGGGAGGCCGTGATGCTGGTCCGCAGCCTGCAGCAGCGCCAGGCCGATGCGGTTACTGTGCACTGATGACCGATCGCGACATCCGCGAGCGGTGCCGCGAATTTTCGATACTCGGTGAATCTAGGATGGCCCTCACGGGCGAGCTCGGAGGTTGACGTCAACCCCCGAGCTGCACCGAATATCGCGTACGCAAGCCGATGTTTGGATGGCGCGCCATCCCGCCATTCGGTCAGAGCTTGCCTTTCCAGGGCACGAGGAACGCCTCCAGAAAGCGGATGGCGGCCGAGAAGGTGAAGGCGCAGATCGCGATGATGCCGATGCCGACGAAGACGACGTCGGTCGCCAGGAACTGTGAAGCCGACATGATCATGAAACCGATTCCGCGCGTGGAGGCGATCAATTCGGCCGCCACCAGTGTGCCCCAGCCGACACCGAGCGCAATGCGGATGCCGGTGAGAATTTCGGGCAGGGCGGAGGGCAGGACGATGTCCAGGAAGAGCTGCAGCCGGCTCGCGCCCAGCGAACGCGCGGCATTGACCCGCTCGATCGGCAGCGAACGAACGCCGGCCTGGGCCGAGAGGCAGATCGGCGCAAACATCGCCAGCACCAGCAGCGTGATCTTCGACGTCTCGCCGATGCCGAGCCAGATGATCATCAGCGGCAGGTAGGAGAGCGGCGGAAGCGGCCAGTAGAACTCGATCGGTGCGTCGAGCACGCCTTTTGCCCAGCGGTTCAGTCCCATGAGCAAGCCGAGCGGAATGCCGGCGGAAATGGCGATGAGGGCTGCGACCACGATGCGGAACAGGCTTGCAAAAATATGCTCGGACAGTGACGCGCCGGCGTAACCGTCGCGATAGACGGCGCCGATCTGTGTCAGCACCTCGTCCGGACGTGGCAGGAACAGGTGTGGAACGACGCCGAGCGCGGATACGACCCACCACAGCAGCAGTATGGCAAGCGCCGTGGCAATGCTGATGGCCACCGTCGACTTCTCACCGGCTCCGAAGCTTGCCATTTTCACCAGCTTGACCTGGCGGTCCTCACTACCAGCCGCAATCGGCGATGCCTGGACTATATCGCTCATGCGGCGCTCCTTAAATCTTCGGTGCTGTGCAGAATGGCGCGGATCTCCTCGCGCAGCTCGGCAAATTGCGGCGACGCCTTGATCGACCGGGCGTCGCCGGTTTCGGCGAAGCGGCGAACGAAATCCAGATCGAAACGCGCCACGACGCGTCCCGGTCGAGGCGACATGACCAGGACCTGCGTACCCAGGAACAGGGCCTCTTCGATCGAGTGGGTGATGAAGAAAACCTTCTTTGCCGTTTTATCCCAGATGGAAACCAGCAGTTCCTGCATCTGCTCACGCGTCAGGCTGTCGAGCGCGCCGAACGGCTCATCCATCAGCAGGATGTCGGGATTTGTCGCCAGAGCACGCGCGATGCCGACACGCTGGCGCATACCGCCAGACAGCTCGTATGGAAACGCGCCGGCGAATTCATCGAGGCCGACGAGCCTGAGCAGCTCCCGGGCGCGCGCTTCGCGCTCCTTGCGCTTGACCCCGGCGAATTTCAAACCGAGCGCGACATTGTCGACGACGGATTTCCACGGCAGCAGCGAGTCCTTCTGAAAGACGACGCCGCGATCGGCACCCGGCCGTTCGACCGCGCGGCCGTCGAGCGTGATCCGGCCTTCCGAAAGCGGAAGGAAACCGGCAATCGCATTGAGAAGAGTTGATTTGCCGCATCCCGACGCTCCGAGCGCGACGACGAAACCCCGTTCGGGAATATCGAAAGACACGCGATCAAGCGCGTGAACGGTCCGCCCGTCGCGGGCTGCGAAGAAAACACTGGCGTGATCGACTTTAAGCATATTCCTGCTCGCATGTTAGACGCCGGCGCGGCAAGCCGCGCCGGCGTCGGGGAGGATCAGTTGCTGACGCCGGTCAGCGCGTCGGCGGTGACGAAGGCGCCGTAATTGGCCAGCACGTCGGAAACCTTGCCCTGTTCCTTCAGGAATGATGCCGTGTCCTTGAGGATCTTGCCGGCACCCGCCTTTTCGCCGCCGCCGAGCCAGGCATCCGATGCCTGAACCTCAGGCGTCAGAAGCGTGAGGTTCTTCAGGGCCGATGCTTGCTGGTCGGCTGTGCCGCCGAGAAGCTTGGCGAGCGACTTGGCGTTGTCGCTGTCGGGACCCCAGGCGGCTTTGTCCGAGGCGAAGGATGCGTAGTATTTGTTGATGACCGACGCGAAGCCCTTCAGGAATGCCGGGTTGTCGGCGGCAAATTTCGAGGTCGCGACCCAGGCCGAGAATGTCGGCGCACCCTTGTCCGCCACGTCCTTGGAGGTGACAAGAACCTTCCCGTTCTTCTTCAGTTCGGTGAGCGCCGGATCCCAGACGAAGCCGCCGTCGATATCGCCGCGGTTATAGCTGGCGACGATTTCGGGCTGAGGGATGGCGAAGACCTGAACGTCCTTTTCGGTGAGGCCCAACGATTTGATCAGCGCCAACAGCTGATAGTGGTCGGTGGAAACAGGCGCGGCAGCAAGCTTCTTGCCCTTCAGATCGTTCAGGCTTTCGATGCCGGAACCGTTGCGGACGACGAGAGCCTCGTCGATGCCCGAGATGGAGGCGAGGTAAAAGGCCTTGACCTCGAGCCCGCGTGATACTGCAGCCGCAAACGGGCTGGAGCCGACATAACCGACCTGAACGTCACCGGAGGCAATCGCCGCAAAGATCTCGGCGCCCGAATTAAATCTGCGGAAGTCGATGTCATACCCGGTTTCCTTGGCAAATTCGCCATTGGCGATCGCCACGGAAGACGGCAAGGCGTCGGTTTGATAGCCGACCACCACCTTCTTGTCCGCCGCTTCGGCGATAACAGTCGTTGCAAGCGTGCCGACGCCGATAGCGATCGCGGCAACCAAAGTCTTGAAATTCATTTTGAGCCCCTTTGTTCAGGGCCGCACGGCCCTTGATCTCACCCGCAAAAGGGTAATGGTTCGGAACGGGCTAGCGGGAGAAATAACAAACTATATTTATAGACGATAGAGATAATTGTTTCGTGATTCTGCCGCTTGTGCGATCCGTAAGGCACGGCGAGCGATCTCGAGGCGTGAATGAGAAATGTCTCGCCGGGCGTTGCGGAGCTTCAGGGAGAATGCGTTGATATACGATGTTATCGTGGTCGGTTCCGGTTTTTCAGCGATTGCCGTGACCTGCAATCTCATCGAGCAGCTTCCCGCCTCGGCGAAGGTCGCCGTCGTCGGCGACGATCCCGGTTTCGGCCGCGGGACGGCGTACCGAACGGAGCTCTATCTCCATCGCCTCAATGTTCCCGCCGGCCGCATGAGCCTGCTGCCGCATCAACCCGACGACTTTGTCGACTGGCTGAAACGTCATGGACGCCTGATGCAGGCAGGCGATTTCGCCTCGCGCAGCGATTACGGTCTTTATGTCCGTGACACACTTGCGCGGCTGCTTCGAAAGCGGGACGGTCGTTGCCGGGTCGATTTCATCAAGGCCAAGGCGGCCGGATGCGTGGAACGTTACAGCAGCACGCTGGCCTTCCATCTCGGTAATGGCGACGAGATTGCCGGCAGGAACGTGGTGCTTTGTCTCGGTGTCGGCAATGCCAGCCTTCCGGTCGATCCGGATGGCGTCCCGCCATCGCTGCGGTCGCGGATCATCGAGAACCCGTGGCGGCTTTCGTGGCTGAGGCGCGTCGCATCGTCGGATGCGGTGTGCATCCTCGGATCCGGTCTGACGATGATCGATCAGGTTCTGGCGTTGCGCGCCCACGGCCACAGCGGCAGGATCGATGTGCTTTCGGCGCGGGCTCGCACCGCTCGGACATGCGAGGAAATTGCCGGCGCCATTGCCGATCGACGTCGAGGCGCTTCCGGATACGATCAGCGGGATATTGAAGAGCTTGCGGGGCAAGAGCAGGACGGTTGCCGACTGGCGAGGCGTGATGGACGGCCTGAGGCCCGCAACCCAGGCTCTCTGGCAACGGCTTTCCAGCAAGGAACGGGCGCGATTCCTCAGACATGCGCTTCCCTGGTGGAACATCCATCGCCACCGGGTCGCGCCCGACGTGTTCGACAGGTTTGAGAAGCTGGTCTCGGACGGAATCGTTCGTTTCCACGCGGGTTTCCTGAAATCGCTCGGAGCCCAGGAGGGCAGGCTCCTTGCCAACTACAGGGTGAGAGCAACGCCGAAGATCGCCGGGATCAGAGCGGACTGGCTCGTCAACTGCACGGGAATGGAGCGCGCCGGGATCAGCCACTCACCGCTCCTGAAGGAGATGAGCCGGTTTCAATTGATCGTCCCCGATCCCCTTGGTCTCGGGATCCAGGTGAATGCCGCTTCCGAGGTGACAGCCCCGTCCGAGATCTCGCCGGCCCGACTTTTCGCAGTCGGCGCCCTGACGGCGGGACAATTCTGGGAGATCACCGCCGTTCCGGATATCCGGGTGCAAGCCAAGGCCGTGGCCGAGGAGATCGTTTCAAGAGGCTGACTCTTTCCGGGCGGCACGGCGCTTGTTGAATTGCGGGTCGCCGACAGCTACAGTATCTGGTACGCCATAATACGATTCTTGCATTCGGCTGCCGCTGGGGAATTTGAGCGTGCGAAGTCAGTCCAACACTGAGGTACAGAATGAGCGGTGCTCTGAAGGACGCCATTAGAGTCGAGCGTCCTGCAAAGACCTTGCGGGAATTGGCGCTCGACAAGGTCCGCGAGGCCATCGTCAACGGATATTTCCGTCCCGGAGATCGCCTTGTCGAGCGCGATCTCTGCGCCCAGCTCGGGGTCAGCCGAACAGTGGTGCGCGAGGTTCTGAGACATCTCGAATCGGAAGGGCTTGTCGCCAATCTGCCGAACAAGGGGCCGATCGTCGCGCAGCTCGACATCGAGGAAGCCAAACAGATCTATGAGATCCGGGGCGCGCTTGAAGGCATGGCGGCGCGGCTATGCGCCGAGCGCCGCAGCCCCGAGATCGTCGCCGCGCTGGAAGAATCCCTGAGCGGGATTCGCAGCAGTTACCGCGACAACGATATGGCGGGTGTGCTGACCAACACCTCTTCCTTCTATCAAACGTTGTTCACGATGGTCGACAGGCACGTTGCCTGGGGCGTCGTCAACCTCCTCACCGTGCGCATAAACCACTTGCGTTCGATGACGATCAAGACGGAGGGGCGCGGCATCGAAGGACCGGCACAGATGTCGAAGATCGTCGATGCCATCCGCCGCGGCGACGGCGAGGGGGCTTACCGGGCGGCGATGGATCACGTCGCCGCTGCGAGCGCGATCGCCGAAGCGGTACTGTCCGCCAAGAAGCCGGCCGAATAGGCGAGGCGCAGGCCGCTGCGGTATTGCGGCATATTGCGAGGGTGGCCTCATCCCTGTTCGAGGAATTGCGCGATCTTCTCCCATTCTTGCTCGATATGGCGTCGACGCATCACCCGTTTCAGCCATGACAGAAGACGAAAACGTCGCCGCGACAGCGATTGGCGCATGATGGTTTGGACATCGTTCTCGCTCCAACCGGCCCATTCTCCTGCAACGGAGCAGAGGTTTGATGCAAATGCCGGGGCCACCTCGTCCTCCAGGATGGATCGGAGCTCCGGAAGGGAGTATCCGGATATGTCGAGCGCCTTGGCGATCCGGCGATAGTCCTTTGCCTGCAATTCGCTGTCGAGGAACACCTCCGACATCGCGTGCCAAACCGGCAACCTTCTCTGCACATCGAACAAGGCAATTTGCGTCAAAGTGCAGGCACCCCCTGCGAGCTTGCAAGGCGTGCGAGCAGACCGGCTTTGATGCTCTCCGACGCAAAGCTCGCTTCGATCGATGCGCCACGTTCAAGACGCATGTGGATTTCCACTTTCGGCAACGCGCGGCAGAAGATGGATCGACGACACAGTTTTTCCCTCTCCCGACCCGCGGTCATAATTCTTCTGGGAAACATACGCATTCACTGCGCAAGGACGCGCATTTATCCAAAATTGCCGGTCTTCAGGCGGTAGGCGGCGAAGCCCAAAAAGGCGGCGAGCACAATGCCGAAGATCACGACCTGACGGATCATCCGCATGCGTTTTTCTTGTGGCGACAAGCTCATTTCCCGGGCGAGTAAATCAGTGATCAAAGCTCGATAGGCGCCCGCAGACAAATGAGTCAAGCCGTATCAAGGTCCCTTGCGGAGCATGGACGTTGGGCGAGCAGCCGCACGGACGTGAATCCACATACCGGCCGAATGCAGACGGCATTCGCGATGATGACCTCGTGCAATTCACGACAATTCATACTCCGCGCTTGACACTCAACTTTGCTCAATGTGATGGTATGCCATAATAAATAATATATGAGGCGGTATCATAGGAACTGGGATGGTTGTGGCGTCCGGCTTCGTTGCGCCTGCGGGCCGCCGTTGCGGGGCCTCTGGCGGTTCACCACAGGCTGAAAGAAGGAAAGTGCTTCCGGAGCGTCGAATGCGCACGCGTGCCGACGTCGAGATTCCGGAGCCGGCCAACATTGGCAGCAGCTGATCTGCGGCGATCGCGTTCAGCGGACAAGCCTTTGTTTTTGAATGAGTATCTTGGGAGGATTGTCTAAGTCCGCGTCTTCGCGGGAACGAACTTGACACTCTTATATTATGGTATACCATAATACGAAACTGAGAAATGAGGTGTTTGGTGGCCATTCAAATTCGCAAGACGGGACTGCAGATCGAAACGACGTTGATCGAGGGCGGCAAGGCCGCGGCGGTTCCGCTGAAGCTGTTTACCGCCTTCGCGGTCGTGAAGAATCCCTGGGCGGGCCGTGGCTTCGTCGATGACCTCAAGCCTGAAATCCATGCAGGCGCTCCGGTGCTCGGCGAGCTGCTGACCAAGATGATCATCGATGCTGTCGGCTCCGGTGAAGCCGTCGAAGCATATGGAAAGTCCGCAGTCGTCGGCCTGGACGGCGAGATCGAACACGGATCGGCGCTCATCCATACGCTGCGCTTCGGCAATTTCTATCGCCAGGCCGTCGGCGCCAAGTCCTATCTCGCCTTCTGCAACACGCGCGGTCCTGCCAATGCGCCGATCATGATCCCGCTGATGGACAAGAACGATGAGGGTCGCCGCTCGCACTACCTGACCATCCAGACGTCGATCCCCGACGCGCCTGCCGCCGACGAGATCATCGTGGCCCTCGGTGCTTCGATAGGCGGACGCCCCCATCACCGCATCGGCGACCGCTACCAGGATCTGAAGGACCTGGGGCAGGACGTCGCCAATCCTGCGGGCGTTTGAAGGAGCGCTTTGAGATGCTGACAGCCGGATCGACCACAGGCACCGCTGCAGCAACGAACGCCGCCGGTGCCTTGCCCCGAAAGAAGACGGCAAGCGGCACGGCCTATCACGAGGCCGGCAGCGGTGAGCCGTTGGTTCTCATCCACGGCGTCGGCATGCGGCTCGAGGCCTGGGCTCCGCAGATCGCATTTCTGTCTGCGGACCATCGCGTCATCGCCGTCGACATGCCGGGACACGGTGAGAGCGCAAAGCTGCCGGCAGGCAGTCGACTCGAGGAATTCGTCGCCTGGTTCGGCCGCTTTCTCGACGAGATGGCGATCGACGCGGCAAATGTTGCCGGGCACTCGATGGGCGCATTGGTATCGGGAGGGGCGGCGGCGACCTTTGGCAAGCGTATCAGCCGTGTCGCATACCTCAATGGCGTCTACAGGCGCGACCCTGAAGCCAAGGCTGCCGTCTTGGCGCGGGCTGCGGCCATTCCGGTGGCGGGCGTCGACAAGGAAGGGCCTCTGGCCCGCTGGTTCGGCGATGATGCGGACAGCATCGTTGCGCGTGAATTGACACGAAAATGGCTGAACCTCGTTGATCCCCAGGGCTATGCCGTCGCTTACGCTGCCTTTGCGGGCGGAGACGAGACCTACGCCGATGGCTGGAAGGATGTGGCCGGTCCGGCCCTGTTCCTGACGGGGTCCGATGATCCGAATTCGACACCCCTGATGGCAACGCAGATGGCAGAGCTTGCGCCGCAGGGCTACGTCCGTATCGTCCAAGGTCATCGTCACATGGTGAACCTGACCGCGCCTGATATCGTCAATTCGCTGCTCGCTGAGTGGCTGTCGTTCGGGGAGGATGAACGATGACAATCCAGACTGTCGACCCAAGGGCATTGCGAGATGCATTCGGCGCTTTTCCCACAGGCGTGACCGTCGTCACCGCCTGCGACGGGGATGGAAATCCGATCGGCTTCACGGCGAACTCCTTCACCTCGGTCTCGCTCAATCCACCTCTGCTGCTCGTCTGCCTTGCCAAGACGTCGCGCAATTTCGCCATCATGACCGGAGCGCCGCATTTTGCCATCAACGTGCTTTCGGAGACGCAGAAAGACGTGTCGAACACTTTTGCGCGCCCGGTCGAAGACCGGTTTGCGGCGGTCGAGTGGGCGAGGGGATCGGCAGGCTGCCCGATATTCTCGAATGTGGCGGCCTGGTTCGAATGCGCCATGGAACAGGTCATCGAGGCCGGCGACCACGTCATTTTGATGGGACGCATCGAAGCTTTCGACAATAGCGGCCGCAACGGTCTCGGCTATGCGCGCGGCGGTTATTTCACGCCGACGCTGGCAAGCAAGGCGGTTTCCGCGGCAAGCGAAGGCAATATCGAACTGGCCGCCGTCGTCGAGCGCCGCGGAGAGGTACTGCTGCTCGGCAAGGATGTGCTCTCCCTGCCAAGCGTCGACGCCTATGATGGCAACCCGACCGAGGCGTTGCAAACATACCTGGAGTCGCTCACCGGGCTGAAGGTCAGCATCGGCTTTCTCTATTCGGTCTACGAGGGCAAGAGCGACGGCAAGCAGCACATCGTCTATCACGCCGTTGCCGGCGAGGGCGAGCCTGCCGGCGGCAGGTTCGTAAAACCTGACGCCTTGGTTGCGGCAAAGTTCAAGACCAGTTCGACCGCCGATATCGTCAACCGTTTTGCGATGGAAAGCTCGATCGGCAATTTCGGCGTCTATTTCGGCGACGAGACCGGCGGCACCGTTCACCCCATTCCAGCCAAGGGCGCAAAATCATGAAGTTCTCCCTCTTCGTCCATATGGAACGGCTCGACGCCAGCCAGAGCCACAAGAGCCTCTATGAGGAATTCGTCGCGCTCTGCGAGATCGCCGACAAGGGCGGCATGCATGCGATCTGGACGGGTGAGCACCATGGCATGGATTTCACCATTGCGCCCAACCCGTTCGTGACCATTGCCGATCTGGCGCGCCGTACATCGCGGGCACGGCTTGGGACGGGGACGGTGATCGCTCCCTTCTGGCACCCGATCAAGCTAGCCGGCGAGGCCGCCATGGCCGACATCATCTGCGACGGAAGGCTCGATATCGGTATCGCGCGCGGGGCCTATTCCTTCGAATATGAACGTCTGCTGCCCGGTCTCGATGCCTGGGGCGCCGGCCAGCGCATGCGCGAGCTTATTCCGGCGGTCAAGGGCATATGGGCCGGCGACTACGCCCATGACGGGGAGTTCTTCAAGTTTCCCTCGACCACCTCGGCGCCGAAGCCGCTGCAGCAGCCGAACCCGCCCATCTGGGTTGCGGCGCGCGATCCGAACTCGCATGAATTTGCCGTTGCCAACGGCTGCAACGTTCAGGTGACGCCCCTCTGGCAGGGCGACGACGAGGTCCAGTCGTTGATGGAGCGCTTCAACGACGCCTGCGCCAAGAATCCCGATGTCGAGCGGCCGAAGATCATGCTGCTGCGCCATACCTATGTCGGCTCGTCAGAGGACGATGTCGCCCAGGCCGCCCATGAACTCAGCGTCTACTACAATTATTTCTTCGCCTGGTTCAAGAATGAGAAGCCGGTTAGCCAGGGCCTGATCGAACGGATTCCGGACGAACAGATCAGAGCAAACGGGATGCTCTCGGATCAGGTCATGCGCACCAACAATGTGGTTGGCGACGCTGAGACCGTCATCGCCAGGCTCAAGGCGTATGAAGCGCTCGGCTATGACGAATATTCCTTCTGGATCGACACCGGCATGAGCTTCGAGCGCAAGAAGGCGTCGCTCGAACGCTTCATCACCGAGGTCATGCCGGCATTTCAGGAGTAAGACCATGCGGCGTTTCCAGTACTATATCGACGGCGAATTCTCCGATGGCGAGGCCAGCTATCCGAGCATCGATCCCGCCTCCGGCGCGGTCTGGGCTGAGATGCCCGAAGCGCGCGAAGGTGATGTCGATCGGGCTGTCAACGCGGCCGACAGGGCGCTTTACGAAGGCCCCTGGCCGAAAATGACGGCCACGCAACGCGGCAAGCTGCTTTACAGGCTGGCCGATCTGGTCGCCGCCAACGCACAGGTCCTCGCGGAGCTGGAGACGCGCGACACCGGCAAGATCATCCGCGAAACATCGGCGCAGATCGCTTATGTCGCCGAATACTACCGCTATTATGCCGGCATATCAGACAAGATCGAAGGCGCCTATCTGCCGATCGACAAGCCTGACATGGATGTCTGGCTTCGCCGTGAACCGATCGGCGTCGTTGCGATGGTCGTACCGTGGAACAGCCAGCTTTTCCTGTCGGCGGTCAAGATCGGCCCGGCGCTGGCGGCCGGCTGCACCATGGTGGTCAAGGCCTCCGAAGACGGGCCGGCGCCGCTTCTCGAATTTGCGCGGCTCGTGCACGAGGCAGGTTTTCCCGCAGGCGTCGTCAACATCATCACCGGTTTCGGCGCCTCCTGTGGTGCGGCTCTCGGGCGGCACCTGAAGGTCGCGCATGTCGCCTTCACCGGCGGTCCTGAAACCGCCCGGCACGTCGTTCGCAACTCGGCCGAAAACCTCGCTTCCACCTCGCTTGAACTTGGCGGCAAGTCACCCTTCATCGTCTTTGCCGATGCGGACCTCGAAAGTGCCGCCAACGCCCAGGTCGCGGGCATCTTTGCGGCAACGGGGCAGAGCTGCGTTGCCGGATCGCGCCTCATCGTCGAGCGCAGCGTCAAGGACAAGTTCGTCGCCCTGCTGCGCGAGAAGGCGGAGGCGATCCGGATCGGTGCGCCGCTCGATATGGCGACCGAAGTCGGCCCGCTTGCCACCAAGCGCCAGCAGGACCATATCGGCGCCCTCGTCGCCAGGTCGATCGAAAGCGGCGCCCGCCTTGTCACGGGCGGCAGCAAGATCGACGGTGCAGGCTATTATTTCCCGCCGACGATCCTCGACTGCGACGATGTCGCCTCGCCCTCGCTGATCGAGGAATTCTTCGGGCCGGTCTTGTCCGTCGTGTCGTTCGAGACCGAGGCCGAGGCGCTGCGCCTTGCCAACGATACCCGTTATGGCCTGGCCTCCGGCGTCTTCACCCAGAATCTCACCCGGGCGCACCGACTGATGAAGGGGATCCGCGCCGGGATCGTCTGGGTCAACACCTACCGCGCCGTATCGCCGATCGCACCGTTCGGCGGTTTCGGCCTGTCGGGCCATGGCAGGGAAGGCGGCATGGCAGCAGTGCTCGACTATACCCGCACCAAGACGATCTGGCTCAGGACATCGGACGATCCGATCCCCGATCCCTTCGTGATGAGGTAGCGCCGATGCTTTACGAAATCCGGACCTATCGGCTGAAGAACGGTGCGATCCCGCAATATCTCAAGGTCGTCGAGGAAGAGGGGATCGAGATCCAGAAGAGCCATCTCGGCACGCTCGTCGGCTACTTCTTTTCGGAGATAGGGACGATCAACGAGATCGTCCACATCTGGGCCTTTGCCAGCCTGGACGACCGGGAGGCGCGGCGCCAGAGGCTTATGGCCGATCTCCGGTGGCAGGCCTTCCTGCCCAAGATCCGCGATCTGATCGAAGTGGCGGAAAACAAGATTATGAAGCCAGCTAACTTTTCTCCCAGGAGCGAGGCGCGCTGACGGCATAAGGCATACCCGTAGGACAAACCAGAACAAGGATAAGGGAACATGAAAACAACATTTGCTTTCGCGGCGGTTGCCGCATTCGTGGCTGTGTCCGTGCCGGCACACGCCGACAACATGGTCTTCTCCAGCTGGGGAGGAACGACCCAGGACGCGCAGAAGGCGGCATGGGCAAGCCCGTTCACCGAGAAGACCGGCATTACCGTCGTGCAGGACGGACCGACCGACTACGGCAAGCTCAAGGCGATGGTCGAGGCCGGTGAGGTCACCTGGGACGTCGTCGACGTCGAAGGCGACTATGCCGCCCAGGCCGGCAAGAACGGCCAGCTCGAGAAGCTCGATTTCTCCGTCATCGACAAATCCAAGCTCGATCCGCGCTTCGTCACCGACTATTCGGTCGGCAGCTTCTATTATTCCTTCGTGATCGGCTGCAATGCCGACGCCGTCAGCGCCTGCCCGAAGACCTGGGCCGATCTGTTCGACACGGCCAAGTTTCCGGGAAAGCGCACATTCTACAAGTGGTCGGCTCCCGGCGTGATCGAAGCGGCGCTGCTTGCCGACGGCGTGCCTGCCGACAAGCTTTATCCGCTTGATCTCGATCGTGCCTTCAAGAAGCTCGATACGATCAAATCCGATATCATCTGGTGGTCGGGCGGCGCGCAGTCGCAGCAGCTTCTGGCATCCGCCGAGGCTCCCTTCGGCAGTGTCTGGAATGGCCGCATGACCGCACTTGCTGCGACCGGCATCAAGGTTGAGACGTCCTGGGAACAGAACATCACCGCTGCCGATGCGCTCGTCGTGCCGAAGGGTTCGCCGAATGTCGAAGCCGCGATGAAGTTCATTGCACTGGCGACCTCGGCCGAACCGCAGGCCGCCCTGGCAAAGGCCACCGGATATGCGCCGATCAACGTTGACTCGGCCAAGCTGATGGATCCGGAGACGGCCAAGACCCTGCCGGACCAGCAGACGGCAAGCCAGGTCAACGCCGATATGAACTACTGGGCTGAGAACCGCGATGCCATCGGCGAGAAGTGGTACGCTTGGCAGGCGAAATAGCCTGGAACGTGAGATGAACGGGCACGGCGAATGTTCGCCGTGCCTCCCGCAGCGTCAGTGCCCGTTTGTCAGGCCTCGGCGCCTGTGGAAACTGACGGGTGGGAAGGACTGTCATGTCGACGTATAGCGATGCCTCCGCTGCAATAGCGCCCCTGCCAAAGGTGCGCAGGCCAACAGGTTTTAGCGGGGTCGTTCCGGCGCTCGCCTTTGTGGGGATCTTTTTCATCGCACCGGTGGCGGTGCTCCTGTTGCGAAGCGTGCTGGAACCCGTGCCGGGCCTTGGAAACTATGCGCAGCTGATCGGCTCCGCGACCTATCTCAAGATTTTCGCCAACACCTTCATCGTCTCGGGTCTGGTCACGGTGATCTCGCTGCTGATCGGATTCCCGGTGGCCTGGGCGCTGGCCATCATGCCCGGGCGCCTGGCGTCGGTGATCTTTGCCATCCTGCTCCTGTCGATGTGGACCAACCTGCTGGCCCGCACCTATGCCTGGATGGTGCTTTTGCAGCGGACGGGCCTCATCAACAAGATGCTGATCGGAATGGGCCTGATCGACAAGCCCCTGGCACTCGTCAACAACCTGACCGGCGTCACGATCGGCATGACCTATATCATGCTGCCCTTCGTCATCCTGCCGCTCTACGGCGTGATCAAGAAGATCGATCCGTCGACCCTGCAGGCGGCCGCCCTTTGCGGCGCCAACCGGTGGCAATGCCTGACCCGTGTCCTGCTGCCCCTGGCGATGCCCGGCATGGCGGCCGGCGCCCTCATGGTCTTCGTCATGTCGCTTGGTTATTTCGTCACGCCGTCGCTTCTTGGCGGCACCGCCAACATGATGCTCGCGGAACTGATCGCGCAATTCGTGCAGTCGCTGGTCAACTGGGGCATGGGCGGTGCTGCGGCGCTGGTTCTCCTCGTGGTGACCCTGTCGCTTTATGCCGTGCAACTGCGCTTCTTCGGCAACCAGAACCTGGGAGGGCGCTGACATGCTGCTCAATTTCGACCGCCTCGGCTGGTGGAAATATATCCTGCTGACGATAACGCTTCTGACCGCGGCCTTCCTGCTGCTGCCGATCGTCTTTATCGCGGCGCTCTCCTTCGGCTCCTCCCAGTGGCTGATCTTCCCGCCGCCCGGCTGGACATTTCAATGGTACGGCGAGCTCTTTGCCGATCCGCGCTGGCTGGAATCCGCTTTGACGAGCTTCAAGATCGCGGTCATCGTCACCATCCTGTCGGTGCTGCTCGGGCTTGTGACCTCCTTCGGGCTGGTGCGCGGTTCGTTCCTGTTCCGCGACGCGCTGAAAGCACTGTTCCTGACGCCGATGATCCTTCCCGTCGTGGTCCTTGCGGTTGCCCTCTATGCCTTCTTTCTGAGGATCGGCCTGGGCGGCACCTTGGCGGGCTTCGTCATTTCGCACCTCGTTCTGGCGCTGCCCTTCTCGATCCTCTCCATATCAAGTGCGCTGGAGGGCTTCGACAAGTCGATCGAGGATGCGGCGGTTCTCTGCGGCGCCTCGCCTCTGGAAGCAAAGATCAGGGTCACCTTGCCGGCGATCAGCCATGGGTTGTTTTCGGCTGCTGTCTTCTCGTTCCTGACATCCTGGGATGAGGTGGTGGTGGCGATCTTCATGTCCAGTCCGACCCTGCAGACGCTGCCGGTGAAGGTATGGGCGACGCTGCGACAAGATCTGACGCCTGTAGTCGCCGCCGCGTCGACCCTTCTCATCCTTTTGACGATCATCTTGATGGCGCTTGTTGCCGTCGTGCGTAAGGTACTGAAACAATGAAAGAACCATTCCTTCAGATCCGCGGAATACGCAAGGAATACGGCCCTGTCGTCGCCGTGCACGACGTCTATCTCGACGTCCGGCGCGGGGAGTTCCTCACCTTTCTCGGACCGTCCGGATCCGGCAAGAGCACGACCCTCTACATCTTGGCCGGCTTTGAAAATCCGACGAAAGGCGACATCACGCTGGAGGGCAAGACCCTGCTCGCCACGCCGTCGCACAAGCGCAACATCGGCATGGTGTTCCAGCGCTACACCCTGTTTCCGCATCTGACGGTGGGGGAAAACATCGCCTTCCCGCTGAAGGTCCGGCGCAAGTCCAAGGCCGAGGTCGACAGCAAGGTGAAGGAGATGCTGCGCCTCGTTCGGCTCGAAGGCTTCGAGGATCGCAAGCCCGCGCAAATGTCCGGCGGCCAGCAGCAGCGCGTCGCTCTTGCCAGAGCCCTCGCCTATGATCCGCCGGTGCTTCTGATGGACGAGCCGCTGTCGGCGCTCGACAAGAAGCTGCGCGAGGAAATCCAGCATGAGATCCGCCGCATCCACCAGCAGACCGAAGTGACGATCCTCTATGTCACGCACGACCAGGAGGAGGCGCTGCGGCTCTCCGACCGCATCGCCGTCTTTTCCAAGGGCGTCATCGACCAGATCGGGACCGGCCCCGAACTCTATGCCAATCCGAAGACCCGCTTCGTTGCCGAATTCATCGGCGACAGCGACTTCATTTCGTGCGACCTGGTGTCATCTTCCGACGGACAAGCCACCATTACCCTGGGCGGCGGGACCATCTTCAATCAAATTCCGGTGCATGGCAAAGGGACCTCCGGTGCAAGGGCAGCTCTGATGCTGAGGCCCGAGCGCATTCGATTGTCGCGCGCCCGGGCGGCCGGCGCGGGTCTTGCCGCGACGGTCAGCGACATTACCTTTCTGGGCAACAATATCCACGTCTCGACAGAGACGGCGGCAGGCGAGGCGCTTTCGGTCCGCTTGCCGTTCGGTCATGAGGCTATTGCCGGGCTCAGCCGTGGAGATATAGTCCATCTGGATTTCGATCCCGGCGCCGCTCACGTATTCTGTTGAAAGTTGTCCTATGAAGCTCAATGATCCCTCGCTGTTCCGCCAGGCATGCCCCATCGCCGATCGCTGGATCGAAGCCGAAGGCCGCAAGGCGGCGACGGTCCGCAATCCGGCGACGGGCGAGACGCTGGGGGTGGTCCCAGACCTTGGTGCGGCGGAAACGGAAGACGCGATCCGCGCCGCCGTCATTGCCCAGAAGCTTTGGGCGAAGAAGACCGCCGGGGAGCGCGCCAACGTTCTCAAGGCATGGCACCGCCTGATGATCGAAAACCGCGACGATCTGGCGATGATCCTGACGCTGGAGCAGGGAAAACCCCTGGCCGAGGCCAAGGGCGAAATCACCTATGGTGCGAGCTTCATCGAATGGTTCGCCGAAGAGGCGAGGCGCATCAACGGCGAGACCATCCCAGGGCATCAGCCGGACAAGCGGATCCTGGTGCTGCGCCAGCCCGCGGGCGTGGTGGCGGCGATCACGCCCTGGAATTTTCCGAACGCGATGATCACCCGCAAGATCGGTCCCGCGCTTGCCGCCGGCTGTGCCGTCGTCCTCAAGCCGGCGCTGCAGACGCCATTCTCCGCCATCGCAATCGCGGTTCTTGCGGAGCGTGCCGGCCTGCCGCCGGGGCTGCTCAACATCGTGACCGGTGACGCAGCCGCCATTGGCGGTGCGCTGACATCAAGCCGTGACATCAGAGTGCTGACATTCACCGGCTCCACCCGGACGGGCGAACTGCTTTACCGGCAATGCGCGCCGACGATCAAAAAGCTCGGCCTCGAGCTTGGCGGCAATGCCCCCTTCATCGTCTTCGACGATGCCGATCTCGACGCTGCCGTCGAAGGCGCGCTCATCGCCAAGTTCCGCAACAACGGCCAGACATGTGTCTGCGCCAACCGGCTCTATGTTCAGGACGGCGTCTATGAGGCCTTTGCCGCCAAGCTTGCCAAGGCGGTTTCGGGCTTGAAGGTCGGCAATGGTCTCGAGCGCGACGTCGTGCTCGGCCCGCTGATCGACGACAATGCCGTTGCCAAGGTCGAAAGCCATATCAGCGACGCCGTTGCAAAGGGTGCCGGGATCGTCTTAGGCGGCAAGCGCCACGCGCTCGGCGGCCATTTCTTCGAGCCGACGATCCTGCGCGATGTCGCTGCCGGCATGCAGGTCGCCCGCGAGGAAACCTTCGGGCCGCTTGCACCGCTGTTTCGTTTCCGCGACGAAGAGGACGTCATCGAGCAGGCAAATGACACCGAGTTCGGACTGGCCTCCTATTTTTACGCGCGCGATCTGTCGCGGGTATTTCGCGTCGCCGAAGCGCTCGAATATGGCATGGTCGGCGTCAATACCGGTCTCGTCTCCACCGCCGAAGCGCCGTTCGGCGGCGTGAAGATGTCGGGCCTCGGCCGCGAAGGGTCAAGGCACGGGTTGGATGAATATACCGAGCTTAAATACGTATGCCTCGGTGGCATTGCCTAAATTGGCCGGGACCAGAATGCCTCTCGTCAGCATCGACTGTATGTCACATCGGAGCCGCTCGCGGATGTGACGGCTGGGTCGAGGCACGGACCGTCAATTGCCAGTCGCTGCGATAATGCCGATCTCCACGGCGAATTCCGGCCCGGCGAGCCTCGCTTCCACCGTCGCGCGCGCCGGCGCATGACCTGGGGGCATCCAGGCGTCCCAGACGATGTTCATCTCTTCGAACTCGGAGATATCAGCAAGCCAGATGGTTGCGCTGAGGATCCGCGTCGGATTGCTGCCCACGCTTTCCAGAAGCCGCGCGATCCGCGCCAGGATGTTGGTGGTCTGCTCGCGGACGGACGTGCCTGGTGCGTCGATGGCGACCTGGCCTGCGAGGAAGACGAAGCCGCCATAGGTCACGGCCTGGCTCATCCGCTTTCCGGTTTCGTAGCGTTCGATCTGCATGTCCAACCCCCTTGGATTAATCTCTATGCGCAGTCTTCTGGCGTTCGGCGCGGCGCTGCAGCCATTGGATCGTAGCGAGGAATAGTGTCGAAAACACAATGAGGAGCGTGGCGACGGCGGCGATCGTCGGGCTCAGCGTTTCCCGTACGCCGCTCCACATCTGGCGCGGCAGCGTGCGTTCTTCGGAACCGGCGATGAAGAGTGCAATCACCACTTCGTCGAACGACGTTACGAAGGCGAAGAGGGCGCCGGACGCCACCCCCGGCGCAATGACGGGCAGCATGATGCGCAAGGTCGCTTCAACCGGGGCGGCGCCGAGGCTGGATGCCGCCCGCATCAGATTGTGATCGAAGCTTGCCAGCGTCGCGGTCACGGTGATCACCACGAAGGGTGCGCCGATCGCCGTATGCGCCAGCACCAGGCCGGTCAGGCTGTTGAGCAACCCGACGGCGGCGAAGGCATAATAGATGCCGACTGCCGAAACGATGACCGGCACGATCATCGGCGAAATCAGAATGGCGGTCAGCGTTGCCCGCGCCGGGCAGGATGGCCGGCTGAGGCCGATGGCGGCAAGCGTGCCGAGAAAGGTCGACAGAAGCGTGGCGAAGACGGCGACGATGATGCTGTTCTTCAGCGCCAGCTGCCAGACGTTGGAATCGAAGAATTCGCGATACCACCGGAGCGACAGGCCGGGCATGGGATAGGTGAAGAACGGCTCGGCATTGAAGGAGAGCGGCACGATCGCCACGATCGGGGCGATCAGGAACAGGATCACGAGGCCGCCGACCAGCCACAGCAGGATCGAAAACAGTCGCGGGAAGGACAAGAAATTCGTCATCAGCCTATCCTCAGCCGGTCGATGCCGACGATGCGATTATAGACGGCGTAGAGGATCAGCACCGCCACCAGCAGGATCGTGCTCAAAGCCGCCGCCATGCCCCAGTTCGTGACCTGGTTGGAGTAGTAGGCGATGAAATAGCTCACCATCTGATCTCCCGGCCCGCCGACCAGAGCCGGCGTGATGTAATAGCCAAGCGCCAGGATGAAGACGAGCAACCCGCCGGCGCTGACGCCGGGCATGCTCATCGGCAGGTATACGCGGAGGAAGGCCGATACCGGCGGCGCGCCAAGCGACGAGGCGGCTCTGAGATAGACCGGAGGGATGCTCTTCATGACGCTGTAGATCGGCAGCACCATGAAGGGCAGCATAATATGGGTCATAGCGATCAGCACGCCGATGCGATTGTAGATCAGGTCGAGAGGATGGGCGGGGTCGATGAGGCCCAGCCCGATCAGCGCCGAATTGATCACGCCGCGTCCCTGCAGCAACACAACCCAGGCGCTGGTGCGCACCAGCAGCGAGGTCCAGAACGGCAGGAGCACCAGGATCAGCAGCGTATTGGCAACCGCCCCTTTCGACCGGGCGATCAGCGCGGCGAGGGGATAGCCGAGGAACAAGCAGATCACGGTGACCGAAGCGCTGACGACGAATGTGCGGATCAGGACGTCGACATGCACCGCATTCTCCGCCGAGACCCTGCCGATAGCGCCCGAAGCGTCGCGCTCCAGGTCGAGCGAGGCGAGCAAGTAATAGTCGGTGAAGGGCGGCGAGGCATTCTTGATGAGCGTCCAGTAGTGTGGCGTCTCCCACTTGGGGTCGATGGCGACAAAAGCGGCCCTATAGGGCGGCTCGGCGTCGCGGATCGTGCGTGCGGTTTTCAACAGCATCGAGCGCATGCCGGTCTCGTAATAGTTGAGACGCTTGGCCACCTCGGCGATCTGGTCGCGGGGCGATTGTTTGAGATCGGCGGCGAAGGCGGCAAACAGCGCTTCGTCGGGCGGGGATTGTCCATCCCAGGCTGATAGAGCCGACATCGTGTAGGGCAGGGCGGCGGAAGCCGCCCTGTTGTCGACCGCGCGCGTCAACAACAGCGCAATGGGCAGGACGAAAACGAGCAGCAGGAAGATCAACAGCGGCGCGACCAGTAGCAGCGCTCTCAGCTGCGCTTTGCTTTTGGCGCTGCCGCGGCTTTTCACCCGCCTGCGGGCGGCAATCATCGAGCCGTCGCCTTCATTCATTGTCGCGATCACCATCGCTCATGCCTTCCTGCGGTAGGGAAAGGGGCGGACGAGGCCAGGGGGACACTCGCCCGCCCGACGAGGTTACTGTGCGAGCCACTTGTTGAAGCGTTCGGTCAACTCCTCATCATGATCGGCCCAGAACTCGGAAGAGACGACAAAGGCGGTTTTCGTGTTCTCAGGCGCGGTCGGCAGATCGACCAGAATATCCGCCGGGACCTTGGCGATGGCCGCTTTCAGAGTCGGACCATAGGAAATATATTTCGACTGCTGCGCCATCACGTCGGGATTGACGGTGAAGGCGACGAACTTGTCCGCCAGTTCCTTGTTCTTCGAGCCTTTCGGCTCGGCCCAGAGGTTGAAGTCCATTCCCTGACCGTCCCAGACGATCTTGAAGTTCTTGCCGCTGTTCTTGACGGCATCGTAGATGCGGCCGTTCCATGCGGTGGTCATCACGACTTCGCCGTCGGCGAGAAGCTGCGGCGGCTGCGCGCCCGCCGTCCACCAGACCTTCACATCCTTCTTGATGGTGTCGAGCTTCTTGAAGGCGCGATCGACACCCTCCGGCGTTCCAAGCACATCGTAGACTTCCGCGGGTTTGACACCGTCGGCAATCAGCGCGAATTCCAACGTGGTCTTCGGCGATTTGCGCAAGGCGCGCGGCCCGGGGAACTTGGCGGTATCGAACAGATCGGCCATGGTCGTCGGTCCGCCATTCGGGAACTTGGCGGCATCATAGGCATAGATGGTGCCGAAGACGATCGTCGCGACGGCGCAATCCATCGCAGCGCCGTCGATGAAGGCGTCCTTGCCGCCGAGCTTTGAATAGTCGATCGGCTCAAGCCAGCCTTCGTCGCAGCCCTGAAGCGCATGGCTGGGTTCGACGTCGACGACGTCCCAGGTCACCTGGCCCGTCTCGACCATGCCCTTCAGCTTGGCAGTCGAGCCGTCCCATTCGTCCTGGAGGATCTTGGTGCCGGTCTCCTTGGCGAAGGGCTTGAAAAAGGCCTCCTCCTGGCTCTTCGTATAGGCGCCGCCCCAGGATGTGACGGTCAGCGTATCCTCGGCAAATGCGGCTCCTGCGATGGCAAGAGTCATGACGGAACTGAGAAGCATGCCGTTTAAACGCATCATGGTGGTTCCCCTTTTTGTAGCTGCGTTTGCGAAAAAATGAATGTCCGGTCAGGAGAGCGCCAGCACGCGGCAATCCTCAAGCGCCCAGCCGATGACGGTATTCGCGCCTGGCGCATGAGCCGGAATGTCCTGGGCGGCTGCCACTTTGATGAAGACATCGTCGCAGCCGCAGGCTGAGACGCGCAACCTGATATGGTCGCCGTGGTAGATGATTTCCTTGAGCGTGGCCGTGAACCGGTTCGCAACCTCGGCCGCGGGCGCCAGCTGGATCCGCTCCGGCCGCAAGACCAGCGTTGCCCGCGCGCCTTCCTTCAATCCTTGTCCGGCATGGCCGGTGATGATCGAACCATCGGGCGCGCGAATTCGGCAGGTCGCATTTTCGATCGCCACGACTTCGCCCGATATTGCATTGTTCTCGCCGATGAAGGTTGCGACGAAGGGGTTCGCCGGCGTCTCGTAGAGCGCATGCGGCGGCGCGATCTGCTGCAGGATGCCGTCATTGAATACGCCGACCCGATCCGACATGGTCAACGCCTCGCTCTGGTCGTGGGTGACGTAGACGACGTTGATGCCGAGGCGGGCATGCAGATGCTTGATCTCGAGCTGCATATGCTCGCGAAGCTGCTTGTCGAGCGCACCGAGCGGCTCGTCCATCAGCACCAGTTGCGGCTCGAAGACGAGGGCGCGGGCAAGCGCAATGCGCTGCTGCTGTCCGCCGGAGAGCTGGTTGGGTCGCCGCGTTTCGAAGCTCGCCATGCGCACCATGTCGAGGGCGCGGCGCACCCGCTCGGTGATCTCAGCCTTGCCGAGCCGGCGCATTTTCAGCGGGAAGGCGACGTTCTCGCCGACGGTCATATGCGGGAAGAGCGCGTAATTCTGGAAGACGACTCCGATATTGCGGCGATGCGGCGGAACGCTGTCGATCCTGTTGTCGGCAAGCGTGATCGTCCCGTCGGTGGGGGCCTCGAAACCAGCCAGCATCATCAGCGTCGTGGTCTTGCCGGATCCGGACGGGCCGAGAAGGGTCAGAAACTCGCCTTTGGCGACGTCGAGATCCAGGCCGCGCACGACATAGCTGACGCCGTCATAGGATTTACGCACGCCTTCGAAAGCAATGAAGCGCTCGCTCATGAAGTCCTCCTGTTTTGCATCGGCCGGGTCCCTGCCTCTTTGTCTCGATGCTGGGCTATATTGTCTCGGTCTATTTCCGCTTGTCAAGCCACACAAATAATTTTGTATGGTGGCGGCTGCGGATCTCGAAAACGCTGGAAAAGCATGCTATGCCGCACGAAGCCAATGCTGAATCGCTTAAAATGTGCTGTATTTGGCTTGTGGAATTGGACGTTGTTGCAGGAATTGTATGTCTGAAAGATCGGAAGTGACCCGGACAAATCAGGAGCGGGAAACGCGGATGCCGGCCTATCTGGAGCTCGCAAGCGAGCTCGAGGCGAAGATCCGCTCAGGCGCCTTGCCACCCGGCAGCCAACTCCCGCCGCAGCGCGACCTGGCACGGGAGCGATCGCTCAACGTCTCCACCGTCACGCGCGCCTACCGCGAATTGCAAAACCTCAACCTGGTGATGGGCAGCACCCGGCGCGGCACGATCGTCATGGGCGACGGCGCCATGCCGCGGGTCGACCGGGCGGCAAACCCGTCCGGTATCATAGACCTGACGGTCAACCGGCCGGCTGTCGACGATTTCCAGCAACGCCTCGCCCAATCCCTGCCGGACCTTTCGTCGGACCGGCGCTTCCGCCAGATGCAGGAATATCAGCCGCCGGAAGGCCCGGCCTGGGCGCGCCAGGCGGCGAGAAAATGGATATCGCTCAACGGCTTCGATCCGTCCGAGGACGATATCGTCGTCACCAGCGGCGCCCAGCACGCTCTTCTGGCGGTGATCAGCAGCCTGATCGAGCCCGGCGACACCATCGTCTGCGATCGGCTGACTTATTATGGCCTGATCGCGCTCGCGCAGATGTTCCGCTTCCGCATCATCGGGATCGGAAGTGACGATCAGGGCATGTCGGCCGCGGAGCTTGACGACATCTGCGGCCGGGAGAGCGTGCGCGCCGTCTTCACGGTTCCCTCGATGCACAATCCGACCGTCGTCACCATGAGCGAGGCCCGCCGGCGGCAACTGGTCGATGTCGCGGAAAAGCACGATCTCGTCATCATCGAAGACGATGTCTATGGACCGATGCTCGGGACCCGCGCAAGCGCCCTGATCACGCTTGCGCCGACCAGAACCTACCATATATCGGCACTCTCCAAGGCACTGGCCCCTGGCCTGCGCGTCGGCTACCTGACGTGCCCGCCCGGCCGGGCGCTGCTGTCTGCCGAGGCGGTCCGCACCACCGCCTGGATGCCCTCGCCGCTGCCGCTGCTGCTGGCGACCCGCTGGCTGGAAGACGGCACGGCCGAAGCAATTCTGAAGGCCCAGCTTGCCGAGTTGCGTGCACGCCACGCGATCGTCACGACGATCCTTGCCGGCCATTCCTTCTCCGCCGATCCGCGCTGCATGTTTCTCTGGCTGAGGCTGCCGGCCCCTTGGCGATGCGAGGATTTTGCCGCCAATCTGCGCGCCCACGGCGTTGCCGTCATGGCTGCCACCGCCTTCGCCTGCGACCGCCAGCCGGTCGAGCATGCCGTGCGCGTCAATGTTGGCTGCGCATCGTCGCGCGACGAACTTGCAACGGCCCTGCGCATCATCGCCGCGACGCTGAACGATCGTCCCCGCGCTCTGGCAGGCCTGGTCTAGACGATGAACAAGCCGCTTGCCGAGCTTCAGCCCTTGCCCGACGCCGAGCGCCAGCATGTGGCTGTGGTCGGTGCCGGGCTGGTCGGCCTCTGCTCGGCCCTCTGGCTGCAAAGAATGGGGCACCGGGTCACGATCATCGATCCGGCGCCGCCCTTGGGCGACGCGTCCTACCGCCAGGCCTGTTCCTACGGGAATGCCTGCACCTTTGCGCCGCACGGCGTCGTTCCGGTCGCGACCCCTGGCGTCATCTGGCGAGTGCCGGGCATGCTGCTCAATCCGCTGGGTCCGCTGGCGATCGTCTGGCGGTACCTGCCGCAACTGGTCCCGTGGCTGCGCGCATTCCTGGCGTCGAGCGGGAAAGCCGAGGTTGAACGGATCGCCGGGACACTGGCCATGCTGCTTGCTCACGCTGATGCCGCCTGGCAACCGCTTGTGGCGCAGGCAGGCGCCGAACGGCTGAAGCGGCATGATGGCTGCCTGTATCTCTACAAGAGCGAAGCGCAATTCCGGGCGGCTGATGCTGAGAACGGGCTGCGTGAACGCCACGGCGTCGCCATGGACCGTCTGGACCGCGCCGATATTGAGAGCATGGAGCCCAATCTTGCGCCGCTTTACCACAAGGGCGTGCTGTTTCGTGACGCCTATGTGTTTTCCAGCCCCAGGCAACTCGCCTTCGCGCTCGCCCAGGCTGTCGTAAACGGCGGAGGAGAGATCATCCGTGGCGAAGTCTCGGCCATCGAGCCGCGCGACAACGGCATCAGTCTGCCGATCGCGGGCAAGCAGATCCTTGCGGATCATGCGGTCGTTGCCGCCGGCGCCCATTCACGCAAGCTCACGGCATCGATCGGCGACCGCGTCCTGCTCGACACAGAGCGCGGATATCATGTCTTGTTCCCGCAAGCGGTCAATCTGCTGTCGCGCCCGGTCTGCTATCCCGAACACGGCTTCTACATGGTGCCGATGGCAGATGGATTGCGCGCGGCCGGAACCGTCGAACTCGGCGGACTTGCCGCTCCCTTGAACCCGAAGCGGACCGCGATGATCCGTGACGGCGTGAAACTGCTCCTGCCGGCGGCCGGACAGGGCAGCGACGAGTGGCTGGGTTTTCGCCCGTCCATGCCGGATTCACTTCCGGTGATCGGCAGTTCCCGCCGTTTGCCCCGCGTCACCTATGCCTTCGGCCACGGCCATCTCGGCCTGACGCTGTCGGCTTTGACCGGCTATCTCGTTTCCCAGCTGGTCGCGGGCCAGAGACCGGCTGTCGATCTGACGTCGCTGCGTCCCGAGCGGTTCTGAACCGGCCCTATGAATCTTCCTCATTCCGCCGATATCCGCGTTTGAGCTTGCCGTGCAGCAGCTTCCGGGATGCTTGCCTGGCTTCGACCGCCGTATCGAAGAGGTCGATCTTCACCTGTCCCTTCGTCCCCATACGTCCCCAGCAACGCGTGAGCGAGCTGCCGCCGAACAGGGTCGGTTCGACGGCCAGAAGATAGAAGCGCGCCATGTTTCGCGCCGGATCTACATGAAAAAGCAATATCGGATGGGTCGCCTGGGTCATGCCGCAAGAATCCCGTACAGCGGCCAACGCGTCCAATGAATATGCTGAATCGATCGAGCACCAGCGATTCCTTCGTGTGATGTTTCACGGTGTGGCGCTGATAGCGCGCCGCGCCATCCTCAGAATCGGTGCTCCGCTCCCTCGACCGGATTTGCCCAGACCGTCATTCCAGGCGTAAACGGCGTCTCGCCTTCGGCGCGCACGACCATCTCGCCGAGTTCGGGGACCTCGAGATAGAGGATCGCGTCGGCGCCAAGCCGCTCCAAATGCCGGATCCTGCCCTGCCATTGTCCGGCGCCTTCCGACAGCCTGATATGTTCGGGACGGATACCGTAGGTCGTGCAGTTCAATCGTCGTGCCGTCTCGCCGCCGTACAGGTTCATCTTCGGGCTGCCGATGAAGCCGGCGACGAAGGGTGTCGCGGGGTTACGGTAGAGCTCCATCGGACTGCCGATCTGTTCGACCACCCCGCCATTCAGGACGACGATCTTGTCTGCCATCGTCATGGCTTCGACCTGGTCGTGGGTGACATAGATCATCGTCGATTTCAGCCGGGCGTGCAGATCTGATATTTCGAGGCGCATCTGGGCTCGGAGCGAAGCGTCGAGATTGGAGAGCGGCTCGTCGAACAGGAAGACCTTGGGATCGCGGATGATCGCCCGGCCGATGGCGACGCGCTGCCTCTGGCCGCCGGAGAGGGCTTTCGGCTTTCTCTCCAAGAGCTGGGTGAGCTGCAGCGTTTCCGCCGTCGCCGCGACCTTGGCGGCGATTTCCGCCTTCGGACGGCGGGCGAGCGAAAGGCCGAAGCCGATATTTTCGGCGACGGTCATATGCGGGTAGAGCGCGTAGCTCTGGAACACCATGGCAATGCCGCGCTCGGAGGGCTCGGCATAGGTGACGTCCTTGCCGCCGATGGTCAGCGTGCCTGAGGTCGTGTCTTCCAGGCCGGCGATGATGCGCAGCAGCGTTGACTTCCCGCATCCTGACGGACCGACGAACACCACGAACTCCCCGGAGGCAACCTCGAGATCGACCCCTTTGATGACTTCGAGGGCGCCGAAGCTCTTGCGAACCTGTTTCAGAGTGAGCTCAGCCATTTTGCTACCCCTTTACGCCGCCGGCCGTCATACCCGCGACGATCTGCCGGTTGAAGAAGATGAAGACGATCAGCGGCGGGATCGTCACGAGGAGGATGTTCATGAAGAGCAGATTGTACTGGCTCGTATACATGCTCTGGAAATTATAGAGCGTCAGTTGCACCGTGACGTTCTCCTTGCCGGGAAGGTAGTAGAGCGGATTGGTGAAATCGTTGAAGATCGCGATTGACTGCACGACGACATTGGTCACGGTCACCGGTTTCAGCAGCGGCAGGACCACTCTGAAAAAAATCTGCCGGGGTTTGGCGCCGTCGATCAGCGCCGCCTCATCGAGATCGCGCGGTATGGTCGAGATGAATGACCGATAAAGCAAAATCGAAAAGGAGAGATTATAGGCGACCTGGATCAGGATCATCCCGGTCATGGTCTTGAACAGGCCGATATCCTGCAACAGGCCGATGGTGGGCACGACCGCCGGCGGCATCATCAGGCCCATGAAGAGGGCAATGGAGGCCACCCTGTTCCAGACGGTCTTGCGGCGCTGCATGACATATCCGACCATCGCCGACAGCAGGATCAGAATGGTGACCGAGACGACCGTGATCAGGGTGGAGTTGAAATAGGCAAGCGCAAGCTGATAGTCGCGGGCCTTGAAGACGGCCACCAGATTATCCCAGAACAGCCAATGCTCGGGCAATTCGAAATCGAGCCGGGACGCTTCGGATTTCGATTTGACCGCCTGGAGAGCGACGAAGACGAACGGCATGACGAAGATGATCGCCGCCACCGCAAGGGCTATCGCGCCGGTCACATAAGGGCGGACGTTTCTCATTCCCCGACCTCGCGCCGGTTGAACCACAGGGTGAAGGGCAGGATGATTGCCGCGATCAGCGCAAACAGGATGACGTTTCCGGCCGTCGACAGGCCATAGAAACCCGCCTGGTATTGCTTGTAGATGACCGAGGCGATCACGTCGGAGGAGAAACCGGGCCCGCCGCGGGTCATGGCCCATATCAGATCGAAGGAACGGAGCCCGCCGATCAGCGACAATGTCACGACGATGACGGTGGCCGGACGCACGAGCGGCAGAGTGATCCGGGAAAATTGCTGGAGACGCGTGGCGCCGTCAATTCTCGCCGCCTCGTAATAATCGGGGCTGATCGCGGCAAGTCCGGCGATGAAGATCAGGGTGGCGAGGCCGACACCCTTCCAGACATCGACCAGAGCCACCGAAAAAAGCGCGAGCGCCGGATTGGTGAGCCATCCAGGTCCCGGAATGCCGAGCGTCTCGAGCGTGACATTGATGATGCCCTTGGTCGGATGCATCATCACCGTGAAGGTGATGCCAATGCCGATCGTCGAGACCAGGACGGGGAAGAAGACCAGCGTGCGCAGAAAACCGCGGGCGAAGATATTGCTGGTGAGCAGCACGGCCAGCAGCAGTCCGCAGACCGTCTTCAGGCCGGAGGTCGTCACGGCGTAGATCAGCGTGTTGACGAGCCCTTTGACCAGAAACGGTTCGGAAAAGAACTGCCGAAAGTTTTCAAGCCCGATGAATTCGGCCGTCGAAAGATCCCAGCGCGTCAGGCTGAACCAGAGAGACGATATCGTCGGAAACAGAAACAGCACGCCGTAGATGATGGCGGCGGGAATGAAAAACCAGAGCGGGTAGGGCGATTTGCGCGAGCGGCGGCGTGTCTCGGTCATCTCAATCTCTTCGATCGGGTGGAGCCTCGCTCCGTCAGGAGCGAGGATAACTGGCCCGAAAGACCGCTACCAGTTGGGCAGGCCGAGCTGCTTGGCCTGCTTGCGGACATCGTCGTCGTAGAGTTTCGCTGCCTCGGCGGGCTGGCGAATGCCGGAGCCGACCTCGACGGTGATCTGCTCGAGAGCCGGTCCCTTGATCGGCGAAACGAATTCCAGCGCCGGCGTCGTCTTGTCCTTGGCCTCGAAATAGGGGAGCATGTCCTTGATCGCAGGCGGTACGCTAGCTGGCAGGTCGCAGCCGTCGATCAGGGAAGGCCCCTGAACGGCGTTGGTTTCCACCATGATCTTGCAGGCCTCGACGCTTCCCGCGAAATCGACGAATTTCCGTGCTTCCTCGGCGTGCTGGCTGGTCACCGGAATGTAAAGGGCTGGCGGCATCCAGACCGTCAAGCCGTTGGTCGCGGCGTCGTCGCTCGGCTGCGCGAAAAAGCCGACATCGTTGAGGTTGTCCGGATAATTCTGTTTGAGGGCGCCGACCGCGAAGCTCAGCATCGGATAATGCGCTGCCTCGCCGGTTGCGACCATTCTCAGGCCATCGTCGTAGCTTGCCGCGCCAAAATCTTCATTCATCAGACCGGCGTCGTGAACGTCCTTCAGACGTTCGAAGCCCTTCAGGGCCGCAGGCGTCTCGGCGTATTTTGCCTTGTTGGCGGTATAGTCTGCGGCGAAGTTGGGCACGGCCGCATGCAGGTTGTAATAGTCAGCCAGAACGAACAGCTGCGAGGTCCAGGTGTCGCGATAGGTCTGCGCCACGGCGACCTTTCCGGCAGCTTTGACCTTCGCGTTGTTCGCCATGAAGTCGGCCCATGTCTTCGGGACGGAGAGGCCGAGGTCCTGGTAGATTTTCCTGTTGTAGAGGATCCCGCCCGCCATTGCCGTGCCGAAGGGAACGCCATAGAGCTTGCCATCGGCACGCACGACCGCTTTGAAACTTTCGTCGACCTTCGCTTGCGACGACAGGCCGCTCAGATCGACAAGCGTCTGCGTCGGTTTCAGCGCCTGTAAGAGCGAACCAGAATTGTAGAGAAACACATCGGACATCTCGCCGGTCGCCAGCCGCGTCTTGATGATGTTGTCGCCTTCGCCGCCACCGGCCCGCGGCTCGATTTCGATCGTCACGTCGGGTGCCTTTGCCTGATAGGCGGCAACCAGTGCCTCGGCCGCCGCGACTGTGTCCGGGTTATTGTCGATCAGGAATGACAGCGTGACTTCCGCATGCGACGGACCGGCCGCGACCAATGCCAAAAGCGCGGACGTGCCGGCAAGAATGAGCTTTATCCGATGTGTCATGACGTTCCTCCTCTGAACGGTGTGACGTGTATGCTCCTCAAGATTCGGGTAGGGAAAAGACCAGTCTGTGTGTTCCGGCGGGAAGAACGGCTTCCTCGGCCACAGGCGCTCCATTGAGCGACGGGTTTTGATGTCGCTTTCCGGGCCGGAAACGACCGATGCAGCCTTCCGGAAGCGTCAGCACATAGGTGACTTCGTTGCCGTCGCACTGCCAGCCAACCTCGATGCGCCCTTGGCTCACGTCGTGATGGGCTGAAACCGGCGAAAGGGACGGAATCGGTGCGGGATCGACGATCACCTCGGCAAATCCCGGTGCGCGCGGGCTCGGCGAAATCCCGGCGACGCTTTCGAACAGCCATTGGCAGACGGCGCCATAGGCATAGTGGTTGTAGCTGTTCATGTCGGGTTCGTAGATGGTGCCGTCGGGCGCCATGGAATCCCAGCGCTCCCAGATCGTCGTCGCTCCCTTCGAGACCTGATAGAGCCAGCCCGGTACATCTTCCTGCAGGAAGACCTTTTCGGCCAGATCGTCCATCCCAAGCTTCGTCAGCGCCGGCAGCAGGGCGGGCGTGCCGATGAAGCCGGTGCCGATCTTGTAGTCGGCATCGATGATCACCTGCCGGAAATGCTGCTGTGCGGCTTGCTTGTGCTCGGCCGGTATCAACTCGTGCAGGAAGGCGAGCGCATAAGACGTCTGATCGTTATGCGCGAGCCGTCCCGATGGCGTGATGAATTCGTTGGTGAATGCCCGCCGGATCTCGTCGGCGCGGTTTTTCATTCGCTCTTCAAGCGCATGCTCGCCGAGCGTGGCTGCGATCCTTGCCAGAAGGTCGGTCGAGATGAAGTGGTAGAGCGTCGCCGCGCAATCGTCGGCGATCGTCGGGCGGGGCTTCCGGTTATCGCCGATCGGCTGCAGCCAGTCGCCGAAGGTGAAGCCGCGGTCGCCCCAGCGCGACGGCGGGCGCACCAGCGGACCATCCGAGATCGACCAGACGAAATCGACCCAGCGCACCATCGAATCCAGGCATTCCGCCAGAACCGCCCGGTCGCCGTAATGGGTATAGAGTACCCAGGGGATGACGACGATCGCATCGCCCCAGCCGGTCGAGCCGGCATAGCCCGGGAAATCGGCCGGATGCAGACGTGTCGGATCCGGCGAAAAGTGTGAGACGGCGCCGTCCTCGCGCTGGTCGGCCATCACGTCGCGCAGATATTTCCTCAGGAAGGATTGGCTGTCGCTCAGCCAGCAAGCGGTTGCGGCAAATACCTGGGCGTCGCCCGTCCAGCCCAAACGTTCGTCGCGCTGCGGGCAATCGGTGGGTACTTCGACGAAATTGGCGCGCTGCGACCAGATGGTATTCTCGACGAGGCGATTGACCAGCGCATTGCCCGACGTGAAACCGCCGGCCGGATCGGGGACCGACGAGATCGGGACGGATGCGATCGACAGGATCTTTGCGACGCCTGTGATGGTCACCCGGGCATAACGGAAACCATGGAAGGTGAAATGCGGCGCATAGGTTTCGTCGCCGTCGCCACGTAGCGTGTAGACGGTATGGGCGGCCGCCGTGCGATAGTTGCGATTGTCGAAATGACGGTCGGGGCCGAGAACCTCCGAATGCTCCACCCGAATTTCGGCACCGGCGGTTCCGCGGACCGTATATCTGACATAGCCGCCGACATTCTGGCCGAAATCGTAGACGGTCCTGCCGTTATCGTCGGTCCAGCTGTCAACCGGGGTGAGTGGCCGCAACTCGCGCACTGCAGCCGTTTCATGCGCGACAAGCAGCGCCCTGTCGAAGTCCAGCTTCTCGGTGCCATGGGTCTCGGCGTAATTTTCCTGGCGGGCATCATAGATTTCGCCGAAGTAGATCCCGGACTTCAGGATCGGCAGAAGACCGCTTCGCCATGTGGTGTCGGTGGAAAGAAGGTTGCCATCCGGTCCGAGCAGATCGGCGATGGCGCCGATCCTGTTGCCCCAGCAATTCGGGATCGCCTGGGCGCCCCACATCAAAGGCGACCGATACCATCCGTCGGCAAGCCAGATTTCGATGCGGTTCTGGCCCGGCTTGAGCAGATTCGAGACATCATATCGCTGATAGGCAAGGCGATCGTCGTAGTTGGTCCAGCCGGGTGTCAACAGGTCGTCGCCGACGCGAACGCCGTTGATGAAGCAGCGGTAGAGGCCAAGTGCGGAGATAAAGAGCTCGACGGGAAGCTTGGCGCCATCATGTTCAAAAGTCTTGGAGACGAAGCTTGCGGCCGTTCCCTGACCGCTATCCGATAGTGGCGCGATCATATCCCCGGACCAGGCACGCAAAACGAGGTTGCCGCTGATGGCTGCCGGCTGAAAGTTCATCAAGTCCTCCCGACGAGTTGTAGAACGTTCTCCATATAACGTTCTACATTTTCTTCGGAAGCGCAATAGAATTTTCGTTGCCAGTCTGTCATGGTGGTTCTGCGGGCGATGTTGGCGGCCCGCAGCCGCAAGTCAGAGATTTCATGTCAGTCGAAGAAAAACAAAAGCCGCAACGAAACGATCGCGTGACGATCCGGACCGTAGCAGCTCATGCAGGCGTATCGGTCGCAGCGGTTTCCAAGGTGATGCGAAATGCCTACGGCGTCAGTGACGCACTGCGCGCAAGGGTGATGGATGCCATCGAGGCCCTCGCATATCGCCCCTCGCGGGCGGCGCGCGGGCTGCGCGGCCGGAGTTTCACCATCGGTGTGCTCCTGATCGACATCCGCAATCCCTTTCTTCCGGAGGTGATTGCCGGCGTAAACGGGGTGCTGGCGCCCTCGCACTATCAGGCGATGATCGGCGTCAGCGATGCGCGTGTGCAACTGGAAACGTCGTTGATCGAGTCGATGATCGACTACAAGATGGATGGCCTTATCCTCGTTGCGCCGCGGTTGCCCTCGGAGATCCTCGCTAAATTCGCAGTCCAGATACCGATCGTCGCGGTCGGTTACCACGATGCCAGCGCCACGGCTTTCGATACCGTCAATGCAGACGATCAGCGCGGTGCGGAGATCGCCGTGGAAGCGCTTCTGGCCTGCGGCTATCGCGACGTCGAAATGCTGAGCCTTGGCGAGCGCCAAGGGCACGCGGTCTCCGTCGTGCGCCAGCGTGAGATCGGGTTCCGCCGGGCCATGCAGCGTGGCGGGCTCGGCTCCTCGCCAGCGATCGGCAAAATTCCCATTGCTTCGCCAAAGCGGGAAGAGGCGATGCGAAAATTCCTATCGCGGAAAGACAGGCCGCGCGCCGTATTCTGCTGGAGCGATCTCGACGCGATCACCCTTCTGAGCCTGGCGATGGAATTGGGTGTGCGCGTGCCCGAAGATCTCGCCGTCATCGGATACGACAACTCGTCTACGGCAGCCCTCGGTCTCGTCAACCTCGCAAGCATCGACCAGTCGGGCAGGGAACTCGGTCAGATCGCAACGCGAACCCTCATTTCCAGAATAGAAGGCCGCACCGCTGCCGAGCATATTTTCCAGATACCGTCGCTCGTCAGCCGAAACAGCCTGATCCGTTCCGGAAACTCCAAGAACACGAGATAGGAACGAAAGCCAGAGAGTCTGCCGCGGCCGGGCGGCAACTGGCTCTCGCCCGAAAAGTAGCGAGAATGGAAAGACCGGCAACCGCTTGTCGGCGTTTGCCGGCCCCGTTGTCTCAGGCAGCCTGGCGGATCTTCGAGGGGCGCGTGGCCGCGGCCTTCTCCACCATCGCAGTAACTTCAGCGCGGCGGGCGCCAGAAAGCGGCAGGCGCGGCAGGCGGACACGTTCGGAGCCGCGGCCCATGATCTGTTCGGCGAGTTTGATCGACTGCACGAGATCGTGTTCGGCATCGAGATGCAGGAGCGGCATGAACCAGCGATAGATCTTGCGGGCCTCTTCCCAGTCGCCGCGTTCGGCGGCGGCCACCAGCTGCACGGATTCCTCCGGGAAGGCGCTGGTGAGGCCGGAGACCCAGCCCTTGGCGCCGAGCATCAGGCCTTCGAGCGCGACGTCGTCGAGACCGGCGAAGATATCGAAACGATCGCCGAATTCATTGATGAGATCGGTGAAACGGCGCGGATCCGGCGCGCTTTCCTTGACCGCCTTGATATTCGGCACGTCGGCAAGCACCTTCAGCACATCGGCGCCGATATTGACGCGGTAGGCCGGCGGGTTGTTGTAGAGCATGATCGGCAGCGAGGTCGCCTCGGCGACGGTGCGGAAATGCGCGATCAGCTCTTCCGGCTTCGGCACATAGACCATGGCCGGCAGCAGCATCAGGCCGTCGGCGCCGAGCTTTTCGGCGTCGCGGGCATAGGCGACGGCGCGGCGCGTGTCGAATTCGGACACGCCGGTGACGACGGGAACGCGGCCATTGACGACCTCGACGGCGGCTTCCAGGATCGTGCGCTTCTCATCGGGATCGAGCGAATTGTTCTCGCCGCAGGTGCCCATCACGATCAGCCCGTTGACGCCGTCGTTCACCAGCGCGTCCTGGACGCGCTGGGTCGCAGCCAGATCCACGGAAAGATCTTCGTTGAATTGTGTCGTTACGGCGGGAAATACGCCCTTCCATCCTGTTGTCATCGATCGACCTCCTTGAATTTGATTGCGTTATATACAAACTGTCGACAGGATTCAATCCGGCGCGATCCTGAAATTTGCAGGCGGAAGACTGCCGTTGCGGGAATCGGCCGAAACGCAATACAAGGCTCTCATGACAGCGGAGGCGCGGATGCAGAACGAGGCGGAGAATGTGCGGGTGCGCGGTTCCGGCACGCAGAGCGTCTATGTCACGCTGCGCCGGGAAATCCTGTCGATGGCGCTGGAGCCCGGCAGTCCGCTCGATGAAGTGCGGCTGTCTGAACGTTTCGGGATGTCGAGGACTCCCATTCGCGAGGCGCTGTTGCGGCTCGCCGCTGATGGGCTGGTCACGACCCTGCCGAACAGGAATACGATCGTCGCGACGATCGATTTCGCCAGCCTGCCCACCTATTTCGAAGCGTTGACGCTGATGTACCGGGTCACGACGCGCGGCGCCGCCCAGCGGCGTAACTCCGAAATCATGAAGGTGATCCGGTTACATCAGAAGGACTTCGCCGATGCCGTTGCCGCGCGCGACGCCTATGCGATGATCGAGGCGAACCGCGAATTTCACGTGGCGATCGCCGAGCTTGCCGGCAATTCCTACTATACGGCCTTCTTCGCCAGGCTGCTCGACGAGGGCCGGCGCATTCTTCGCTTGTATTATTCGACCTTCGACGACCGCCTGCCGCGCCAATATGTCGACGAACATGAGGAGATGATCGCCGCGATCGAGGCCGGCGACGCCGAACGGGCCGATCAGCTGGCGATCGCTCACGCCGGGCAGATCGTCCGCCAGATCCAGGATTATATCGCTCGCGACCTCGACCGGCCGATGGCAATCAGCATATCCTGAAGCAACGGATAGAGCCGCCGGCGATCGCCTAATCAAGTATCATTAGTAAACGTTACTTGATTTTTCGTGTGTTGCAAGTTTGACTGTGGTCAAACCTCCAACCCCGAGGATAGGGTGATGGATTTGTTCAGGAAGAGGGACGATGACCCTGCTTTGCAGCAGCAAATGCCATTGCCATCAAGATATAGAAATATATTAGGGATGCTTTCCATAGCGGTTGTTGTTTTATCTGTATTCTTGATATCGCTTGGCGCTTTAATTGAGGTTTTTGAGCCGGAATTTCCTCCGAACGTCATCCTCGACCAAATTCCCTTGAGCTACATCTCCTGGTTCATGATTACCTTCGGGATAACGATCGTTGTCGTTAACGTGATTTTGGCAGCAAGACGGGAGTTTGCTCGAGAGAGAGCGGAAAGGATGCTTCCATCGGATACGGTGGAGATCAAAAGGCAGGCTTTGCGTGACCTGCGGACGCATCGAAACTGGTATGCGCGATCCTCCAGGGTCAATCAGTATCTCTGGAATTTTCTCACAATGGGGATCATCGTTCTGAGCGGCCTCTCTTCATTGTTCTCGGCCTATGGCACGGCCGTTCCCCAATGGCTTCCTATGATGAGCTCGGCGCTCGCGGCGCTTTTCGGTACGATCATCGTCCAATTCCGCATCCGGGATGCCTGGCAATTGAGAGAGCAGGGAAGAATCGAAGCCGAGATGCTCGTCGCCGAGGCTCATCTCATTGACATAACGGATGAGCTTGAGACGCTCAAACAGGCCGTCGCTCTTAGAAAGCGCGCTCATGCGCTTGAAATGAAGCAGCTCAACCAGTTCTTCGTGGAGACTACCGCAGCCAATCCCTGAGCCCGTTGTCGGCATCCGGCGGCGGGACCGGCCGAGCCATTCTGGACGAGCACGACCTTTGCTTGCTCAGACCCCAGATACATATGTCGCATGGGCAGCGGCGTTGCCGCTGCCCATGCTGGGATTTCCCGGATTGACGATGTCTTGAGCAGAACGGTTGGTCGAAGGTAAAGGCCGGTTTCCAGCGCAACGTCGCCGTTCAGAGCGTTGCCGGGGACCAGTTTTCCATCAGAAGCTCTCCCATTCCCTTGCGGTGGGCGCAGTGGCCGCAGCGGTTCTGCCGGAGAACGCGCCAGCAATTTTCTGGCCGAGCGCCCGGGCTGGAGAGGCAACCGGCCTGCTGTCGGGTGCCGCCGCCCTCGGCGCGTTCGTTTGAGCGCCTTCGAGCTTGAATTCGCTGACAAGGTTGCGCAGCTTGGCAGCCTCCTGCGCGAGTGTGTTCGAGGCGGCTGTCGACTGCTCCACCATCGCGGCATTCTGCTGCGTCGTCTGGTCCATTGAGTTGACGGCCGTGTTGACCTCGACAAGCCCTGTTGATTGCTCCCTGGCTGAGATCGTGATCGATTCCATGTGACCATTGATTTCAACGATAAAGCCGCCGATCGTCTTCAGTGCCTCCCCCGTATCGCGGACCAGCTTTACGCCGTTTTCCACTTCGCTCGAAGAGTTATGAATGAGTTCCTTGATTTCCTTGGCGGCCTTGGCCGAGCGCTGGGCAAGCTCACGCACTTCCTGCGCGACCACCGCGAAACCCTTGCCGGCGTCACCTGCACGGGCGGCTTCGACACCGGCATTGAGCGCCAGAAGGTTCGTCTGAAAGGCGATCTCGTCGATGACGCCGATAATATTGGAAATCTGCTGGGAAGATTCTTCGATCTTCCGCATAGCCTCCTCAGCATGGGAAACGACTTCGGCGGATCTGACGGCAGATTGATTTGCACGACCCGCGACGGCACGGGCCTCGTCGGTTCGCTTTGTGGAATTCGCCACGTTCGTGGTGATCTGATCGAGGGCAGCCGCCGTTTCTTCCAGTGAGGAGGCTTGCTGTTCCGTCCGCCTGGAAAGGTCCTGCGCACCGGCGGCAATCTCGCGGGTTCCGTTGTCCATGGCGGAAATCGAACTGGAAATTTCCGAAAGTGTGGTGCTGAGTTGACGTACGGACTGGTTGAAATCGTGACGCAGAGCCTCGAAATTGGGGGCGAAGGCCTCGGTGAGCTGGAAGGCGAGATCGCCCGAGGCAAGCCGCTTCAGACCGGTCGCGATGTTCTGCGTGGCAAAAGCCAAATGTCCGGCTTCGGTCTCCTTGATGCGGTTGATTTCCTCTTGCTCCTTGGCCCGCCGTTCGCCTGTCACGGCAGCTTCGGCCTCAAGTTCGCTGTTGGTGACGGCAGCCTGGCGGAACACCTCCACCGCGGTTGCCATTGCGCCGATTTCGTCCCTGCGCTCGGCGCCGGAAACTGCGATTGACGTATCGCCTTCGGCAAGTTTGCGCATAACGCCGGTGATCGCGGCCAACGGACGGATCATGGCAGTGTTCAGCGCAAGCAGCACGAGAAGGCCGAATACGATCATACCAATAGAGCCGGCAATGATGGTAAAGCGTGCACTCGCCGCGGCGTCCGCTGCTTCTGCAGAACGGGTTGCAAGCAGCTTCTCCTCGACATCCATGATCTCGGCTGCCTTGGCACGGATACCGTCCATCCACTTCTTGCCAACGCCGGAGGCCTCCAGGTCACGCGCCTGCTGCATAGTCTCTTTTGTGGCCATCAGCTTCGTTTCCTGTGCAACCACGGCCGCGCTCCAGCCATTAGCCAAGGCTTCCAACTCGTCCAAGCGCTTCTGCTGAGCTGGATTGTCGGAGGTGAGTTGCTTCGCCTTCTGGAGACTTGCCGTAAAGGATTCGGCGCCGGCCTTCTGTGGAGCGAGGAAGTTGTTATCGCCGGAGACGAGATAACCGCGCATCCCGGTTTCCTGATCAACCATGGCGGCTACGATACTATTGACCGTACCCAACACCGTATAGGTATGCTCGGTCCAGGTGGCCGCCTTCTCCTGCGAGGCAAGAGAATTATAGCTCACGAGGTTGACAGTGGTGCTGACTGCCAGCAGCAGGAAGAATACGAGGGCGATCTTGCCCAGAATTTTGATATTGTTGAAAAAAGACAGCATGAATTACTCCGGGGGATGGTTCCATTGCCGGGGCCTGCTTGCGGGCGATGGCCTAGGAAGGGTCTGGCGCTGGCCGGTTGTTTGGATGAAACGGCGTGTGAAAAACTTCAGCAAGAGGAATGGGGTGTGACGGTCGGTCTCCATGCGAGGGCGTTAGCGGAGACGCAATTGAGTCCGCTTGGGGCTGTTCAAAATTGGAAGGAGTGCCGCGATTCATTCCGGCCGGAAATGCAAGTCTGGCGGCATTATCTGCCCGGAAGGACCAAACCCGACGCCGCATTGGCGTGAGACAATTAGTCACGCATAAAGGTTAACAAGATTCTGGCCTCGTTTTTGGGAGGCGCCATTTGCGACGCAATACGGACAAGACTTCGAACACTGGATAGCCCAGTCCGAATATCTTGCCGTTTGCCTTCATATACTTGCCGAACGTCTCCTCATGTCCGAGCAGCGCTCCCGCCAGGACGAATCCACATTCATTTCAGCCACAGGCAGATTGCTGCGAGATGGACAAATATAAGGAAGTATTCTGCGCGTCGGTCATGGATTGCGAAACGGGGCGGAAGCGTTTACGCAAGAGCAACTCAAGGTGCTGCAGCGTCCTTTGCGCGTCTGAAAAGACGCAGCAGCGCTGCGGTGCTAAATACCAGGGGCACTCCCTGCCGTGAGCTTGACTTCGATGACCGGGACCACGATCTGAGGCCGGCGCACCCGCAGGACGAATGTCAGTTGATCCGCGCCGACGGGGAACTGGGTGTTTGCCCATAACGTATTGGCGGACGGGCGCAGCCAGGTGACCTCGCTGCCATCATGCAGGAATTGCGCATATTCGATCTTGCTCGCCAGCGCATCGAAATGCAGATGGCGATAGGGCCAGTTGAAGAGGTGGACATAGAGACGATCGCCATTCTGGGTCAGGCGGCAATCGGCTGGCGCGGTGAAGTCGGACTGGCTGCAGCCGACAATGCTGCGCTCGTGCAGCGCCATCCATTCCTCATAAGCGGCAAGGGCAGCTATCGCGCGGTGGTCGAGCGTGCCGCGCGCCGTCGGCCCGACATTCATCAGCAGATTGCCGCCCATGGCAACGGTGCCGACCAGCATCTGCACCAGTTGCTCCGTGCTTTTCCAGGTGTCCTCGTCGCGGTGATAACCCCAGGAGCCGCTGAGCGTGTGGCACGCTTCCCAAACGACGCGCTTGCCGTCGCGTAGCGGTCGGGCGCGCGGCATATATTGCTCCGGCGTGACGATATCGGGCTGCAGGCCGGCGAGGTCGAGCCGGTTGTTGATGATGATATCAGGGGCGAGTTCGCGCACCAGGCGCACGAGTTTCTCGCTTTCCCAATCCTGGTGGCCCTTTCCAACCAGTTCTCCAAGCTTCCACTGCGGATAGCTGAAATCGAACCACATGATGTCGATCTGGCCGAACTCGGTCAGCAACTCGCGCACCTGCTCGCGCATGAAGGCGGCATAGCGGCTGATATCCCGGCCTTCGTTGATTTTCAGCGCATCCGGATGATTGCGCTGCGGGTGGCGCGGATCGACCGTAAAGTCGGGATGATGCCAGTCGATCAGCGAATAGTAGAAGCCGATCCTCAGGCCCTCGGCGCGGAAGGCGTCGACGAAGGGGCGCAACAGATCTTTCCCATAAGGCGTGTTGGTCACCTTGAAGTCAGTGGCCTGGGTATCCCAGAGGCAGAAGCCTTCATGGTGCTTGGTGGTCAGCACCACATATTTCATGCCGGCGGCCTTTGCGCGCCTCGCCCATTCGCGTGGGTCGTAGAGATCGGGATCGAAGTGATCGAAATATTTCTGGTAGTCGGCGTCGTTCAGTTCTTCGCGGCTCTTGACCCATTCATGGCGTGCCGGCAGCGCGTACAGCCCCCAATGCACGAACATGCCGAACCGGTCACGAACAAACCAGGCCTTCTTCTCCTCAGGCAGGGCCAGTGACTGCAGATTGTCGATATCCATCGGATATTCCTCCCGTTCCAAACTTTAAGATTGGAGCATGATGTCGTCCGAAAACCGCTCACACGTTTCGGCATCATGCTCCAGGGCGTTCAGGTCGTTTCACGGATGATGAGCTCCGGCACGATGACGATGCCGTGCTGGCGGTTTCTGGTGGCGATGCGGCTGAGCAGCAGACGCACGGCTTCCTCTCCCATTTCCCGCTTCTGCACCCGCAAGGTGGTGAGCGCCGGAGACAGCAGTTCGGCCGTTGGAATGTCGTCGAAGCCGATCAGGGCAATCTGCCCGGGGATTGAAATGCCGGCGGCCCGGCAGGCCTTCATGGCGCCGATCGCATTAAGATCGTTGTAGCAGACAAGCGCATCGATGCCGGGCGCTTCCGCCAGCAATTGCGCGGCCGCCGTCTGGCCGCCGGCGGCGGTCGGATCGCAATAGACGATGCCTTGCGCCTTTAGCCCATGGGCCGCCAGCGTCTTGCGAATTCCGACAAGACGGCTCTTGCCGCCAAACGAACTGCGCGGCCCGGCGATGATCGCGATCTTGCGGCGTCCGCGCTCGACCAGATGGTCGATGGCGCGCGATGCTCCTGTCTCGTAGTCGGTGACGATCGTCCCAGCGACCTCGTTGGGCGCCTCGCGGTTGATGAGCACCACGGCCCGGTGGGGCGCAAGCGCCTTATGCAAGGCGGCATCGGGCAGTCGCGGGCTGCAGACGATGATCCCGTCGACCCGATGCCTGAGCAGCGTTTCGATGAGCTCTTCCTCCCGCTTGCTGTTCTCGACGACATTGGACAGAAGCAGGTTGTAGCCGGCAGCGCTCGCGGCATCCTCGGCTCCCCGGATGACTTCGGGAAAAAACGGATTGGTGATATCGGGAACGAGAAGGCCGATGGCCTTCGATCGATCGGACCGCAATCCGCGCGCAAAGGGATTGGGCCGGTAGTTGAGTTCGCTCGCCGCCAGAATAATCCGTTGACTGGTCTCCGCACTGGCTCCGCCCTGGTCATTGAGCACGCGCGACACCGTCATCGGCGACACTCCTGCGGCGCGGGCAACATCGGCGATGGTTATTTTGGATTCTGGCTCTTTAGGGCGGCTCAACGGGACGGTCTCTCGGAGGGGTTAGAAACTTACGATAACGATAACTAGCATAATTTCCCGGAAAGCCAAGGCAATTCCGGCTCAATGCAAGGCAGGGAGAATCTCTTTGACAAGATTGTACGGTAACGATAACGTTCGAGAAAGAGGAGAATACGTTAACGATAACCTAGAGCGGAATATTGGGAGGAAAGAATGCAACACGTCAGAATCTTAAGACGGCAGGTTGTCTCAACCGTTGCCGCGGCGATCCTCATTGGCGCCGGCTGGGCCGGCGCCGCATTCGGCTTTGAAGAATCGCCGGAACTGAAGGCGCTGGTCGATGCCGGCAAGCTGCCGCCTGTGGAAAAACGGCTGCCCAAGGAGCCGCTGGTGCTCACGCCGCTTGACTCGGTCGGCACCTATGGCGGCACTTGGCGCACGGCCACCTTTGGCGGTGGCGACAGCGAGATCGAGCGTTCGATCGGCTATACGAGGCTGGTCCGCTGGAATCCGGAATGGACCGAGGTGATCCCCGATATCGCCAAGAGCGTCGAGGTCAATGCCAATGCCACCGAATATACCTTCACCTTGCGCGAAGGCACGCGCTGGTCGGACGGCGAGCCCTTCACCGCCGACGATCTGGTGTGGTGGAACGAGAACGTGCTGCGCAACACCAAGATCACGCCTGCAGCGCCCGACTGGCTGACCGCAGGCGGAGAGACCGTCAAGGTCGAAAAGCTCGCCGACGACAAGGTCGTCTTCAAGTTTGCCGCACCGAACGGCCTGTTCCTGATGAACATGGCCACTGTGCGCGGCTCCGATATTCTGGCCGCCGCACCGGCGCACTACCTCAAGCAATTCCACAAGGATTTCAATCCCGACGGTATCGACGCCCTGGTGAAGGCAGCCGGCGCAACCGACTGGGTCCAGCTCTTCAACAACAAGATCGGCTTTCCCGGCCGCTGGCGCGATCTCGGCCGCCCGACACTCGATGCCTGGGTGCTGACCGCGCCCTATAACGGGACCACGCAGGTCGTTGCCGAACGCAATCCATATTATGCCAAGGTGGATACGGCAGGAAACCAGCTGCCTTACTTCGATCGGATCACCATCGATGTGATGCAGGATACCCAGGCAATCATCCTGAAGGCGATCAGCGGCGAAATCGACATGCAGAATCGTTTTATTGAGACGACGGACGCCCGCACCGTGATCGTGCAAAACCAGGAGAAGGGCGGCTACGGCCTGTTCATCGCCCGGCCGGCGTGGTCGAACGCCCTGCTGATTACCCTCAACCAGACCCACAAGAATCCGGCCTTGCGCGCCGTCTTCTCCAACAAGGATTTCCGCATCGGCCTCAGCTATGCCATCAACCGCGAAGAGCTCAACCAGCTGATCTATGCCGGACAGGCTAAACCCTATCAGGCAGCGCCGCGTGAAGGCACAGCGCTCTACGACGAAAAGATGGCGACGCAGTATCTGGAATATAATGTCGATCTCGCCAATCAGTATCTCGACAAGGCGGGCCTGACCAAACATGACGCCGAAGGCTATCGCCTCGGCCAGGACGGCAAGCGGATTACCTTTGCGATCGACGCTTTGACCGGAAGCCCGATCCAGGTGGACGCGCTCGAGATGATCCAGCGCTACTGGCGGGCCGTCGGCATCGACATGCAGCCGCGCCCGGCCGAACGTTCGCTGATCTTCTCCCGCCTGCAGAACAATGAAAATGACGGCTTGGGATGGGTTGGCGGCGGCGGCTACGATTTCCTCGGCCTGCTCGATCCCAAATGGTATTTCCCGCACGAATACGAGTCGAGCTTCGCGACGGCCTGGGGCCTCTACTACCAGAACCCCAAGGATCCGAACGCTGAGGAGCCGAGCCCTGCTGCCAAGAAGCAGATGGATCTCTACCGGCAGGTACAGGAAGCGCCGACGCTCGAAAAGCAGCTGGCGGCGATGAAGGAACTGCTGGCGATCACCCGTGACGAATTCTACGTCATCGGCACCAACCTGGAGCCGGACCGCGTCGGCATCGTCAAGACCAATATGCGCAATGTCCCGAAGGTCATCCCCAGCACGTCATTCTACATGACGCCAGGACCGGCAAAGCCGGAGACCTTCTACTACCAGCAGTAACGGCACGCGACCGATAGGGATGGCGTCTCCGGGCGCCATCCCAGCAATACCAGCCCAGTCCCAATCATCCGATCGGCGATCGCCGATTGAAGGAGCTTGACCATGGCCGGCTTCATCATCAGACGTCTGCTTTATATGATCCCGATGATGTTCGCGATCTCAGTCGTGACCTTCATCATCATCCAGTTGCCGCCCGGCGACTTCCTGACCGCGATGACCGCGCGTCTGGCCTCCCAGAACGAAACGATCGATCCCGGCGTCATCGCCGGCCTGCGCGAACGCTATGGCCTCGATCAGCCCTGGGCGGTCCAATACTGGAAATGGATCAGCGGCATCCTGCTGCGCGGCGATTTCGGCCAGTCCCTCGATTGGAACAAGCCGGTCAGCGAGCTGATCTGGGCCCGCATGGGCCTGACGATGGTGGTATCGGTCACCACGCTGCTGTTTGTCTGGGCGGTCGCCTTTCCAATCGGCATCTATTCGGCCGTGCGGCAATATTCGGCGGGCGATTACGTCGCCACCTTCTTCGGCTTTCTCGGCCTTGCCATCCCGAACTTCCTGCTGGCGCTGGTGCTGATGTATGTTTCGGCGCAGTATTTCGGCCAAAGTACCGGCGGGCTGTTTTCGCCCGCCTATATCAACGCCGTCTGGAGCTGGGCCAAGCTCGGCGATCTCATTTCGCATATGTGGATCCCGGTCGTCGTTCTCGGCACCGGCGCCACCGCAGCGCTGATCCGCATCATGCGCGCCAACCTGCTCGACGAGCTCAACAAGCCTTATGTCGACATGGCCCGTGCCCGCGGTTTGAGCGAAATCCGGCTGCTGTTGAAATATCCGGTGCGGGTGGCGCTCAACCCGTTCGTCTCGACCGTCGGCTGGGTGCTGCCGCACCTCGTCTCCGGCTCGGTGGTGGTCTCCATCGTTCTCAGCCTGCCGATCACCGGGCCGCTGCTGCTCAACGCCCTGTTTGCCCAGGATATGTATCTGGCCGGCACCTTCATCCTGCTGATGAGCATGCTGACGCTGATCGGCACGCTGATCTCGGACCTGCTGCTTGCCTGGCTCGATCCACGCATTCGCAACGGCTGAAGGACGATAGATATGACCGATCAAGCCATCGCGCTATCACCTGAACTGATCCAGAATTCCGACGCGGTCGCCGGGCAGTGGAAGCTCATCTGGCGGCGCTTCTGTCGCCATCGGCTGGCCCTCGCCGCTGGCGTCGTCATCTTTTTGATCTACATGGTCGCCCTGTTTGCCGAGGTTCTCGCTCCGGTTTCATCGCAGACCTATGATTCCCGCTACACCTATGCGCCGCCGCAGCAGATCAGATTCGCCGGCCACGACGCGGCGGGGCAGTTTCATCCGCTCTATGTCAACGGTTATTCGATGAAGGTCGACCCGATCGCGCTCAGCCGCAATTACGTGGCCGATCCGGCCGTCGTCATTCCCATCGGCTTCTTCGTGAAAGGCGAACCTTACCGGCTCTGGGGTCTGTTTAATCTGGACCGGCACTTGATCGGCCCGACCGAGATGGGCAAACCCTTCTACCTGTTCGGCGCCGACCGGCTGGGTCGCGACGTCTTCAGCCGGACGGTCCACGGCACCCGCGTTTCGATGTCCGTCGGACTGATCGGGGTCGCAATCAGTCTCATCCTCGGCATCATCCTGGGCGGCATCTCGGGGCTCTACGGCGGCTGGGTCGACGATGTGATCCAGCGCTCCATCGAACTCATCAATTCCATCCCGACCATCCCGCTGTGGATGGGCCTTGCGGCTGCCGTTCCGATCAGTGCCGATCCGATCCTGGTCTATCTCTGGATCACGGTCATCCTGTCGCTGATCGGCTGGACCGATCTGGCACGGGTGGTGCGCGGGCGCTTCCTGTCGCTCAAGACGGAGGATTTCGTGATCGCCGCCCGTCTCGATGGCTGCTCGCGGATGCGCATCATCTGGCGGCACATGGTGCCGTCCTTCATGAGCCACATCATCGCCTCGGTGACGCTCGCCATTCCGACGATGATCCTCGCGGAAACCGCGCTTTCCTTCCTCGGCATCGGACTGCGCCCGCCTGTCGTGAGCTGGGGCGTGCTCCTTCAGGAGGCGCAGAACATTCTCGCGGTCACGAGCGCGCCCTGGCTGTTTCTTCCCGGTCTTGCGGTGATCGTCACCGTGCTCGCCCTCAATTTCCTCGGTGATGGATTACGCGATGCTGCAGATCCCTATGAATACTGATCCTAATTTCGCCACCACCGGCGACCGGCACGGTGCTCGCGACCCGCTGATCGAGGTCGACGATCTCAGGACCCATTTCTTCAGCGGTGCGGGCACGATCAGGGCGGTCGACGGCGTCTCCTTTTCCATTCCGCGCGGCAAGACGGTCTGCGTCGTCGGCGAATCCGGTTCGGGCAAGAGCATTACCGGCCGCTCGATTCTCAACCAGGTTCCGCGCGGAGGGCGGATCGTCTCGGGAGCAATCCGCTACCGGCCGGATCCCGCAGCACCCTCCGTCGACCTGGCGGCGCTCGATCCGCGCGGCCGCGATATGCGGGCGATCCGTGGTGCCCAGATCGGCCTGATCAGCCAGGAGCCGATGGCGGCCCTTTCCCCCGTTCATACGATCGGCAACCAGATGGTGGAGGTGATCCGCCTGCATCTGAAGATGGGAAAGAAGGAGGCGCGCGAGCATGCCATCGAGACATTGGCTCTGGTCGGCATTCCCAGGCCGGCCGAGCGTATGGAAAGTTATGCCTTCCAGTTTTCCGGCGGCATGCGCCAGCGCGTCTGCATCGCGCTCGCGCTCGCCTGCCGCCCCAAGCTCTTGATCGCCGACGAGCCGACGACGGCGCTCGATGTGACCACCCAGGCCAATATCCTCGATCTGCTTGCCTCGCTGCAGGCCGAATTCGGGCTCTCGGTGCTGTTCGTGACCCATGATCTCGGCGTGGTGGCCGAAATCGCCGATGAAGTCGTCGTCATGTATGTCGGCCGGGTCGTGGAGGCAGGCGATGTCGACACGATCTTCCACGCTCCCGCCCACCCCTACACCAAGGCGCTGCTGCAATCGGTGCCGCGCATGCATGGACAACCCAGCGAACGGCTGGCGATCATCGACGGCATGGTGCCCTCGCGTTTCAACCGACCCCAGGGCTGCAGCTTTCATCCTCGATGCAAAGAGGCGAGGGCCGGCCTTTGCGACCAAAGGGATCCGCAGCCCGTCGCCATCGGCGACCGGCATGTCGCCAGCTGTCTGCTTTACGAAGGAGGACGATGATGGCCGATCCCATGACCCAACGAAGCCCTCTGCTCGAACTGAACGATCTCAGGATGCATTTCCCCATTCGCAAGGGCGCATTCCGGCGTGTGGTCGGCCACGTCAAGGCGGTCGACGGCGTTTCGCTTCGCGTCGAGGATGGCGAAACACTGGGGATTGTCGGCGAGTCCGGCTGCGGCAAGTCGACGCTTGCCCGCACGGTCCTGCGCATCTATCAGCCGACGAGCGGCGAAATCCGCTATCGCAGCCGCAGCGGTGGCACGGTCGATCTCGCCACGCTGTCCGGTTCCGCCCTCGACGAAATCCATCGCGACCTGCGCATCGTGTTTCAGGATCCGCAATCCTCGCTCAATCCGCGCCTGCCCGTCATCGACATCATCGGCGAGGTGCTTGCTGTCAACGGCATCGCCAAGGGTCGTGAACTCGAACATCGGGTCGCCGAGTTGATGCAGAGCGTCGGCCTGCGGCCGGAATATATGCACCGCTATCCCCATGCTTTCTCCGGCGGTGAACGCCAGCGCATCGGCATCGCCCGGGCGCTGGCGTCCAATCCGCGCCTGGTGATTGCCGATGAGGCCGTCTCGGCGCTCGATGTCAGCGTCCAGGCGCAAACCATCAACCTGCTGCAGGATCTGCAGGAGCAGTTCGGACTGACCTATCTCTTCGTCGCCCACGACCTCTCGGTCGTCCGGCACATCTCGGACAATATTGCCGTCATGTATGTCGGCCGGGTCGTCGAAAAGGCGCCGACGGAACAGATCTTCTCGCGCCCGCTCCACCCCTACACCGAAGCGCTGCTCTCGGCGGTGCCGATCGCCGATCCGAGGATGCGCCGCCACGGTCAACGCATCCGGCTGGCGGGCGAGGTTGCCGACCCCGCTCATCCGCCGCCCGGCTGCGCATTTCATCCGCGCTGCCGCTACGCCACCGGCCTTTGCAAGCAGGAGGTGCCGGGCTTGCGCACCGTCACCGCCGATGGGCACGCCGTGGCCTGTCACCACGCCGAATCCCTGTCGCTTAATCCTTTCGCCGACCGTACCGTTCCGGAGTTCAATTGATGCCTGAATTCATTCCACGCTCCGAGCAGCGTCCCATCGTGGATACCTCCTCCGCGACGCTCGATCTCATCTACTTCGATCTCGTCACTCTCGCCTCCAACGAGCAGGACATCCGGCGGCTGCCCGCGCACGAAAGCCTCTACGTCGTGCTATCGGGTCAGGTGGATATCGAGGTGGATGGCATCATGTTCGAAGCTGTGGGCCGGCGAGCCGATATCTGGGGAGGCGATGCGGACTCGGTTTACGCGCCCGTCGGCGCCAATATCCGGATATCGGCTCGTGGCGCCGCGGCGGAGGTCGCCATTGCCGGCGGTCTCTGCGACACCCGCTACGCCCCGTTTCGGGTGACGCCGGATGAGGTCGATGCGGTCAATGTCGGTTCGTCTGACACGCACAGCCAGCGGCGGATCGTCCATCTGCTCGGCCAACGACAGAACGGACGCTGCGGCAACCTGCTGGTGAGCGAACTCTATGCCGGCGAAGGCTGCTGGTCCGGCTATCCCCCTCACAAGCACGATACCGAGGACGGCGATGTCGAGACCCGGCACGAAGAACTCTATCACTACCGCTTCCAGCCGGAGACCGGCTTCGGCAGTCAGATCACCTATGACGAGGACGGCCCGGTCAAGATCCTGATGACCCGCAACGGCGACACCGTCCTGGTCGACCGGGGTTACCACCCGACGGTCACCTCTCCGGGGCATCGCGGCTATATCTTCACCATCCTGGTCGGCAAGCACCGCCGAGGTCTGATCCAGCGCTTCGACCCCGCCCATCAGCATCTGACCAAGACCATCCCCGGCATCGATGCGATGCGCGATAAGTTCAAATAATCCGGCTCCTGGCCTCGTGTGCCGGCTTTGCGGCGCACCGCCAAACTTCCGCCCAAGGAGAGACGACTCATGCGTGAACGTACGCGAATAAATGTTGATGCCGGTGAAGCGGTGCGCCCGTTCAACCGGTTCTGGCGCGGCACTGGTTTTTCACCGGCCGAGCTGCTGCTCGAACCGGAGATGCGCCAGATGCTCGCCTATATCGGCGGCCTGCCGAATGAGGGCATCAAGTTCCTGCGTGTGCATTATCTCTACAATCTGCTGAGCGCAAAGGGCGGGGCCGGCTACGACTGGTCCCTGCTCGACCGCGCGTTCGACGTGATGATCGAACACCGCCTGAAGCCGTTCTTTGAGCTGATGGGCAACCCGTCGGGTGTGTTCACCGACTATGAGGATATGGATCAGGTCAGGCGCTGGCGCGATCTGGTGACGGCGACTGCAGATCGCTATGGCGCGCGTTACGGCATGGACGAATTGCGCACATGGTATTTCGAAACGACGAACGAGGCTGATTCCGGCTGGTGGACCTATGGGATCAAGGGTTACACCAATTACTACGACGCCTGCGTCGCCGGCCTCGATGCCGTCGATCCCAGCCTGCCGATGGGCGGGCCTGGCACCGCCCGGACGCTCTCGCCGATCTTTCGCGCCCTGATGGCGCATTGCGACAGCGGCACGAGCTGCCTGACCGGCAACGGCCCGCCGCGCCTCGACTACATCTCGATCCACGAAAAGGGCGTCAATGGCAGCAAGGAAGATCTGACCCCGAAAACCAACGGCATCGTCGACCGCACGCTTCTCGTCGTCGATTATCTCAAGGAGAATCACCCGCGTCTCGCGGGCCTGCCCATGATCAACGACGAATGCGATCCGCAGCTCGGCTGGAGCGATCATCATAGTTGGCACGGCAAAGCCTATTACGCCGGGATCATCGCCCGCATCATCGAACAGCACGACCGCCGCATCATCGCCCCGAAAGCGGCTGACTTCACCTTCCTCAGCAATGACCACGCCTTTATCGGCGGCTGGAGCCAGCGCACCATCTTTGCCTATTTCGGCCCGCGCAATTTCACCAAGGCGCAATGGGAGCACAAGACCGATCTCAGCACTGTGGTGACGGATGTCGATCGGGCGCCGCCCTTCGACATCATCAAGAAGCCCGGCCTGACATCGATGGAACTGCTCGCAACGCTTGGCGATACCGTCTGCAAGGTGACGGCCGACCCGCCGCTTGCTCCCGACCAGGATGGCCTGGCGATCCTGCCGACGCGGCTGCCGGGCGGCGGTGTTTCCATCAGTCTCATCCACAGCGTCGATGCCATCAACCGCTCGGGCCGGACCGCCGTCCGCCTCGAGGTGAGCGGCCTGGTTCCCGGCCGGCATGCGCTTTGCCTGCTGCGCATCGACGAGGAGTTCACCAATCCGATGGAGGTCTGGGAGGCCCAGCGCGACGAAAGCAACCCGCGCGGGCCCTTCGAGCCGGTCGGCGCGCCGCCGGCACCTAGTGAAGCGCAGTTTGCCGAGCTGCGCCGGGCGCAGGAGCCCGCCTTGCTGCATCCAATCAGCGTCGTCGCCTGCGACGACGGCCGGATCAGTGTCGATCTCGATGTGCCGCTGCCGTCACTGACGCAGGTGCTTGTCGTTCCCGACACCAGCGCGGCCCCGGCTGCACCGACCGGCCTTGTCGTCGAACGCTACCTCGGTCTCGGCGGCCGGGAGGAGCGCATGCTGTTCTGGGCTGCCGGCGATGCCGGCCCTGCCATCTTCTACGATGTCCTGGCCAGCGCCGATGGCGGGACGTTTGAAAAGGTCAGTCCCGCGCCGCTGATCTCGACCGCATTCCTGCATATGTCGCCGCCGGAGGGCGTGCGTTACGCGGTCTGCGCCCGCGATGCATTCGGCCGCCGCAGCGAGCTTTGTATCGCCCGCTCATGAACAGCGCCTTTCTCTCTGGGATCTGATCCATGGATATCGCCTATTTCACCAAGACCCTGGAGGGCCTGCCGCTCGAGAGGGCGGCCGAGATCACTGCCGGCCTGGGATTCGATTGTGCCGATCTTCTCATTCGAGATGGCCATGCCGTTTCCCCAGACAGGCCGGACGAGATCGTCAAGGCCGTAAAACTCTTTGCCGCAGCCGGGGTGCGTGCTCCGATGGCGACCATCGATTCCACACGGCCCGACGATGCCGCATCCCGGCTTCTCGGCTGTTGCGGCGAGGCCGGCATCGGCCAGATCAGGCTTGGCTTCTGGCGTTACGACCCGTTGCGGCGCTGGCAGGTTCAGCTCGATGAGGCGCGGCGTGATCTCGACGGCTTCGAGCGCCTGGCCGAACGCTTCGCCGTCACGCTGACCATCCAGCTCCACGGCGGGACCCTGCACAGCTCGGGCGCGCTGGCGGTGCAATTGCTGGCCGGGCGAGATCCCGTCAGGATCGGCGCTTATGTCGATCCGGCCAATCAGATCATTCGCGAGGGAAGCGAAGACTGGCGTCTGACCCTCGATATTCTTGATCCGTGGTTCTGCTGCATGGGCGTCAAGAACAGCGGTTGGTTCCCCGGCACTTACGGAGCCTACGGCCAGCGCGCATGGCATTCGGACTGGTACGGGCTCGACGAAGGCATGGTGCCGTGGAGCGACATCGTTCCGCATATGGTGACGACAGGATTTACCGGTGTGTTGTCGGTGCATTCGCAATACCGGGTTCCCCGGCAACAGGCGCTCGACAAGGTCCGCGCCGATCTCGCCCATCTCAGGCGCCTGGTCGCCGCAGCGAAAGAGTAGAACCATGAACGAACAGGCTCCCGTCATTGCCGTATTGCTGACCGAAAAGACCCGCCGGATGATGCTGGACGATGCGGCGATAACCCAATTGAACGCCCTTGGCGCGGTGCGCTGGCCGGCCGGCGCCACAATCGACGCCGGCGATGTCGACTACCTGCTGCAAGGCGCCACCGCATGCCTCACCGGATGGGGCACACCGCCCTTCGACCCCGCCGTGCGCGCCCGCCATCCGCAGCTCGCCCTTGTCGCTCATTCGGCAGGCAGTGTCCGCACACTGGTCCCGGCGCGTCTGTTCGACGATGGCCTTCGCGTGACCCATGCCGCCTCGAAAATTGCCGCCTCGGTTGCCGAATTTGTCGTCGCCGAAGCGCTGCTCGCCATGCGCGGCATTCATCGGCTGCATCATCACTTGCGCAATGGCGGTGAATGGCTCGACGTCCGCGCCGCCGTGCCGCAGAGATTGCTGGGCGCCAGAACGGTCGGCATCGTCGGCGCCGGCTATGTCGGGCGGGCGGTGATGCGTCTGCTCGTTCCCTTCGGTTGCCGCGTGTTGGTCGTCGATCCGTTCCTGGATGAGAGCGAGGCCGCAGCCCTCGGCGTTGTCAGCGCCGGGCTGAACGATATGCTCGTGCAAAGCGACGTGATTTCCCTGCATGCGCCTGTCCTGCCCGAAACGCGCCGGATGATCGGCGCCCACGAACTGGCGCTGCTGCGCCCCGGCACACTCTTCATCAATACGGCGCGCTCGCAGCTGGTCGACGAGGCAGCGCTGCTCGCCGCGATCCGCTCCGGCCGTATTGAGGCGGCGCTCGACGTCTTTGACGACGAGCCGCTGCCTCCGGATAGCCCGTTCCGCGATCCGGCCCTGGCCAATGTCACCATTTCACCGCATGCTGCCGGCCATACTGAAGAGGCGCATTTCGCGCAGGGACAGACCATGGTGGACGAGATCGGCCGGCTGCTTCGCCGCGAACCGCTCCGGCATGAAGTGACCCGCGCCATGCTCGACCGGATGGCGTGACGGTGGACAGAAGTATTGGAGGTTCCGTGACTGCCCCACGCATCAAGATCATCGAGATCGACGCCTTCGAGCGCGATATCAGCCTGCGTCTGCCGTTCCGCTTTGGCGCGGCCACCCTTGAAAAGGCGCCGCAAGCCTTCCTCAGGGTCCGCGTCGAGGATGAAAAGGGGCGAACCGCCATTGGTGGCGCCGCCGAATTGATGGTGCCGAAATGGTTCGACAAGGATCCGGCGCTGACGCCGGCGCAAAATGTCGATCAGTTGCGCACCTCGATCCGTGCGGCTGCCGCTGCCTCGCTCGAATCGTCTCAGCCGACGACATTGTTTGCCGCAGCCCGCCTGAACGAGATGGAGACGGTGCGGCGCCTGCCTGGAAATCCGCTGGCCGCCGCTTTCGGCCCGTCGCTGATCGCCCGCGCGGCGCTCGATGCCTCTTGCCGAGTTGCCGGCATTTCCTTCTTCGAGGCGGTACGTCAAAACTGGATCGGCATCGGCGGCCCCATGCTGCCCGGTGATATCGACGCCGACGGCGCCTCGGCGATGCTGGCCGATCTTCGCCCTGCCGGCGCGATCTCGGCCCGGCATACGATTGGGCTTCTCGACCCGATCACCGAGGGCGATGTCATCCATCCTGTTCACGACGGCCTGCCGGAAAGCCTCGAGGCGGTGATCAGGCGCTATGGCAATCGCTGGTTCAAGATCAAGATTTCGGGCGCGATCGAGGCCGATCTCGACCGCCTGCTGCGGATCGCCGCCGTGCTGGAGAGGATGTCCGACTATCGGGTGACGGTCGACGGCAATGAACAGTTCGGCAGCGCCGAACAGTTCGCCGCCTTGCTGGCGCGGATCGAGGCCATGCCGCTGCTCGCCAGGCTGCGCGCGGCCATCGCCTTTGTCGAACAGCCGTTCTCACGCGCGATCACGATGGAAACGCCGCTCGGGGCTCTCGCGGCGCAATTGCCCTTCCTGATCGATGAGAGCGACGACGGCGACGAGGCCTTCGCCCGCGCCCGGGGGCTCGGTTACACCGGCGTCTCCTCGAAAACCTGCAAGGGCATTTACCGCTCGCTGATGAAGGCGATCCGCATCAGAACCGGAGCAGTGCCGGGACTGTTCCTCTCGGGCGAGGATCTGACCTGCCAGGCCGGGCTTGCCGTGCAGCAGGATCTGGCGCTGGTGTCCTTGCTCGGTCTCTCCCATGTCGAGCGCAACGGTCATCACTATGTCGCCGGCATGCAGGGCGCGCCCCAGGCGGAGAAGGCGCGCTTTGCCGCGGCTCATACCGATCTCTACGAGCAGGGTCCCGATGGACCGCTGCTGTCGATCCGCGACGGCCGGATCGCCATCGCTTCGCTCGGGGCTGTCGGCTATGCGAGCGGCGCCTTGCCCGATTTCGAAGCGATGACGCCGCTGTCATGAGGAGTGCTGCCGTGCCAAAGGGTATTGAACTGTTCGATCTGTCCGGCAAACGGGCGCTTATCACCGGATCGAGCCAGGGCATCGGCTTCAGCCTGGCTCAGGGCCTGGCTGCGGCAGGCGCCGAAATCGTCCTCAATGGCCGTGATGCCGGAAAGCTCGCCGCTGCGGCAGAGAGCCTGGGCGGTGCCGGCACGCCGCCGCGGACACTTTTGTTCGATGTGACCGACGCCAAGGCCGTGCGTGCCGCCATCGACGGGTTCGAGCAAGCCAGCGGGCCGATCGATATTCTGGTCAACAATGCCGGCATGCAGCATCGCGCGCCCCTGGAGGAATTCGACCCCGACATGTTTGAGCTGCTGATGCGCACGAACGTCTCCAGCGCCTTCAATGTCGGGCAAGCCGTCGCCCGCCACATGATCAAGCGCGGGCGCGGCAAGATCATCAACATCGCTTCGATCCAGACGGCGCTCGCCCGGCCGGGAATTGCGCCCTATACCGCAAGCAAGGGTGCGCTCGGCAATCTCACCAAAGGCATGGCGACCGACTGGGCGCGTTATGGGCTGGCGGTCAATGCCATAGCCCCCGGCTATTTCGATACCCCGCTCAATGCCGCACTCGTCGCCGATGCGGAGTTTTCGAGCTGGATCGAACGGCGCACGCCGGCCGGCCGCTGGGGCAGGCTTGAGGAATTGACGGGCGCCTGTATCTTTCTCGCCTCGGACGCTTCAAGCTATGTCAACGGTCACATAGTTTACGTGGATGGAGGCATGTCGGCATGTCTTTGAAAGTGACGAAGACACCGGAGGACCTGCGATCGGCGCGCTGGTTCGCATCCGAAGACCTGCGCGGCTTCGGCCATCGCTCGCGCCTGATGCAGATGGGCTACGACGCCGGCGATTGGGCCGGCAAGCCGCTGATCGGCATCCTGTCGACCTGGTCGGATCTCAATCCCTGCCACGCCCATTTCAAGCATCGCGTCGAAGACGTGAAGCGCGGCGTGCTCCAGGCCGGCGGCTTTCCGGTGGAAATGCCGGCGCTGGCGCTGTCAGAGAATTTCATGAAGCCCACGACCATGCTCTATCGCAACCTTCTGGCGATGGAGACCGAAGAGCAGATCCGGGCCCACCCGGTCGACGGCGTGGTGTTGATGGGCGGATGCGACAAGACCACGCCGGGCCTCATCATGGGGGCGCTCAGCGCCGGGGTGCCGATGATCTACCTGCCGGCGGGGCCGATGCTGCGCGGCAACTATGCCGGCCAGCAGCTTGGATCGGGATCGGATGCCTGGAAATATTGGGACGAACGGCGCGCCGGAACGATATCCGATAAACAATGGGCCGGCATCGAGGCCGGCATTGCCCGTTCCTACGGCCATTGCATGACGATGGGCACCGCCTCGACCATGACCGCGATTGCCGATGCGATGGGTCTGACGCTGACCGGGGTCTCATCCATTCCCGCGCCCGATGCCAATCATATCCGCATGTCGGCCCAGTCAGGACGCCGGATCGTCGACATGGTCTGGGAGGATCTGACGCCGGACCGGATCGTGACGCCGGCGGCGGTGCGCAATGCGGCGACGGTCGCCATGGCGACCGGCTGTTCGACCAATGCGGTCATCCATCTGCTGGCGATGGCGCGCAGGGCAGGGGTCGCGCTGACGCTGGATGATCTGGACGCGCTCGGCCGCACCACGCCTGTCGTGGCCAATATCCGCCCTTCCGGAAAGACCTATCTGATGGAAGACTTCTACTATGCCGGCGGCCTCGTGGCGCTGATGTCGCAGATCAGGGAGCGGCTGGATCTCAGCGCCATGACGGTTTCGGGCGAAACCCTGGGTGCGGCGCTGGCCGACGCGAAGGTCTATAATGACGATGTGATCCGGCCGCTTTCCAACCCGATCTACCCGGAGGGATCGCTGGCCGTGCTCAAGGGCAATCTGGCGCCCGATGGCGCGGTGATCAAGCCGGTGGCCTGCGACCCGCGCTTCCATGTCCATCAAGGTCCCGCCCTGGTTTTCGACAGCTATCCCGACATGAAGGCGGCAGTCGAGGACGAGACGCTTGATGTGACGCCCGATCACGTGATGGTGCTGCGCAACGCCGGGCCGCTCGGCGGTCCCGGCATGCCGGAATGGGGCATGCTGCCGATGCCCAAGGCACTGCTGAAACAAGGGCATCGCGACATGCTGCGGCTCTCGGATGCGCGCATGAGCGGCACCAGCTACGGCGCCTGCGTGCTGCATGTGGCGCCCGAAGCCCATGTCGGCGGTCCACTCGCCCTTTTGCAGAATGGGGACATCGTCAGGATCGACATTCCCAACCGCCGGCTGGACATGCTGGTCGACGAGGTCGAACTGGCGCGGCGCCGTGCCGCCTGGGTGAAGCCCGCCGACCGTTTCGGTCGTGGCTACGGCTGGATGTACGCATCGCATGTCAGCCAGGCCGACAAGGGCTGCGATTTCGACTATCTGCTGCCGGAATTTGGCCCGGCGGCAGGGGAACCGGATATTTTCTAGCCAGACATTTTCCAGGAGGACATGCAGGCATGACGACACTTTCGGACAGCACGCGCGACAAACTCATGAAGGTCAGCGTTGCCACCATCAGCACCGCGCTGTTCAAGCGCGGCCTGCGCAACCAGACCATTCAGGATGTGCAGCCGGTCGCCGGCAAAGGCCGGAACATGGTTGGCCCGGCTTATACGCTGCGCTACATTCCGGCGCGCGAAGACCTGAACAAGCTCGAGGTTTTCCGCAATCCGGAGCATCCGCAGCGCGCCTGCGTCGAAAGCTGCCCGTCCGGGGCCGTGCTGGTGATGGACAGCCGCAAAAATCCGCGCGCCGCATCCGCCGGCTCTATTCTGGTGACGCGGCTGATGGTGCGGGGCGTGGCAGGCGTCGTCACCGATGGCGGGTTTCGCGACAGCCCGGAAATTGCCGGGCTGTCGATCCCCGCCTATCACAACCGGCCGTCGGCGCCGACCAATCTGACGCTGCATCAGGCGCTCGACATCAATGTGCCGATCGGCTGCGGCGATGTGGCGGTGTGGCCCGGCGATATCATGGTAGGCGACGATGAAGCGGTGATCGTCATTCCGGCCGAATTGGCCGACGAGATTGCCGATGAGGCGGTGGAAATGACGGCTTACGAGGATTTCGTCACAGAACGGGTGCTGGCCGGTCAATCCATCATCGGCCTCTATCCGGCAACACAGCCGGGCAATATCGAGGATTTTGCCGCCTGGCGTGCCAAGCATGGTCGTTAGACCTGGCGATTTTCAGGGATGGCGGTGGTTTTCAATTCGTCGGCGACCCGTCCGTCGATCCCGAAAGCCGGGTCAACGATGGCAGGACGCGCAGGCGGCTGACGCCGCCTGCGGGGGGAATACGTCCCGCGGCCTTGTTCCGGGGAGAGGAACTCGACCGAAGAGGTTGTCACTGAGGTCGGCAGGAATCGCCCGTATCGGGTTGCGACCCTCTTGCCATTGCAACGCCGCCCATCTTCTCTGCCGCAGTGCGCGCCAAAGCAGCCATCGCTGGCCTTGCCCTCCCTTGGAAGGTTCGGGCTTGAAGGTGATCGTCGTGTGATCGTTGGATGAATGCGCTTCCGTGTCGGCGGTTTCCGGCTCGTTCAGGTCGTCGACGTGTGTGAAAATGACAGGGATGACGATGAGGCTGAGCAGCATCGACATCAGCAGCCCACCGGTCACCGCGATCGCCATAGCCAGGGAGTGCTGGCGTCCAAAAGGGTATTGAACTCGATCTAATCCGGAGCATGTCATCAATCACCCCGTTCCACCAATCGAAATGTCTTCCGACAGAGCATCACACTCCTTTCGAACGTTTTCCATACGGTCTGATTCGCTCCTAAATCTTAAGAAACGAGGCGCTGTGTCGCACTGATTTGAAATACAAAACCGAACTACCATAATAACGCGTGCGCTCAAGAAAATATAACAATACTCATAACTTGATTTAAACTTGAGAATGCATCGCGAAGCCTCGGCAAGTATGACTTTCCGCTCCGCGAAGCGGCAACGCAGAATATTTCGATGTGCCTTGGACACACGACACTCCGGATTGGGCTGAGGTCGAACTCTAATAGCTGTTCGGATGTTAAGCGCGGTTAAGGAAGTGTAAAGTTTGGTAAAGATTCAGACGAGGGCAGTTGCCACCAAGGCGATGCGTGCCTGGACTTTCCACACGGTGCAGGACGCGCAGGCGGCACGATGCCGCCTGCGGGGGCATTACGTCCCGCGGTCTCGTTCCGGGGGAGAGGAACTCGACCGAAGAGGTTGACGATCGCCAGGCGTCGCCCTTATCGGGCGCGGGACCTTACCCGGCGAGAGCAGTCATCTCTGACCTTGCCCCCGCTTCGAAAGCTCAGGCTTGAAGGTGATCGTCGTGTGATCGTTGGATGGATGCGGTTCGGCCTCGGCGGTTTCCGGGCCGGTCCGGTGAACGAGGCGCCTGAGCGCCTCGTTCAAGTCGTCGACGAAGGTGAAGATGACAGGGATGACAACGAGGCTGAGCAGCGTCGACATCATCACCCCGCCGATCACCACGATCGCCATCGGCTGCCGGAAGCTGGAATCGCCGCCTGTCAGGCTGAGGGCCACCGGCAGCATACCGGATGCCATGGCAATGGTGGTCATGATGATCGGTCGCGCGCGTTTGTGGCATGCATCCACAAGAGCATCGAACCGGGGCATGCCCTGGCGGCGCGACATGATCGCGTATTCGATCAGAAGGATCGAATTCTTCGTCACCACGCCCATGAGCATGAGCAGCCCGATGACGGCCGCCATCGAGAAGCTGGTTCCGGTCACCACCAGCGGCACCAGCGCGCCGCCGAGCGAGAGCGGCAGAGCCATCAGAAGCGTGAGGGGCTGCAGGAAGTCGTGGAAGAGCAGAACGAGGATCGCGTAGATGCAGAAAACCCCGATTGCCATCGCCAGACCAAAGCTCTGGAACAGCTCCGAACTGCGCTGGAGTTCTCCCTGTTCGACAAGGGTGACGCCCGACGGCAGATGCTGAAGCGCCGGCAGCGCCTGCGCCTCGCGGTTGACGTCGCCCAGGATGCGGCCGTTGAGCTCGACTGAAAGAGTGACATTGCGCATACGATCGATGCGGTCGATTTCCGACGGGCTGCCGCCGATCCGGATATCGGCAATCGACCCGAGATCGACATTGCCGTTCGTCCCAGACACCCGCATGTTCTTGATGTCGTCGAGTTTGGTGCGCGTCTCGGGGCTGAAGCGGACGACGATGGGAACCTGGCGCTGCGGCAGGTTGAGCTTCGGCAGATCGGCGGAATATTCTCCATCCGTCGCCACGCGCACGGCCTCGGCGATGGCGCTCGACGTCACCCCGAGCGCTGCTGCGCGGGCGAAATCGGGCGTGATCTGGATCTCCGGCGCCTGCCTGGCCGCGGTCGATGTCACCGCGCCGATGCCCTGCAGCGTGCGCAGCTGTTCTTCAAGCGCCGTGCTGGCGCTGTCGAGCGCGTTGGCGTCGTCACTGGCAAGGGTGATCTCGAGCTTCGTGCCGTTGCCGCCGCCGCCAACGGCGATCCGCACACCGGGAAGGACCGAGAGAGCCTGCCGGATGTCGTTTTCGATTTCCGACTGTTTGCGGTCGCGCTCGCCGATGGGTGGGAGCACGGCGACGATCGTCGCGGATCCGACGCTGCTCGAGGTGCTGGAATCTGGGCCGCCGCCCGAGGATGCCGAACCGACCGCGGTAAAGACATGCGTCACGTCCTGGAGCTTGCCGATGATATCGGCGGCCTGCCTTGTCGTGGCGTCTGTCTGCTCGATGGTGGCGCCCGGCTGCATGGTGAGCGTGATCTGGGCCCGCGCGTCGTCGGAAGCGGGCAGGAAGCCGGATTTCAGGAGCGGGATGGTGGCCAGCGAAAGCGCGACGACGACGGCGGTCACGGCCACCGTGGTCTTCCTGTGGTTCATGGCGGCTTTCACGATTGCCATATAGGCGCGCATGATGCGGCCGTCCTTTTCCTCTTTCGGATGGGCCTTCATGAAATAGGCGGCCATCATCGGCGTCAGCAGGCGTGCGACAACGAGCGAAACGAGGACGGCGACCGCGGCGGTGATACCGAACTGGCGGAAGATGAGCCCCGGTATGCCGCTCATGAAGGCCGTCGGCAGGAAGACGGCGACCAGCGTGAAGGTGGTGGCGATGACGGCGAGCCCGATCTCGTCGGCCGCCTCCAGAGCGGCGTCGATCGGCCGCTTGCCCATCTGCAAATGGCGGGCGATGTTCTCGACTTCGACGATGGCGTCGTCGACGAGGATGCCGACGACGAGCGACAGCGCAAGCAGGGTGACGATATTAAGGCTGAATCCGGCCAGGTACATGACGAGGAAGGTCGGTATGACGGACAATGGCAGCGCCACGGCCGACAGGATCGTCGCACGCCAGTCCCGAAGGAAGAGCCAGACGACGACGATCGCCAGGATCGCGCCTTCGTACAGCATGTGCATCGAACCGTCGTAATTGTCGAGGATCGGCCCGATCGTGCTGTAGGCCTCCTCGATCTGCACGTTGGAATGCTTGGCCGCAAACTCCTTCATGGCCTTGTCGACGTCCGCGGCGACACCACTGTCCGAAAAGCCGTTCGAGCGCTTGATCTCGACCGCCACCACCGGTTTGCCGTCGAGATAGGCCATCGAAGATCGCTCCGCGAAGCTGTCGGTGACGGATGCGACGTCGTCGAGGCGAACCTGCTGCCCGTTGGCCAGGGGAATTCGCAGTTCCTTCAGCGCGTCGACCGAGGCAACGGCGCCGAGCGTGCGCAAGGTCTGACGGGTGCCGCCAATCTCTCCGAGGCCACCCGAGGTATCGGCCTGAACCGATTTCAACTGCGCTGACACAGTGGTCGCCGTGACGCCGAATGCGGCCATCGTCGTCGGATCGAGGTCGACGTGAACCTCGCGATCGACACCGCCGATGCGATTGACCTGTCCAACGCCCGGCACCGAGAGCAGCGCCTTGGTCAGATCGTTGTCGATGAACCAGGAGAGCTCGGTTTCGTTGAGGACGGAAGACCGGACAGCATAGGTGACCAGCGCCGAATTCTGCACGGTGACTTTGCTGACGCTCGGCGTCTGCATCTGCGCCGGCAGATCCGACTTTGCGCTGTCCACGGCATTGCGGACTTCGTTCAAGGCGGTCTCGCTGTCCTTCTCCAGTTTGAAGGAGACGCTGATCGACACCGAGCCGTCGGTAATCGTCGTCGTGATGTGGTCGAGATAGCTCAGCGAGGCAAGATTGTCCTCGATCGTGCGGGCGACCTCGGTTTCCAGCTGCGAAGGTGCGGCGCCGTCGAGCGTGGCAGTCACTTTGATGGTCGGGAGATCCATATCAGGGAAGTTCTGCACCGCCAGATGCTTGAAGGCCAGCAGGCCGCCGACGGCAAGCATCGCAAAGAGCAGGATCGCCGGTACGGGATTGCGGATTGAAAATGCGGAAAAGTTCATCAGCCTTCTCCCGCGACTTTCACGAGATCGTTGTCCGACAGAAACGCTCCGCCCGACGTCACCACTCTCGCCGATTTATCAATGCCCGAGATGATCTCGACTTCGCCGTCATTGCGGCGCCCGGTGTCGACCCGCACCCGTTTTACCCGCTTGTCCTCGCCGACCGCAAAGACGTAGTTGATCCCGTCACGGAAAACGATCGCGGTCTCGGGAACCGTCAGCGCCGGCGTGGTCCTGAGTTCGACGGTGCCGGTGACATAAAGACCGGTGCGCGGCTGAACGTCCTGGGGAAGGGTGACATAGACGATCGCCCGGCTTGTATTGGTGTCGATCGAAGGTCCGACGAGCCTCACCTTGCCCTGGATGCGGCGTCCGTTAGGCCCGTCGATGTCGACGCGCAATCCTTCCGAAATGCGCGAGAGGTAGCGGGCGGAAACCTCGGCCTGCCATTCGACCCGCTGCTGGCGGACCATGCGAAACAATTCGCTGCCGGAGGAAACGACGGCGCCGAGCTCGGCCGAGCGCGAGGTTATCAGACCGTCGTCGACGGCCGTGACGGTTGTCTGGTCGAGCTTGATCTTCTGGCTGTCGAGCGCTGCCTCTTCGGATTGAAGACTTGCCGCCGCGGTCTGTTCGTCGGCAAGATATTCGACGATCTTCTCGTCGGAGAGGGCGCCGGAGGGTTGAAGCTGGCGAGCGCGATCGGCATTGGCCTTTGCCTTTGTCAGGTTTGCCTTCGCGGTCACGACGGCCGCCTCCTGCTTGCGAAGATCGGCCTGCACACTGTCCTGCGACATCAGGACGAGGGTCTGCCCCTTCTTAACCACGGAGCCGACATCAGCCAGGATTTCGGTGATGCGAAGTCCGCTCGTCTCGGAAGCGATGATGGCTTCCTGCCAGGGTTTCAGCCAGCCGCTTGCCGGAACGGTTTCCGGCCAGTCCCGCTCAGCCGGCGCCGCCAGCGAGACGGTCAGGGCGGGGGCGGCGGCTTGATCCGCCACGGCACTGCGCAGCGGCAGCAGAAGCGCTGCCGCAATAAGAGCGGTGGCGAATATTCCAGATGGTTTTCTCAACGATGCACTCCTTGTGGTCAAAGGCATCGCTGCCCTTTCCCGATCCGCGCCAACTTGGCGGATGATTGCCACTCATGCGCGGCAACCGGCCTCGGCGCGCGTCCATGTCATGGCAGGATAAGTAACGGGGCGAACGTTAAGTGCGGTCAAGTTAGTGTTAAGATAGGTAAAACTCGCTCACGCGACGATGTTTGTGCTGTATGGCTTCATCGAATTAATGACGGACGAAGTGAATGAACAAGGTTCTCCTCATCGACGACGATGCCGAGCTGACGACGCTTCTGCAGGAATATCTCGTTGAAGAGGGATATGACGTCGTAACGGATACGGACGGTCGCGCTGCCATTGCCGCTGCTGCCGGCAATACGGTCGATATCATCGTGCTCGACATCATGATGCCTCGGATGAACGGGATCGAGGTTCTGCAGAGGATCAGGAAGCTCAGCCAGGTTCCGGTGCTGATGCTGACCGCAAGGGGCGATGACGTGGACAGGATATCGGGCCTCAATCTCGGTGCCGACGACTATGTGCCGAAGCCATGCTCGCCGGGTGAACTGGCGGCGCGGCTGCGCGCCATCCTGCGCCGGGCGGGGCAGCCGGCAGCCGGCGCGTCGACCGACACGATCAGGGCGGGGCAGCTCGTGATTCATCCGGGCAGCAGGATCGCCGAATGGCGCGGAGAAAGCCTGGAGCTGACCGGCACCGAGTTCAGCCTGCTCGAAGTGCTTGCCCGCAGCGCCGGCCAGCTCGTGTCGAAGCAGGACATCTCGAAACGGGCCTTCGGCAAGCCGCTGACCCCGTTCGATCGCCGTATCGACGTCCATATCAGCAGCGTGCGCCAGAAGCTCGGACTGAGGGAGGACGGGCAATCCTGGATCCAGTCCGTTCGCGGCCAGGGCTATCAACTTCTCGTGGACTGACCATGCCTAGGCTTTTCTGGAAATTCTTCGCGACGATCTGGTTGACGCTTGCAATGACGCTCACTGTTATCATCGTGATCGTCAACCTCTTTCAGATCCCGCCGCCTGGCCGCGATCGGGAATACCAGGAGCGAGCGATCATTCTGAAGCTGACCGCGAACGTCCTCGCAAGGGATGGGGAGGACGCCGCAGAGCGCTTCATCCGCTCAAGTGAAGATACGGTGCCGTTGGGCCTGACGCTTTCGAAAACCATGGGGTCGCCTGCGTGCGAAGACGAAGGTAGGGCAGAGACGAAGTCCATTCTGAAGGACGGAATTTGCTACCGGATCTCCGTGGCGCCGGAAGCGAACTTCCTTCTCAACGTAGTGGATAACCTGGCGCTGCTGGTGCCTTGGCTTTCGATTTTCGTTTCGAGTACGGTCGCTGCCGCAGCACTCGCCCGCTATCTCATTCGACCCGTCGTGCATCTGCGCGACGGCCTGAGCGCGCTCGCCCATGGCCGCTTCGACTTCCGTATCGGCGACCAGATGGCCGGCCGAAAGGATGAAGTCACTGCGCTGGCGCATGACTTCGATTCCACCGCCGCGCGGCTTCAGGAGCTTCAGGATGCGCAGCAGCGGTTGTTCCATGATGTCTCCCATGAATTGCGTTCGCCCCTGTCCCGCCTGCAGGCTGCCGTCGGCGTTCTTCGGCAGAGCCCGGCCAAACTCGGCGCCATGCTGGACCGAATGGACCGGGAGGTTGAACGGCTCGACGCGCTGGTCGGCGAAGTTCTGACCCTTGCCAGGCTCACCGCCGGCTCCGGCCTGCCGCTGAAGACCCAGGCCCTGGATGTCATCGAACTGCTGAATGAAATCCTTGGCGACGCCGCATTCGAAGCCCAGGCACGAGATGTGTCGATCACGACAAGCGTCGACGGCAGCTTCCGCGCCGAGGTCGAAGGCGAGCTGCTCTACCGGGCACTCGAAAACGTCGTGCGCAACGCTGTCAAATACACGGCCGAACATTCGCACATATCCGTGTCTTGCGAGGCGGCGGCCGAGCGCCTCAAAATCTGCGTCACCGATCGGGGGCCAGGTGTGAGGCGCGACGAACTCGAACGCATCTTCCAGCCGTTCTCACGCGGGAAAGAGGCGGTGCCAAGAGGCGGATACGGCCTGGGTCTTGCCATCACCCGGCAGGCCATCGAGCGCCATGGCGGGCGTGCGCATGCGTCGTTGCCTGACGCCGGAGGCCTGGCGATCACGCTGGAACTTCCGAGACGGCCGACGCCCTATGGTTCGGCTGACGATCAAGCATCGCGGGATTTTACCTAACTTTACAGTTTCTTTACCGCCATTAACGCTGGCCTCGCTAAGCCTGGATCTCCGATCCCGGTTCAGAAAGCTTGCCAGTGAGTCCGTCGCTCCGCACCAGACTATCATCCCTCCGCTACGCCGCATCCGCCTTCACGCTGCTGCTCGCAGGCTGCGTCAGCGGTCCGGATCACGTTCCCCCTGAGATGCGGCTTCCCGCCAAATTCGAAGAGGGCACCACCAAAAGCAACGGCAATGTCGTGACGGCTGAGTGGTGGAAGGCCTATCGCGACAAGCGGCTCGACGGCTTGGTGGCCTATGGCCTCAGCGAAAACCTCGATGTGCTGCAGGCGCTCGAGAGCATCAATTCGGCTGCCGCCAATGTCACGGTTGCCGGCGCCGGCGGTCTGCCGAGCCTCAGTGTCGACGCATCGCACACGGTATCCGGTGAAAAGGGGCGGCTGCGCACGACGGTCGGCACCACGAATACCACAGGCGGTGAGGCCAGCCTTTCCTGGCTGCTCGACATCTTCGGCCAGTACCTTCGCTCCAAGGAGAGTGCCATCGCCTCGCTGGGAGCCGCCTATGCGACGGCCGACAATGCAAAGCTCACCTTCCTGAAAGACCTGGTCGAGAGTTATATCGACGCCCGCTATTACCAGGAGCGCATCGCGCTTGCACAGGCGAGCTTGAAATCCCGCCAGCAAACTTACGAACTCACGCAGCTGCAGCTCAAGGCAGGTGCGGCCTCCCGCCTCGACGTCGTTCAGGCCGAGGGCCTGGTACAGTCGACAAAGTCCGACATTCCCGGCCTCGAACAGAGCTTCACCGAATCGGCCCATCACATTGCCACGCTGCTCGGGATGCCGGCGGCCTCGTTGATGGACGAGCTGCAGAAAAGCGCCGGTCAGCCGGTTTTCCGCGGCGATATTCGCGCCGGCATTCCGGCCGATCTCATCCGCAACCGTCCTGATATAAGAAAGGCCGAACGCGAGCTGGCGGCGGCCGTCGCCGATATCGGTGCTGCCGAAGCCCAGCTTTATCCGTCGATCTCGCTCTCCGGTTCGATCTCGCCGAGCTGGGTCAAATCCTCGGGCGCCAGCGGCTCGAGCCTCACCAGCTGGTCCTTCGGGCCGACGCTCAACTTGCCGATCTTCGACGGCGGCAAATTGCGCGCGAATGTCGATATCGAGAAATCGGATGCCAGGGCGCAGTATCTCGCCTGGAAAGCGGCGGTGCTGAACGGGGTCGAAGAGGTGGAAAACGCGCTGTCGGCGGTTCGCCGCGACACGCAGACACTGGCGCCGTTGCGCAGGCAGGTGCAGACGGCGGAGGAATCGCTGGCACTGTCGACCGCAAGCTACAAGGACGGCGCCTCGTCGTTGCTCGATGTCCTCGACGCCCAGCGGTCGGTCTCCGATGCTGAGGCAAGCCTTACCGCTACCGTGCAGCAGGTTGCCAAGGACTATGTGGATCTCTATGTCGCCGTCGGCGCCGGTTACCTCACCCAAGAAGAGCCTGTCGCCTCGAAGCGAGTGGCGAAGTCGGGCTGATCGGCTGAAGGCGGTCAGACGTGTTGCCTGACTATCGTCCTGATATCTCCAGGATGCGGAGCGCGAGCTTGAGATGCGGCAGATCCAGCATGCGCCCGTCAAGCTGGATGACACCGGCGTCGGGCCTGGCGGCAAAGGCGACGGCGACTTTCTCCGCCCAAGCGATCTCGGATGCATCCGGCGTAAAGGCGTGGTTGATCGTTTCGACTTGGCTCGGATGGATGGCCATCATGCCGGAAAAGCCGTCGCGCCGGGCGCGGCCGACATAGGCCCTGAGACCGCTATGATCGTGGAAATCGGGATAGACGGTGTCGATGGCCGGAACGGCGGCGGCATGGGCGGCAAATAGCGTCAGCGAGCGGGCAAGCTCGTAAGGCGGCGTGTAACGGCCATCCGTCCGCCGCGCTGTCGCAGCCCCGATCGCGGCGGGCAGATCTTCAGCACCCCAGGTCAGGCCGCAGAGGCTGGTCGCGACGTCCCGGTAGCTGCCGATCTCGAAGATGGCGGACGGCGTTTCGGTTGCGATCGGCAAGATGGGGATTTCAGGTGCAAGTGAGCCTGCGAGCTTCAGCACCGAAGCCGCCCCCTCGGCCTTCGGCAGCATGATCGCGAAAGGATGGAGGCCACTCAGAGCGGCAAGGTCGTTTTCGAACTCCGGGGAGGCGAGGGGATTGATGCGGATCAGGAGATTGGTTTCGCCGGTCTGGCGCAGGACGAATTCTTGGACGGCCTGGCGGGCGCGTGGCTTGTTGGCGGGTGCAACCGAATCTTCGAGATCGAGAATGACGGCATCGGCGCCCGAGGCGAGTGCTTTCTCGAAACGCTCCGGCCGATCGCCGGGCACGAAGAGCAGCGAGCGAAGTCTCATGACGGCTTTACCTTCAGCATGACGGTGCGCAGGCACTGGCAGACGATCTCGCTGCGCTGGTTCAGGGTGATGTGCCGGAAGGTGACGATGCCGGCGTCGGGGCGGGAGTTCGAGCGGCGCAGTTCCGTCACCTCCGTTTCCACCCGCAGCGTGTCGCCGATGAAGACCGGCTTCGGCATCGTCACCTTGTCGTAACCGAGATTGGCGACGAGCGTGCCGAGCGTGGTGTCGCCGACCGAAAGACCGACGGTGAGCGCAAAGGTGAAGGTGCCGTTGACGACGATCCGGCCGAATTCGGTGCCGGCCGCATAATCGGCATCGAGATGCAGCGGCTGCGGATTGTGGGAAAGCGTCGTAAACAGCAGGTTGTCGGTCTCGGTGACCGTGCGGCGGATCTCGTGGGCGATGCGGTCGCCGAGCGTCCATTCGTCGAAATAGCGGCCGGCCATCAATCCTGCTCCTTCGTGACGGTGACGACCAGCTGGTTCTCCGAGACCCTGGCGCCGGTGGAAACCTGCAGTTTTCCGATGATGCCGTCGAAAGGCGCGCGCAGCGAATGCTCCATTTTCATCGCTTCGACCGTCAGCAGACGCTCCCCCTTGGCGACATGATCGCCTTCGGCGACATCCACCGATATCACGAGGCCGGGCATCGGCGAAAGGATCGCGCCATCGCCCGCACCCTGGCTCGCCTCGATTTCGCTTGCGACGGGCAGGCTGATCGGCCAGGTATTGCCGGCGTCGAAAAGCACGGTCGTTTCACCAATCGTGACGATATTTGCCTCAGGCTTCCGACGTGATTGCCCCCAGAAGAGGTGATCGCCGATACGGATGCGCACTCGATTGTCATCCGCGCCGGCGATGCGGAATCCGGCAAGCGCGGCCCAGGGATCATCATCGGTATTTCTTGAAAGCACGGCGGCTGCGGTGTCGATCGCGATTTCGCTCGGCTCCGTCGCCACAAGGCTATCGCCATGGCGGTCGAGGAAGCCGGTATCGATCCGAGCGGCGCGAAAATCCGGATCGACGGCGATGCGGGCAAGCAGGCCGGCATTGGATCTGACCGGCCAGACCTCGATGCCGGCGCAGGCGGCTGCAAGTTTCGAAAGGGCTGCCTCGCGGTCCGGTCCATGCGCGATGATCTTGGCGATCATCGGATCGTAGAAGGCGGTAATCTCATCGCCCTGTTTGACGCCGCTGTCGACGCGGACGGACTGCGGCAGGCGCAGATGGTCGAGCCGGCCGGTCGAAGGCAGATAACCGGCGGCCGGATTTTCGGCATAGAGCCGGGCTTCGAAGGCCCAGCCATTCATGGCGATCTCGTCCTGGCTTTTCGGCAAGGGCTCGCCGCTCGCGACCTTCAACTGCCAGAGCACCAGATCCTCGCCAGTAATCGCCTCGGTGACGGGGTGTTCTACCTGCAGCCTCGTATTCATCTCCATGAACCAGATACGGTCAGGATGCAGGCCCTGGGAGGCATCGGCGATGAATTCGATGGTGCCGGCGCCGACATAGTTGACCGCTCTTGCGGCCTTGACCGCTGCCTCGCAGATCACCGCCCGGGTGGCGGCATCGAGGCCGGGGGCAGGGGCCTCCTCGATCACCTTCTGATGACGGCGTTGCAGCGAACAATCGCGTTCGAAGAGATGCACGCAATTGCCGAGCTTGTCGGCGAAAACCTGCACCTCGATATGGCGCGGATTGGCGATATAGCGTTCGATCAGAACGCGGTCGTCGCCGAAAGCGGCGGCCGCCTCACGGCGGCAGGAGGCGAGACGTTCGGCGAAATCCTGCGCGCGGTCGACGCGGCGCATGCCTTTGCCGCCGCCGCCGGCAACCGCCTTGATGAGTACGGGATAACCGATGGCCTCGGCTTCCGCCGCCAGCCTCTCTTCGCCCTGGTCCGATCCGAGATAACCGGGGGTCACGGGCACGCCGGCTGCCTGCATCAATTCCTTGGCGGCATCCTTGAGCCCCATCGCCCGGATGGCAGCGGGCGGCGCGCCGACCCAGACGATGCCGGCCTTCTCCACCGCCTCGGCAAAATCGGCATTTTCCGACAGGAAGCCGTAGCCCGGATGGATCGCAGCGGCGCCGCTCTTGCGGGCAGCCTCCAGGATGCGCTGCGGCGAGAGATAGCTTTCGCGGGCCGGCGAAGGCCCGATGGCGATCGCCTCGTCCGCCTCCCTGACAAAGGGCAGGCCGGCATCGGCTTCAGAATAGACCGCAATGGTGCGGATTCCGAGCATCCTGGCCGTGCGGATGATGCGGCGGGCGATTTCGCCCCGGTTGGCAATGAGCAGGCTTTCCATCATCGACGCCTCACATCCTGAACAGGCCGAAGCGCGGCCCTTTTGGGATCGGCGCATTCAGGCAGGCGGAAAAGGCAAGGCCCAGCACATCGCGCGTCTGGCATGGATCGATGATGCCGTCGTCCCAAAGGCGGGCGGTGGCATAATAGGGATTGCCCTCGGCCTCGTAGCCGGCGCGGATCGGCGCCTTGAAGGCTTCCTCCTCTTCCATGGGCCAATTCTCACCGCGCGCCTCCATGGAATCTCGGCGAATGGTGGCAAGCACGGAGGCGGCCTGTTCGCCGCCCATGACGCTGATGCGGCTGTTCGGCCAGGTGAAGAGGAAACGCGGGCGATAGGCGCGGCCGCACATGCCGTAATTGCCGGCACCGAAACTGCCGCCGATGATGACCGTGACCTTCGGCACGGTGGCGGTTGCAACGGCCGTCACCAGCTTGGCCCCATCCTTGGCGATCCCGCCAGCCTCATAGCGGCCGCCGACCATGAAGCCGGAAATATTCTGCAAGAAGAGCAAGGGGACGCGGCGCTGGCAGGCGAGCTCGATGAAATGGGCTCCTTTCAGCGCACTTTCGGAGAAGAGAACGCCGTTGTTGGCGATGACGGCGACCGGCATGCCCCAGATGCGGGCGAAGCCGCAGACCAGCGTGGTGCCGTAGAGCGGCTTGAACTCGTGCAGTTCCGAGCCATCGACGATCCGTCCGATGACCTCACGCACGTCGTAGGGTGAGCGCACATCATCCGGAATGAGACCGCAGAGATCTTCGGGATCGAGTTTCGGCGGTCGCGGCGGCTGGAGGTCGATATCGACTGATTTCACACTGTTGAGGGTGGCTGCGATATCGCGCACGAGCAGCAGCGCATGTTCATCATTCTCGGCGACATGATCGACGACGCCGGAGCGGCGGCCATGGGTCTCGGCGCCGCCGAGCTCTTCGGCCGAGATGATCTCGCCGGTCGCGGCCTTCACCAGCGGCGGACCGGCGAGGAAGATCGTGCCCTGATTGCGCACGATGACCGTCTCGTCGGACATGGCGGGCACATAGGCGCCGCCGGCGGTGCAGCTTCCCAAGACGCAGGCGATCTGTGGGATTCCCTCGGCCGACATCTGGGCCTGGTTGTAGAAGATCGCGCCGAAATGGTCGCGGTCGGGAAAGACGTCGGCCTGATGCGGGAGATTGGCGCCACCGCTATCGACCAGATAGAGGCATGGCAGCCGGTTCTGCAGAGCAATCTCCTGCGCCCGCAGATGTTTCTTCACCGTCAGGGGGTAATAGGCGCCGCCCTTCACCGTCGCGTCATTGGCGACGATCATCACCTCGCGGCCGCAAACACGGCCGATGCCTGTTATGATGCCGGCGCCGGGCGCCTCATCATCATACATGCCGTTGGCCGCCAGCGTGCCGATCTCCAGGAACGGGCTGCCGGCATCGATGAGCAGCTGGATCCGGTCGCGCGGCAGGAGCTTGCCCTTGCCGGTATGGCGCTCGCGCGCTGCCTGCGATCCACCCTCGCGCGCTTTCGCCGAACGCTCGTGTAGCTCGTCGATAAGGGTCTTGTTCTTGCTGGCATTGGCCTTGAAGCTGTCGCTGTCGCGATCGATCGCAGTCGAAATCACCGTCATGATGCGATGAGCTCCCGGCCGATCAGGTAGCGGCGGATCTCGTTGGTGCCGGCGCCGATATCGTAGAGCTTGGCGTCGCGCAAAAAGCGTTCGACCGGCCATTCCTTGGTATAGCCGGCGCCGCCGAGTGCCTGGATCGCTTCCAGCGAGACCTTCACGGCATTCTCGCTGGCAAAGAGGATCGCGGCGGCCGCATCCGTGCGCGTCGCGCGGCCGGCATCGCAGGCCCGGGCGACGGTATAGACATAGGCGCGCGCCGAATTCAGCGCGACATACATGTCGGCGATCTTGCCCTGCATCAGCTGGAAGTCGCCGATCGGCTTGCCGAACTGTTTGCGATCGCGCACATAGGGCAACACGACGTCGAGGCAGGCCTGCATGATGCCAAGCGGCCCGGCGGCGAGCACTGCGCGCTCGTAATCGAGGCCGGACATCAGGATCTTCACGCCTTCTCCCTCCCGGCCCATCAGCGCCTCGGCCGGCACCTCGCAATCCTGAAAGACCAGTTCGGCGGTATCGCTGCCGCGCATGCCGAGCTTGGAGAGTTTCTTGGAGACGCTGAAACCGGGCAGGCCTTTTTCGACGATGAAGGCGGAAATGCCTTTCGGGCCGGCTGCGGGATCGGTCTTGGCATAGACGACCAGCACATCGGCATGCGGCGCGTTGGTGATCCAGAATTTGGTGCCGTTCAGAACATAGCGATCGCCTTTTTTCTCGGCCCGCAAGCGCATGGAGACGACATCGGAACCTGAGCCCACCTCCGACATGGCAAGCGAACCCACATGTTCGCCGGAGATCAGCTTCGGCAGATGGCGGCGTTTCTGCTCCGCCGACGCCCACCGGCGGATCTGATTGACGCAGAGATTGGAATGGGCGCCGTAACTCAAGCCCACCGAAGCCGAGGCGCGGGAAATCTCCTCCATGGCGACGACATGATCGAGGTAACCGAGACCGGCGCCGCCGAATTCTTCCTCCACGGTAATCCCGTGCAGGCCGAGGGCGCCCATCTCGGGCCAGAGCTGGCGTGGAAACGTGTTGCTTTCGTCGATCTCCGCAGCCAGCGGAGCAATATGAGCGGCGGCAAACCGCGCCGTCGTTTCACGGATCGCGTCCGCAGTTTCGCCGAGCGAAAAATCAAACATGGCACTCCTCCCGCTGAAATATGTAGCGCGGGTTGCGGCGGGTTCAAATAGCTACACTCGTGCCGCCCTCACCAAGTCGGTTTATGCTGAGGGCGGCGGCACGCCCTCTCTACCTTGATGCCGCTGTGATCGAGGACTTCGGCCTACCGTTCGCGCTCCTGCGACTCCACTTCCTTCCGCCGAAAGGTCTCAGGGCTCATGCCCATCCATTTCCGGAAGGCTCGGAAGAAGGCGCTCGGTTCGGAATAGCCGAGTTGCACGGCGATCTCGCCAATGGTCTTCGGCGTGTTCAGCAGCAGGTCAACGGCGAGATCCCGGCGGATGTCATCCTTGATGGCGGCATAGCTTTGTCCCTCGTCGTGCAGGCGGTGGCGGAGCGTGGAGGGCGGCATGCGCATATCAGCGGCGAGCTCGGCGAAGCTCCGCCACATGGCAGGTGTTGCCTGGTTCAAGCGGCGGCGCACGGCTGCGGCGATGCCGGCATCATAGCGGTAGCGCACCAGAATATTGGCGGGCGCGCCGCGCAGGAACTGTTTGAGCGCCTGTTCGCTGCGTGAAATCGGCAGGTCCAGCAGGGTGCTGTCAAAGCCCAGCCGGCTGATGGCTTGCGAGAAGCGCACCGGCGCACCGAAGAAAAGCCGGTAGTCGGCGCCCTGTTTGGGCTCGGCGCAGCGGAAATCGACGCGCCGGATCGGAATGCGCCGGCCGACCAGCCAGCAGATGATGCCGTGCAGGATGATCCAATAGGTGCGGTAGGCGAAGGCCGAACGCGGGCCGCCGGCATCCCTAAGCTCGACCTCGGCCAGACCGTCGCTGATGACGAGCTGTCCCCTGGGATCGTCGAGCACGATATCGAGGAAACGCAGCGCCCGACGAAGCGCATGACCCAGCGTCGGCGCATGCAGTACGCAATGGCAGAGCAGCGTGAAGCTGCCGCTGCGCATCGGTCGGCCGCCCATACCGAAGAATTCGTCGTCGAGCTCGGCGGCGATGGCCAGCCAGAGCGCGCCATAGGTCTCGGCCGACACCGGTTGATCGACCCGCGGCGGCAGTCCCACGCGGGCAAGGATCGGCGCCGTCGGTTTGCCGAGCCGCCGCAGGCTGTCGAGCGCCTCCTCTACGAAGCCCGGCGCGATCATGCGTCGCTCAATCTCGGCCATCCCACCCTCGCTATGGCAAAACTGGCCGAAATAATGGAGCATTTCTGTCATCGCTTGCAATAGGTGGAGCGAATAGAATCGTACCCGTCGGTTGCGCTTGGAGGCGGTCGCCGCCGGCAGGGAGGAACAGATTCATGTTGATCCATGGAGCAAGCTTCATCGTCACCGGCGGTGGCTCCGGCCTCGGTGCTGCCACGGTGCGCGCGCTTGTCGAGGCAGGCGGGCGCGTGACGATCGCCGATCTCAATGCCGAAGCGGGCGAACATGTCGCCCGGGAATTTGCAAGCGCTGCACAGTTCGTCAAGGCCGACGTGGCCGATGAGAAGCAGGGAGCAGCAGCGATTGCCGCTGCCGTCGAAGCCTTCGGCGGCTTGCGCGGCTTGGTGAATTGCGCCGGCGTCGCACCGGCCGAAAAGGTGATCGGCCGCGACGGGCCGCATCGGCTGGAGAGTTTTGCCCGCACGGTCGGGATCAATCTCATCGGTACGTTCAACATGATCCGGCTTGCCGCCGCAGCGATCCAGAAGACCGATCCGGATGCCGAAGGCGAACGCGGCGTCATCGTCAATACGGCCTCGGTCGCCGCCTTCGACGGTCAGATCGGCCAGGCAGCCTATGCCGCCTCCAAGGGTGGGGTGGCGGCGATGACCTTGCCGATCGCCCGCGAGCTTGCCCGTCACGGCATTCGCGTCGTCGCGATCGCGCCCGGCATTTTCGAGACGCCGATGATGGCTGATATGCCCGCCGAGGTTCAGGCCGCACTCGGCAAGAGCGTGCCCTTTCCACCGCGGCTCGGCCGGCCGGCGGAATTTGCCGGGCTGGTGCGCCATATCTTGGAAAACAACATGCTGAACGGCGAGGTCATCCGCCTCGACGGCGCATTGCGGATGGGCGCGCGGTGAACGCGTCGCCCCAAGGAGGAAAGATGGTTTTGCACGACCCCATCGTCATCGTCGGTGCAGCGCGCACCCCGATCGGCAGCTTTCAAGGAGAACTGAAGGAGGCGACAGCGCCGGAGCTCGGAGCGACGGCGATCCGCGCAGCGCTTGAGCGCAGCCGCATCGCGGCCGAGGCGATCGAGGAGGTCGTCTTCGGTTGTGTCCTGCCGGCCGGGCAGGGCCAGGCGCCGGCGCGCCAGGCGGCGATCCATGCCGGCCTGCCTTTCGCGACGGCGGCGAGCACCGTCAACAAGATGTGCGGCTCGGGCATGAAGGCCGTGATGATGGCGCATGACCTGATCGCCGCCGGCAGCGCTTCGGTGGCGATCGCCGGCGGCATGGAAAGCATGACCAATGCGCCCTATCTCCTTGACAGGGCTCGTGGCGGCTACAGGCTCGGCCATGGGCGTGTCGTGGATCACATGTTCCTCGACGGGCTGGAGGATGCTTATGACAAGGGGCGCTTGATGGGCAGCTTCGCGGAGGATTGCGCCGAGGCCTATCAGTTCACGCGCGAGGCGCAGGACAACTACGCCATCGCCTCACTGACGCGGGCGCAGAAGGCGATCGCGGAAGGCTGTTTCGAAAACGAGATCGTGCCGGTCACGGTGAAATCCGGCAAGACTGAGCGGGTGGCGAGCCGCGACGAACAGCCCGGCAAGGCGAAGCTCGACAAGATCCCGACGCTAAAGCCGGCCTTCCGTGACGGCGGCACGGTGACTGCCGCCAATTCCAGTTCGATTTCCGATGGCGCGGCAGCCCTGGTGCTGATGCGCCGTTCCGAGGCGGAGCATCGCGGCCTCAAGCCGCTTGCCACCATCCTTGGCCATGCCAGCCATTCGCAGGCGCCCAATCTTTTCGCCACCGCACCGATCGGGGCGCTGCAGAAACTATCCGATCGCACCGGCTTATCGTTGTCGAAGGTCGATCTTTTCGAAATCAACGAGGCCTTTGCCGTCGTCGCCATGGCGGCGATGCGCGATCTCAACCTGCCGCATGAGAAGGTCAATGTGCATGGCGGCGCCTGCGCGCTCGGCCATCCGATCGGCGCTTCGGGGGCCCGGATCCTGGTGACGCTGCTTGCGGCGCTGGAGCGCTACGGTCTCAAGCGCGGCATGGCGGCGCTCTGCATCGGCGGCGGCGAGGCGACCGCCGTCGCCATCGAGCGGCAATAGGAGGAGAGAACAGATGATCCTTTCCGACCTCCAGCAGCAAATCTCAGATCTCGCCCGCGACTTTGCCCGCGACCGGCTGGCGCCGGGGGCAGCCAAACGCGACCGGGAGCATCTCTTTCCGCGCGAGGAACTGAAGGAGATGGGTGAACTCGGGCTGCTCGGCATGCTGGTGCCGGAAGCCTATGGCGGCTCGGATACCGGCGTGGTCGCCTATGCCGCAGCACTTGAGGAGATTGCTGCCGGCGACGGACCCTGTTCGACGATCATGAGCGTGCATAGTTCCGTTGGCTGTGTGCCGATCCTGAAATTCGGCACCGAGGAGCAGCGGCAGCGTTTCCTGCCGAAACTGGCCAACGGCGAATGGATTGGCGGCTTTGCGCTGACCGAGCCGCAGGCCGGTTCCGATGCCTCGAACCTGAAGACCCGGGCGCGGCGTGACAATGACCACTATGTGCTCGACGGCTCCAAGCAATTCATCACCTCGGGAAAGAACGGCGATGTCATCATCGTCTTTGCCGTCACCGATCCCGACGCCGGCAAGAAAGGCATTACCGCCTTCATCGTGCCGACGAAGACGCCGGGCTACGAGGTGATCCGCGTCGAAGAGAAGCTCGGCCTGCATTCCACCGATACCTGCCAGATCGCCTTCAACAACATGCGCATCCCGGCCGAGCTGAGGCTCGGTGCGGAAGGTGAAGGTTATCGCATCGCGCTCGCCAATCTCGAGGGCGGGCGGATCGGCATTGCGGCGCAGGCCGTCGGCATGGCGCGGGCGGCCTTCGAGGCGGCGCGCGACTACGCCCGCGAGCGCACGGCCTTCGGCAAACCGATCTTTGAGCACCAGGCCGTGGCCTTCCGCCTTGCCGATATGGCGGTGCGGATCGAGGCGGCGCGGCAGCTCGTCTTTCATGCCGCCTCGCTCCGGGAGGCGGGGCTGCCCTGTCTGTCGGAAGCCTCGATGGCGAAGCTCTTTGCCTCCGAGATGGCCGAGCGTGTCTGCTCCGATGCGATCCAGATCCATGGCGGTTATGGCTACATGGCCGACTATCCGGTCGAGCGCATCTACCGCGATGTGCGCATCTGCCAGATCTACGAAGGAACGAGCGACGTGCAGCGCATGGTGATCGCCCGCAATCTATAGAACGACATCCGGCCCGGCTCTCGGAGGAGAGGGGCGAGGCCGGCAAGGGAGGAAAGAAACGACATGGTGGATTCTGCTCGTTTGAGCCTGCACGTCCCCGAACCCGCCGTCCGCCCGGGCGGCCAGCCTGATTTTTCCAATGTGAGGATTGCCAAGGCCGGCGCGGTGCCGCGGCCGGAGGTGGATGTCGCGTCGGAAGACATCCGCGATCTTGCCTATTCCATCATCCGTGTTTTGAACCGCGACGGCGAGGCGGTCGGCCCCTGGGCCGGGTCGCTCTCCGATGAGGATCTGCTGACCGGGCTTCGCAACATGATGAAACTGCGGGCCTTCGACGCCCGCATGCTGATGGCGCAGCGGCAGGGCAAGACCTCCTTCTATATGCAGCATCTCGGCGAAGAAGCCGTCAGCTGCGCCTTCCGCAAGGCGCTCGAGAAGGGAGACATGAATTTCCCGACCTATCGCCAGGCGGGCCTCTTGATTGCGGACGACTATCCGATGGTCGAGATGATGAACCAGATCTACTCGAACGAGAGCGATCCCCTGCGCGGCCGGCAACTGCCGATCATGTATTCCTCCAAGGAGCACGGCTTCTTCACCATCTCGGGCAATCTCGCCACCCAATATGTGCAGGCCGTCGGCTGGGCGATGGCCTCGGCGATCAAGAACGACAGCCGCATTGCCGCGGCCTGGATTGGTGACGGATCGACGGCGGAATCGGATTTCCATTCGGCGCTGGTCTTCGCCTCGACCTACAAGGCGCCGGTCATCCTCAACATCGTCAACAATCAGTGGGCGATATCCACCTTCCAGGGCATCGCCCGCGGCGGCTCCGGCACCTTCGCCGCCCGCGGCCTAGGCTTCGGCATTCCGGCGCTGCGTGTCGATGGAAACGATTATCTCGCCGTCCATGCGGTCGCCCGCTGGGCGGCCGAGCGCGCGCGGCGCAATCTCGGCCCGACGCTGATCGAATATGTGACCTACCGCGTCGGCGCCCACTCGACCTCCGACGATCCGAGCGCCTACCGGCCGAAGACGGAATCGGAGGCCTGGCCGCTCGGAGATCCCGTGCTGCGGCTGAAGAAACATCTGATCGTCAAGGGTGTCTGGTCGGAGGAGCGGCATGTGCAGGCGGAAGCCGAAATCATGGATGAGGTGATCGAGGCGCAGCGGCAGGCAGAGGCCCACGGCACCCTGCATGCCGGCGGCAGGCCCTCGGTGCGCGACATTTTCGAGGGCGTCTATGCCGAGATGCCGCCGCATATCCGCCGTCAGCGGCAGCAGGCGGGGTACTGACATGGCCAGGATGACGATGATCGAGGCGGTGCGCAGCGCCATGGACGTCTCGATGGCGAAGGATGACAATGTCGTCGTTTTCGGCGAGGACGTCGGCTATTTCGGCGGCGTCTTTCGCTCGACGCAGGGCCTGCAGGCAAAATACGGCAGAACGCGCTGCTTCGATACGCCGATCAGCGAATCCGGAATCGTCGGCACGGCGATCGGCATGGCCGCCTACGGGCTGAAGCCCTGTGTCGAAATCCAGTTCGCCGATTACATGTATCCGGCCTATGACCAGCTGACGCAGGAGGCGGCGCGCATCCGCTACCGGTCCAACGGCGATTTCACCTGCCCGATCGTCGTGCGCATGCCGACCGGCGGCGGTATCTTCGGCGGCCAGACGCACAGCCAGAGCCCGGAGGCGCTTTTTACCCATGTCTGCGGGCTGAAGGTGATCGTGCCTTCCAATCCCTACGATGCCAAAGGCCTGCTGATCGCGGCGATCGAGGATCCCGATCCCGTCATGTTCCTGGAGCCGAAGCGGCTCTATAACGGTCCCTTCGACGGCCATCACGAGAAGCCGGTGACGCCCTGGTCAAAGCATGACCTCGGCGAGGTGCCTGATGGCCACTATACCATCCCGATCGGCAAGGCCGAGGTGCGGCGCGTCGGATCGGCGGTGACCGTGATTGCCTATGGCACCATGGTGCATGTGGCGCTTGCCGCAGCCGAAGATGCCGGCATCGATGCCGAGGTAATCGATTTGAGAAGCCTGCTGCCGCTCGATCTCGATGCGATCGTCAAATCGGTCACGAAGACCGGGCGCTGCGTCGTCGTGCATGAGGCAACCCTGACGTCGGGCTTCGGCGCCGAGGTCGCAGCACTGGTGCAGGAACATTGCTTCTATCATCTCGAAGCGCCGGTCGTACGTGTCGCCGGCTGGGACACGCCCTATCCGCACGCGCAGGAGTGGGACTATTTCCCCGGTCCCGGCCGTGTCGGGCGGGCGCTTGCCGAAGTCATGGAGGCCTGAGCCGTGGGCGAATTCATCATCAAGATGCCCGATGTCGGGGAAGGGGTCGCCGAGGCCGAGATTGTGGAATGGCACGTGAAGACGGGCGATCCCGTCCGCGAGGACATGGTGATCGCCGCCGTCATGACCGACAAGGCCACCGTGGAAATTCCGTCGCCCGTCCATGGCACCGTCATCTGGCTTGCCGGCGAGGTCGGAGACCGGATCGCGGTCAAGGCCCCGCTGGTGCGGATCGAGACGGCGGGAGATGTCGGCGAGGCGCAGCCTGTGGTGAATGGGCAGGCGCCAATTGCCGAAGCCCCCAGGGCCGAAATTGTAAAACCTACCCCGGCAGCGCCAACTCCTGCGCCAGCGCCAGTGCCGGCGGCTGCATCGGCGGAAAAGCCGCTTGCCGCGCCCTCGGTGCGGCTTTTTGCCAGGGAAAGCGGTGTCGATCTCAGGCAGGTGCAGGGGACAGGACCGGCCGGGCGTATCCTGCGCGAGGATATCGAGCAATTCCTGACCCCAGGAGCCGCTCCCGCAGCAGTGAAGAACGGTTTTGCCAGGAAGACGGCGACCGAGGAGATCAAGCTGACCGGCCTGCGCCGCCGCATCGCCGAGAAGATGGTGCTTTCCGCCTCGCGCATCCCCCACATCACCTATGTGGAGGAAGTGGATATGACCGCGCTTGAGGAGCTTCGCGCCACCATGAACGGCGACCGCAGGCCAGGCCACCCGAAGCTGACTGTTCTGCCCTTCCTGATGCGCGCACTGGTCAAGGCGATTTCCGAGCAGCCTGACGTCAACGCCACCTTCGACGACGATGCCGGCATCATCACCCGCCACGGTGCCGTCCATATCGGCATCGCCACGCAGACGCCGGCCGGCCTGACCGTGCCGGTGGTCCGGCATGCGGAAGCCCGCGGCATCTGGGATTGCGCCGCCGAGATGAATCGGCTGGCGGAAGCAGCACGATCCGGGACGGCGACGCGCGATGAGCTTTCCGGCTCCACCATCACCATCAGCTCGCTCGGCTCGCTCGGCGGCATCGTCTCGACGCCCATCATCAATCATCCCGAGGTGGCGATCATCGGCGTCAACAAGATCGCCACGCGACCGGTCTGGGATGGCGCGCAATTCGTGCCGCGCAAGATGATGAACCTCTCCTCCAGTTTCGACCATCGCATCATCGACGGCTGGGATGCGGCAAACTTCGTGCAGCGCATCCGCACGCTGATCGAAACGCCGGCGCTCATTTTCATCGAAGGCTGAGATCCATGAAAGAGATCCTCTGCAAGCTCCTCGTCATCGGCGCCGGTCCGGGCGGCTATGTCTGCGCCATCCGCGCCGGACAGCTCGGCATCGATACCGTCATCGTCGAGGCCGGTAAACCGGGTGGCACCTGCCTGACGGTCGGCTGCATCCCCTCCAAAGCGCTGATCCATGCGGCCGAGGAATTCGACGCGACGCAAAAGATGTTGGCTGGCAGGAACCCGATGGGCATCCGCGTCGAAGGCGCCTCGATCGATCTCGGCAGAACGATTGCCTGGAAGGACGGGATCGTCGGCCGGCTCACAGGCGGTGTTTCGGGACTGCTGCAAAAGGCGCGGGTCAAGATCGTCCACGGTCGGGCCCGCTTCCGCGACGGCAAGACGGTGGAGGTGGAGACGGAAACCGGCCAGCAGATCATCCGGGCCGAGACCGTGGTGATCGCCACCGGGTCCGATCCGGTGGAGCTTGCCAATCTGCCTTTCGGCGGCCGCGTCATGTCCTCGACAGAGGCGCTGTCGCTGACGGAGCTGCCGAACAAACTCGTCGTGGTCGGCGGCGGTTATATTGGGCTGGAGCTCGGGACGGCCTTTTCCAAGATGGGATCTGATGTGACGGTCGTCGAGGCGACGCCGCAGGTGCTGCCGCAATATGATGCCGAGCTGGTGCGGCCCGTCATGCGCAAGTTGACCGAGGGCGGTATCCGGGTGTTGACCGGCGCCAAGGCGATCGGCCTTGCCGACAATGGCGACGCATTGATCGTCGAAACGCCGGATGGCCGTCAGCAGAGCCTGCCGGCGGACCGCATCCTCGTCACCGTCGGCCGCCGCCCGAGAACGGCAGGATCCGGTCTCGAAGAGCTCGATCTCGATCGTGCCGGCCCTTACCTGAGGATCGACGATCGTTGCCGCACGTCGATGCGCGGCATCTATGCGATCGGCGACGTGACCGGCGAGCCGATGCTTGCCCATCGGGCCATGGCACAAGGCGAGATGGTGGCGGAAATCATTGCAGGCAAGAAGCGGGCCTGGGACAAAAGATGCATTCCCGCCATCTGCTTCACCGACCCGGAAATCGTCAGCGCCGGCCTGTCGCCGGCAGAGGCGAAGGCGCAAGGCTATGAGATCCGCACCGGCCAGTTTCCGTTCAGCGCCAACGGACGGGCGATGACGATGCTATCCGAAGAGGGCTTCGTGCGCGTGGTGGCCCGCGCCGACACCAATCTCGTGCTCGGCTTGCAGGCGGTGGGCGCCGGGGTCTCCGAGCTCTCGGCGGCTTTTGCGCTGGCCATCGAGATGGGTGCGCGTCTGGAAGACATCGCCGGCACCATCCATGCGCATCCGACCCGCAGCGAAGCGGTGATGGAGGCGGCGCTGAAAGCTTTGGGAAGTGCCCTGCATATCTGAGCTCCAAGTCGAAAATGGGGCCATCCTGGGGCCGTAACAACCGCGGCACCTTAGTGACGATTCGGCCCCGCTATGGCATTCACCCCGAAGCCTCGCCCCACCCTCGTTGAGAATTCGTACTTCTCCCGCGCCCATCCGTCAGATGCGACGAACCACGCACGGTCCCAGCGATCATCAACATCAAGGAAAGCGACATCACGATGCTGGCCTCGCACGGCCGGATCGACGCCGCTCAGCTCGCAGCTGCGACGAGGTTCCGCGCCTTATGGGAAGCGCCATCGACTACGGCCGCGAGCCGGTAGACGGCGGCAGTCATACGGACCCGATCAGCCACAGGCAGATGCACGCGGCCGAGGAGCTTAGGCGCGTATCCGACCTCTGCTTGGCCCTACATCATTTCGCCAACAGTTAAAGTTAGGCTCGGTGTTGGAAGTGGCCGGATCCTGAAGATCATCCTGTTTGGCTTCTACGCCAAAGCTGGCTGGGTGGATGAACCCTTCACAACGAAGGGCTATCGGGCGGATTTCGACCTGCTGATCATCGTCAACAACGGGAAGCTCTGCGAGTTCGCCGAGTATTGGTAAAGGCTGCCGACCGTCTGAGGACGGTGGTCGTCGAGGTTTTCAGCAGCTTATAGATGTGCGACTTGGGAAGCTGCTGACATCAATTCTTCGGGACTCGGCGCCCGGCATAGATTTTGGCCTTCCTCTTCGGCTTCTGTGAAACTCCAGCGCACAGTGCCTTCCCGATCGAGCAGGAACTCGCCGATAAGCGGCATGTGACCGGCGATCATAATCTCCCGGTCGGCCGCCGTAATTTGATACCAGTCCTTTTTCTCAAGAAAGTCGCCCGCCGCAGCCGGGTTCATCGGCACGGGCAACTCCCCCGGCAGATCGATCCGCATTGTCATGACCGCGTCCATTCCGAGCTTGTGCGGCCATTCGGTTTCATTCTCCGTGAACTCGAGGATGGGTAAACCGAAGGCGCGATGTGAAGCCCCCACCGGGTCGGATGCGCTAAGAAGGTCGGGTAGCGGATGGTAGCGGAAGTAGAGCCGCGCCCGCTCGACTGGCGTCTTGACCACTGCGAGACATTCGATGCCTTTCTCCTTCAGGGCCGGGTTGAGTTGCGCCATCGCCGCGAGATGACGCCGGCAGAACGGACAGTGTAGGCCTCGAAACAAACCGATCAGTAACGGGCTGCGGCCTCGAAAATCATCGAGCGCGATCTTGCCTTCGCGCGAGATCGCGTCGAATACAACATTCGGTGCCCGGTCGCCGGGTTGCAGCGGGCGGTCGACACTACTCGTGGACATGAACAACCTCCTCGCCTCGGATCAGCAAAAAAGGCAACACACCCAGCGCTCCGGGGCTCGAACCCGTGCTGGGCGCAAACTCTCTACGCCGGGGCAAAGTAGCTTTCGGCCATCTGCCATATTGCCGACGTCGAGATTGAGCCGTGCAGGCCCATCATAGCACGTAAAAGCGTCTGCGGGCGAGCATTCAGGCTGGTCAGCAATCCGCGGCGCTATGTCCTCTGTGAGATCTTCGAGGGAAATCTTCTCCGCCGCTCTCGCCGGTCGATCTAAGTTTACAACCTAAGACAGTAAAATCTACCATTAAATCCTACGGTAGTTTTCAATTCGTTGGTCTGATAATTTCGTTGGTCCGCCTTACCCAATCCAACAAGGCGCAACAGTGGAGATCGTGATGACCGATAGCTCTAAGACGCCTCCCGCCAAGAAGACAATCCAAGACCCCCCCGAATACGCGGCTGCGCCCGAAGACCCCAGCCAAGCCGCTCCTTCCAACTCGTTAGACAAAATGCCGCCTTGGTCCCTTCCTATCGCCGAGAACGTAGCAATTGAAGACCCCTCCGAGATTCCAGCCGCCGAGAACGTAGCCCATTCCGCAGGGGGAAATGTCCAAGGAGCATGGAATTCTGGCCATCCCGGCGGCGTTGCAATTGAAGACCCCTCCAAAGCCGCTCCTTCCAACTCATCTGGCAGGGGAAAGCCTCCCGAGCCAGTATCTCAAGATCTTCGGGGCCAGCTTAAATGGAATGAGCAGCGTACCGGCGAGACTGATGATTGGTTGGGCGGGCCGCAAAACGGAGCCGAAGCGCCTGGCTCCAAAGAGAGTGGTCCGACAGGCTCGGGGAAAGCGCAGGGCGAAGGGGCAAGAAACCCCCAAACCGGCGAACGAATTGCAAGGAACCCCCAAACGGGAGAGTAGCAGCCGATACTGCTGCGACTTCGCGGTGTCCCACGACGGGCGCCGGTGCGAGCGCGGTTAAAGGCTTATCGAGGATTCTCACGTCAACTTGGATTGACGGATCGGGGCTGGGTTAGTCCCCGATCCGTAGCACCATCGTTTCCCCGAGAACGTGTTAAGTCGATGCGGCCCGGTCTCTGCGGCATGCCCGCGCCAAAGCTTCTCCGGCCCCACGCCGAAGCATCACGATTTCGATTTCCGCCAGCCGGCGGCCCACGCTTCGAATTCTGAGCAGAACCATCTTTCCCCGAACTGGGGGCTGATCTTCGTCTCTGCGTAGCGTCGCTGCCCCGGCACGTGGAAGATACGCTCGCCCGTGTTGATGGAGATGTTGCCCTTGATCCTGCACGCTTGTCCAGAGCCGCCAGAAGCGCTCCATGAGGCCAGCAAGTCGCTCGCGGTCCAGCCCGCCGGCCGCACCAAACGCGAGCGCGCCGATGACCAAACCCGGAAACTTGAGAAGCACCGGTCGCTTCTGTGGATTGCGATAACCCCGACGCATCCCCCATCCCCGTCATTTCGCGCGAGGATTGTAGCGACGGATGGAGCACGGCGATGTCCGTCCAAAAGGCGTAGTGCGCGGGGGCCTCGCCAACTAACCGCACCAGTCGTTCCGTTCCTTCGGGCTCCAGGGATGATGACGCATAACGTCTCACTGCCGGAGGTCTACTACACTCGGCAGGCTCGCACCGCGGCTCCTAACGAGAAGGTTGGCCAGACCTTCCCGCTGGAACCAGGATCTCAGATGGGGATCACGCCTTGCTCTTGCGGACGACGTCCGCAATTGTCACTTGCTTGGGAATGAGCTTCAGTTTGAAAAACGTGTCGGCGATGTTCTGCTGCTGCGCGACGACGGTGTCATCCAGGCTCTTGACCCCGTAGGACTGACGCTCGAGCGCCTTGACGAGCACAGGTTCGGGGATGCCGACCGACGGTGACAGCTCGGCCGCCGCAGCCGCGGTATCGGACTTGGTCCATTCGTCGATCTCGGAAATGGCCTCGATCAAAACATCGATCGCCTCGGCGTGGCCGTCAACCAGCGCCTTGGTGCCGAGATAGAACTGGTGATTGGGAACGATGCCCTCGCCGTTTCTGAGTTCTCGTGCTTCGACCGCGACTTCCGCCGCTGCCTGGAAGGGGTCCCAGATGACCCAAGCATCGACCGCGCCCTTTTCGAAGGCGGCGCGGCCGTCGGCCGGGGCGAGGAAGGATGCTTCCACGTCCTCGTAGGTCAAGCCGGCTTCTTCGAGCGCCTTGACGAGCAGGTAATGCACGTTCGAGCCCTTGTTGAAGGCGACTTTCTTGCCCTTCAACTCGGCGACCGATTTGATGGGGCTGTCCTTCGGGACAAGTATGGCTTCGCCGCGCGGGGCAGGGGGCTCGTGCGCGATGTAGACGAGCGGAGCGTTGGCGGCCTGGGCGAAGATCGGCGGCGTTTCGCCGGTCGATCCGAAATCGACGGCACCGGCGTTCAGCGCCTCGAGCAGTTGAGGGCCGCCTGGAAACTCGGTCCATTCAACCGTGTAGCCGACCGATTCAAGCTTCTTCTCCAGCGTGCCTTTGCCTTTGAGAAGCACCAGAGTTCCATATTTCTGGTAGCCGATACGCACGACCTTGTCAGCTGCGCCAGCCAGTCGAACATGCGTCAAAGGTGTCGCGATGGCGCCTGCCACCACCGCCGTGAAAGCGCGTCTCGTAATCTTCATCATAGCCTCCAGAATAGGATGAGGCTAAATTAAAGCGTCTCTATATTTTTCATAGAATATACGTGCTCCGGCATCCGCTTCTCCGGGATTGGCTTTTTTGTTCTGTTGCGACAACGAGCAAAAAGAACCGCGCCGCGAAATAGAAAACGCCAAGGCGATGTTTCAGGGTGCGACGCGCACGATCAGTTTTCCGAAATTCTTCCCTTCCAGAAGACCAAGAAAAGCCTCCGGAGCGTTTTCAAGTCCGTCAACAATGTCCTCCTTGTATTTGAGCCGTCCCTCGGAGATCCACGCTCCGGCCTGCTGATAGAAGTCAGGACGCTGATCGGCGAATTCGCGCTGGATGAAACCGCGGATGGTGAGGCTTTTGCGCAGGATTGCGCGCATCACCGCAGGAAGCTGATCATGTCCGCTCAAGGCAGAGGATCCTTCGTTATAATGCGCGATCAGCCCGCAGACCGGTATGCGCGCGAAGTCGTTCAGCAATGGAAACACCGCGCTCCAGACGTGGCCACCGACATTCTCGAAATAGACATCGATGCCGTTCGGACAAGCGGCTGCAAGTTGTGCCGGAAAATCGCTTGCATGATGGTCTATGGCGACATCGAAGCCGAGCGCCTGGCGTATGTAGTCACATTTCTCCGGCCCGCCCGCGATTCCGACGACACGCGCACCGTAAATCTTTGCCATCTGTCCGACTGCCGAGCCTACCGCCCCGCTCGCTGCGGCGACCACAAGCGTTTCGCTTTCTTTGGGTTTGCCGATATTGCGAAGCCCGGCATAGGCCGTGAAGCCGGGCATTCCGAGAATGCCGAGTGCTGTCGTGATTGGTGCGGTTTGCGGATCGAGCTTCCGCAAGTCCGCACCATCTGAAATGGCATGGCTCTGCCAGCCGGAATGCGAAAGCACGATATCCCCCGCCTTGAACGCCGCGTTGCGGCTGCGTGCGATCCGCGCGACCGTGCCCCCTTCCATCACGCCGCCGACGTCGACCGGCTTGGCATAGGATTTGGCGTCGTCCATGCGGCCCCGCATGTAAGGGTCCAGGGAAAGATAAAGCGTCTCAAGAAGAACCTCGCCTTCGGCAAGATCCCGGACCGTCTCCCGCTCGAGCCGGAAATTCGCCGCCACCGGCTTTCCGGATGGGCGCGATGCAAGAACGATGCGGGTGGTAACGGGTTGAGCGGTCATGGATGTGTTCCTCTTCCGATTTTCCTTGGCGTATCAGGAGTTTGCTTCGAAAATTGGGCCTCGCCATCTGGGCCGTGCCTGCTTGCCGACTGCCCGTTTGCCGTGACGCCCTCCGAACCGCTCATCGATCCCACGACAAAACGAGCTCGATCATTGTCATCGAGCTCGATGTCGTGCCATCGGCGGCCGCCAAACGCGAACATCCTCCTTATGTGGATGATCGGCGTGTGCGAAAAGGCAATGACCTCTCCGAGCGGACTTGATGTCGCCGCCCGATTTATCGAATGCGCATGCCTGCCGCTTCATCGTAGTGAAGCGGCTTGTCAAATTTTGCGAGCGGCGCTTCCGGCACCGAGCCGATGGTCACGCCATGCGGCCAATCCGGAGGGCAGATGGCGATATAGCGGGCATAGCCGCCAAGTCCACCACCGAATTTCGGATAACCGATCGCCACCAAAGCACCCGTTTCCGGGACCTGATCGAGATTGGCAACGCCTTCCGCCTGCGCAAAGCCGTTATGCATCAGCCAATGTTCGCCCTCGAGGTTGGGCGTGGTGTCGGTATCGAGCGGCTCGTGGCCGTGAAACAGGATCTTGCGCTCGAGATGGAGGAATTTCAGCGCATCCAGGCTGACGCCCGGAAAAGGCGTGGTGGTCGAAAGCGCCGGGTCCGGCCATGTCTTCGACCAGCCCGAGCGGACGAAGACAACCGATCCTTCGGGAATCGTTCCGTGTTTCGCCTCGAAATTCTTGATGTCGGAGACCTGCAGGTGATAGCCGGGATCGGCCTTCACCTTGTCCTCGATGGAAATGACGACGAGCGGACGCACCGCAAAGGTCGCCGGCAACTCGTCGATTGCGGCATATTCCGGTGCCCAATGGGCGGGCGGATCGAGCTGCGTTCCGAGCTGATCTGTTGTCAGCAGGTAGCTCGTCGCTTCGAAACCATGCTTGTCGTAGGTGTAGACGTCGCCCTGCTTGGCGAAGCCTTCCAAATTCGCACCCGCCTTTGCCGGTGCGAAGGTTGAATTGCCGAAGCCCGCCCAAACGGGGATTTTCGGAGTGATGGTATGGGTCAGATCCACATATTTCGCGCCCTTGAAGGCGTCGTTGTAAACCTTCCAGAGCCCCGGCTCGTCGGCCTCAGCGGCCGCAACGGCCGAGAAGAATGTCATCCCGAAAATCATGGCAACGCGTGTCGCAAAACGCCTCATTGCTAATCTCCCTTCCAAGTCGATGTCATCAATAGTGCGCTGGCTTGAAATCTTACGCCGGCGCGTCTTTTCGGACGCGCTGGCGCATTTTGAATGGCTGCATGATGTTATCCTTCAATCGATCCCGATTTAAGGAATTATGCGGCAACCGACTTCCGATGGCTTCCGAAGGCGCAGCCAGGCGAGGCGATCAGCGGGGCAAGCGCTTGGGAATTTCTGGTCGTTCCGCTGTCCGGCCGCGCTCACGCGGCCTTTGCTTTCGGCCGGGCGGCCTTGACGTGGGTAACGCTGTGGCGACCGTCGACACTGACGGGGACGTCGCCATCGACGGTGGCGCGGCGCACGACCCGGTGCTGGTCGCCGTAGTCGTTGACCGCATGGTGCTGGGTCGCGCGGTTATCCCAAATTGCGACATCTCCGGCTCTCCAGCGCCAGCGCACGGTATTTTCCGGGGCGGTCACGTAGGACTGGAACACCTCGTAGAGTTTCGCGGAGTCGCTCTTCGACAGGCCGACCAGACGCTGAACGAAATTGCCGAGCAGCAGCGATCTTTCGCCGGTTTCGGGATGGACACGCACGACTGGATGCTCGGTCTCGTAGATGGTCGAGGTGAAAACCTCCTCGAAATGCTTCTTCTCTTCAGCGGTGGCGCGAGGGCGCACGGCTGCGTAGTCATAGGCATTGCTGTGAACGGCCCATAAATTGTCCGCCAGCAATTTGAGCGGTGCCGGCAGACTTTCATATGCGGCATGCGTGTTGGACCAGATCGTATCGCCTCCAGCCGCCGGAATGACGACGCCGCGAAGGACCGAGAATTTAGGATAGGCATCCACGAAGGTGACATCGGTGTGCCACTGGTCCGCCCTGCCGCCGCCGCGGCTGGAATCGAGATTGAGGATGGAAGCCGTGCCGGCCACCGGACCCTGGGTTGGATGCGGTACAAGGTCGCCCAGGCGGCGTGCGAAGGCTTCCTGTTCGGAATCGTCAAGGTGTTCTTGGTCGCGGAAGAAGATGACCTTGTGTTTCAGGAGAAGCTGGTTGATGGCGGCCACCGTCGCGTCCGAAAGCTCTCCGCCAAGGCGGATACCCCTGATTTTGGCGCCGACACGGCCAGTCAGCGGCACGACATCGGACTCGGGAATGATCTGATTGACGAGAACTGGATTGCTCATGGAAATCTCCTGGTTGATCTTGGAAGAAGACGGCAAGTCACATGCACCCGATGTGCATCCACCGGGCGATCGAAAATCTCATCGCTAAAATCGACAGGGCTAGGGAACAGGTTATTCTATAAAATCTATAGACAAAAAATTCTAATTTTGACGACTTCCCCGAAACGGCTGCCTTCGATATCTCACTGTTGTCGGTGAATTCTCGCCTGCGGAAACAACCGAAGAAAAGATCACGTATGCGGCCGGTCATGAGGGCCGCCGGGGAGGAACTTTCGATGGCAACAGTCAAGCTCCTGTCTGACCAAGAGGCTGCGGCCATTCCAGCTGTGCAAGCCGTGTTCGACGACATCAGGGCGACGCGCAAGACCGACTTCATCAACAACTTCTGGCGTGCGCTTGCGAACGATCCCGCAAACCTCAAGCGGGTATGGGAAACGCTGAAATCGGTTATGACCGTGGAAGGTGCGATCGATCCATTGACACGTGAAATGATCTACATAGCGGTGTCGACGGCGAATGCTTGCCAGTACTGTATTCAATCCCATACCGCAGCGGCCCGTTCGCGCGGCATGACGGATGCTCAGCATGGCGAGCTGCTGACGATCATCGGGCTTGGGGCGCAGACAAATCATCTTGCGCTGGCCATGCAGGTTCCGCCGGATCCGGAATTTGAGGTCCGGTAAAACCCGGCTCGGGATTGGGTCGCAACGCCAGCCGATCGATACTGGAAGCGGTCGACAGGTCGATGATGGTGTTGACAGTCACTTCTTGAGGGCGGACGGCGCTGTTCAGGATGGCGTGAACAGCGGGAGCGCTTTCAATGGCGGTGCCGATACTGGCGCGAAGAGATTTCGATGGTGAGCTCCGCGCATGTCGATTGGAGTTCCCTATCCGTGCCGTCTTCGAAATGGTCGTCGAGAAGCAGGGAGCGATACTCTCGAGCAAGCAACCTCGTTTCGAGATCGTCGCGCAACGCAGAGAGCCGGAAGAATTGGCGTAGCCTGCTCATGGTGTTTCTCCGATCAGGCGGCGCGATGAATGCTGGCTTGTGATGCCGACATCAATTTGTGGATTGCCCGCTGCACATCCGATGGCGCGGCGAAGTGCTGGCCGTCGAGGTCATGCACATGAAACTTCACGGCGATGAACTTCAGCAGGTCCTTGTCTGGAACGACGATGCCGACCGGAACGCCGGCATATTCGATCACCTGTTTGGCCATTGCGATCACCCGTACATCGGCCCTCTTGCGAAGCACATTCGGCGGCGGGCATGTTTATAGTCTATCAATTTGATGGACTATATAAGCGGCAAACGGAGATGACTATTCCGATCGATACCAAATGACTCCCATGATCGGAGAAAATAATTCTAGAACGGCGGCTTTCTTGGCCCACTCCTGGGTTGAGTGGAACAGGCCTTCCGTGCCCGGAAAAGACGTTCGTTAACGCGTATCGCCACCCTCGCTCGCCCGGCGCACCGGGTTCGAATGACTGGGGACGATCCCTGCCAAAAAGCGTGCTGCAAATTTTTGAAATGACTTCAACGCCGGACTCGGCCGGGTGTCAAAAGGCGGGTTCGCGCCCTCGTTCCGGCGCCAATCAAGGCATCTGGAGCGGCGGATGCAAGAATGCAGGCATGGGCGTCTCACCGGGCCTAGTGGAGAGATAAAGCCGTGCGGTGTCCAACGCTTCGCGAATAGTCACGTCCATGTCGAGATAGCGGTAGGTCCCGAGGCGGCCAACGAAGGTGACGGAAGCCTCCTGTAAGGCGCGCCTGACATATTGGCCAAGCTGCTCCTTTTCCTTTATCAGGCGGATCGGATAGTAGGGGATGTCGTCCGGACCGCAGGCCCTGGAAAACTCGCGATAACAGACCGAGCCGGCATGATCTTCCCATGGGGAAAAATGCTTGTGTTCCGTCACCCGCGTATGGGGCACGGCGACATCCCCATAATTCATGACCGCGCAGCCCTGGTAGTCGCCCTCATAGGTAAAGCGCTCGAAATCCAGCGTGCGATATCCCAGACGGCCATATTCGTATTCGAAATAGCCGTCGAGCGGACCGGAATAGAATATGTGGTCAAAGCTCTTGCGCAGACCGCTATCGAAGCGCGTTTCCAAATGGACTGTTATATTTGTGTGATCGAGAATTCGCCCGATCATCTCGGTATAGCCGTGCTCCGGCATGCCCTGGTATTTGTGGAAGAAATAATTGTCGTCGTAGTTGAAACGGACTGGAAGCCGTTTCAGGATGGAAGCCGGAAGCTCGGCCGGCGAACATCCCCATTGCTTCTGCGTATATCCCTTGAAGAAGGCATCATACAGGTCCTTGCCGACGAAGCGCAGCGCCTGATCCTCGAAGGTCTTCGGATCGCTTATGCTTTTGTCCGAGCAGCTGTCGATGAAGGCACGCGCCTCGTCAGGCCTGAACACCTTGCCAAAAAACTGATTGATCGTGTGAAGATTGATGGGCAGGGAATAAACCTGCCCTGAACTCGTCGTCTTGACGCGGTTCTTATAGGGCAGGAAATTCTGAAAGACATTCACATAGTCCCAGACGTCCTTGTCATCGGTGTGAAAAATGTGCGGCCCGTAGACATGAACCATGACGCCGGTCGCCGCGTCGCGCTCCGTGTGGCAATTGCCGGCAATATGGTTTCGCGTTTCGAAGACGTCGACCTCGTGACCTGCCTTGGCCAGTTCACGCCCGATGACCGCACCTGAAAGCCCCGCGCCGACGACGGCAATTTTTTCAATCCGCGGCATTGCCGATCAGCTCTTTCCGCTGGCGCCTGTTGTCGAGGCGGTGAACCCTTCCGCCGCCAGGCGGCTGTCGTAGGGGAAAGGCGCATAATCGTGCCATTCGGCCAGCTTGTTGCGGTAAGCCTGCCTGTAACCCCGATCGTCCGAAAAGGCGATATTGTCCTGAACGAGTTCCACCCCGATGTCGTAATAAATGTCGAGGTTGCGCAAGTCCGGCACCGGTGTTTCGCCGCCTTCGCACTCTGCTTGCATTTGCCAGAAAAGCGCCTCGAGGCGGGAAGCAAGAGCCGGAATGTCGCGCAACGCGCAGGTCTCCCGTTTTGCCTGCAAGGATTCCCTGATCGTTCTCAGGCTCTTGGGATCGTTTGCAAAGCCAATGGCTCTTTCGATGTAGCTCTGCGGCCCCGAGCAGATCAGTTCCGGGACGCCGGCGGCGGCAACGATGCTATGGCAGAAACGTGCGGCAAAGCTCTTGCCGGGGAATGTCAGGATAGGCAGCCCCATGGTGAGGGCGTCGGCGGCGGTGGAATGCGCTCCATAGGGAAATGTGTCGAGGAACAGGTCGGCGAGCGCGATGCGGGCGAGATGCTTCGCATTCGGCGCCTTGGGCGCGAAGATGAGCCGTTCCGGCGCGACACCGGCTTTCTCCGCTGCCTGGCGCAGGCGTTGATCTACATCGTCGTTTCCAGCGAGCAGCCAGAGCACGCTGCCGGTCGTCGCAAGAAGAATTTTCATCCAGTCGGCAAAGGTTTCCTGCGTGATTTTCTGCATGCCGTTGAAGCAGGCAAAGACGAAGGCGTCTTCCGGCAGTCCGGCTTCTGCTCGTGACGGCCTTTCGGCGATCACCCTCTTGCGATCGATCGGCTGGTTGCAGGCAATCCTCAGCACCTTTTCCGAATAATAGATCTCGTTCTCGGGCGGGATGATGTGTTCGTCGGCGATGATGTAGTGATGGAACGGGCTGCCCATGGTGCCGGGATAACCGCAAAAGTTGACCACTACAGGCGCTGGCCGGTAGGCAAAGATTTTCGTTCGTGCATGTTTGGTGTAGCCGTTGACATCGACAAGAATGTCGATGTCGTCGTCGGCGATCTGCCTTGCAGCGTCGGCATCGCTGAGCGCGGCAATATCGCGCCAACAATCAACGGCAGCTTTCATGCGTGCCTGGGTCGCATCTCCTGCAGCGGGCTCGCCACAATAATAGGCGTAGATTTCAAGGCTCTTCTTGTCATGCAGCTCCAGCACCTCTCTGAGCGCAAAGCCGACTGCATGGTCGCGCAGATCCGAGGAGACATAGCCGACGCGAAGGCGCTGGCCGTCCGTCTTCTGCTTCGGCACCTTGCGTGAGAAGCCGCTGGTATCCGGACGTCCGACGAAGGACTTATTGTAGCGGTAGGCTTTGGCGAGCTGGAACAATGGATCATCGGAAAAGCAGGCGAGCGCCAGCGGCGACATGGAATCGAGCAGGTGACGCATGGAGACATGGTCGGACGGCACCAGCGTCGGCCACTTGCACTGGCGCTGGCGGAGCGCGCTCCAATGTTGCCCGGCTTCCGTCTTGTCGGGCCGCAGTTCCATTGCCTGCCACAATGCGGTTTCCGCGTCTTCCAGAAGACCCGCGTTTTCCATGACGCGCCCGATGTGCTGAAGCGCCAGCAGGCGATGCAGCAGCCCGTCGGCTGTGCTCTCCGCAGTCATCTCCACGAAACTCTGCCATTGCAGAATGGCCTGCGTGGCAACGCCGCTGTCTTCCAACGCACGTCCAAGATTGATGTGTGCCGGTCCAAAGCGCGGATTAAGCTTCAAGCAGGCGCGCAATGCATGGATCGAGCCTGCCACGTCGCCCAACTGCCGCAGGGTGACCGAATAATTGAAATAGACGAGATGCAGGAAAGGATGAGTCTCGTTGAAGGCGATCCAGACTTTGTAGACCTCTGCCGCCTCGAGTCTCTGCCCGACGGCGCTGCGACTTTCGGCGAACTGAAACAAGTCCGTGAATGAAAGGCGCTGGGTGCGCGCGAGCTCCAGGATCCCAGCCAGCGACGGAACGGGAATTGGAGCTGATGCATCATTGGTGACCATGGACATCCCACGAATTGACGGCCGGCATTGCTACCATTTGCGAAAGGCTAACGATAGCTAACGGCGATAGCTTGCCCTAAACATGTCGGGCAGACGCCTCTTGAAAACGGCGTGGGACTGCGACCCTTGCGATGGCCGAAATCCTTGCGCTACTCGCTCGCGCTCCCGCCGTGCGATCAGGCATTCAGATAAACCGAAATGACCGCCGCTATCTGGTCCGAACTCAGATTCCCCATCTGGGTTTCCATGAGAGCATTCAGTTGTTCGCTCGACAGGCTCACAATGTCGTCTGTGGACAATCCGGCCACACCGGTCGAGCTGAACGATGCGATATCGGCGGTCGAGAAGGTTGCCAGCTCCTCGGTGGTCAGTGCCGCGACTTGGGCCGAAGTCAGGCCGGTGACCTGGCTTGAGGTCAAAGCCTCCGCCTGTTCTGTCGTCAAGGCGGCGATGGCTCTGGTGGTCAGTCCCGAAATCGCACTTGAACTCAAGGCGATGACATCGTCGGTGGAGAAGAGAGCGAGGTCGTCCGTGTCCAGTGCGGCGAGCTGGACTGCATTCAGGGCACTGATCTGCGCCGTCGACAAGGCCGCGATTTGATCGGCGCTCATGGCCGCCACCTGCTTGTAACCCAGCGAGGCGACCTGGCTCTTTGTCAAAGCGGCGACCTGCTCGCTGGAAAGCGTGGCGACAACGTCTGTGGACAATCCCGATATGGCGCTCGAGCTGATCGCCACCAGTTCTTTTGTCGAGAAGCTTTCCAGATCCTCGGTGGTCAGGCCTGCGACGCCAGCCGAACTCAATGCTGCAATCTGGGTGGTGGAAAGCGCTTCAACCTGTTCGATACTGAGGGCTGCGACCTGAGTGCTGATCAGGCCGGCAATGCTTGCCGTGCCCAGGCCGGCAATTTGAGCCGTGGAGAGCGTGGCGATAAAGTCGGTGGACAATCCCTGTATGGCAGCCGAGCTGATCGCTGCGATATCGGCTGTTGAGAAGGTTGCCAGGTCGTCGGTGGCGAGGCCCGCGATGCCGGCCGAACTCAACCCGGCAATCTGGCTGGTTGAAAGCACTTCAACCTGCTCGATGCTCAAAGCACCGACCTGCGCGCTGCTCAGACCGGCGACGCTCGCTGCGCTGAGAGCCGCGATCTGCGCGGTCGACAAGGCCGCGAGATCATCCGTGGTCAATACGGCAACCTGTGTGGAACCAAGCGCGCCGACCTGAGCGGTGGTCAGGGCCTCAAGCTGATCGGTGCTCAAAGCCTCGATCTGTGCGGTGGAAAGGCCGGCAATGCCTGATGTGCCCAGGGCCGCGATCTGACCCGTCGAAAAGGCCGCTATCGTGTCCGTGGACAATCCCGATATGGCAGTCGAGCTGATCGCCGCGATATCGGCGGTCGAGAAGGTCTCGAGATCGTCCGTTCCGAGCGCCGCGATCTGGTTCGAGCTCAGCACGGCAACCTGGGTCGTCGTCAGGGCCTTGGCCTGGTCGGTGCTCAATGCGGCAATCTGCGTGGTCGAGAGGCCGGCGATGCCAGCCGTGCTCAGCGCCGCAATCTGCGTGGTCGACAGAGCCGCGATAACGGCTGTGGACAATCCTGATAGTGCGCTCGAACTGATTGCTGCGATATCGGCGGTCGAGAACGCCTCCAGATCGTCCGTTCCGAGCGCCGCGGTCTGCTTGGAGCTGAGAGCCCCGACCTGGGTCGTCGTCAAGGCCTCAACCTGACCTGTGCTGAGTGCTGCAATCTGCGCGCTGCTCAGACCTGTGATGCCAGCGGCACTCAGAGCCGCAATCTGCGCGGTCGACAGTCCCGCGATATCATCGGTACTCAAGGCAGCAAGCTGCTTGGAACCAAGCGCGCCGACCTGAGCGGTCGTCAGGGCCTCAAGCTGGCCAGTGCTCAAGGCAACGATCTGCGCGGTGGAAAGGCCCGCAATGCCAGCCGTGCCCAGGGCCGCGATCTGGCCCGTCGAAAAGGCTGCTATCGTGTCTGCGGTCAATCCCGATATTGCGCTCGAGCTGATCGCTGCGATATCGGCGGTCGAGAAGGTCTCGAGATCGTCCGTTCCGAGCGCCGCGATTTGGGTCGAGCTCAAGACTGCGACCTGGGCCGTCGTCAGAGCCTCGGCCTGATCGGTACTCAATGCGGCAATCTGCGTGCTGCTTAGACCCGCGATACCTGATGTGCTCAGAGCCGCGATCTGCGCGGTCGACAAGGCCGCGAGATCATCGGTCGCCAAGACAGCAATCTGCTTGGAACCAAGCGCGCCGACCTGTGCGGTGGTCAGGGCCTCCAGCTGATCGGTGCTCAAGGCCTCGATCTGCGCAGTGGAAAGGCCCGCAATGCCAGCCGTACCCAGAGCCGCGATCTGGTCCGTCGAAAAGGCTGCTATCGTGTCCGCGCTCAATCCCGATACGGCACTCGAACTGATCGCCGCGATATCGGCAGTCGAGAAGGTCTCGAGGTCGTCCGTTCCGAGCGCCGCAATCTGGGTCGAGCTCAGCACGGCAACCTGAGGCGTCGTCAGGGCCTCGGCCTGGTCGGTGCTCAATGCGGCAATCTGCGTGGTCGTCAGACCGGCGATGGCTGCCGTGCTCAGCGCCGCAATCTGCGTGGTCGACAGGGCCGCGATATCATCCGTGCTCAGGGCGACAAGCTGCTTGGAGCTGAGAGCCCCGACCTGGGTCGTCGTCAGGGCCCCAACCTGAACTGTGCTGAGCGCAGCGATCTGCGTGGTGGTCAGACCCGCAATACCGGAGGTGCTGAGCGCGGCAACTTGCGTGCTGGAAAGGGAAGCGACCGCAGCGGTGCTCAGGGCGGCGATCTGCGCCGAGTTGAGCGCGGCAACCTGCTTGGTCAGCAAGTCATCGATTTGCCCGGCGTCCAAGGCCGCGATCTGTTTGGTGGAAAGGCCGGCAATCCCAGCCGTGCTCAGGGCAGCGATCTGAGCACTGGACAGCGCGGCGATAACCGTCGTGGACAATCCGGCTATGGCGCTCGAACCGATCGCCGCGATATCCTTGGTTGAGAAAGTCGCTATATCGTCCGTATCCAGGGCCGCAAGCTGTGTCGAACTCAGCGCCCCGACCTGGGTCGTCGTCAATGCCTCGGCCTGTGCGGTGCTCAAGGCGGCGATCTGTTTGGTGGAAAGCTGTACGATGCCTGATGTGCTCAGGGCCGCGATCTGATCTGTCGAGAGGACTGCTATAATAGCGGTAGACAATCCCGCTACGGCGCTCGAACTGATGGCGGCGATATCCTTGGTCGAGAACGTTGCTATGTCGTCGGCATCCAGCACAGCAAGCTGTGTCGAACTGAGGGCGCCGATCTGACCGGTGGTCAAAGCGTCAAGCTGTGCTGTGCTCAAAGCGACGATCTGTTTGGTGGAAAGGCCCGCAATGCCTGATGTGCTCAGGGCCGCGACCTGATCCGTCGAGAGGGCCGCGATAACGGCGGTGGACAATCCTGATATGATACCGGAACTGATGGCCGCGATATCCTTGGTCGAGAACGTGGCTATGTCGTCCGGACTCAAAGCTGCGATTTGTTTGGAACTGAGAGCGCCGACCTGCGTGGTCGTCAAGGCCTCGGCCTGGGCGGTGCTCAGCGCCGCAATCTGTATGGTGGAAAGGCCAGCGATGCCTGATGTGCTCAGGGCTGCGATCTGCTCAGTGGAAAGGGCGGCGAGAAGATCCGTACTCAAGGTGGCGACTTGCGTCGAACTCAGCGCTGCAATCTGCCTGGTGAGCAGGGCGTCGATCTGACTGGTATTCAGCGCATTGATCTGTTCGGTGGTCAGACCCGCAATGCCTGACGTGCTCAGGGCCGCGATTTGATCTGTCGAGAGGGCAGCCATAGCGGTCGTGGACAAGCCTGATACGGCGCTCGAGCCGATCGCCGCGATATCCTTGGTCGAGAAAGTGGCCAGATCCTCCGTCTGCAGGGCGGCAATCTGAGTTGAGCTCAGCATTGCGACCTGAGTCGTCGTCAACGCCTCCGCCTGTGCAGTGGAAAGGGCAGCGATCTGTTCGGTGGTCAGACCCGCAATGCCGGATGCGCTCAGAGCGGCAACCTGCGCAGTCGAAAGGGCGGCGATGACATCGGTGCTCAAAACAGCCACCTGCGCTGAGCTGAGCACCCCAACCCGCGCGGTGGTCAAGGCGGCAACCTGCGACGTGCCGAGGGCGGCGATCTGGCTGGTGGTCAGCCCGGCGATCGCGGACGCGCTCAAGACGGCGATCTGATCCGTCGAAAGCGCCGCTATGACAGCCGTGCTCAAGCCCGACATGCCTTTACTGGTGATCGCCGCGATATCGGCGGTCGAGAAAGTGGCGACGTCATTGGGTTCCAGAGCACCCACCTGGGTCGAGCTCAGCGCGGCGACCTGAGCCGTCGTCAATGCCTCTGCCTGCGCCGTGCTCAAGGCCTCGACCTGATCGGTGGTCAGACCCGCAATACCGGATGTGCTCAGGGCGGCAATCTGTGCGGTGGAAAGGGAAGCGACGACATCCGTACCGAGGGTGGCGACTTGCGTTGAACTCAGCGCCGCAACCTGCTTGGTGAGCAGGGAATCAATTTGACCGGTGCTCAGTGCGTCGATCTGTTTGGTGGTCAGGCCTGTGACGCTGGCCGTGCTCAGTGCGGCGATCTGATCCGTCGAGAGGGCTGCTACGACGGCCGTGCTCAAGCCCGATATGGCTTTGCTGCCGAGCGCCGCAATATCGGCGGTCGAGAATGCGGCGATATCGTTCGCATCCAGGGCCGCAAGCTGGGTCGAGCTCAACATTGCGACCTGCGTCGTCGTCAATGCCGCTGCCTGGGCCGTGCTCAGGGTGTCGATCTGTTCGGTGGTCAGACCCGTAATGCCGGCCGCGCTCAGGGCAGCGATCTGCGCAGTGGAAAGGGAAGCAACGGCGTCCTTGTCGAGAGCCGCCACTTGCGCCGAACTCAGCACCGCAACCCGCGCGGTCGTCAAGGCGGCAATTTGCGCCGGCTTCAGGGACGCGATCTGGCTGCTCGAAAGACCTGCAACCCCAGCCGCGCTCAGGGCAGCGATCTGATCCGTCGAGAGGGCTGCCATGACGGCCGTGCTCAAGCCCGAAATGGCTTTGCTGCCGATCGCCGCAATATCGGCAGTCGAGAAAGTCGCGATATCATCCGTCCCCAAGGCGGAATACTGTGTTGAACTCAGCGCTGCAGCCTGGGTCGTCGTCAATGCCTCCGCCTGCGTCGTGCTCAGGGCGGAGATTTGTTCGGTGGTCAAACCCGCCGTGCCGGCGGCGCTGAGGGCCGCAACCTGTGCAGTGGAAAGGGATGCGACGACATTCGCCCCCAGGGCCGCGACTTGCGTTGAACTCAGCACCGCAACCCGTGCGGTGCTCAAGGCGGCAACCTGACTGGTGTTCAGGGCTGCGATCTGGCTGGTCGTCAGGCCAGTAACCGCGCTCGCGCTGAGGGCCGCAACCTGTGCGGTGGAAAGCTCTGCGATCTGTTCTGCGCTCAAGCCCGATATGGCTTTACTGCTGATCGTCGCGATATCGGCGGTCGAGAAGGTGGCTATGTCATCCGTCCCAAGAGCGCCGAGCTGGGTTGAGCTGAGGACCGCGACCTGGGTCGTCGTCAACGCGCCAGCCTGGCTGGCGCTCAAGGCGGCGATCTGGCTGGTCGTCAGGGCAACGACCGCGCTCGTGCTCAGGGCGGCGATCTGATCGGTCGAGAGTGCGGCAATGCCGTCTGGGCTCAAGCCGGCCATCGCCTTGCTGGTGATCGCCGCCATATCGGCGGTCGAGAAGGTGGCCAAGTCGTCCGTTCCGAGCGCCGCAATCTGGGTGGAGCTCAGCACTTTCACCTGTGAGGTGGACAGTGCCTCGGCCTGCGCCGTGCTCAAGGCGACGATCTGGTCGGAAGTCAGACCCGTGACACCTGAGGTGCTGAGGGCGGCAACCTGCGCGGTAGAAAGCACCGTGATGTCTTTGGTGTTCATGACCGCGATTTGCGATGCCTTGAGGGCGGCAACCTGTTCCGTCGTCAAGGCGGCAATCTGCGATGTGCCGAGCGCTGCGATCTGACTGGTCGTCAGGGCAACGACCGCGCTCGTGCTCAGAGCAGCGATCCGATCCGTCGAGAGTGCGGCAATGCCGGCTGTGCTCAAGCCGGTTACCGCTTTACTGGTGATCGCTGCCATATCTGCAATCGAGAAGGTGGCTAAGTCGTCCGTTCCGAGCGCCGCGATCTGGGTGGCGCTGAGTGCCTTCACCTGTGACGTGGAGAGTGCCTCGGCCTGCGCCGTGCTCAGGGCGACGATCTGATCGGAGGTGAGACCCGTGATGCCTGATGTGCTGAGGGCGGCAACCTGCGTGGTGGAAAGCGCCGCGATGTCGGCCGTGTCCAGGACCGCGATTTGCGATGCCTTGAGGGCGCCAAGCTGGGTCGTCGTCAAGGCGGCAACCTGCGATGTGCTCAAGGCGGCGATCTGACCGGTCGTCAGGGCAATGACAGCGCTCGTGTTCAGAGCAACAAGCTGTTCCGTCGAGAGGGCCTCGACCTGACTGGTCGCCAGTCCCGCGATCGCGCTCGTGCTGAGGGCCGCGACCTGCGCGGTGGAAAGCGCCGCGATAAGGCCCGTGCTCAAGCCGGTAACCGCCTTGCCGGTAATCGCCGCCATATCGGCGGTCGAGAAGGTGGCTATGTCGTCCGTTCCGAGCGCCGCGATCTGGGTTGAGCTCAGCGCCTTCACCTGTGCGGCAGAGAGGATCTCGGTCTGTGTCGTGCTGAGGGCGACGATCTGGTCGGAGGTCAGCCCGGTGATGCCTGATGTGCTGAGGGCGGCAACCTGCGCGGTGGACAGGGATGCAACTATAGCCGTACCCAAAGCCGCGATCTGCCTGGAGCTTAAAACTGCGGCCTGGCTTGTCGTCAATGCTCCAACCTGCGCCGTGCTCAAGGTGGCGACTTGGTCGGTCGTCAGACCCGCAATGCCGGCCTTGCTCAGCGCCTCGATCTGATCCGTCGAGAGAGAGGCGATCACGGCCGTGCTCAGGCCCGGCATGGCTTGACTGGTGATCGCCGCCATATCGGCGGTCGAGAAAGTGGCTATGTCGTCCGTTCCCAGGGCCGCAATTTGGGCCGAGCCAAGTGCTGCGACCTGGATCGTCGTCAATGCCTCGGCCTGTGCCGTGCTCAGGGCGGCGATCTGGCCGGAAGTCAAACCCGCAATGCCTGAAGTGCCGAGGGCCGCAACCTGCGCGGTGGAAAGCACCGTGATGTCGTTGGTGTCCATCACCGCGATTTGCAACGCCTTGAGGGCGCCGACCTGGGTCGTCGTGAAGGCGGCAATCTGCGCAGTGCTGAGGGCAACGATCTGGCTGGTCGACAGCTCGGCGATCGCAGCCTTGCTCAGGGTGGCAACCTGCGCGGTGGAAAGGACCGTGATGTCGTTCGTGTTCAGGACCGCGATTTGCGATGCCTTGAGGGCGCCGACCTGGCTCGTCGTCAAGGAGGCAAACTGCGCCGTGCTCAGGGCGACGATCTGGCTGGTCGTCAGACCAGCGATCGCGCTCGTGCTCAGGGCCGCGACCTGTTCGGTGGAAAGGGCGGCGACAAGGCCCGTGCTCAGGCCCAATATGGCTTGACTGGTGATCGCCGCCATATCGGCGGTCGAGAAGGTGGCTAAATCATCTGACCCCAGGGCCGCAATCTGGGTTGAGCTCAGCGCCTTTACCTGCGTGGCCGACAGTGCCTCGGCCTGTGCCGTGCTCAGGGCGGCGATCTGGTTGGTCGTCAAGCTCGCAACCGCACCTGTACTGAGAGCAACAAGCTGGGCGGTGGAAAGCACCACAATGTCTTTCGTGCCCATGGCCGCGATTTGCGATGCCTTGAGGGCGCCGACCTGGGCCGTCGTCAAGGCGGCAACCTGCGATGTGCTCAGCGCCGCGATCTGGTTGGTGGTGAGGCCCGCGATCGCGCTTGCGCTCAAGGCAGAGATCTGATCCGTCGAGAGGGTTGCGATAGCGGCCGTGGACAGGCCCGATATGGCTTTGCTGGTGATCGCCGCGAGATCGGTGGTCGAGAAAGTCGCCACATCCGCGGCGCTTAAAGCGGCGAGCTGCAACGAACTGAGAGCACCGACCTGAGACGAGGTCAGGGCCTGCGCCTGATCTGTCGTCAATGCGCCAATCTGCGCGGTCGTGATTGCCACAATCTGAAGCGAACTCAGGCTTTCGATGTCAGTGCTGTTCAAAACAGCCAGTTGATCCACGGTCAAACCGACAATGGCACTTTGTGAAATGGCACTTAATTGCTGGGAGCTGAGAACATCGACATCTTCCGTGTCCAAAGCAGCGATTTGAGACGACGAAAGCGCGCTGATCTGCTTGGTGGTAAGCGAGGCCACATCTTCCGTCGTCCAGGCTGCAACCGTGGACGTTGCAAGAGACCTGATCTGACTGCTGGTAAGGGAGGAAACAATCGAAGTCATATGTAAAAACTCTTGCGTTAGCCAATACAATAAAGTTCAGCGTTTCGAAGCCTGCACCGCCTGTTTGGCCGGGCTCTGAAAAGAACCAATGCTCTGAAAATTCACTGCCCAGCAAAGAGGAGTGTAATGAGGTTGGCTTGCGCGAACCTGTAGTTATCAAACTGATCGGTACCGGAATTGGGTGGTCAACCGCCACTCGATCGCCGGCAAGGGCCTGATTTGCCCAGCGGTTCGATCCCGAGATACGCCGACTTGAAAAGTCGCGTGGTGCGCAGGACCGGAAGGCCATGGGTGAGGAAGTTCGCGAGCCATCGGGGCGCATCGCCGTAGAGGAAGATTTTTTCGGCGGCGCCCAGCGCCAGGTAATGAGCGCCGTGCGGCCGCCGACATGGAACGGGTAATCCATGATCGTCTGTGCGGACAGAACGCCTGAACCGGCGCGCCAGGTATGCTTCGACCATGCTCGTCGAGATAAAGCACGCCGCCATGAACACCTCTGGCGCCTTGCAGCGGTTCAGGGCATCCTATGATGGCTGAAAATTGTGTTTATGGCAGTTGGAGGATTGCCGATGCGCTGCTTCACCGTGCTTGGACCTTCGCAGACCGGAAAATCAACAGTCGTGGAAAAGCTCGGCTCCCTGGAGGGGGCGCCGAGAAAATCCAGCTCCCCTTATGGATTGAACCTCACAGAATTCACCTTTGGAAACGAGGCGTGGTGTGCGCTGGATGCGCCAGGACCCAACGAAGCGTTGGCGCATGCACAGCACGCGCTTCTTGCCAGCGACGCCTGCATCCTGTGCGTTTCATCGGCACCCGAGGAGGCTGTGCTCGCTGCGCCCTATCTGCGCGTAATCGAGGCCTCGGAGACGCCGTGCATCCTCTTCGTCAACCGGATGGACGAACCGAGAGGGCGGCTGAGGGACGTGATCGCCGCGCTTCAAGACTACGCCAACCACACGCTTTTGCTTCGCCAGATCCCGATCCGCGAGGGGGATAGGATCATAGGCAGTTGCGATCTGATTTCGGAACGGGCGTGGCGCTACCGGGAAGGCCAGACTTCGGCGCTGATCGCAATCCCCGAAAGCGCCGCCGAGCGCGAGCACGAAGCGCGCAGCGAGCTCCTGGAACACCTGTCCGAATTCGATGACTGGCTTCTCGAGGAACTGATCGAAGATCGCGAGCCGCCCAGCGACGCGCTCTATGCCATTTCATCGCGGGTTCTCAGGGAAAACAGGATTATTCCAGTCCTGATCGGTGCCGCAAGTCACGGCAACGGCATGATGAGGCTGATGAAGGCGCTGCGCCACGAGGCGCCGCCGGTGGGGGTTCTTCGACAGCGCCTGGCTCGTGCGGGCAATGTCGATGAAAACAAGCTGACCGCCGTGAGCTTCCATGCCTATCATCGCCAGAATGTCGGTAAGACAGTGCTCGTGCGCGCGCTTGGCGAGGGACTGCGGCAGGGCGCATCACTGGGCGGCTCCAGCCTCGGCGCCGTACAGCATCTCGCAAACGGGAAGTCCAATTCGGCGGTTGTGCCTGCGCTGGGGGATGTCTTCGCGACGGTCAAGTCCGACCACTTGCCCGTCCCTTCGCTGTTGACATCAGGCGCGGTGGTCGCCCCGCCTGAGTGGACGGAGCCGCCCACCCCGATGCTTGAAAGGATCCTAGTCCCGGGCAGCGAGCGCGATGAAAACAAGCTCTCCGAAACGCTGGCAAAACTTTCCGAGACGGATCGCGGCCTAACGGTCTTGCAGGAGGAGAGCACCGGCGCCCATCTCGTCTGCGTCCAGGGGCCGGTGCATCTGCGCGATCTCTGCCGAACCCTGTCCGACGTGTTTCATATCGACGTAACCGATCGAACGCCCAGCCCGATCTACCGCGAGACAATTGCGAAACCATCTGAGGTTCATTACCGTCACCGCAAACAGACAGGCGGTGCCGGACAGTTCGCGGATGTGAAGCTGAACATTCGCCCCAATGAGCGCGGCCGAGGCTTCACCTTTAGCGAAACCGTCAAGGGTGGCGTCGTTCCGCGCAACTACATCCCTGCTGTCGAAGCAGGCGCGCGCGAAGCGATGGAGAAAGGGCCGCTAGGCTTCAAGGTCATCGATGTCGGCGTAACGCTGTACGATGGTCAGCACCATGCCGTCGACAGTTCGGAACACGCTTTCCGAACTGCGTCGAAAATGGGAGTGCGACAGGCGCTTTCCGAAGGGGCGGCCGTTTTAATGCAACCGGTCTTCCGCAGCGAAATTCACATTCCGTCGATCTATTCCGGCAGCCTTGTCCAGATCGTCTCCGCTCTCAAGGGTCAGGTTCTGGGCTTCGACCGGGATGAAACCGCCAAGGGATGGGACATCTTCCGGGCACTCATTCCGGGCGGCGCACTTGACGATCTGGCCCGAGCGCTGCGCTCGGCGACGCAGGGCATTGGCTATTTTTCCAAGACCTTCGATCACTTCGAGGAGCTATACGGCAAGGAAGCGAACGCCATCGTGAGGGCACACGAGGAACCAGGCGTCGCACACTGAAACGTTCGCGCCACTTCGAAGCCCTGCCAACACGCTCTTGGGCTGCCGCCCTCCAAAATTTCGGCGGGATCGTCCGCTTGGAACAGATCTTCCTAATATACGTTTCTGGGAAGCCTGCCCCCACGGAGGACGCCATGATCAGCATCTGGGACGCGAACGTCGAATTGAAGATAGATGATCGTGTTCACGTCATCAGGAACGCTAGAGAGGCGGTCGCATTCTTGAAGAAATACTGGCCCGACAACAGAAGCGCGAGCTATGCGACAGCGTGGAAGGTATGCCTGGATGCGGCGAGTGGCGTTGTTCCCGATGCGGAAGCGCGATCTGCGTTTGCGGCTGCGGCGAAGGAGGCCGGCATCCTTCGACAAACTTAAGGTCGCTTCGTTTGAAGTGAGCCATGGATCATGCCCGCCACCCTACCCGGAACGGTTCTTGCACGGTTACTAATATATTTACCGTGGGGAGGCGTAACGTTATGAAGTGGCACACAATCGGAGAGTTTACCCCTCTGTTGCTCGCTGTGAATGGGCCGGAAAAATACAAGCTTGTCGCGAGCCTTTGGGAGGCGGCAAATATGTTGACGGCTTGCTGGCCCATCGACGACGGGGAGGAATATCTTATCGCGATCAGGGCGTGCCGGGACGCCATCCATGGCGACATTTCGGCTGAGGACGCGCGAGAAGCGCTGATCCGTGCCGCCGATGAAGCGGGCATTCCGGTGATCACCGTCGTCCACTGAGTTGCTCCCGTCCTTGATGCCGCAGCCCCCTCCGCTTCGCATCGAAAGCGGCTGTCCTGAGTTCAACGAACGCTCCTGCATCCATTTGATCTCGGGGACGGCGCACTGGTGATGGAAGACCTGGTGAAGAGGTAATCGGCGTCACACTTTCCAACTGTCGTGTTGATCTCACCGGCTCAGTGATCTCACCGCAGGAAGTCCTCGCACCTTGGCCAGCCCCTGAACTTTCACGAACGGGCGAAGCGAAGGTGTTGTCCGGCCCGAAGTCATATACGGTTGATCAGAGGCGCAGGCGCTCTCGAACGAGTGGGTGTTCAGTTCTGTTCAGGAGCACTAGCTAAGCGGGCGGCGCCCGGCTCTGTCGTACCGATTGACAATGACTGCTCCGAGTCTTTCTCGCAACACCTAAGCGGCAACTGCAATCTTGGACGGATTTGGCTGGTCTAGAGCATTTCAGTTACGGTATCCGTAGGACTGCAAACCGATTTGCACGAGCGGGACTGCTAGGGAAAGCAAGTCCGCATCTTCTAAAGCAGGATCTTAATGAACGCGGACATGATAGCCGCCTGGGCGGTGGAAAATGGATTCCATGCAATCGATTCGGGGAATTATCGTCGCCACGACACCGCAGGTGTGATCACGATCGAGATAAAGAGGATCTCATTCCTCCTCATCGATGAGAGGCAAGGATTTCGACCGCGCCTTATATCTTGGTTGTTCAAAGACTTATCCCTCACAAGCGGGAGCGGCCGCTTGCAAGGTCTTCTTCTTGACCGCAATCCCCTTCATTGAGCGCTGACGCTATCACCAAAGCCCAGCCAATTCTGGTGGCGGATCGTGGTTGACGACGATGAGCACCGTCGCAAACGTCAACACTTTCAATATTTCTTCTTGCGAACGATCTTGTTGCCGCGGGGTCCACTCACGACCGGTGTCCGGTCGCGGTTTTCTGCAAGCAGGGTCCGCCAGCGTTCCAGGCGATCGGCGAGCAGGGCACCGCTTGCGACAGCTGCCTGCACCGCGCACCCCGGTTCATGGGCATGGGTGCAATCGCGAAAGCGGCAAAGCGGCGCCAGTTCGGTTATCTCAGCAAAGAGGGTGTCTATACCGTCGGCAACATCGCTCACGTAAAGCGTTCTTATTCCCGGTGTATCGACAACCCACCCGCCCCCTGAAACTGCATGTAGGGATCGCGCCGTGGTCGTGTGCCGGCCCTGCGCGTCGTATTCCCGGATGGTGCCTGTCTTTTGCTTTGTGTCAGATTCAGGCCCAGTCATGGTGTTCACCAGCGTTGATTTTCCAACACCAGAGGATCCCACCAGCGCGACCGTCTGGCCAATGCCGCACCAAGGCCTCAACAGGGAAACGGCATCCGCGGAGCGCCCATTCAAGGCAATGACAGGCAGGTCGCGCTGCAAAGCCTCGGCTTGCGCCTGGAACATATCGGCATCGTCGGCGGCGTCAGCCTTCGTCAGGACAATCACCGGATTGATCCCGGCCTGCGTGGCCATGATCAGGTAACGTTCCAGCCGAGCAAGATTGAAATCGGCGTTGCACGAGGTCACGATCAACAGGGTGTCGACGTTGGCGGCAACAAGTTGCTGGCCACGTCCGCCTTCCGGGCGTCTTTGAAGGACGCTTTTTCGGTCGAGACGTCTGATAAGCATGTCAGTGAGTGAATCGGTAAGAACCCAGTCGCCCACCGCGTAGTCACCAGTATTGGTATTGGATGGAAACTCCAGTCCGACCGGCCCGGTGACATCGATCGCCTCGATGCGGGCCCGGTGAACTGAAGCGATGCGTCTGGGGATCAAGTCCGCTTCGCTGGGCTGGACCTGGTCTGCGAAGAATTCAGACCACCCAAGCCGTTCCAGCGGTGAAGAAATTTGGGAACTGGTCAAATCTTGTTCCGTGGATGATCCCGTTTTGGCAAAGAGGTTGCGTAAGCAGCCGCTTCGCCGGGATAGGGGAAATCGTCCCCGAGCTGACGGTCGTTATCGTAGACTTTGAACGAAGGCCCTTCAACTTCAACGATCTTGTAGCCATTCACGTATTCGATCTTCGGTGTTTTCCAGCCCATTAAAGCTCTCCGGTCGGTCCGCGGTTCTCTCTGAAGATGGTGCCACCTCATACTCGGCGGTCTATGATCTATCAGGTGCTTCACGATTAGCCAACGCCGGTTCGATCCCATTCGGCGGGCAAGACGAAGGCCAGGCGACCGCCTTTCCTCAGGAACAATGCAGAGTGCACCGTAAATGCTGCCCAACTCGAGGCGAGGCCCGTCGGAGAAATGCCGCCCCTGATGGCCGCCTCCCGGGCACGGGCACGGGCGCGGGCTTCCCCGGTAAAGTCCTGGTATCGGATATAGGGAGGATTTCCGATGACGACGTCGAACGCGGGATCAGCCCCGACGGCAAAGAAGTCGGACACTGGGTAGTCGCCGGCGCCCGCGGATGGCCGCCTACTTCCATCCAGAACTACAGCGCGCTTATGGGTTGGGGCAGCCTATCACATTGAAATCAGGCGCTTTACGATCTGCTGGTCGATGTTCGGATGCTTTCAACAGCGGACAATTGCCGCTTCTCTGGATCTCACCCAGAGACGCTTTCACCGAAACGAATTTGAGATTTCAACGTCCATCACGATAAGCGGGCGTCGACTAAAATCATTTCACAATCCACTCACAAGATTTTTATAGATTACATTACAATCATTCCGTGTCGGCTATTTTCTTGCCGGCAACTTTACCTATCTCGCAAGTGCGAAATGATCGCGCATGCCAACCCGCCGGGCATGGGTACGCCCCCTGCCTGCCGTCCGGCCCAACACAAGGACTCGACAATGGGTGATTTGCTTAAAGGGATCTCCAGCTTTCGCGGTGCCGTCTTTCCCGACCATCAGGCACTTTATCGCAAGTTGGCGGAAGAGGGACAGCAGCCGCAAGCGCTGATGATTTCCTGCGCCGACAGCAGGGTGATGCCCGAAACAATCACGCAGTCCGGCCCCGGCGAACTCTTCGTCTGCCGCAATGCCGGAAATATCGTTCCTCCCTTTTCCACGGCAAATGGCGGTGTATCATCGGCGATAGAATATGCGGTCGTAGCACTCGGCGTGCGTGATATCATCGTGTGCGGGCATTCCGATTGCGGTGCGATGAAAGGGCTTTGCCATCCCGATCTTCTGAAGCCGATGCCGAACGTCGCTGCCTGGCTGAAGCATAGTCATGCTGCCCATTCGATTGTTTGCGAAGCCTACCCCGTCGACCTGTCCGAGCGTCAAAGGGTTCGCGCCATCGCGATGGAAAACGTCGTCGTCCAGCTCGATCACTTGCGCACGCATCCTTCCGTCGCCGCCAAGCTGGCGACCAACGACATTACCCTGCACGGGTGGTTCTTCGATATCGAGACGGGGGAGGTACTCGTCTATGACGGTGCGGCCGCTCGCTTCACCGAGATCCTTGAGGATAGGCCCTTGCCTGTTGCGGTTAAGGGTCGTGGTCGTCCGCATGTGATTCCGCAAGCCGCGGAGTAGCCCGATGATTTCCAGCTCTGTTCTTTCGCGCGACCTCGCCTCGTCGCTCGTCGTGTTCCTGGTCGCCATACCGCTTTGCCTCGGGATTGCGGTGGCGTCAGGAGTTCCTGTGGCCATGGGCCTCATATCTGGCATTGTCGGCGGCCTCGTTGTCGGCCTTTTGGCCGGATCCCCACTTCAGGTGTCGGGGCCGGCGGCGGGTTTAGCCGTGATCGTATTCGGCTTCGTCGAGCAATATGGCGCTGCCATGCTCGGGCCGGTTCTCATCGTGGCGGGATTGCTGCAGGTCCTCGCGGGTTTCCTGCGGATCGGCTCATGGTTTCGGGCGATTTCGCCTGCGGTCGTCCACGGCATGCTCGCCGGGATCGGCATTCTCATCATTCTTGGCCAGATCCATGTGCTGATGGGGGCAAGACCCGCTGCCGGAGGCATTGAGAACATCACTGCCATGGAGCAGACCTTCGCTCGCGTATGGGGCGCGGGGCTGACGCGTGAAGCGGTCGCCCTCCTCGTGGGGTTGATTTCCTTGCTTGCCATGATCGCCTGGGAGAAGTTCAGGCCGAAGTCCCTGATGCTGGTACCTGGTGCCCTGGTGGGGGTCGCGGCCGGTACGATATTGACGGTCGGGATGCAACTGCCGATCGCAAGAGTGGAGGTGCCGTCCTCTCTCGTCGAAAGCATTACATTGCCGACGCTCGATGGCTTCGCCAGGATGGTGGAGCCCGGTATCATAGTGGCGACGCTGGTCATCGCGGTGATCGCCAGCGCGGAAACGCTGCTGTCATCCGCCGCCGTTGATCGAATGCATGATGGCGTGCGGACCCGCTTCAACAAGGAGTTGTTTGCCCAGGGCATCGGCAACGGACTTTGCGGTCTGCTTGGTGCCTTGCCGATTACCGGTGTCATCGTCAGATCGTCCGCCAACATTCAGGCCGGCGCACGGACGCGGGCGTCGGCCGTTCTGCACGGCGTTTGGATCCTTGGGCTGGTGGCATTTCTGCCGCAGCTGCTCGCGATGGTGCCGCTGACCGCACTTGCCGCGGTGCTGCTTGTGACCGGATGGCGGCTGATCAGTCTCCATCACGTCCGGCACCTCTTCGATCATCACGGCTGGGTTCCCGTGGGAATCTGGACCGCGACGGTGGCGATGGTGGTGCTTCAGGACCTGCTCGTCGGCGTGGCGCTCGGCCTTGCGCTGTCCATACTGGAAATCCTTCCGCACCTCCGTCGCAAACTTGCCATCGACAGGTTGGAGGATGAGGAAACCATCCACCTCGGCCTCGTCGGCGCGGCGACTTGCAAGGACGTTCCTGTCCTGCTCAACACGCTGGAAACGCTTCCCGAGGGTCGTAAGATCAGGATCGCGGGTGCCCGCCTGCACTATCTTGATCATACCAGCGCCGAGACCCTGCGCGACTGGTTGAAGCGCCAGAAGAAATCAGGGCGCCTCGTCGAAATAGAGCATCCGCCGGTCGGACGCCATCGGCGGCTGAAACCGATCTTTGAACGGCTATCAGAGGAAGTTGCCTGATCGGCGGAGAAAAACCAGCTATCTAGCGACAATGTTCTTGCCTCGCTTGCGGGGCAAGAACAGCAAGAAGCGAAGCGCGAATCTCAGGACGCACAGAAACCAGCCGCCGGGGATACTAAATAGAAATTTTGTAGGCTTGCCAGTAAGTGTGGCGTCAGCGCAATGCCGATCGGAAGGTCTGCTCACCTATCTTTGCCGGACACGGTCCACGGTGATCCCGTCGACTCCGGCGGAGTGTTTACTTCGTGATCCTGCAGATAAGCGACGACGGCCTTTTCGCGGCCATTCAGCGTGGCGTCGCCGACACCCGTCAAGCCCTGATCGGTGAAATCTTGACGGATGAAGTTGCAGTCCGGTGAACAGACAATGACTTTGATGGCGGTAATTTTCATGACTTATCCATTGGCTGAAACCGTACGGGTGGGGTCGTGGCGGAACCGGTTAAGATGAGCCGGTCGCGGGGGCACGGTTACAGCTGAGATTCGAGCGGCAACCACTTGATCAGCCAAGCTGTCGCGCGCCGGGCAATCCCGGCATCCGGCTCGTCTCGGAGGAGAGTATTTTTCCCGTCGACGACCTTAAGCCACCGCACGGATCCCTTTTCGAGCGTTAGGGGATAGCTCAGATCGGCATCGGTTTCTACGGCAAAGATCGCGTCCATTCGCTCGACAAGATCCTGTGACTCGAACAGGACACCCATTTCGGTGTTTAAGGATACGGACCTCGGATCGAGGTTGAGAGATCCGATGAAGCCGTACTTGCCATCCCTGGCGAAGGCCTTCGTGTGAAGGCTGGCCTGCTTTGAACCGCGCAAGGAGAAGGATCCCATGTCGGCAATCGATTTCAGCTCAAAGAGCGCAATGCCGGCTTTCAGCAGGGCGGGGCGGTAGCGCGAATATCCTGCGTGAACTGCGGCAACATCGGTGGCTGCAAGCGAGTTCGTCAGAACGGAAACCTTCACTCCTTTGTCGCGAAGCTTCGTCAGCGCCTCGACGCCATGTTCGCCGGGAACGAAGTACGGCGAGGTGATATGGATGAACTCGGCCGTGCCCGTGATGACCGGCAGCAGCGTTCCCATCAGCATGTTTTGCCCACTGCGCAGCTTCCCGGCCGCCTTTTCGGGGTGGTCTGCCAGAACGTCGAGTTTGTGGACCCAGATGTAACGGTCCTCAGTTATGGCGTCCTTCAGCGATGTTTTATCGCGCACCTGATCAAGATATGGCTGGGCGCGCTGTTCGAAGTGAAGGCGTTCCATGTTGTGGCGAAGCTTCTGCAGCTTGTTGGCTCGACGCGACAGCAGCGCCCGCACGGGCACGGCAACCGAACTGTTCCAGTAGGCATCGAACAGACGCTCCGTCTTCGCAACGGCTTGACCGACCATCAAGAGATCGAAGTCCCTGAAGTTAGCGTTCTCCCCGGCATCGAAATACGGATCGCCGATATTGCGTCCCCCGACCATCGCGATCCGGCCATCGGCAATCCACGCCTTATTGTGCATGCGACGGTTGACGCTTCGAAACCGCAAGGCCATCTCGAGACCGCGGAGCAGGATATTCTCACGTGCCTTTGTGGGATTGAAGAGCCGCAGCTCGATATTCGGGTGACAGTCGATCGCATGGAAGATCTTGTCGGACATGGAGACACCCAGATCGTCGAGAAGGATCCTCACACGCACGCCACGGTCGGCCGCAGCGACGACCTCCCGCATGATCAGCATTCCGGTCAGGTCCGCGTTCCACATATAATACATGAGATCGAGGCTGCGCCCGGCGGAACGGGCCGCAAGAAGTCTGGCTGCAAACGCGTCCAGATTGGAGGTGATCAGGACGAGGCCGCTTGCCGCCTCCTGCTTGTGACAAAGCCCGGCGCCATATCGATCAAGCTCGGTGTGCGCAGCGGCAATCTCGAGGACGTGGGAATCGACTTTCTGGACCCGCTTCAGAAACCCGGCATAGCTTGATGCGGCCAGAGCCCATAGGGCTACCAGCGCTACGGTCGCGATGATGGCAATACCGAACCAGCTCACACGATACCCCTGCGCCGCGGCCAGGAAGCGATATGCTGACTCGATCCGCCCGGGAAAAATAGGGTCACGCGACGGTCGAGCAAGATATCGCCACAAGAGATGCGAGGGAGGGGACGAAGACCAAGGTTGCGACCGCAACAGGCATCAATTGGCGCCGCAGCCGCCCAGGTCAAGTCTGAACAGCCCGTCCTGCCAAAACCGTCTTCCATCATGGCGACGCACAACGGGCTTCCAGGCCACCCGGTTTCTGCTTCGCCCGTTTCCCTCCTCGCAACTGACGACGGCAGGTTCGATAGTCGGATGCGATGCTCGCTGCACATAAATCCGAACAGCCCGAGCACACCCGCAGTCGCGCGTGAGATCCTCAATGACACCGCCACCAGGAGTGTTAATGATCAGGACGGACGTTTCAAACTCGTTTGGAAAAGCAAAATGGTTCGACCGGGCCGTGCGATCGTCATTGCAGCGCTTGTGTTGCTTGTCGCCTTTGCAGCGGCCTGGTCGTCGCTCGCACTTTGGTACCGCTTGCCATTGCCCGAGGTCGGCAGGCAAGCCAGCGCCATCCTGTTCGGGCTTTTTGGCGCCTGGGTCATCGTGGCGCTCTTTGGCAGAAGGCGCTTTCGCGCGGTCCTCGCTTTTGCGGCCGCATTCGTCATCGTCCTCTTCTGGTGGAGCACGATCAAGCCGCAGGCAGACGGCGCGTGGGCTCCGGAGGTCGCTCGTCAGGTCACCGGCGAATTCGACGGTGATCTGTTGACGCTGACAAATGTCCGGGATTTCGAGTGGCGCAGCGCCACCGACTTTACAGAACGATGGACGACACGCAGTTACGACCTGAACGCGCTGAAGAGCGTCGACATGTTCATGTCTTATTGGTCAGGTCCGACCATCGCACACGTCATTATGAGCTTCGGCTTCGACGACGGTCGCTATCTGGCATGGTCTATCGAAGTGCGTCGCCTTTCCGGAGGTGCGTTCTCACCGCTGGCGGACCTCTTCAAAAACAGTCCTCTGGTCATCCTCGCCGCAGACGAAAGGGATGTCATCGGCCTGCGCGCCAACTTTCGCGGTGAGGACGTCCAGATCTACCGCCTGAAGGCGTCGCCGGCGGCTGCGAGGCTTCTTCTGCGCGAGTATGTCTCCGACGCAAACGCGCTCGCAGTCACGCCCGCCTTCTACAATTCGCTGACGACCAACTGCACGACCACCATCGTCAAGATGATGCGCGTCGCAGGCGACGCCGTGCCGACGGACTGGCGCCTCGTCGTCAACGGATACCTGCCGGAATACGCCTATGACCGCGGCGCGCTCGATACCTCGGTTCCCCTGTCGCAATTGCGGTCGGCAGCACACATAGCCGCAAGGGCGCACGACGACGGTCTTTCGTCGAATTTTTCGCAGACCATTCGCGTTGGCGTGCCGTCGCCGCAGGGCGCGTTGTGAGGTATACCGAAGCGTTTAAGCGTGCAAAACGCCTGATTTGTTCATCGGCGCGCATGCTGCGGTTCAGCAGCTTCCGCTGTTAACGCGAGACCGTGGTCGGTAACGCGGTCATACGTCCCAACAGTCATATTGCTCTCGCCGGCTCAGTGATTCCGCCGCAGTGGAAGGGCAAGATCGCAGCCTCGGCACCCTTTGGCCAAATCCTCAACTTTCAAGAACGCGGTCGATGGTTCGAATATCTTCAAGGTGAGGTCAATTTCGAGAACGGCTCTGCGACCAGGTGGTTGCTCATGCGAAGTGGGTTCCAATTCTGCCCGCACCAATTTTTTGCACAGCGTTACATTTTAGACTTTACAAATACCTATTAATCTGTGAAGTAGTGCACAACTTCACAGATTTGGAATGATCCTTTGAACCCGACACGCTTTGCCACCCGGCTAAATTCGTTCGCCTCCGCTTCCCATATCGCATGGCCCGGCCAGTCGTCGAAGCCCTCCGTCATGCAGATGGCCGAGCGCGCCGCCCAGGTGAAGGGCCTTACCGACCTCGATCTCAATTATCCGGATCACATGAACGAAGATCCGGCAGAACTGGCTCGAAAACTTGGCGATATCGGCCTTTCGATCAACGGCTTCGCTATGCGCTACTACAGCAACCCCGCCTTCAAACTTGGTGCTTTCACCCATCCCGACGAAACGGTCCGCCGTGAAGCGATCGACCTGACGAAGAAGGGCATCGATGCAGCGCGCGAAGCCGGTTCCAATCTGATGACCATCTGGCTTGGGCAAGATGGCTTCGATTATGCCTTTCAGGCGAACTACGCGAAGATGTGGCAACACGAAGTCGATGGAATCCGTGAAGTTTGCGCCCATGATCCGAATTGCCTGATCTCGATTGAGTACAAGCCGAACGAGCCGCGGTCCTACAGCCTGATGCCGGATGCGGCCACGACTTTGCTCGCTATCAAGGAGGTCGGCGCTGCCAATCTTGGCGTCACGCTCGACTTCGCCCATGTCCTCTATGCCGACGAGCAGCCCGCCTTTGCGGCAGCACTGATTGCCCGTCACAGCCGCGTGCTCGGCGTCCATCTCAACGACGGCTACGCCAAGCGCGATGACGGTCTGATGGTCGGCGCGGTGCACACGCTGCAAACGATCGAGCTACTCCGCCAGATACGCCGGGATGGTTACGACGGCGCGATCTATTTCGACACGTTCCCCGATATGACCGGCCTCGATCCGGTTCACGAATGCGAGGTCAACATCCAGACCGTCCAACGGATGTTGAAGGTCGTCGACCGCCTCGAGCAGGACAATCGCCTCGCGAGCGCGATTGACCGACAGGACGCCGTATCCACGCAGGCCATCGTTCAGGAGCTGATGTTCGGCGCGGAGCACTGAACCACCCCAACTTTCCGGGAGGAAAACATGAAGACAATTCTTGCTGCGGCTCTCGCCGCAACCCTTTGCGCTGGCATCGCGTCAGCGCAGGAACTGAAGCCGCTCAATTCGGATTCAGAAGCGGACCGCATGGACTGGTCCGATCTCGACGCTAAACTCGGTGCGCTGCCGAAGCTGCCCGAAGGCCTCAAGGTCGGCGGCGTCTCCAAGACGCTCACCAATGAATATTGGCGCTCGCTCGGCGAAGGCTATCAGAAGTTCGCCGACAAGGTCGGCGTGACCGTCGCCTATCAGGCGGCGCAAAGCGAGGGCGACCAGCTCGGCCAGTTGACGATCGCCGAGGGCATGGTCACTCAGGGCTATAAGGTGTTGCTGGTCTCGCCGCAGACCGATGCCAACCTGCAGCCGGTCATCGAACAGGCGAAAGCCGCCAACGTACCGGTCGTCAACGTCAACGATGCGGTGATCCCGCAGGCCGAGCACTATGTCGGCAACGTCCAGCGTGACAACGGCGTTCGGGTCGCCAAGTGGTTCATGGAAAACCGCGCCAATGGCGGCAAGGTCGCGATCATCGAGGGCCAGGCCGGTGTCTATGCTGCCGTGCAGCGCACCGATGGCTTCAAGAGCACGATCGAACAGGGCGGCAAGTTCACGGTGATCGCCAGCGTTCCGGGCAACTGGGATCGCCAGATGTCCTATGACGCCGCAACCAACATTCTCCAGCAGCATCCTGATCTCGTCGGCTTCTACTGCAACAATGACGGCATGGCGCTTGGTGTTGTCGAGGCGGTGAAGGCCGCCGGCCTGCAGGACAAGGTCGTCGTCTTCGGTACCGACGGCATTTCCGATGCCTACAAGTCGATCGAAGCCGGCGAACTCACGGGCACCGTAGACAGCTTCCCGGTCCTGACGGGCGAGGTGGCGATGGAAGTCGCGTTGCGGCTCGTCTCCGGTCAGAAGCTGCCGCGCGTAGTCGCAACTCCGCAGGCCCTGATCACCAAGGATAACATCAAGGACTACCAGGGCGGCGACGTTCGCTCGGTGCTGATGAAGGCCGCAGGAAAGTAAACGCCTCCCAAGGCAGGATGGCCGCCCAGCCGGCCGTCCGCACTCTCAAAGGTTGGACTGTCATGGCACATCCCAGACTGGCGTTCGAAGGCATCTCCAAGGTTTTCCCGGGCGTCAAGGCATTGTCCGACGTTTCGTTCAGCGTCGCCCCGGGTGAAATCCACGCCCTGCTCGGCGAGAATGGCGCAGGCAAGTCCACCCTGCTGCGCATTCTGTCCGGTGTCTTCCGTGCAACGGAAGGCGAAGTCAAAGTCGACGGCACCGTGCACCACTTCCGCAAGCCCGACAACGCTCGCCAGGCAGGGATCGCCATGATCCACCAGGAACTTCAGCAAGTGCCGCATCTCAGCGTTGCCCAGAACATGTTCCTCGGCCATTCCCTGACCCGTTTCGGCGGCATGATCGTCAATCGCCGTGAGCAGGAACGGCGCGCGGCCGAGGCGCTTGCGATGATCGATCCGTCCATCGATCCGGCGGTTCCCATCTCGACGTTGAAGGTCGCCCGGCGGCAGGTCGTCGAGATCGCCAGAGCGCTTCTCGACAAGGCGAAGATCATCGCCATGGATGAACCCACCTCGAGCCTGACGCCGAGCGAATTCGAGAGGCTCGCCGAGATCATCGAGCGGTTGGCAGCGAGCGGCGTCTCGATCATTTACGTATCCCACAAGATGGACGAGGTCTTCCGGGTCTGCCAGCGCGCCACGGTGATGCGCGACGGCAAGGTCGTGGGCGTCGGCATCGATCTAAAAACGACCTCACCCGACGACGTCATCGCGATGATGGTTGGCCGCGAGCTGCTGACTGAAGAGCATCATTCCCACACCACAGATACCGTCAGTGTCGAGGTCCGCAATCTTTCGACGCACCGTATCCGCGACGTCTCGTTCGACCTTCACAAGGGTGAAGTCCTCGGCGTCGCAGGGCTCGTCGGCTCGGGCCGCACCGAGCTCCTGCGCGCACTTTCCGGCGCGGACAAGCTTATCTCCGGCACGGTCAACGTCGATGGAAAGGCGTTGACGCTGTCCAATCCGCGTGCGGCGATCGCCGCCGGCATCGGGCTGCTACCCGAGGAGCGCAAACGCGAAGGCATCATTCCAGGCCGGTCCGTCAGCATGAACATGGCGCTGCCCTCGATGAACCGCTTCTCGAAAGCCGGGATCATCAACCATCGGAAACTCAAGCGGACGGCGGAAGACCTGCTCAAGCGCGTCAACCTGCGACCCTTCCAGCTCGACCGGCAGATCAGACTGTTTTCCGGCGGTAACCAGCAGAAGGCGATCATCGCACGCTGGCTGGCGGCCGGATCGCGCATCCTGCTGTTCGACGAGCCGACGCGCGGCATCGATGTCGGCGCGAAATCCGAAATCTATCACCTGATCGAAGACCTCGCTCGCGAGGGACATTCGATTATCGTCGTCTCCTCCGAGCTTCCCGAGGTGATGCGGGTCTCCGACCGCGTGCTCGTCATGCGCGACGGCGCTGTTGTGGCTGAACTCGGCCACGAAGACCTCTCCGAAGAAACCATCGTTTCCCACGCCGTTGGGAAGGCCGACAACCGCCGTGGTGCGGCATGACCTACAGGAACATATCCATGTCTGACACGACCCAGAATGCCGGGGCGCCCACTTCCAAACTGTTCGGATCGTTCTCGGTACGCGATGCGGGCACCCTCATTGGATTGATCGCCATCGTCGTCATCTTCGGATTGCTGGCACCCGACTTTCTTTCGCAGAGAAACCTGCTCAACATCCTTCAGCAGTCGAGTATCAACGCCTGCCTGGCACTCGGCATGACGCTCGTCATCATCTCCGGTGGCATCGACCTCTCGGTCGGTCCGACGGCTGCGATCTCTGCCGTGATTACGGCCACGATGCTTGTCGCCGGCGTTCCCGTTCCGCTCGCCATCCTGGCCGGCCTCGCGATCGGTGCTATCTGCGGTCTCGTCAACGGCGTACTCGTGGCCTATGCGGGCCTTCAGCCCTTCATCGTCACGCTCGGCACGCTCAGCACCTATCGCGCCATTGCGCTGATTTACACGGGCGGCAACCCGGTTCTCGGTGTGCCCGCGGGCTTCCGTTCGCTGTTCAACGGCTCCCTGCTCGGCCTTCCCATTCCGGTTATCATGGTCGCCGTCGTCGCCCTGCTCGCCTGGGTGCTGCTCAAGAAGACACCGCTTGGCGAATACCTGCTCGCTGTCGGCGGCAATGAAGAAGCGGCCTATGTCGCCGGCGTACCGATCGCCATCACCAAGATCACCGCCTATGTGATTTCGGGCGTCCTCGCTGCCCTGGCCTCGATGATCCTGGTCGGCCGCTTGGGTGCCGCCGAACCGATCCTCGGCAATCTCTGGGAACTCGACGCGATCGCGGCCGCCGCAATTGGTGGGGCCTCTCTGATGGGCGGCAAGGGCAGCGTCATCGGCACGATCCTCGGTGCGATCATCCTCGGCGCAATGCGCAATGGATTGACGCTGATGAATGTCCAGGCCTTCTACCAACTTCTGGCCACTGGTCTTATTATCCTGGTCGCGATGATGATCGATCGCGTCACAAGGGGTAGAGGATGAATTCTGCAAATGATCCCAAGGCGGTAGGCCCGCGCATCCGCATGATGATGCCGCAGCTCACCCCTTTGGAGGCGCGTGTCGTGGAGACGGTGTTCGGATTGAGGGATTTTTCCGAGGACACCGCTCTCAAGGATCTGGCGGCGGAAGCGGGAGTGTCCGAGGCCATGGTTGTCAAGATCACCAAGAAGCTCGGCTTCAGCGGCTATCGCGATTTCCGCACTGCAGTGTCGAATTACAACAGGCTTCCTACCGCTGAAATGCATCAGGAATTGTCAGCCGATGACAGTTCGAGGGAGATCATTCAGAAGGTCTTCCGGACGTCGATAAATGCGCTGGAGGAGACTCTCGCGATCCTGGATGTCGACGGTTTCGATCGCGCCGCCGATATACTCGCCAAGGCGGGGCAACGTGATTTCTACGGGGTTGGTGGTTCGGCACAGATTGCCAGGGACGTGGCGCACAAGTTCCTGAGGATCGGCGTGCGGGCCAATGTCCAGGACGATTCGCATATGATGCTGATGTCGGCGTCGCTGCTCGGAGCCGACGACATCGCGATCGGTTTCTCCCATTCCGGGAACACGACCGCTGTCATCGACGCCATCCAGCTCGCGCGGAAGTCGGGGGCGCGAACGATCGCCGTCACGAATTACGGTGGATCGCCGCTTGCGCAGATCGCCGACATCGTTCTGTGTTCCACCGCGCAAGGATCGCCCCTGATGGGCGAGAACGCCGCAGCCCGGATTGCACAGCTCAACATCCTCGACGCGCTCTTCATGGCCGTCGCGCAGCGAAACTATCAGACGGCGGAGAAAAATCTCGAGAAGACGATGTCCGCCGTCGCATCCAAACGCAAGGACAGGCTTCCATGAGTTCCGCATCACCCTCCGTCGTCGTCTTCGGCAGTCTGCACTATGACATCATGGTGCACGGCCCGGCACGTCCTCGGAAGGGTGAAACCGTGACGGGGGATCACTGGCACCCGAAATGCGGCGGCAAGGGTGGCAATCAGGCAGTCTCGGCAGCGAAGACAGGGATACCGACGTCGATGATTGGTGCGGTCGCGGACGACGATTTCGGCCATGCTCTCACCGACAACCTGGCCCGCAACAAGGTCGATCATCGCTTCGTCAAGAAAGTGACCGGGGTCGGTAGCGGCATGAGCGTCGCAATCTTCGACAGTGAAGGCGACTACGGCGCGGTCATCGTTTCCGGTAGCAATCTGATGTTGGGGCAAGTGGATGTGGATTCAGCTTCGAAGGCGTTCGTCGACGGAGCGTTGCTGGTCCTGCAGAATGAGGTGCCTGATCATGCCAACGTCTCGGCGGCCAAGGCCATGAAGGTCGCGGGCGGAACGGTGGTTCTCAACGCTGCGCCCGCGCGACCTCTCTCCGCTGATTTGCAGCAACTGGTCGATGTCCTGGTGGTCAACGCCATCGAGGCCGAGCAGTTGGCCGAGCTTCCAGTTGTCGACACACTCGAGGGTGCCGCGAATGCCGCGAAACTGCTCGCGGCGAAATTCCCCGTCGTGGTCGTGACGGCGGGCGGCGATGGTGTCGCCTGCGCGACCCGGGAAGGTGATGCGTTCTCGATCGAGGCGATCAAGGTGGAACTGGTGAGCACCCATGGTGCCGGCGACGAATTCACCGGCGTCCTCGCCTCAGAACTCGCGCGTGGCAGTGGAATTCGTGCCGCAATCGAGGCCGCGAACCATGCGGCGGCGGTTCTGGTGAGCACGCCACGGGCAAACTGAAATCGTCTCGGCGAACATTGGCTTCGCGTCGGTCATTTCGGGGACATACCGGATGCCGATTGGCATCGATCCCCTTGTTCCGCGGGCTGATCTGCTCGCTTTCGCTCGATCCGCACGACAACGCCACCGCCATCGGCAGTCCGGCGCGTGGCAAGCGCCTTGACCGAAAAGAGCGCGTAGATGATCAGCGGAAGGCAGGCGAGATAGGATGTCCTGATGCCTGCATGTTCGGCAATTAAACCGAGCAGAGGCGGCGCCAGGAAGAAGACGACGAAGGTCATCTGGCCGAGAGCGGCGACGTTGAGATATGCCGCGCGATCGGTACGCTGGGCGGCCGCCGAGACGGCGAGGGGATAGACCGCGCTGCAGCCGGCGCCCATCAAGGCGAAGCCCGCCAGTGCGACATAGGAATGCGGTGCGCCCCAGACGGCGCAGATGCCAATCGCCGAAAGAACAAGCAGCATCGTGGCGACGGCGCGTGCACCAAACCGATCGACCAGCGGATCAACGAACAGGCGCGCCAGCGCCATGCAAAAGGTAAAGAGTGTCAATCCCAGTCCGCCGATGAAGGGCTCGACTGAAAACACGTCGCGCATATAGATCGCCGACCAGTCGATCCCGGCACCTTCGACGAGGAAGGCGGCGATGCCGATGACACAGAGCGGCATTAGTCCCCAGGTAGGAAGCGCTACCGGCGGCGCCTTGCCCTCGTCCTCCGTAATCCGCGCTGGCGCATTGCGCATGCCGGTGATTGCCCAGATTCCGATGACGAGGACCGCGACAAAGGTCACGGCGAGATGTAGCTGCATCGAAATACCGGCTTGGCGGACGACCGAAGACACAAGCGCCGTGAGGAAGAAGCCCAGGCTCCAGAAGCCATGGGCTCTGTTCATCACGCCGCGTCCCAGCTGCGCTTCGATTCGGTCGATCTCGACATTGAGATTGATCTCCAGCGCCCCGGCGAGCAGCCCTTCGACGAAAAGCAAACAGAACACGGCCGGCGCAGCACCGATCCATGGCACCAGCGACAGCAGCGCAGATGTGCCGAGAACTGTAATGAACGCCGTCGTCCGCGCGCCGAGCCGGGCGATCAAGGGCGAAGACAAAGTCAACGAAATCAAGGCGCCGATCGCAGCCCCAATCAACGTCAACCCGAGCTCGGACTTATCGACGCCAAGCGCATCCTGCAAATCCGGCATCCTCGACAGTAGCGCCCCCAGCGACACGGCGAAGAGAAAGAAGCAGACATAGATCCGCTGTTGCGGCGCAATTTTCATGATGCAACTCCGGGGATTGACGCTTCGAAGCAGAGCAGCGCTTTTAGATCTGTGATGAATACCTCACATGGCCGGAGATCAGAACTTGTTTCTGAGGGGATGCGACGGAGCACGCGGTTTGCCTGACATACTTCGTGATCACTCGCCCGGATGACTGCTCGATGCGGCGCAAGCGGTCGAAACTCGCAACTGACCGCGGCGCGCGGGCGCCCTGGATCCAGGACAGGAGGCTGTCGAATGTCTCGTTCAATCGGACGACGGCGCGGTAGAGTTGCCAATAGCTGTCGCCGAACCGGCGCATATGATAGAGCATCGCCTGTCGGGAACACATTGTTGCACTGGAGATAGGAAATCGACAGTAAGACCGTGAGCGACGCAGCCGGCCGCATTATCGACCTCTATCGTCGCCATGCTGATGCGTGGACAACGGCGCGCGGCACGGTACTGTTGGAGCGTGCATGGATCGACCGGTTTGCAGACATGCTGCCACGAATGGCGGCGGTGCTCGATATTGGTTGTGGTTCAGGCGACCCAATCGCTCGTTACCTTGCCGGCAGAGGTCATCTGATTACAGGCGTGGACAGTTCGCCAGAGATGATCTCCATATTCCGGACCAATCTTCCCGGCGAGACAGCGCAAGCGGCGGATATGCGCTCGCTGAAACTGGATCGGAGATATGGCGGGCTGATCGCTTGGGACAGCCTGTTTCATCTTGCTCCTCCCGATCAGCGCATGATGTTCTCCATCTTCCGCGACCATGCTGAACCGGAAGCACCATTGCTGTTCACGAGTGGACCCGCCTTCGGCGAAACTATCGGCACGCTGGAAGGGGAACCTCTCTATCATGCCAGCCTCGATCCCGACGAATACCGCCTGCTGCTCGACCGGAATGGCTTTGACGTTGTTGCCCATGTTGCGGAAGACCCAGATTGTGGCGGGCGCACGGTCTGGCTGGCGCGTCAGCGGTATGCGTAAAGCGTCGTGGAAATCCTAAGATCGCCCTCGGTCACTTTCTGCACGAACTGGAACAGCTGGGGCGGGCCGGCAACAGATATCCACCCGCAGCATACTCAGGCATATTCTGCGTTTTGCGAAGGCCGCCTTAATCCGGTAGAGAGCGGGGCCCGTCTCGATTACCGATGGCGCGATCGCGCTAGCCCCAGATTCGAACGACTCTGCTTGCAAAGCCACCCACCTTGAAAGGCTCACGGATGGTCAACCTTGTTGACGGACTGATTTTCGCAGGGACGGCGTACGTGCACGGCAAGGCTTCGGGCAATGTTGTTGCAAGCGATCTGGAACTGAGTTTCTGGGGCGGGGTCGATCCCTGGACCGGCGAGGTGATCGATCGGCATCACCCCTTGAGCGGACGCTGTCTCAAAGACCATATCCTCGCGATCCCGGGGGGCAGGGGGTCCTGCTCTGGCAGCGGCGTGATGTTGGAACTGCTGCTCAATGGCAATGGTCCCAAAGCGATGTTGTTCGAGCGAGAGGAGGATATCCTCACGCTCGGTGTCGTGATCGCCGAGGAGGTATTCGGTCAATCTATTCCCGTTGTAACGCTCACGCCCGAGAATTTTCGCAAGGTGGTGAGTTCGGCATTTGTCGAAATCGACGGAAACGTTGTTGCCTGTTCCACCGACGGGCTGGCAATGGACGCCATTCCGTCGCACAGCAAAGACTCAGGCCATCTTTTCGGTGAAGTCGCATTGTCGGAGCGGGATAGAGCTTATCTGGCTGGTGCTCACGGCAAGGCTGCACAAGCGGCGATCCGCATAATCCTGCGAATGGCGAAACTGCAGGGCGCCACACAATTGATGGATGTCTCACAGGTCCACGTCGACGGCTGCATTTACACCGGACCGGGCTCGCTTTTGTTTGCCGAAAAACTGCGGGACCTGGGCGGGTGTGTTGTGGTGCCGACAACGCTCAACTCGATTTCGGTCGATCATCGACGCTGGCGCTCGCAAGGTATTGATCCCGTTCTTGGCGAGCCGGCCAGTCAGTTGGGTGACGTCTATGTCGAGATGGGGGCGCGGCCGACCTTCACCTGCGCGCCTTATCTGCTCGAGACGGCTCCCAAGATCGGCGAGCAGGTGGCCTGGGCAGAATCGAATGCCGTCATCTACGCCAACAGCGTTCTTGGTGCGCGGACAATGAAATATCCGGACTTTCTCGACATTTGCATCGCACTAACCGGCCGCGCGCCGCTGGCAGGCCCACACATCGACATCAATCGCAAAGCCGGGTTGGTCGTCAGTGTCGCTAATATCGAAAACATCGACGATAGCTTCTATCCGCTGCTCGGTTATCACATTGGTGCGCTGGCATCGAACCTTATCCCTGTCGTCTCCGGTCTTGATCAGGCCGGCCCAACCAATGACGATCTCAAGGCCTTCGGCGCCGCGTTTGCGACCGTTTCCAGTGCACCGATGTTTCACATCGTGGGGGTGACGCCCGAGGCAAAGACGCTGGATGCCGTTGTCCCCTCAGACATCAGCGTCCCTTCGATCGATCTTCGGCTCGAGGAACTCGCGTCGAGTTGGGAGGAACTCAACAGCGCCGACGACGAGCGCGTCGATCTCGTCTCGCTCGGCAATCCGCATTTCTCGATCAGCGAAATCGAGAGGCTCGCGTCCCTGTGCAGCGGTCGAAAGAAGCACGTGGATGTGGCGATGGTGGTTACCTGCGGACGCGCAACGCACGATAAGGCCAACGAAGCCGGGCTGATAGCGGCCCTCGAACGCTTCGGGGTGGAGTTCGTGACGGACACATGCTGGTGCATGATCACTGATCCGATTATTCCCACCCTTGCGAAAACCATACTGACGAACTCGGGCAAATATGCCCATTACGGGCCGGGGATAACCGGTCGGCGCTTTTACTTCGGCGGCATTGCCGCATGCGTTGCGGCTGCATGTAGTGGGGTATATAGCAAGGCGGCACCCACCTGGCTGAGGCAGGCCTAGCACTGCCACCACGAGTTGCGCAGACTTGCGTAACGAGACGGTTGCTGCCCGGGCTGCCGTTGGTGAAATAATCGATGAACGACTACAAGCTGCTTCGAACGTTCCTGCTGGCCGCGGAGAAGCGGACCTTCGCGCAGGTCGCGCGCGAACTCGATATGACGCCCGCAGCCGTCACCCGGGTGATTGCGGCCCTGGAAGAAGATCTGGGCGTGCAACTCTTCGTGCGGACCACGCGCCAAGTGTCGCTGACGACCGATGGCGCGATCTTCGCCGACCAGATTGGGTGGCTGGTCGCTCGATCCCGTTCAAGGCGAGAATTTGGAAGTTCCGCGCTATCCTTCTTCCACATTCAATCATCTGCCCGGCTTCCACATCAAAACACGCCCAAGAGCCGGACGACGGAGGTCCACGGTTGACACGAACTCAGCCCAGGACATAGTCTTTGCGACATTCACCAGGGGAGTCCCGGCAAGGGGCTGAGATACTGCTGGACAATATGGCTTTGCCTGTTGTGGCGCAGTGACCCGTTGAACCTGATCCAGTTCATACTGGCGTAGGGACGGTGCAAGCGCTCGAAGGCTTCGGATTCCCGCGTGGATTCCATGCCGGCGTCTTTCCATCATTCCGGCTGATTGACTGGGTCTCCAATTGCAACTTGGAGCCTCAAACCATGACCATTGCCGCAACGAACCTCACACCCACCGTCACCACCGGCCCGCTGCCGGCATCGAGGAAAGTCTACATCCCCGGAGATATACACTCCGACATCCGCGTGCCGATGCGCGAAATCAGCGTCCATCCGACATCGGGCGAGCCGCCTGTCGTCGTTTACGATTGCTCTGGCCCCTATACTGTCGAGGGCGCCGATATCCGCATCGAGCAGGGTCTGTCACAGTTCCGTCGCGGCTGGGTGCTCGCCCGCGGCGATGTCGAGGCCTATGAAGGCCGCCATGTGCGTCCCGAAGATAACGGCTTTGTCAGCGGCGAGCGGCTGACACCGGAATTTCCGGCCAAGCGCCAGCCGCTGCGGGCGAGGGGAGACAATGCCGTGACCCAACTCGCCTATGCACGCGCCGGCATCATCACCCCGGAAATGGAGTTCATCGCCATCCGCGAAAATCTCGGCCGCAAGGCACAGGCGGACGCCATCAGCCGCGATGGCGAAAGCTTCGGCGCCCATATTCCCGATCATGTGAGCCCGGAATTCGTCCGCCAGGAGGTCGCCGCCGGCCGGGCGATCATTCCTGCCAACATCAATCACCCGGAAAGCGAGCCGATGATCATCGGCCGGAACTTCCTGGTGAAGATCAATGCCAATATCGGCAATTCCGCCGTCACCTCCTCCATGGCGGAGGAAGTGGAGAAGATGGTCTGGGCGATCCGCTGGGGTGCCGACACGGTCATGGACCTGTCGACCGGCCGCAACATCCACAATATCCGCGAATGGATCATCCGCAATTCGCCGGTACCGATCGGCACCGTGCCGCTCTACCAGGCACTCGAAAAAGTGAACGGCATTGCCGAGGACCTCACCTGGGAGGTCTATCGCGATACGCTGATCGAACAGGCAGAACAGGGCGTCGATTACTTCACCATCCATGCGGGCGTGCGGCTCGCCCATATCCCGCTGACCGTCAATCGCGTCACCGGCATCGTTTCCCGCGGCGGCTCGATCATGGCCAAGTGGTGTCTGCACCACCACAGGGAGAGTTTTCTTTACGAGCATTTCGAGGAGATCTGCGACATCTGCCGCGCTTACGACGTTTCCTTCTCGCTCGGTGATGGCCTGCGGCCAGGCTCGATCGCTGATGCCAACGATGCGGCGCAGTTCGCAGAACTGGAAACGCTCGGCGCGTTAACGAAAATCGCCTGGGCGAAGGATTGCCAGGTGATGATCGAAGGTCCCGGCCATGTGCCGATGCACAAGATCAAGGAAAACATGGACAAGCAGCTCGCGGTCTGCGGCGAGGCGCCTTTTTATACGCTCGGACCGCTAACCACCGATATCGCGCCGGGCTATGACCACATCACGTCCGGCATCGGGGCTGCGATGATCGGCTGGTTTGGCACCGCCATGCTCTGCTACGTGACGCCCAAGGAACATCTCGGTCTGCCGGACCGCAACGACGTCAAGGTGGGCGTCATCACCTATAAGATCGCGGCACATGCCGCCGATCTCGCCAAGGGCCATCCGGCGGCGCGGGTGCGCGACGATGCGTTGTCGCGCGCCCGTTTCGAGTTCCGATGGGAGGACCAGTTCAACCTCTCGCTCGATCCGGAAACCGCCCGTTCCTTCCACGACGAAACGCTGCCGAAGGAGGCGCATAAGGTGGCGCATTTCTGCTCCATGTGCGGTCCGAAATTCTGCTCGATGCGGATTTCGCACGATATCCGCGCCGAAGCGCAGAAGGAAGGGCTGGAAGCGATGGCGGCGAAATATCGGGAGGGCGGCGACCTGTACATGCCGATCGAAAACCTTCCGGGTAACGCATAATGTCTACGTTTCTTGTCAAAGGGGCCGGCGTTGCCGGCCTCGCGGCAGCCCATGAGCTCGTCAGGCGGGGCTTTTCGGTCGAGGTGATCGAAAAGGCCGGCGCGGCGGGACTTGGCGCCTCGCACTTTGCTGGAGGAATGCTCGCGCCCTATTGCGAACGGGAAGCGGCCGAAGAGATTGTCCTGACATTGGGCCTGGGCGCGGCCGGATGGTGGGAGGAGGCCGTGCCGGGCGAGGTTCGCCGCCGCGGTACTCTCGTCGTGGCGCAGCCGCGCGACCTTCCCGATCTCGTCCGGTTTGCGGCGCGCACGACCGGTCATGTCTGGATCGATCGCAAGGGTGTGGCCGACCTCGAGCCTGCACTAGCCGGCCGCTTCGAAAAGGCTCTTTTCTTCGAGCAGGAAGCGCATCTCGATCCACGCCGCGCACTGGCCAGACTAGCCGGCAGGCTCCGCGAGCGTGGCGTCGTCTTCCATTTCGGCGGATGCCAGCCGCAGGACCGGCGGTTTGCCGGCGTGCTCGATTGCACCGGGCCAGCGGCGATACCGCGACTTTCCGGCCTGCGCGGCGTGCGCGGCGAAATGCTCTATCTGGAAACTGCGGATATTACCCTTTCCAGGCCGGTCAGGATGCTGCATCCCCGCCATCCTATCTACATCGTGCCCCGCGACGATCACCGCTTCATGGTCGGGGCGACGATGATCGAGGCTGACGATGACGGACCGATTACCGCGCGTTCGCTCATGGAATTCCTGAACGCGGCCTATGCGCTGCATCCGGCGTTTGGCGAGGCACGCGTTGTCGAGACCGGGACTGGCATACGGCCGGCGTTTGCCGACAACATTCCGCAAGTAATCGAGACAGAGGAGGGGCTCGCGATCGCCGGCATGCATCGGCATGGCTTCCTGCTGGCGCCCGCCATGGCGGTGCGGGCCGCCGATATTCTCCTCCAGCGGCATTCACTTCTGAAAGGCTAACCTCATGAAACTGATAATCAATGGCGAAACCCAGGTCTGCGAGGCGGTAACCCTGGCCGAACTCCTTCATGTTCTGGAATACGAGGGCGACTGGCTAGCAACCGCCGTCAACGGAGATCTCGTGCATCGCGAGGACCGAGCCGATCACCGGCTCGACGATGGTGACCGTATCGAAATCCTGTCCCCGATGCAGGGAGGTTGATCCATGCTTTCTCTTTATGATGCTGCACTGTCTTCGCGGCTTCTGCTCGGCACCGCGCGTTATCCGTCGCCGGCCGTCCTTGCCGAGGCGGTCAGCCGGTCCGGCGCGGAGATTGTCACGGTCTCGCTTCGCCGCGAAACGGCCGGCGGAAAGACCGGTGGAACCTTCTTCGAACTCATCCGCCAGCTCGCGGTCCGCGTCCTGCCAAATACCGCGGGATGTCACAGCGCGTCCGAAGCGATCCTGACCGCCAAGATGGCGCGCGAGATATTCGGTACCGACTGGATCAAGCTCGAGGTGATCGGCCATCACGACAGTCTCCAGCCGGATGTATTCGAACTGGTCGAAGCCGCACGCATTCTTTGTGCGGAAGGGTTTTGCGTATTTCCCTATACGACGGACGATCTGGTGGTGGGTGAAAAGCTGGTCTCCGTCGGATGCCGGGTCTTGATGCCCTGGTGCGCGCCGATCGGTTCTGCGGCCGGTCCGCGCAACCCTTCCGCGCTCACCGCCATGCGGAGCGCCTTTCCGGACATCCCGCTGATCGTGGATGCGGGGATCGGGAGACCGTCGCATGCGGCAACGGTGATGGAATTCGGCTACGACGCGGTGCTGCTCAACACGGCGGTCGCCGTCGCAGGCGATCCGCCTGCCATGGCTGAGGCGTTTGGCAAGGCGATCGAGGCCGGAAGGCTCGCTTATCTTTCCGGCATGCTGGAGCCGCGCGACATGGCGGTACCGTCCACCCCGGTTGTCGGAAAGGGCGTTTTCGCATGAGACTCGATCCCTTCTATCTCATCGTCGACAGTTCCGAATGGATCGAACGTCTCGTGCCGCTGGGCGTCAAACTGGTGCAACTGCGGGTGAAGGATCGCCCGGAGGAGATCCTGCGCCAGGAAATCCGGCGTTCAAAGGCCGTTTGCGCGGCGGCGAATTGCCAGCTGGTTGTCAACGACTACTGGAAACTGGCAATCGACGAGGGATGCGATTTCATCCATCTTGGCCAGGAGGATCTTGTGGAAGCCGACCTTGATGCCATTCGCAGCGCTGGCCTGAAATTCGGCCTCTCCACGCATGACGAGTCAGAGCTCGAAACGGCTTTGGCTGCGAGGCCCGACTATGTGGCGCTCGGTCCGGTCTATCCCACCATTCTCAAGCAGATGAAATGGGCGCCTCAAGGTCTGGAACGGATCACAGACTGGAAGAGGCGTGTCGCGCCGTTGCCGCTGGTGGCGATCGGCGGGTTGAATGTCGACAGGCTACAGGGCGTATTCGACGCGCGCGCCGACACCGTGGCCGTTGTCACCGACATTACCTTGAACGTCGATCCAGAAGCGCGGACGCGCGAATGGATCGAACGTACGGCACCGTGGCGTTAGGGAGGTGCCGCCACGCTTCCTTTGGGGCAGTCCGATATCGAGCCTCGACGCGCTGCGTTAAGACGAACTGCTGATGCAATAGAACTCGAGGCGGCCTCCATTTCGGTGTTGTCTGTCGATGGTGTTCCTGTCGACGATCATGGCCGTTTAAAGCGCCAGCCGCAACTGCGGCTTCGCTTCAGAGCTCCGCCGTTCCAGCGAAGACAGCGACACGCCAAGCAGGCGTATGCCTTTTCGCGGCGGGAAGATTGGCGCGAGAAGCATATCGACCACCTCCTCAAGATCGGCAATTGCTGGCAGTGCTGACGGAACTGTCTTGCTACGGGTGATCTGGCTGAAGTCGGCATACTTGACCTTGAGCGTCACCGTCTTGGCGCCGATTTCATTGGCCTCGCAATAGCCCCAGACCTTTTCGATCAGCGACTGAAGCCCGTCGCGCGCGGGTTCATAAGAATGGATGTCGGCAGAGAAAGTGTCTTCCGCACCCGGTCCGGCTTGACCTGGCGATTGTCAATGCCGCGGGCGATGCCATAAAAATACGGCCCTGACTTTCCGAAATGTTCGACGAGGAAGTCGAGTGTTTTCTCCTTCAGGTCCGCTCCTGTTTCGATCCCGAGCCGATGCATCTTCTCGGCCGTTGCCGGTCCCACGCCATGGAATTTCTTGACGGGAAGCTGTTCGACGAAGGCGGGGCCGTTCTTCGGGGTGATGACGGCCTGGCCGTTCGGCTTGTTGAGGCCGCTTGCCATCTTGGCCAGAAACTTGTTGTAAGAAATTCCCGCCGACGCGTTGAGCCCCGTCGCCGCCTTGATCCTCGCTCGGATCTCTTCGGCGATCTCGGTCGCAATCTCCATGCCCTTCAGGTTTTCGGTGACGTCGAGATAGGCCTCGTCGAGCGACAGTGGCTCGATCATCGGCGTGTATTCGGCGAAAATCGAGCGGATCTGCAACGACACGGCTTTGTAAACATCAAAGCGCGGCTTGACGAAGACAAGGTCCGGGCATTTCCGCTGGGCGGTCACCGAAGGCATGGCGGAATGGACGCCGAATTTGCGTGCCTCGTAGCTGGCGGCCGCCACGACCCCGCGGGCAGCAGGACTGCCGACAGCAACCGGCACACCTCGCAGCTCCGGATTGTCGCGCTGCTCGACCGATGCGTAGAAGGCATCCATATCGACATGCACGATCTTGCGCGGCCGTTCGCGGTTGTCTTCGCCTGTCATTATCTAGCTTCCATCAGCGAGACCATCACTCAAACATGGGAAGTGTGCTCCACACTTGTCACCCTTGGTCGTCTGCATCCGCTTGCAGCCCATGGCCATGCGCCGGCGGATTTCCGCGAAGGTGACGCTTGCGCCAACAGTTTGCGCTCATGTGCACAATGGCGATCGCAGAGGAGGCAGATGAGTTCGACCACCGGGACCTTGTGATCTTTCAGTCTCGGGATCGCATCGTCCACAAGCCGCGTTCGGCGCATCCGAAAATATTCCTGCCTCAACATCCGAGTGAACCCGCTGGCGATTTTTCTGTCTTGTTCCGGTGCTCAACTTCAGCGGGTTACATGCGCATTGACTCATTTACGCCATAGGAACAGATACAGAACATATTGCTGTTACTCAAGCTGAAACGGGTTACCGTCGAAGGAGATCATGAACCCAGCCATCGCCTCAAACGCCGTCCTCGACGGCCTGCGCGAACAGATCGCGCATCTGGAAAGCGCCAGTCGGCGCAAGCGAGCGTTTTGCCTTTCGGCGTAGCGCAGATCGACGAGCGGCTTCCGGGTGGTGGATTGGCCTATGGGGCGCTGCACGGGTGCGCCGGCGGTGGGACCGGCACCGTCGGAGAGGGCTCATGATCGAAATTCCAATCCGTTGTTTTGCATTTGGATTTCGCAGCTCTCATCGACCGAGCCGCTGCAGCGGGGTGGCAAGCGGATGAAGTCCTCATCACGATCATCGAATTGGCGGACGGACGTTCGTGCCGCCCAGCTTGAGCCTCCGCCGGCCGACCGGTCTTCGACTTGTCGAACGCGATGCGCTGGCACTCGCATCCTTGGGATTGTAGCCGGTCCCGACCGAGCCGGCTGCCTAGGGCGTCTACCGCAGGTAAGGTCAAGGGGAAACCGCGCCGCGCCGCGATTGCTATGGTCGGCGCCAAATCGGCATCGTCGCGATTCGCAATTGGCCCTGGATGCAACCCCCTGATGGTACGCGCGGACGGCTTTGCTATGTGTCGTTTGTAAGCAACGAGAATAATCAAGCCTGCGGCGACCGAAGTAAATAAAGTTAATTCTAAATTAGCCAGTCGGGCGAATTCTTGCAGCTACGTGACCCGCGCGGTCGTCCTCAGGAGCTGGAGATCCGAATGAAGCGCCCGAATGTCAAGCAGGCCCTTGTTGCGGTTTTATCCGTCATTTGTGTCTTCCTCGTTGTCCTGTCCTACAGTTCCCTCAGCACGATCTCGACCTTGAACGACAACACCCAGCAAATTGGTGGCTTCTGGATGAAACGCCTGGTTACCGCGAGGGATATCAAGGGGAATTTCTCCGATTTGAAGCTTGCTTACGCGCGCTATCTGTTGGAGGCGTCACCAGAAAATCAAGCCGCTGAAGCTAAACTGGTCGACGACGCGAAGTCCGCTGTCCAGACCGCGATCGATGAATATGTGAAAGGCGTGCGTACCGAGCGGGGCCGGGAACTGATCACTCAGGTCAACTCGGAACTCAAGAAGTACGGCGAGCTTGCTGAACATATGGCTAAATTACAGGACAGTGGAAAGGGAGCCGAGGCGGTCAGTCTTTTCCGCGAGAGTATGGAGCCGCAATCCGATCTGGTCGGCCAGAAGATTTCTGATCTCGTGGCCTTCATCTTGAGCCAGAGCGAGACCTATGTGGCGGCAAGCGGCGCTGCCGCACGCACGGCGTTCATAATCACAGCAATAATTGCAACTCTTGCCGTTCTAGTCGCTTTAGCCGGAACGATATTCGCCGTGCTCGGCGTCGCGAGCCCGATCCGCCGCATCGCCTCAGCCATGAAAATCTTGTCCGACGGGGATCTGCAAAGCGAGATCCCTTATGCCGGCCGCGCCGACGAGATTGGCGCAATGGCAGCAGCGGTCGAAGTGTTCCGACAGAACGCCATACATGTTCTTCGCCTGGAGCAGGAAGCGTCGGCATCGCGAAGCCAGTCGGAGGCCGCACGTGCAACTGCACAGGAGCGCGCCGAGCGTGAAGCGCAACAATTACGGTTTGCGACGACCACCCTAGGTGACGGACTGAGACGTCTTGCAGGCGGCGATGTCTCTTTCCAGCTGGCGGAGCCCTTCGCCGAGGAATACGAGCAACTGCGGGAAGATTTCAACACGTCCCTCAAGCAACTCGGGACGGCAATTGGCGCTGTCCTGCAAACGGTGCACAGCATCGACAATGGAACGCGCGAAATCGCGTCCGGTGCGCAAGATCTTTCCAAGCGTACGGAGCAGCAGGCCGCGTCTTTGGAAGAGACGGCGGCAGCTCTCGATGAGATTACCACCAACGTTTCCACCGCGTCCAAACGAACCGACGAGGCCCGCAATGTCGCGCAGGAGGCTAATGTCAGTGCGGAACGTTCCGCTGCCGTCGTGTCTCAAGCCGAACAGGCTATGAGGCGCATTGAGGACAGCTCGGAGCAAATCTCCAATATCATCGGCGTGATCGACGAAATCGCTTTCCAGACAAACCTTCTGGCGCTGAATGCAGGCGTCGAGGCAGCCCGCGCCGGAGAAGCCGGCAAAGGCTTTGCCGTTGTCGCACAGGAGGTACGCGAGCTCGCACAGCGCGCAGCGACGGCGGCGAAGGAAATCAAGGGACTCATCGAAAAGTCATCAGTCGAAGTCGGCACGGGCGTGAAATTGGTCCTCGAAACGGGCCAGTCGCTCAAGTCTATCGGCGACCATGTGTCTCAGATCAATCAGCTGATGGCAGCCATCGCAACGTCGGCGCGAGAGCAGTCCACGGGCCTCGCCGAAATCAACACCGCCGTCAATCAAATGGATCAGTCCACCCAGCAGAACGCGGCGATGGTCGAGCAGTCGACTGCAGCGGCAGCGTCTTTGTCAAGTGAGGCGAGCAGGCTGCGTGAACTCGTCAACCAATTTCATCTCGACAGCGCCACCGGCCATGTGGCCGCGTTGAGAAGCAATCTCAGGATCAGGGCGGCATAACCGCGCCGACAGAAGGTCGCGTTCGGCCGTCCCCTCGCGAATTGCATTCGATGCTGTCGATTCGCCAGGTGGAAGGAAATCAATGTCCCATGCCGACAGCAACCAGCCCTCCGATTGGATCGCACCACCTGTCCGCCGTTGATGATGAGAATGGGGTTTGGATCAGTTCCGACTCGAGCAAAGGGTATCCGACCCAGGAACATGCCTGTTTCGATAACCTGCATCGTTTCTGGCCGGAGTTTCCGGTTCCTCAATATTGATTGATCAGCGCATGGAAATAAGACGGAGTGTCCCTGCTGCCTCGGCGGGCATTGGACGTTCCACGCGCCTGTAAATACGTCCGTTCGGCGTCCGGGTCATCAGCCCGAGATCACAGAGCTCGCGGCGCAGAAGTGCGTAATCGCCGAAGTCATGGCGCTCATTGAGCAGGATGTTTACATCTGGCTCGGAGAGCTCGCGTGCTGCCGGAATCTGCGTCCACAATATCCAAAGTGAAACGATCTGGTCGGTGCGTCGCGCCGGCCACCGCAGCAATCGGCCTTTGCCATCAAAGCAGCGGGCAATTCGCTCGACTTGCCTCTGATCGACCTCAGAAGGTCGCCGAAACGGTTTCTCGGCCGATGGCTTTAGTGGAGGATTATCTGCGATTTCCGCGGTCGCCCGCAGACTTTGAAAGTTGCGGTGCCCGGCAGCTTTGGCAAGCATGTTCAAGACTTCGAGGTGGGACGGAAGCCCATCATGATGGGATAGTTGCGATCTCAGAGATTTGGCGAAAGTCGAAGTGTCGCTCAGATTGAGCGGTATGAGTTTTCTGGACATGACCTATCCTTCGGTCGTGCCGTCCAAAAGGATCATCGGCGATCGCCCTTCCGACATGGCACGGATTGGTGTCCATATCTATCTTGACAGGCAGGTTTAGCGTGTTCGGGGGAACGGCGATGCCTGGGTGAACTGCAGACCCGGTGTCGCACATAGCATCCAGTATTAGCGAGTTCAAGTGGAACGGAGGACCCTTGACGGTTCTGCTACGGAGCGCGGAGTGATGTGCGTCCGTCCAGTCGATTGTAGACGGGTTCTAGTTGTCACCCGGATCATTATGCTGTCCCCTCGCGACGATAAGCGGCGATACGATTAAGAAGCAGCGCAAACCTCGCGCAAAAAAGTGGGCCTTTGAAACGCAGTCAGCCGAAGTTGCGGCAGAGCCGGCGGATGCTGCCAGGACGGCAGCCGGAATACCGAAGAGAGGACGCAGGGTCAAGGCCGACGACGTCGTGCACAGCGCCAAGCGTGGGCGAATCAAACGGACTTCGAAGTCGGTGCTAATCGAGAGCGCACTTACAGGGGCTATTGCATGATCGAACGAAGCAAAGTCTCGCGGGCGGACGTCAGATGCAGCCGACAGGCGCGATCGATGGAGGCGACGTTGCGGCTTTCAAGGGCTTCGATTAACGCGAGATGTTCCTTGATGGCAACCTCATTCCGCGCGCGTTCATCGCGCTTGTTCCACTGATAATGATAGTGGAAGACCATGGCGATCACGTCTTGGAAGCTTTCGATAAAGCGGTTTGGCGCGACTGCCGCAATCAGCCGGTGAAATCGGCTGTCCAGCTCCGAGAAATCCTGAAATCGAGCGTCGATATCTGCGAGCAGCTCCAAATGTGCCGCCCGCATAGCCTGGATCTGTTTCCAGACGGGCGACCCGTCGGGCAGGGCGGCGAACAGCCGTGCGGAGCGCATTTCGAACATCTCCCTGATCTCGAACAGTTCGAGCGCGAAACTGGCTGTGAACCCCTTAAAAACCCAGCCGGCATTCTGACGCTTTTCGATCAGCCCATATTTCTGAAATCGGTTGAGAAATTCACGGATAATCGTTGTCGCAACGCCGAATTTCCGGGCCAATTCCGTCTCATTGATTTCTGTGCCCGGACAGGCATCACCGCGCAGCATCCATTCCATGAAGCTCGTCTCGACCTGTTCCGAAATTGCCAAGGTCTCTTCCTTCGGATAGCGCTCTTTCTGCCGCGGCTGCTTGCGTATAATCCGTCGGTGGGCTTCAGACATGATGATCCCACGTGCGGCCATCCCTGCCAGCACCTTTCGCACCGTTGTCCTGCTCACGCCAAGCTGGGCGCGCAGCGCATTTTCGGACGGCAATTCCTCCCCAAGATCGAGCGTTCGAATGATCTCGATCATATCATTGAATGCCCGCTTGAAGGTCGTATCGGTTCTCATTACGCAACTCCAGGTATGGTTGGATATCCATAAAAAACAAGTTGACGTACGTGTATCATATGTTTCTTATGTATAAAAAACAGGGGAGGCTAGGGGAATTTGGAAGACTCCGGGATTCTGCCTCAGAATTCGTCGCGGCCTGGTGGTTCGCAAGCAACCTTCCGCCCGAGACAATCTGGCATCGCATTGGGACTGAAGCTGTTGAGCCTTGGCCCGCTGTTGATCCTGATATTGCTCATCGCCGTCGTCAGTTTGATCACGCCGGCTTTTCTAAAGCCCGTTAACCTGGGGAACATCTTGGCGCAGACGGCAGTGATTGCCGTTGTGGCGATGGGGCAGCAACTCGTTATCCTGACGCGAGGGATCGATCTGTCTGTCGGCTCGAATCTTGCGCTGGCGACAGTCATCGGCGGACTCGTCTACCAGCAGGTTGATTCCTCAACCGTCGTCATTATGGCCATGCTGGTTGCGGGTACGGCTGTCGGTGCGGTCAACGGCGTGGTCTTTGTCTACGGGCGGCTGCCACATCCCTTTATCATTACACTTGCAAGCTTGAGTATCTGCCGCGGCCTGGCACTCGCATTGGCGCCGGGCCACACCACCATGCGCGGAATGCCCGATGCTGTGACGGCGATCGGCGGTGGCACGACGCTTGGCGTGCCCAATTCATTCTTTGTCGTCGGCATGTTCGGGCTTCTTTTTCTGATCCTGACGAAGTCGATGGTCTGTGGCCGATGGATCTATGCGGTCGGCGGCTCGCCGAATGCTGCCAGAAGCATGGGTATACCGGTAAGGGGCATTCTGCTTTCGACCTATATTATTTCCGGCTTTTGTGCAGGCCTCGGCGCGGTGCTGCTCGCGGGCCGGACCGCCGCCGCCTCGCCAATCTACGGCAATCTTTTGGAGCTCGACACGATTGCTGCTGTGATTATCGGTGGCGCTAGCTTCCTGGGCGGACGAGGTCATCTCGGCCACGCCCTGATCGGCGCCGTGCTGATCGGCGTCATCCGCAACGCCCTTAACCTTCTCGGCGTCGACGTGTTCTTTCAAATGATCGCGATTGGGCTCGTTATCGTCATTGCCGTAGAGGCTGACGTGCTCCGTAACCATCTCGAAGCGCGCGCACGCGTGCTTCAATCGGCGAGCGCACGATGAACCCGACATCCATCACACCGGCACTTTCGGTTCGAAACGCCCAGAAGCGCTTCGGCGCAATCCATGCCCTGAAAAATGTAAGCTTTGATGCCTATTCAGGTGAGGTAACCGCTCTCTTGGGTGACAACGGCGCCGGCAAGTCGACGCTCGTCAAATGCATTAGCGGGCTTCATAGCCTCGACGAAGGAGAAATCCTCGTGGATGGTGCTCCCGTATCGCTCCATTCGACGGCAGCCGCCCGCCGCGCCGGCATCGAAACCGTCTATCAGGATCTGGCGCTTTTCGACAACCTGACCCCCGTACAGAATTTCTATTGCGGACGGGAAGTCGCTTTTCCCTCTTGGTTGCCGCGTCCGCTCCGCTTCCTCAACACGGGCGCGATGAGGCAGGAAGCGGCGAGTGTCATCGATCGTCTGAAGGTTAAGCTGCCGAGATTCGATGCGCCGGTCGCGCTGATGTCCGGCGGACAACGACAGGCGATCGCGGTCGCGCGCGCCATAGTTTTTGCGCGCAAGCTGGTGATTCTTGACGAACCGACGGCCGCCCTCGGTCTTCGCGAGTCTCGCCAGGTTCTTGACCTTATCAAACAGCTCAAAGCCGACGGCAACGCCGTGATCATCATCACGCACAACATGGAGCATGTGGTCGAAATCGCCGATCGGGCGGTTGTGCTGCGGCAGGGTCGGAAGGTGGGCGAATTGAAGCCAACGGAAGCAAACAAGCAGGACGTTGTCGCGATGATTGTCGGCGCCGAGGCTTAAGGGAGATCGCTGCTTCGTTGGGGCAGCGGACAACGAGATCGCTCTAGAGGAGGGCGGTCGAAAACGTGGGAGGTGTATCATGAAACCGCAATCCCTGCTGGGAGCTCTTGCGCTCCTGGCCGTCGCCGCAGTCCCGTCCTTGGCGCAGGAGCCGGTGAAACTCGGCTTTATAACGAAATTCCCCGTACCGTTCTTTGCAACAATGGAGAACGCAGCCAAAGAATATGCAAAGAGAAATCCCGGGGTAGAGATCATCTACGGCCAGGGTGCGTCCGCAACCGACATCGAGGGCCAGATTGCACAAATCGAATCAATGGTGACTCGAGGGGTGCAGGGCATCGCCCTCACGCCTGTCGATCCCACCGTGTCAACAGCCCTGGACAAGGCAGTGGCGGCCGGTATCAAGGTCGTGCTGATGGATAACAATATTCCGGATTGGAAAGGCAGGACGGCGCTTGCCACGACGGATAATTTCGCTGCAGGCAAAATCGCCGGCGAATATCTCAAAACTGTTCTTAAGGCCGGCGACACCATGGGGATTCTTGAGGGCGTGCCCGGCGTGCCGGCGCTTGATGACCGTGTGAAGGGTATGCTTGAAGGGCTCAACGGTCTTGATGTCAAGATCGTTGGGAAAGGCGCCACAAACTGCAGCGAGGAACTCGGGATCAGTGTCGCCGAGGATCTGCTGACGAAGAACCCAGACCTCAAGGCCATTTATGCCGCTTGCGGCCCGCCCGCTGCTGGAGCGGCGCGCGCCATCAAGAACGCCGGCACTGCCAACGACAAGATTGTGCTGGTCGGTTTCGACTTCTGCTGCGGTGAAGAGGAGGCGTTGAAGAGTGGAGTGGAGGATGCGTCGGTGGCGCAGTTCCCCACCAAGATGGCTGAACTCGGTGTGGATGCACTGGTAAAGTCGATTCGCGGAGAGAAGGTCGAGTCTTTGATCGACTCCGGCGCGGCGCTGGTCACACCTGAGAATATGACAAAATTCCAGTGAACCGTTGCCCCTGCGGGTATTGGATCAAGCAAACGGTCCGTCCTTCTCGGGCGGGCCGGACGTTTGACCACTCTTTGCGCCCTCTCCTCAGTTCGCTTGAATTCCCTGGCAGGCTGGATGCCGATGCCCCGTACCGCAGTCGACCTTCGTCGGTCGTCGACTTTTCGTCGCCGCAGCACCCATTGTCTCTTTCGACTTTTTCAACCGGTGTCGTGACCGGTTCGGCCACGGCCATGTGGTCGCTGCGCGCCAGGGAGAGCGGTCAATTTTCCGGCCCAGAGCCGGCGGCGTTTGGCGTTGGCGCAGACCCGAGAGTTACGGCTGAGCATGCGCTCCATCGTGGATCAGCCGCGCTGCGGTCCGCGGCGCGGCGACGGAATGACGCTTCACGAGAGAGCATTCGAGCTTTGCGATCGGATAGCGCTTGCCGGGCATGCTTTCCGGGTTGAGATGTTCGATCGCCCATTGCCCCATGGCGAGATGTGGAAGAACCGAAGTCGTCAGCGGCGGTACGAGATGTCGCGAAATCTCTTCGTCATCGTAACCCACCACCGACATGTCCTGGGGAATGCGGAGCCCTGCGTCTTTCAGCGCTTCGTAGCACCCGATAGCCGTGCGGTCGTTCTGGCAGAAGATCGCGGTCGGCGGCTCTGTCAGGGCAAGCAGTTTCATCGTGGCGGCATAGCCGGCGCCGGCCGACCAGTCGCCTTCAACCACCGAGTCCGGATCGAAGGGTATATCGGCGGTGGCCAGCGCCCGGCGATATCCCGTCAGCCTATCCTGCGCAGCCTGCATCCAGATTTCGCCAGTGATCGTCGCGATGCGATGATGGCCGTGCATGATCAGATGCCGCGTCGAGCTTTGGCCTCCGGCGATCTCGCTCGGCACCACGGCAGGAAAGGCATGGTCCGCCGTGTAGCAGTTCAGCAATACTGTCGGGATTTTCAGCTTGTAGATATAAGAAGGGAGCTCGATCTGGCGGGTATAGATCGTCATATAAATAAGGGCCGATATGCCCCCGTTCGTCAACGCCTCGATTGCCTTCGGCTCCATGACAGGATCGCCGAGCGTCTGTGTTACCAGGAGGACATTGCCGGCGTTCCAGGAGGCTTGCCGTGCGCCTTCGATCGCGACGATCGCTTCCGGGCTGGTGGCAAGCTGATCCACCGCAAAACCAATCACATTGTCCGTTCCCGAATAGGAGGCCGTGGTCGTATAGGTCGGCCCCACATAGCCGAGCGCACGCGCCGCCTCCAAAACCCGGTCGCGCGTCTGCTGCGAGATACGGGTGCCGGGCGTATCATTGAGGACGAAGGAAACAGCTGCCTGCGAGCACCCCGCCGCCGCGGCGATGTCCGTCATCGTCACGCGGGCGGGCTTTTCGGCGGGATGCCTGTTCCGCTTTTGGGCCGTTGGTTTTCGCATTCTTGGAAATTGTCTCCGATCGGGGTTGATGGGCGCGGCAGCTAATAAACATTAGCAGTCATTCGAAAGCGCTGACAATGGAGTGAACTGCCATAACGCTATATATTCCAACATTTTCCGGTAAAAAAATTGCGCATGATATAAAGTATGATCAAATGTTTTGATGCAGGTTGATAATACTATTTACTAATTAAGATAATTGTATACCGTCGGGGAGCGATCGGAACATATGCCACTCGTCGCTTGCGCGACGGCCCCAGGGAGGGGGCGTGCATCCGGCCGGCCGCTCATCGCAAACGGGCCAACGCAACCGCGGCCCTCGGGAGGTATGTTATGAAGAAGCTGAAACGCAATGCAGCCTTGTTCTTCGCCGGGTTGATGCTGAGCACGGCGCCGATTGCCGTATCCCATGCTGCCGACAAGCCGACACTTGCATTCGTCGTCAACGGCGCGTCCGACTTCTGGAAAGCTGCAGAAGCGGGCGTGAAGAAGGCGCAGGGCGAAATGCCAGACTACCAGATGGAGCTGAAATACCCTGAGCAGGCATCGGTCGCCGTTCAGCAACGCCTGATGGAAGACTTGGTCAGTGCTGGCGTGAAGGGCATCATGGTCTCTGCGGTCGATCCAAAGACGCAGACGGACGGCCTGAATAAAATTGGCTCGCAGACCGCTCTCTTCACCACCGACAGTGACGCGCCGCAGACCAATCGCGTCGCCTATATCGGTTCATCCAACATCGACGCTGGCCTGCAGGCAGCCGAAATCGCCAAGAAGGCGATGCCGGACGGCGGCAAGTGCATCGGCTTCGTCGGCCTGCTCGGCGCCGACAACGCCAAGGAACGCATCCAGGGCATGAAGGACGGCCTGAAGGGCACGAAGATCGAGTTGACCGATGTACGCGGCGACGATATCGATCAAACGCGCGCAAAGAAGAACGTCGAGGACGCGCTGGTGGCCAGCCCTGACGTCACTTGCATGGTCGGCTTCTACTCCTACAACACGCCGCGCATCTATGAGGCGCTGCGCGACGCCGGCAAACTCGGCCAGATTACCGTCGTCGGCTTTGATGACGATCCAATCACGCTCGGCGGCGTCAAGGAAGGCACCATCGCGGCGACCGTCGTGCAGCAGCCGTTCGAGTGGGCCTATCAGGGCATGAAGCTGATGGCAGCCTATCTCAAGGGCGACAAATCCGGCGTTCCCAGCAACGGCTTGATCATCATTCCGACCGTGATCATCGGTAAAGATGACGTTGACAAATATGCCGCCAACCTGAAGGCCATGGCTGGTAAATAACCCTCCTTCGCGGCGGGGCACTTGCCGCCGCCGCGAAAGACGTCTCATGCCGACAGCTTTAGCAGCCATGGACAGGCGATGAACCACAGTTCCGACATCCCGTCACCGGACGCGCTTGCAACGCCGTTCCTTTCGCTTTCCGGCGTTGGCAAGACTTATCCAGGTGTCGTTGCCCTTGAGGGCCTGTCGATCGACATCATGCCTGGCGAGGTCATCGGCCTCGTTGGCGAGAACGGGGCTGGAAAATCGACGCTGATGAAGATTCTCGGCGGCGTGATTACCCCCGACCGAGGAACGATCATGCTCGACGGGGCAGAGCTTCGTTCCCTCACCGTGGAATCGAGCATCGCATCCGGCATCGCCTTCGTGCACCAGGAACTCAATCTCTTTGAGAATCTCGACGTTGCCGCCAATATCTTCCTGGGCCGCGAACCGCTGAAGGCCGGACCTTTCAAGCTCGTCGATCGAGATCGACTGCGAGACCTGGTCAAGCCGCTCCTGAAGCGCGTTGGGGCGCATTTTTCCGCCGACACACCGGTTGCATCGCTTTCCCTGGCCGAGCAGCAGATGGTGGAAATCGCCAAGGCGCTATCCATCAACGCCAGGCTCGTCATTTTCGACGAACCCACGTCGAGCCTGCCGCTGGCCGAAACCGAGCGGCTCCTGAGCATTATCAAATTGCTGAAAGCGGATGGCATCAGTGTCATTTTCATCTCGCATCGCCTCCACGAGGTTGAGCGCGTCGCAGACCGGGTCGTGGTCCTGCGCGACGGCACGCTGGTGGGCACACTCGCCAATAAAGACATTGGCCACGATCAGATGGTCAAGCTGATGATCGGTCGGGTGCTTGCGGCCCGAACCGCAAAACCGCAGCGCTCGCCCGGCTCGGTTGCGCTGAAGGCAAGCGGCGTGCGCACCGAGGCCTATCCCGGCCGTCCCGTTGATCTGGAAATCCGGTATGGAGAAATCATGGGGCTTGCAGGCCTCGTGGGGTCGGGCCGCACCGAGCTTGCAAGGGTCCTCTTCGGCATTGATCGGAGCTACGGCGGAGCCATCCTGCTGGACGGGCGGCAAATTGCGGTCAACTCTGCCCGGGACGCCGTCGACCGCGGCATTTTCCTCGTGCCGGAGGATCGCAAGCGCAACGGCATTCTTCTTGATTTCCCGATCGCCCAGAACATAACCCTTGCCGATCTCCCCAAACTCTCCAGCCGCTTCATGCTCTCCGCTGAACGGGAGAGGGCGGCGGCCGAAAAGCAGCGCGTTCGTCTCGGTATCAAGGCGCCCTCCGTTTCGACGCGAACCGGCACTCTGTCCGGCGGCAATCAGCAGAAGGTGGTGCTTGCCAAATGGCTATCGATGAGCCCCAAGGTGATGATCTTCGACGAGCCGACACGCGGCATCGATATCGGCGCGAAGAACGAGATCTACGGCCTGATGCGAGCGCTTGCCGACGCGGGAGTGGCGATCCTGATGATATCCAGCGACATGGAAGAGGTGATCGGCGTTTCGGACCGCATCGCCGTCATGCATGAAGGCCAAATCGCCGGCATATTGGAAGAGGACGAAATCAGCCAGGAAAGCGTCCTTTTGCTTGCTGTCGGCAAACGGGTAAAATAGCGGCTGCGGCCTGTACAAATAAGTATCGGGGATGGATCTCGGATGATCAAAAAAGATCTCGGACTGCTGCTTTTGATCGTCGTCGTCGGCATCGTCGTCGCCATCATCAATCCGCGCTTCCTGCTGCCGATCAACCTGGCCAACACGGCCAACCTGATCGGCCTGTTCGGCATCCTGTCGATCGGCCAAGCCTTCGTCATCATTACAGGTGGTATCGAGCTTTCCGTGGGCTCGCTCGTCGCGCTTCTCGGCGTGCTGTTCGTCGATTTCATCGCGGTCCAGGATATGTCATGGATGCTGGCGCTGCCGCTCATTCTCGTGCTCGGTGCGATCATAGGCGCCGTCCACGGCTGGCTGATCACCCGGCTCAACCTGCAGCCCTTCGTCGTCACCCTCTGCGGCCTCCTGATTTATCGTGGGGCGGCGCGCTTCTATACCGCCGACGGAACGGCGGGTTTTGCTTTTGGCCAAAATTTCCCCGAGCTCGAATTCCTGACCGCAGGGCGGTTTTATGGCGTTCCCAACACTTTCATCGCGCTCGTCATCATTGCCGTGGCCATGTGGGTTGTGCTCCATCGCTCCGTCTTTGGGCGCTATCTTTACGCGATCGGCAAGAACGAGGAGGCGGCCCGCTATTCCGGTATCCGCACCGGCCGCATGGTCATGTCGGCCTATGTCATTTGCGGACTGCTGACGGCGCTTTCGGCGATTTACTTCGCCATGTACACGCGCTCGATCTCGCCGGCGAGCCACGGCCAGTTCTATGAACTCTACGCGATTGCCGCTGCCGTACTCGGCGGCTTTTCGCTCCGCGGTGGCGAGGGATCGATCGTCGGCGTCGTGCTGGGAACGGTCCTGCTCCAGGAGTTGCAGAATCTCGTGAATCTCCTTGGTATCCCTTCGTCGTTGAATTTCGCTGTCATGGGTGGCGTGATCCTCATCGGCGTCCTGATCGACCAACAATGGCACGCGATCCGCGCAAGGCGTCGCCTCGTCTCTGCCGCCCGGCAGGCTGAAACTCGTCTTTCAAACGAAAGCAGCCTGCCGGTGGTCGCCAACCAGGACTAGGTCCGGGGACGGGCCACGGTATAGGTGATCTCCTCTTTGCCTCAGTCGAAGAGGGCAAGTGCGGCAAGACAGGCTGCCGCGAAAGAAAACTTCCCTCATGCTTCGCTGCTGACGCAGAAAAATAGGGCCACTGGAAAACCAGGGCCCTTTAAGGTGTGAAGGTCAATAAACCTCCAGAGGGGAACAGCTGATGCGATGGCACTGGGAGGAAAACCATCAGCTGCATCAACTGAAGGCAATATGCACATATTTTGACCGCTTGGTAAAATATTTATTATGCAGTGCAGCTATGCGGAAAAGGGAGAGCCGCATCATCCAGACGGGACGGAGCCCATGTGGAACCGTCCTCCTACCATTCGCCAGCATGCGCGCGCCGACGCAGTTCCTGCCGGCGATGACGGCAGTGGCGGCATTTCTCCCTCGGCGATGCGCCAGATCCATGGCGTCATCTCCGCAACAGACTTCGTTTCCCAATTGGCTGGCGCAGCTAATGAGGTCGACAAGCTGACAAACTTCGAAGACACCCATTTTTGAACCGTCGATCGTTACCATCCAGGAACGGCGTGAGATGGTGGGGATTGCGAGCGGTACTTCGAAGGATGCGATTGTCTATCTGAGAGAAATCGCAGGCATGCCTGAACGCCATGCCGCGTCCGAGAGTGCTTCCTTATGCAGCCGCTCGATCAGCCATCTTAACGGCTCCTTCCCAGACCTTTGTTGAAATACACCGTTAACCATGGCATACATCGGAAAGAAACTCGTATTTTGCTTCCATTTGTGAAAAACTGTAAAGCTTAACAATGCGCTACGACATTGACGGTGCAATGCTCCAAACCCTGCTTCCCTCCCTTACCGCGGCGGAGGATGCGCTGGCGCGGCTGGACGAGCGGGTGTTGCGTTCGGTGGTCGGCGAAGGCTTCGCCGAACGTAGTCATTTCTTCGATGCCGCCGGCGCGCTTTGGGTGGCCGGCGAACTCGTGCATGTCGAGGATCTCGTTTTGCATGATGCGCATATGGATAGCCGCGCTCCGACCCACGAACTGACGATCGCCCATTCCGTGCTGCGGGCGCGTCGGCGCATATGGACCGGCGAACCCGGCTGGGCACTTGGCGTCGCGGGCCTCGCAACGCTGACCGCGACCGGCGGGGAAGGGGAGGGGAAAGCGCAGGACGCCAAGAGCCTCGCAGCTCCGGTTGAGGCCGATGAAGAGGGCGAGGATGAGGACGGGCCGCTCGCGGCCGAAATGGCGGAGATCGATGCGCTGCTTGCGCGCTCGCAGAAGCTGCTCGATATCCATACCGGGAAAACGCCGGCAGGCGAGACGGCCGTTGCCCCGGCAAGGCCCAACGAAGATCCTCTCGGCTTGCTTGGTGACGACGAATGGGACGAGGAACAGCGGCTTGCGGAGTGGCGGAGCGTACTGCCATTGGCCGACAGCTTGCCGCCGGTTCTCGGAGCCGTCATCCTTTTCGAAGCCTGGGAGAGGATCGAGCCGTTGCGGCGTCAGCACTGGCTCGGCGGTCTTCTGGTCGCAAGCCAGCTGCGCGCCCGCGGCAAGGTTGCCTCGCACCTCTTTTCTTTCTACGGCGGACTGAAACTGGTGCGCCATGAGCGTCGTCGGGCGCGCGATCGGGCGACACGGCTGCTAGCCTTTCTGGAGGCGATGCATCTCGGGGCTGCGGCCGGCCTCAAGGAAATCGACCGCCTGTCCCTGGCGCGCACACAGATGGAGCTGCGCTTTCGCGGCCGCCGTTCGAACAGCAGCCTGCCGGAGCTTGCCGATTTCATCCTGTCGCGGCCGATGGTCTCGGCGGCGATGATCGCCCGTCATCTGCGCATTACGCCGCGCGGCGCGCTCAACCTCGTCAACGAGATCGGCATTCGCGAAATCACCGGCCGCGGCCGCTATCGCGCCTGGGGTATCATCTGATGCATGTCGCCCAAAAGTGTGCAGCGGTTTTGGGACAACGACATGCATAAGACAAAGACTTAAAGCACGTGGCATGAGTCCGATTTGACGCGATGCGCTTGAAACGAAAACGGCCGGGCGTTGACCCGGCCGTTTCCTTTAGGTGAGCACCCAGCCAGCCATCCTGTCACAGACTGCAGACCAGGCGCTCTTGCGCTTCCTTTGCCCCCAGAAGCGCAGTCCTATTCCCGCTCGCCGGTGAAGTTGAGCAGAAGCTGGAAGATGTTGACGAAGTTCAGGTAGAGCGAGAGCGCACCGAAAACGGCGAGCTTCTGGTTCGATTCCTGATCATAGTTTTCCGAATATTGTTCCTTGATGTTCTGTGTGTCGTAGGCGGTGAGGCCGACGAAGACGACGATGCCGATCACCGAGATCGCAAACTGCAGTGCGCTCGAACCCAGGAAGATGTTGACGATGCTGGCGATGATGATGCCGAACAGGCCCATCATCAGGAACGAGCCCATGCGCGAGAGGTCACGCTTGGTCGCATAGCCGTAGAGGCTGGTGGCGCCGAACATCGTGGCGGTGATGAAGAAGGTCCGCGCAATGCTCATCCCGGTGAAGACCAGGAAGACGGAAGCGAGCGACAGGCCCATCACGGCGCAGAAGGCCCAGAAGGTGATCTGAGCGGTGCTGGCCGACATCGTCTGGATCTTGAACGAGAAGAAGAAGACGAAGGCGAGCGGAGCAAGCATCACCACCCACTTCAGCGGCGAGCCGAAGATCGGGACGTAGAGTGCCGGCGTCGAGCCGACGACAAAGGCCACGAGGCCTGTAATGACGAGGCCGAGAGCCATATAGTTGTAGACGCGCAGCATATGCTGGCGCAGGCCTTCGTCGAAGAGGGCCTGGGAGCCGGCGACGGCACCGTAGCGGGGATTGATCGGGTTCATGCTGATCTCCTCGGTTTGAATTAATAGAGCGAGCGGGCGAGCCGTTCGGCCGCCTGGTCGAGATTGAGACCGCTATCGTCGGCGATGAGTGCATAGGCGACCTCGCCGATCTGCCAATAGGCGGCTTCTGCTTTCTCAAGCGTGAGATGACTGACCGGCTTGACTTCGAAGGCGCCCGGGCGGACGGCGAAAAGCGACAGCCGCTTTCCATCGGACTGCTCGATCGCCATTTCGACGCTGGGGCCGAATTCGGACGGGAAGATCTGCACGTCGGCAACTTTCCAATCCCTAGGCAGTTCGGGCATCACGATCGCGGTGGCGGCGCGGATGTCGTCAGCGTTATAGGTGGCCGATGTCTGCGAAGGCATCGATTGGCGCAGGGCCGCGGTCTGATAAGCGCGAACGGCATCCTCGACATAGGCGGGCGCCGGAACGGAAGCCGACACCTCCGTCGCCGAGAAGGCGCCGAAGGAATTGTGCGCCACCCAGCCGGCGGCGATCAGAATACCGACGGCGGCAATGCGCTGCATGGAATGGAAGATGCGGCCATAGGAAAGGCCACGTTCCAGCCGGCGGGCGGCATCGCGGGTCTCGGGGCGGCCGAAGGCACTTTCGCCGGCAAGCGCCAGACGCAGTTCGCCCTTGACGCTGAGGTCGGCCATGACCTTGGCGGCAATCGCCGGATGCTCGGAAAGATAGGATTCCACCTGGATGCGACGGGCGACATCGAGTTCGCCATCGACGTAGGCGTCGAGATCGGCATCGAGGATCGGATCAATTGCTTTCATTGCCGTTCCCTCCGATAATTCTCAGATGCGAAACGCGTGGTGTCTTCTCCTCGAATTCGCGCAGCTGCGCACGAGCCCGCGAGATGCGCGACATCAGCGTCCCCACGGGAATGCCGAGCGCCCGGGCTGCTTCCTGGTAGGAAAGGTCTTCGATGGCGACGAGATGCAGCGCCTCGCGCTGTTCCTCCGGCAGGTCGAAGAAGGCGTCGCGCACCTGCTGCAGGCGCACAGCATGTTCCTGGCCGGCCGGCAGCGACTGCTCGGCTTCGACAGCCGCCTCGTCGTGGCGGCGCGTCAGCGACCGGTTCCGGCGCAGACGGTCGATATGGGCATTGTGCAGGATGGAGAGCAGCCAGGTGCGCAGGTTGCCGCCGCTGCGGAAGCTCTTGCGCTTCTCGAAGGCGCGTACCAGCGCATCGTGCACCAGATCCTCCGCCTCGTCCGAATTGCGCACCAGCGAGCGCGCGTAGCGCCTCAGCGCTGCAAGCTGTCCGATGACATCGAAGGGGCGGTCTTTGCGTTCCATGATTGAGTATACGCAAGTGCAGCCGATTTTATTCCCGGCCGGGTCAAAAAAGTTGATCAGCCAAAAGAATGCTGCCCGGACCACGATCGGACATTCTTCTCCAGTGGACAGGCGCCTCAAATCGGCGATTGTGTATGACAATTACATGACAGATCATGACGCCGCTGATTTGCAGGGGAAAAATAAAGAATGAAGGAAAAGAAGCGGGTCTACGAAGCTCTCGTGGACGGCGCCATGGAAGGGCTGACGGATGAGGCGCTCTATGATTTCGTCAAGGCGCGTTGTCCGAAGGCCACCAGCAAGAAGATCGTCCGGGCTTCGCTTCTCGCGCTCACCGATCCTCATCTCAGAGACCGCAATATTCTCGACGTGATCTATGCGCTGGCGATCAAGCACCGGCTGGATGACGGCGTGCTGGACGAGGGTGAAGACGAAGAGCCCGACGAGCGGGCTCAAACTTCGCAGGCGGCCAACCAGAACATGCCGCCGCTTTCCTGATGCAGGCCGCCTGAATCGGCCTGCTCGTGCGAAATGGTCAGGCGCCGTCCGAAAGTTCTTCGAGGATCGGACAGTCGGGCCTGTCGTTGCCGTGGCAGGCAAGCACGAGGTGCTCCAGCGTCCGGCGCAGTTCCGTCAACTCGCGGATCTTGCGGTCGATCTCGGTAAGCTTTGTCTGAGCGATATCCCTAACGTCGGCGCTCGCCCGATCCTTGTCCTCATAGAGCGCCAGCAATTGCCGGCATTCCTCGACCGAAAAGCCGAGGCCGCGCGAGCGCTGCAGGAAACGCAGCTTGTGGACGTCGGTCGCGGCATAGTCGCGATAGCCGTTTCCACCCCTTTCGGGGCGGATCAGGCCGATATCCTCGTAGTAGCGGATGGTCTTAGACGGCAGGCCGGACCGTTCCGATGCTTCGCCGATATTCATCGCTATCTCCTATAGTTTTGCAAAGCGCAGTCTCAGCGCATTTGAAATCACCGAGACGGAGGAGAGGCTCATCGCTGCCGCGGCGATCATCGGCGAAAGCAGCAGCCCGAAGATCGGATAGAGCACGCCGGCGGCGACCGGCACGCCGAGCGCATTATAGCCGAAGGCGAAGCCGAGATTCTGGCGGATGTTGCGCATCGTCGCCTCCGCCAGCCGCCGCGCCCGGACGATGCCGGTGAGATCGCCCTTCACCAATGTGATGCCGGCGCTTTCCATCGCGACGTCGGCGCCGGTGCCCATGGCGATGCCGACATCGGCGGCGGCAAGCGCCGGCGCGTCATTGACGCCGTCGCCGGCCATGGCGATGATAGCGCCTTTGCTACGCAGTTCGTCGATCAGCGCCTTCTTGCCTTCCGGAAGCACATCGGCGCGCACCTCGTCGATGCCGAGGCTTTTTGCCACCGCCCGCGCCGTGCGCTCATTGTCGCCCGTCGCCATGATGATCTTCAGCCCACTGTCATGCAGCGCCTGGATGGCGGCAGCCGTCGTCGGCTTGATCCGGTCGGCAACGGCGACAAGACCGGCAAGCGCGCCGTCGAACACCACGAACATCACCGTCTTGCCGTCGCCCCGCAGAGCTTCGGTCTTCTCGCTAAGTGCTGCCGGATCGATGCCGAGATCGGCAAGCATCGCCGCATTGCCGAGCGCGACCGTCGTGCCGTCGGCAATGCCCTGAACGCCCTTGCCGGTCTTTGCCTCGAAGCCGGTGACCTCGACGAAGGGTACACCGCGCTCCTCGGCGCCGGAAACGATCGCTTCGGCCAGCGGATGTTCGGAGCCGCGCTCCAGGCTTGCCGCCAGCGATAGCAGCCGGTCTTCCCCGACCCCGCCGAAGGCTGCGATATCGGTAAGCTTCGGCTTTCCTTCGGTCAGCGTGCCTGTCTTGTCGACGATCAGCGTATCGACCTTGGAGAAGCGCTCAAGCGCCTCGGCATCTTTGATCAGCACGCCTTCCCCAGCGCCGCGCCCCGTTGCGATCATGATCGACATCGGCGTCGCAAGACCGAGCGCACAGGGGCAAGCGATGATCAGAACGGCGACGGCGGCAAGCAGGCCGTTCGCCATGCGCGGCTCCGGTCCGATCGCGGCCCAGGCGAGGAAGGCAAGGAGGGCGACGGCGACGACCGCCGGCACGAAGACGGCCGATACTCTATCGACCGCCCCCTGGATCGGCGCCCGCGAGCGCTGTGCCTTGGCGACCATGTCGACGATGCGCGACAGCACCGTGTCTGCGCCGACCTTCTCGGCGGACATCACGAAGGTGCCGTTCTTGTTGATCGTGCCGCCGGTCAGCGGATCGCCTTTCGATTTCTCTACGGGCAGGGGCTCGCCCGATATCATCGATTCATCGACGGTCGACTGGCCCTCGAGGACGGAACCGTCCACCGGCACCCGCTCGCCGGGGCGAACGCGCAGCCGGTCGGCGACATTGATATCGTCCACCGGCACGTCACTTTCGTTGCCTTCGGCATCGATGCGGCGTGCTGTCTTCGGCGCAAGGTCCAGCAAAGCGCGGATTGCCGAGCCGGTGCGTTCGCGCGCTTTCAATTCCAGCACTTGGCCGACGAAGACGAGCGCGACGATGACGGCCGCTGCCTCGAAATAGACCGGCACGGCCGCGCCATGGCCACGAAAACTCATCGGGAAGATGCCGGGCGCAAGCGTGGCGACGACGCTGTAGAGATAGGCGGTGCCGACACCGAGACCGATCAGCGTCCACATATTCGGGCTGCGGTTGACAACGGACGCCCATGCGCGGCGGAAGAAGGGCAGGGCGGCCCAGAGCACCACCGGGGTTGCCAGCAGCAGTTCGATGAAGGTCGCCTGCGGCTCGCCGATCGCTTCGCGGAGCGGCAGGCCGAGCATCGGCCCCATGCCGAGCGCCAGCAGCGGCAGGGCAAGGATGGCGCTGACCCAGAGCCGCCTGACGAAATCGACGAGTTCCGGGTTCGGGCCTTCGTCGGCTGGGGGGATGCCCATCGGCTCCAGCGCCATGCCGCATTTCGGGCAGTCGCCGGGGCGATCGCTGACGACTTCAGGATGCATCGGGCAGGTATAGAGCGTACCCTTCGGCGCCGGTTTTGTCGTCGGGCGCTGGCCATCGCGGTAGGCTGCAGGGTCGGCTTCGAACTTCGCCTGGCACGCGGCCGAGCAGAAATAGAATTTCTCGCCCTCGGCTTTCGGGAAATATCTCGCCGTCGAGCGATCGACGCTCATGCCGCAGACGGGGTCCTTCGCCGTCAGGTAATCCTCGGGTGCAGCCGCAAATTTCGTTCGGCAATGCTCGGAACAGAAATGATAGGTGCGGCCGCCATGGTCGAGTGAGGGCTTGCCGGCCTGCGGATCGACGGTCATGCCGCAGATGGGATCACGGACAATGGCGTCGGCAGCCTTCTCCTGATCATGGCCGCAATGGCAATGATTGTCGCCATGGGCGTGGCTGTGATGGTGATCGTGTTCGTGCTTGATATTCATAACTCTCTCCGCGCCGGGAGCGGCACCTGAATAGGGTTATGAACCTTCCAGCAACTGGAAGGTCAAGCACTATTTTGACGAATGTCCGATGCGTTGGCGCTGGATACCTCAGAGTGGGGTGATCAGCCCGACCGGCTGGCTCCCGAGCAGGGCGGCGACCGAGATGCTGCCCCCGGGCTCGATCGTCTTTCCGGTCACCAGATCCGCCTTCAGCCCGTGAAGCGGGGAGGGGACGGCGATCGCCGTATCCTCCCAAAATTCCGGGCCGGCAAAGAGCACGCCAGGGTCGAGCCAGCCGAACATCAGCCGCGGCGCGGCGACGATCGCGAAATCACTCTTATGCACCCGGGCAAAGGCGAGCACATGATCGCGGCGGTTGCCCGTCACCTTCAGCGGCAGATAGTCGCCTCTGGCAAAGAGGTCCACATACCGTTGGCGCAGCTGCAGGCCGATCGCGACGATGCGCTGTTTCAGCGCCGCCGCCTGCAGCTTGGCGATCGGCCCGGCTTCATCAAGCCAGGCCGCCAGCCGTTCATGATCGACCGGCCGGCGGTTGTCGGGATCGACGAGGCTGAAATCGAAACCCTCCGCACCCTGGTAGATATCGGGAATGCCGGGGGCTGTCAGCTTGAGCAGCGTCTGCGACAGGCTGTTGAGGTAACCCGCCGCTATGAAGGGCTGTAGCACCCTTTCGAAATCTTCGAGGAAGGCGTCATTCTCAGGCGCAACCAGCGCCGTGGCATAGGTCGTCACCGCCTCCTCGTAAACGGCATTCTGTTCCGTCCAATCGCCGCGCAGTTTCGCCTCGCGCACGGCTTTGACCGCGTAGTCGGCGAGGCGTTCGCGCAGTTCTTCCGTCCGTCCTCTGTCGAAGTCTTCCGGCCAGATGCCGGCCAGCGCCTGATAGAGCATCCATTCGACATTCGGCTCCGGCGCAACGCCATCCGCCAGTTCCTGCAGCCACGGCCGGTTCATGTCGCGCCAACGCTCCACCGCCTGGGCAAAGACATCCGCGCCCTCGCTCAGCGCGTAAAGCCTGGCGCGCGCATCCTCACCGCGTTTGGTGTCGTGGGTGGCGCTCGCCGAAAGCCCATGCGGCTGCAGCCGCGCCCGCTCGGCCATGCGACGGTGGAATTCCTCCATGCCGCCGGGCGCCTTGCCCGGTTCGCCGCCCACTTCGTTTGCGGCAAGCAGCCTGTTGTAGCGATAGAACAGCGTATCCTCTGTCGCCTTCGCCATCACTGGCCCGCTCAATTGCTGGAAGCGGATCCGGAACGCATGGGCCGCATCACCTTCGATCTTGCCTTCGAGAAGCTTCAGCACATGGTCGCAGGCACTGCGATCATCGAGCTTTGGCAAAACCTGCGACGCGGTCCCGGCAAGGACCGCTGCATCCTGCCAGGAAAGCGGGCCTCCGTCGCCATAGGTGCGGTAGACGGGAAAGGCGATCAGCAGTTCGCAGAGCGCGGTGGCGATCTCGTCTCTTTTCAGCTCGGGAAAGATGCCTGCCGCGATCGACACCAGCCTGTCGGTCTCGCCGGCGAAATTGCGTTCGACCATCAGTCGCTTGGCAATCTGCCGGCTCTCTTCGAGATTGCCGGTCTCGCCGGCGAGGCTGCGATAGGCGCCGTCCAATATGCGCAGACCGCTGCTCTCGATGAACAACTCGCTGAGCGCGGCGATGAACTCATATCCCGTGGTGCCGGCGACCGGCCAGTTCTCCGGCAGGACCTCACCGGGTCCGAGGATCTTTTCGACGACGATATAGGTGTCTGGTCCCACCGCCTCCCGCAACCTGTCGAGATAGGCCTTGGGTTCGGCCAGCCCGTCGACATGGTCGATGCGCAGGCCTTGCACCTTGCCATGGCGCACCAGTTCGATCACCAGCCGGTGCACGTCCTCGAACACCGCGGGATCTTCGACGCGGGTTCCGACCAGGCCGGTCACCTCGAAAAAACGGCGATAGCTCAGATGCCGTGCCGCGTCCTTCCAGTGGGTCAGCCGCCAATGCTGTCCCTCAAGCAGGTTTCTCAGGAAATCGAGATCGGCCGAGACCTCTTCGAGCTTTTGCTGGAGGATGGCCCGATCGCCGCCTTCGAAGAGGATATCGCGCATCGTGCGGTTGAAATCCTCGCCGGAGGTCTCGGCCGCAGCCTCCGCCATTCGGGTGGCGACCGGATTGTCGAGCCGGTTTGCGAGGGCGCCGTAACTCGTGGGGTTCAGCGGCAACAGCGTCTCGAAGTAACCGAGCGCGAAATTGCCATGCGTTTCGTCGAGCGCGATGCGCAGCTCGCCGCCAGCCAGAGCGCGATCGAAATCCTGACCGAGCTGTGGCAGGGTCAGCGGCTCGCTCCAGTCGATGTCGAAGTGGCTGGCATAAGCGCTCTGCCGGCCGAATGCCAATACGTCGCGCCACCAGCCGTTTTCCGGCGAGGCGGCCATGTGGTTCGGGACGATGTCGAGGATCAGTCCCATGCCGGCGGCGGCGAGACTTTCCGTCAGCCGCTCGAATCCGGCCCGGCCGCCAAGCGTCGGGTCGATTTCGTTGGCGTCTGTCACGTCATAGCCGTGGGTCGAGCCGCTGACGGCGGTAAAGATCGGCGAGGTATAGAGGTGGCTGATGCCAAGCGTCTTGAGATAGGGGACGAGGTCGCAGGCGCGATCGAAAGTCATGCCGTTGCGGAATTGGATCCGGTAGGTCGCGGTCGGAAGTGTCATGAGGCCGTCTGACGTTGGAGGGAGACCCTCTCCAACGGTCGTGCCCGGGTTTTTGTTCCCTTACAGCGCCGCGCGTCTTTTCAGACGCGCAAAGCACGATGCGTTAGTCGATGAAGACGCCCACGCTTGCGGCCCTCCCGGCCGAGTCGATGACGGTCAGTTTCGAGTAGCCGCCGCCATCGGGCAGCCATTGCTGGGTGCGCCGACGCGAGAGGTCGGGCAGCGGCTTGCCGTTGGCAAGCCAGCGGAACGGGGCGCGGCCGCCCTGCAGCTTCAGCATCAGGGGTGACAGGTTGCCTGCTCCAGCGCCGAGATCCACATGCGCGCCCTCGGGCGGATAGATGATCTGAGGTGCTGCCTCGCGACCGGAGGCGACGAGCAGGCCATTGGCATTCAGCGCAAAACGGCGCTGGCTGATCGGCAGCTCAGACTGGGCGATGCGCACGGCGCCGGCCGGCGGGCGGGGCAGCGGCGTCGTTGCGATGCCGGACTTGGCGAAGCCCTCGAATAGGATGGGTGCTGCGGTGCCATAGCCGGTCAATCCCGGCACGGCGCTATTGTCGGGCCGTCCGACCCAGACGCCGAGCACATAGCGCCCGTCATAGCCGACCGACCAGGCGTCGCGATAGCCATAGCTCGTGCCGGTCTTGTAGGCGATGCCGCGCTGCGGCGCGCCGGCGGGCGGAATGACGCCGGAGAGAATATCGGCGACGCTCCAGACCGCGACCGGCTCCAGCAGCGGTTCGCCGTCGAGTTTGCCCGGTGCGCCGGTGACACCGTCGCCGAGCCTTGCCGGCTGGCCGCGATTGGCGAGCGCCGTATAGAGCTGCACCAGATCCTTCAAGGTGATGCCGACGCCGCCAAGACCGATCGCCAGCCCCGGCGTCTCATTCGGCGGCAGGACCGGGCGCACCTCGGCGCGGCGGAAGCGCACCATCAGCCGCGACGGCCCGACCGCATCGAGCAGCTTGACCGCCGGCACGTTCAGCGAAAGCTGCAGCGCCTCGCGCACGGTGACGTCGCCCTGATAGCTCATGTCGAAATTGCGCGGCCTGTAGCCGAAGAAATCGGCGGGCCGGTCTTCGATGATCGTTTCCTGGGACACCAAGCCCTGTTCGAAGGCGAGCCCATAGATGAAGGGCTTCAGCGTCGAGCCCGGCGAGCGGTTGACGCGGGTCATGTCGATCCAGCCGGAGCGGCTGGCGTCGAAATAATCGGCCGAGCCGACCTCGCCGACGATCGCGCCGGTTTGCGCATCCGCCATCACCATAGCGAGCGACAGCTTCGGCCCGAGCTTCATGGCTGCTGCCCGCGCAACCGATTCCAGCCCCTGCTGCACCTGCTTCTTCAAGGTCGTCTGATGCTTGAGGACATCAGGCTCCTTGCGCAGCGCGGCTTCCGCGACATGGGCGGCAAGTGCGGGCAATTGCATGCGCCGCGATGGGACCGCGACACCCTCGGCACGCTCCGCTTCGCCATCGCCCACGGCTTCCGCCACCGCCACACGGTCAAGCACACGCTTGCGCGCAGCCTCGGCTGTCTTGAGATTGCGGTCCGGCCGGCGCCGTTCCGGCAATTGCGGCAGGGCGACGAGCAAAGCCGCCTCTGCGACCGTGAGGCGGCGCGGTTCCTTGCCGAAATAGGCAAGGCTTGCGGCGCGCACGCCTTCCAGATTGCCGCCATAAGGCGCATGCGTCAGGTAGAGATCGAGGATCTGTTCTTTCGACAGCCGCCGCTCGATCTGCACGGCGCGCACCAATTGCAGCAGCTTTGCCGAAAGCGAACGCCCTTCGCGCGGCTCGATCAGCCGCGCTACCTGCATCGACAGGGTCGAGGCGCCGGAAACGATGCGGCCATTGCCGACCAATTGCATGGCGGCACGCCCGAGCGCCCAGGGATCGACGCCGCCGTGATCATAAAAACGCTGGTCCTCATAGGCGATCAGCATGCGCAGGAATTGCGGATCGACGTCGGAGACCGCCGTCTTCAGCCGCCAGCGGCCTTCCGAGGTCGCGAAGGCACGCAGCAATTGCCCGTCGGCATCCAGCACCTCGGCGGAGACGGCATTCGCCCTGTCCAATGGCGGCGGATAAGCCTTGTCGGCAGCGTCGAGCGCAAAGAGAGCCGCACCGGCAAGAACGATGCCGGCCGCGGATCCGATCGCGATCTTGTGCCACCGCTTCATTATTGCGCTGCCACGACCTCCATCTTGCCGGTCGCCGTGCGGGCCGAAAGCTCCGGCCGGTACATGTCCTCGACGCTTGCCGCCGGATGGTCGTAGGTGCCGGGGGTGACGGCGCGCACGACATAGGCGACGTTGAATTCGCGATTGTCGCCTGCTGCGCGGTTGAAGGCGGCAACGAAGCGGTCATAGCGGAATTCGGTATGGGCGGCCGAGATCTCGCCGATCCAATCGAAATTCGTCATCTGGGCACTGTCGACGAGATTCGGATTGTCGATCTCGAAACCGGCGGGCAGGAGATCGGTGATGACGATGCGCGACGGCCAGTCATTGGTTTCGCGCACATGGATGACGACGACGTAGCGTTCGTTCTGCTTCGCCTCGCTGACATTCGCCTCTTCGCCGTCGAGCGTGTAGTAGCTGCGCTCGATGATGAAGCCGTCGCCACCGGCCGGCAGCGGCACTGTGGGGGCGGCAACGGTGGTGACTGCAGCCGAAACCGTGTCGTTCGTCTGGTTGGTCAGCGTCAGCGGATGGTCGGCGAGCGCATCGCCGGTCATGCGGGCCATGTAGGCGCCGGTATGCGGCGCGCCATTGACATCGACCTTCAGTCCATCGTCACCGCCCTGAATGGCGCGCGCGGCAAGCAGCATCCAGGTTTCTTCCTGCGTGCTCTTATATTTGCTGCGCCCCCATTCCTTGCCGACGGCCTTGGCGAGTTCCGGGATGACAGGCGGCACCGGCCGGCTTTCGGCGGCGAGCGCCAGGATCGCAGCACCATCGCGCAGGATCGTGCCGTAGTCGGTGCGCGACAGGTTCACGCGCGACACCATCGATTGCTCCGACATCTGCAGCGCGTCGAGGAAGATATTCTTCGAACGCTGCGCATCGCCATAGAGGGCCAGTGCCGCAGCGATATGCGCCTTGGCGAGCGGCGTCGGGAAGTCGTTGATCATCGTATCGGCATAGTAGCGCAGATCGCTGATCGCGGCCTTCTTGTTGCGGGCAAGGACGTAGATGGCATAGGCGATCTGATCGCCCTGGCCCTTGATGTCGGTGGTGTAGGACAGAGTGTTCTGCAGGTTTTCCAGCGCCTGCACGAAGGCCCTTTCCGGCACGTCATATTTCATTTCACGGGCCCGCGTCAGGAAATCGGTGACGTAGGAATCGAGCCAGACGTCGCCCGAATCCGGTCCCCAGAGGCCGAAGCTACCGGCCGAGGCCTGGTAGGAGAGCACGCGGTAGATCGCGTCCTGCACGCGCTGGTGCACGTCCTCGTCATTTGCCATGCCGGCCTGCTTTGCCACTTCGGCGAGGTAGAGCAGCGGCAGCGCCCGGCTGGTGGTCTGCTCGGCGCAGCCGAAGGGATAGCGGTCGAGCGTCATCAGCAAGGCCGGGATATCGAAGGCGGCCGAACGTGTGACGTTGACGCTGATCGAGGCGCCGGGCAGCACGCTATCGGCCAGCAGGTTCTTGTCGACGGTGAGCTTTGCTCCCGGCTTCAGCGCCAGCACCCGCCGTTCGGTGATCGGCAGCGATGCGGGGCGCACCGGCACGTCGACGGTTTGGTCGAGCGACAGGCCGGAAGCATCGGAAAGGTTGATCGAGACGCTGCCGGCGCCTGGCTGTTTGCCGACGAGCGAAAGCGTCAACTCGGATTTCGCTCCGGCCTCGAGGCGGATCGTCTGCGCGGCGGAAGCCTGTTCGATGCCGACGGCATCATTGCCGGTCAGCTGCAGCTTGTAGTCGCCGGCCGGCGCGTCGGTGTTGGCGATGTCGAGGCGCAGATTGGCCTTGTCGCCGGGGGCGAGGAATTTCGGCAGGCTTGCGGTCACCACGACAGGGTCGCGGATGATGACATCCTTGACGCCGTGGCCGACACCTGATTTCGACCAGGCGACCGCCATGACGCGCGCCGTGCCGTTGAATTGCGGAATGTCGAAGGAGACATGGGCCTTGCCTTCGGCGTCGAGCTTCACCGGCCCGGAGAAGAAGGCGACGAGCTTCTGCGTCGGCGGGCTTGCCTGCAGCGCCACGGCGCCGCCGTCACCACCGGTCCTGAGCTTGCCGGTCGCACCGAGCGAGCCGTCGATCAGCCGGCCATAGAGGTCGCGGATTTCAAGGCCGAGTTGGCGCTGGCCGAAATACCAGTCTTCCGGGTTCGGCGGTTCGTAGCGCGTCAGGTTGAGAATGCCGACATCGACGGCGGCAACCGTCACATAGGCGTCCTCGTTGGCGCCGGCGCCCGCCACCTGCAGGCCGATATCGAGCGGTCCGCGCGGCAGCATTTTTTCGGGTGTTGCGAGCGTCACCTGCAGCGCACGCTGTTCGGGATCGACCTTCAGCCATTTGATGCCGATCGAGCGCATCGGCATATGGCTGTCCTGGGCATCGCCGGGACGGAAGAGCGTGGCTGTGACATAAGCGCCGGCACCCCAGTCCGCAGTCACGGGGATGTCGACCTCGCCGCCGGTCTCGCCGATCGCAGCGTTCTGCACGGCGACCAGCTTTTCGGTGCCGGCCGTCACCATCAGCTCGCCGCCATAACGCGAGGTGACTTTCAGCTTGGCGGTCTCGCCGATCTTGTAGCTGTCCTTGTCGAGGGCGATTTCCAGCCCGTCGGGCGTTTCGGTCGAGGTCGAGGTGACGAACCAGCCGGCGTCGAATTCGACGCTGGAGGTCGGGCCGTCGGCATCCGGGCTTTCCACTTCGAGACGATATCGGCCCCAGGTCACCGGAACGGAAATCTTGCCGCCATCCATCGTCGCGTCGACGCTGCCGTTGGAAACCTGCTCGGCGGTGTAGACCGGCTCGTATTTCCACGCCGTTCCCTCGCGATACCATTGGTATTCGCGATTGAGGCTGTAGAATTTCCAGCGCAGGCTCTTCGCCTCCTGCTTCTGCCCGGCGGCATTGACGCCGATCACCGTGAAGTTGGCGATCGAGTTCTCGGGCAGGTCGCCGGAAAATTCCGGCTTGATGCCGATAGACGCCCGCTCGTTCTTCACCGGAATGGTCAGAGAGCGCTCGATGGCGCGGCCGCCCGCTTCCTGCATGCGTATGTAGACAGTGGCGTTGAGCAGCTGCGTCGTGGCCGGCAGGTCGCTGATGGTGAGATCCGTCGAGGCTTCGCCGTTCTCGTCGAGTTCCGGCAGGCCATCGATCGGCAGGCGCGAATCCTCGCTCGCTTCTTCGTCGGCGAGGCCGAACAGAAAGCCCTTAAAGGCAGCACTCTCACGCGTCGGCTTGACGACGACATCGCCTTCGAGCGTCAGCCCGGCGGCCGGGGCGCCGTAGAGATATTTGCCCGAAACGGTGATCGTCGCCGGCGTGTCCGGACCGACTTCCTTGGCCTCGGTCTTGATCTCCATGTCGGTGCGATCGGGGACGAAATCGTCGACCAGGAAACTCTTGCTGGCGATCGCGCTGCCCTTGGGATCGGTATAGATGTTCATCGTCCAGGTGCCGCGCATGGCGGTTTCCTGGGTCGCGAAATCGATGGAATAACCGCCGAGATTGCTGGTCTGGCTGACGATCCGCCGGTCTTCGACGCCATCGGGGCGGCTGAAGATGAAGGTGAGCGGCAGGTTCTCGATGGCGTTGCCGTCGGTGTCGCGGGCGAGCGCTTGGGCATGCACCGTTTCGCCGGCGCGGTAGATACCGCGTTCGGTGAAGGTCAGCACGTCGATCGCGCCGGGGGCGGCGCGGCCCGTCACGCCGCGGTCGGAAAGGTCGAAGCCGGCGCGTGTCATGTCGAGGAAGACGTAGTCCGAGGTCCCGTTCCTGGCGGCGATGACGGCGGGTGTGAGCGCCGCCGTGCCGCGGATCAGGCCGGCGGTGAAGGTGGCGCGGCCGTTTTCGTCGGTCGTCGCGGTGCCGAGCACTTCATTGTTCTTGGCGAGCAACTGCAGTTCGACACCCGCGATCGGCTTGGCCGAGGCGAGCGAACGGGTGAAGACGTTGAGCCCGTCGGTGCCGGCATAGGTGGTGACGCCGATATCGGAGACCAGGAACCATTGGGTCGCCTGTGAATCCCACTCCTGCGCCGGGCCGTTCGGGCCTGTTGCCGTCAGCACGTAGATGCCGGGCTTGCGCTCAGGCAGCGCCTCGTCGACCGGGAAGCTGGTGACGATGTCCTTGTTGAGCTCGTTGGCGATGTCGATCGAGCCCTGCCAGACGAGTTCGCCATTCTGGTCCTGAATGTTCTGGGCGCTGTAGCCGTCGAGCTGGCTCAGGAATTGCGAATTGGTCAAGAGCGGCGCAATGGCGCGATCGCCGATGCGGTAGAGTTTGAGATTGGCCGAGTTCAGGTTGACCGAGACGAGCGGGATGCCGCGGCGCGCCGTCGAGGGCAGCACGAAGCTGTCGCCGGTGAAACGCACCATCTGGCTGCGGTCCTTGATATAGACGTCGATGCTGACAGGTGCTTCGAGCGCCTCGTCGACGGAGGACGGCAGGCCGGTGCGGAAAGCGATCTTGTAGGTCTCGCCATGCGTCAGCCCCTCGACGCAGATCTGCTTGTCCTTGGTTTCCAGCGCCTTGGGAGCTGCCCCGTTCAGCGTCACGAAGGGCGTGTAGTCGGTGGTCTTGACCAGCGCCTCGGAGAAGGTGACGCAGGCGCGCGGCGTGGCGCTGTCGGCATCGACCGTGTGTTCGGTGATGCGGAAGCCCTGCGTCGATTTCAGCTGCAGGTAGGCGGTCTGAACATCGTCGGAGGCAACCAGCGCCAGGCTCGCTTTGTAGGCGTCGAGCGCCGGGCGGTAATTGGCGTTGCGGTCCAGGGCGTCGGCGAGGACGGCGAGCGCCTCGGCGCGCTTGGTCTTGGTGCGCGTCAGCTCGTAGCCGTTCAGCGCGTCGAGCACGGCCTGGCCGGATGTGTTGGTCTCGGCGTTGCCGAGCGAAGCGGCGGCGCGGGCGGTTTCGAGCCAGAGATCGGCGTCGTCAGGGGTGATCGACAGCGCGCCATGGAAGGACTTCAGCGCCTCGGCCAGATTGTTGGCGGTGAGGTCGATGCGGGCATTGGCCGTCAGGCTGTCGACGCCCTGGCCCTGCTGGTCGTCGGTAAGCGCCAGATTGTCCTTGAAGTCATGGGCCTGCTGGATGAGGTCGTTGGTCAGGAAGGTCAGGCGCGGCGCGGCGCCGATTTCGGGCTCCTGCTTGCCTGATGTTTCGACGATCTTGCCGGCGATCGCGCCGGGGAAAGCATTCATCGTCTTGAAATCGGATTTCAGGAAACACCATTTCACCTTGGGATTGTAGGTGAAGGCCTTGCAGCTCTTGTCGCCGATGCAGGAGGTCTTGCACTGATCGAGCGAGACATTCTGCTCCGTGCGAAGATCGAAACCGAAGAAATCGGCGTCCTTGATCGTCTGGATGTCGCGCTTGGTGTCCGCAGCGGCGGCGGGAAGGCTGACGGCGATCGTGGAAAAAAATGCGATTGTCGCGAATGCAAAGAACGAGCGCACGGACATAGGTTCCCCCCGGAAATGCAGGCTCTGATCGGCGGCACTCTCCTCACTCCTCGCGGGATTGTCAACTCAAGTTGAGCGCTGTTTCATGTTCGCACAGGGGCTTTCGTCCAGCTGTCACATCGGCGTGAGTGACCGGCTTGTGATTTGCGGGTTTTGCAAGGATGCGCAAGAATTTGGGCTGTCGCAGGAGGTAGCGCAATGTCCACGTCTTCCCATCGCCGGCGCCTTGCCGCGTTCCTTGCCGCCGCCGTCGTCTCGCTCAGTGCGTGTGGCGTAGCCGCGGCCGAGGAGGCGGTCGTCATCCCGCCGCCAGCCGTTGACCAGGCGGCCGGATCCGGCACCGAGACGGCCATTTTCGCCGGCGGCTGTTTCTGGGGCGTCCAGGGCGTCTTCCAACACGTGAAGGGCGTTAAGAGCGCCGTCTCCGGCTATGCCGGCGGCGATGCCAAAACGGCGCAATATGAAACCGTGAGCACCGGCGCGACGGGTCACGCCGAATCCGTTCAGGTCAAGTTCGATCCGAATCAGGTGAGTTACGGCAAGTTGCTACAGATCTTCTTCTCGGTGGCGCACAACCCGACGCAGCTGAATTTCCAGGGTCCGGATCGGGGAACGCAATACCGCTCGGCGCTGTTCGTCTCCGATCCCGAGCAGCGCAAGGTCGCCGAGAGCTATATCGAGCAGCTCGACAAGGCGCATGTCTTCGCCCAGCCGATCGTCACCAAGGTGTCCGAAGCCACCGGCTTCTATCCCGCCGAAGCCTATCATCAGGATTTCCTGACGCTCAATCCGACCTATCCCTATATCGTCTATAACGACCTGCCGAAAATCGAGAACCTCAAGTCGCTGTTTCCCGCCGACTATCGCAGCCAGCCGGTCCTCGTCCTGAAGGCCAAGGGCTGAAAAGGCCGTGGCAACAGTTCAGGGCATAATCTCGATGGGCGTATGGTCGGGTACGCGAGCCCAGATATCGCGCATCTCCGCGTTGGTGACCGCAATGCACCCATCCGTCCAATCCCACAGTTGATGGATGTTTCCGAACAGGCCCCAGCCATTGGGAAGGCCGTGGATCATGATCGCGCCACCGGGGGGGAAGCCGCCGGATTGAGCGTTGCGCTGGTCATCAGGATTTGGATAGGAAATGTGCAGGCTGAGATGCGCCATGGACTTGGGATTTCGCCAGTCTATCTCATACCGTCCTTCGGGTGTTTTCTCGTCACCTTCTCGCTGCTTGGGACCCTCGTCGGCAGCCCACCCAAGAGAAATCCGGTATGTCGAGAGGGCGGCATCGCCTCTGAGAAGGACCATGCGGCGTTCGGATTTATAAACGCGAATGAGGTCAGCCCGTTGCTCGAAAGGCGCATCCGCAGGCGGCGAGCCTGAACCGACCCCGGCCATCAATTTGGTGTAAGCGAACAAGCCGATGATCACGGCGGCCAGAACGATAAATGTGTTTCTCAATATGATTCTCGTTTGAGGTAACGCAAGGGTTATACCGTCTTATCGCGCCTTCAGCCATAAGATGTAGCCTCGAGCTTAAGCGCGATCCGGCTCCGCCTTTTTCTCCATCTCCTTGTTATTAAGAATTTATCAACGTTAACAATATCTTAAATATGGCAAATCGCGTTCCACCGCGGAACATATCTTCGAGTTGCCCGTTACCGCCATGAGTTTCGCTTGAAGGACAGGCTGGCGGAGCGGATCCCTCTTTCGAAGTATAGGCGTAACAAGGGGACGTATCATGGCCACCAATGTCGTGCGGCGCTGGCAACGAGATGATCTGATGAAACAGAGAGTATTGATCGTCGAAGATGAATTCCTGATTGCGCTCGATCTCGAGGCGACGGTGGAAGGCATGGGGATGCAGGTCGCCGGCCTTGCCAATGATTGCGAACAGGCGTTACGGCTGGCGCCGCTTGCCGATATCGCTTTCGTCGACGTCAATCTCGCCGACGGCCCGACCGGGCCTGAGATCGGCCGGCGGCTGGCGCAAGAGCATGGCATCGCGGTCGTCTTCATGACCGGCAATCCAGAAATCGTCGCCGATGGGGTCAAGGGTGCGGTCGGCGTGGTCCAGAAGCCGGTCATGCCTTCGGTTGTCGAACAGCTGGTGAAATATCTTGCCGCGCGCCGCGTCGGCATGTTCGCGGTCGTGCCTTCGCAGATGACGGTCTTTGCCTGATCAGAGGGCCCCGATCAGAGGAGGCCTGATCAGCCTGAGATGGCTGCGAGTTGCGGCTGCTGGCCGGCCTTTTCGGCCACCGGCCTGCCATAGGCCTTGAGAAAAGTACGGACGGCGTTGCGCGCCGCCTTTTCCAGCTCTTCATCGGTGGGTGTGGCGCCGAGAAGGATCATCATTTGCAGGTCGGCATTGCCGAGCGCGACGAACTGCCGGGCGGCGACGTCGAAATCGTCGATGACGAGCGTTCCCTTGTGGGCAAGCCGCGCGAACAGTGCGGAAAGGGCAGTGATCAGCTTGCCCGGCCCCTGCTGGCGCCAGCTTTCGAAGAGGTGCGGATACCGCTCGCCTTCGGTCTGCACCAGCTTGCGCAAGAATTTTCCATCGTGGTTGCAGATGCAGTTCTTATTGAGGCGCACGGCGAAAGCCGTCAGTTCACCCTCAAGATCGTCGGCGTTGTCCGGGAAAGATGACAGCACCGAGAAGAGCATGGCGTTGGCGCGGTTCATGACGTCTTCGACGACGGCGACGAACAGCGTTTCCTTCTCGCGATAGTGATTGTAGATCGTTTGGCGGGATACGCAGGCGACTGCGGCGATCTCGTCGATGCTGGCGCCGGCAAAACCCTGGCGGCAGAAGACGTCGGCGGCGGCATCGAGGATCGACATGCGCTTGGCGCATTGGCCGCGCTGCGTATGCCCCCCAATCCGGGCTGCCGGTGTCATGCGATCTTTCATGAGAGCGAAGATAAGACGTCTTGACGTTTTAGACAATGGCGTCTAATTTTACATCCGTGTCCAAATTTGTTGACACTCTTGGTTTGCCGCTGGAGATATGAGCTCCCAACTTCGTCTTCGCGCGAACGATCATCATTGAACCCTAGCGCATCGGCCCGAAAATCGGTTCGATTTTCGGAAAGCACGATGCGTAAATTCAAAGATTAGAGCGTCCCTTTGTGCGTCCGAGAGGACGCATGGCGCTCTAAGAGCAAAGTCGCGGAGCGACGATCCGGTACCTCCGCTGCGCTTTTAAGAAAGATCACCATTATGACGGCTTCCTTCTTTCGCATTGCCCTCATTCTCGGCCTTTTGTCGGCCATCGGGCCTTTCGCCATCGACATGTATCTGCCTGCGCTGCCCTCCATCGGCCAGGATCTGCATGCCGATAACAACGTCACCCAGCTCACCCTTCTCGCCTTCTTCATCTCCTTTGCGCTCGCCCAGCTCGTCTACGGTCCGCTGTCGGATATGTGGGGCCGCAAGCTGCCGCTCTATCTCGGTATTGGCCTCTTCGCCGTCGCTTCGATCGGCTGTGCGCTGGCCACCGATATCGAAACGCTGATCGCCTTCCGCTTCGTTCAGGGGATCGGCGGAGCCGCCGGCATGGTCATTCCGCGCGCTATCGTCCGCGACATGCACACCGGCGTGCAGGCCGCCCGCCTGATGTCGCTGCTGATGTTGGTCTTCTCGATCTCGCCGATCCTGGCGCCGTTGACGGGCAGCGCCGTCATCGAATTCTACGGCTGGCGCGGCGTGTTCTGGGCAGTGACGATCGCCGCCTTCATCGGCCTTGTCCTGCTCGCCACCCAGCTCGAGGAAACCCGCTCCGTCAACGAGCGCAGCGGCAGCGGTCTGAAGAGCGCTATGGCCGCCTATCGGCTGCTGCTCACCGACCGCAACTTCCTGACCCTGACCTTCATCGGCGGCCTCGGCATTTCGAGCTTCCTCGTCTATCTCGCCAACTCGCCCTTCGTGCTGATCCAGCATTATGGGCTGACGCCGACGCAATACAGTTTCGCTTTCTCGATCAACGCCGTGTCCTTCTTCGCGGTATCGCAGGCGACGGGCTGGCTCGGCGAGCGGTTCGGCCTCATGCGCGTCATGCGGATTGCAGTCAGCGCCTTTGCCCTTGCCATGGTCGTCATGGCGGTGGTGATGGCCGCCGGCTTCAACCAGCTGCCTGTGATGGCGACCTTCCTGTTCATCGGCTACGGTTTCCTCGGCCTCGTCATTCCGACGAGCGCGGTGCTCGCCCTCGAGGATCACGGCGAGATCGCCGGCACGGCCTCGTCGCTGATGGGCACGCTGCATTTCGTGATCGCCGCCGTCGCCATGGTCATATCGAGCGTCTTCTTCGACGGCACCGCCGTTCCGATGGCCGCCGGTATCGCGCTCTGCGCCTTCTCGGCCTTCGTGCTGACCCAGGCAACGATCGGCCGCCGCTCCGCCGTTGCCGCGGCCGAATGATCGACGACAGGCCGCACCCGGTCTCCCGGGTGCGGCCACATGACTGGTCGCACTTGGGTGAGAAAATGCAACGCGCAATTGATTATCATCTGACCGCTCTATCTACGCCGTGACGAAGCACTGTCATTTCGGAGGATACGCATGGTCGACGAGAAGCGGCTGATCTCGAAAATCACCTGGAAGCTGATGCCCTTTCTCGGCATCCTCTATCTCATCGCCTATATCGACCGGCAGAATGTCAGCTTCGCCAAGCTGCAGATGGTCGATGCGCTTGATATAAGCGAATATGCCTATGGCCTCGGCGCTTCGCTGTTCTTCATCGGTTATTTCCTCTTCGAGGTGCCGAGCAATCTCTTCCTCGACCGGCTCGGCGCCCGCGTCTGGTTTGCGCGCATCCTGGTCTCCTGGGGCCTCGTCACGGTCGCGCTCGCCTTCACGCAGAACGCAACGATGTTCTACATCCTGCGCTTCCTGCTCGGTGTCTGCGAAGCCGGATTCTTTCCCGGCGTCCTCTATCTGCTGACGCTCTGGTTTCCCTCGGCCTATCGCGGCAGGATGGTCGGGTTGTTCATGATCTTCAGCGCGATCGCCAATGCCGTCGGCGCGCCGCTCGGCGGTATGCTGCTCGATCTCGACGGTCTCTACGGCTTTGCCGGCTGGGAGTGGGTCTTCCTCGCGACGGGCGTTCCGGCCGTCATCGCCGGCATCGTCACCTTCTTCTATCTTCCCGGCCGGCCCGAAAGCGCAAGCTTCCTCAGCGGTGAGGAGAAGGCCTGGCTCGAACGCAGGCTTGCCTCGGAAAATGCCGGCATGGGCGAGAATGCCTCAAACGGCTTCAAGGCGCTCATCGACCCGCGCGTGCTGCTGATGGCGCTCTGCTATATCGCCTTTCCGCTTTCGGCCTATGGGCTCAGCTATTGGCTGCCGACCATCGTCCAGGCCTTCGGCGTCAGCAACACGGTGAACGGTTTCCTCAACATCATTCCCTGGGTGCTGGTTGCAGTCGCGCTTTATGCCGTTCCCGCCATGGCCGACAAGGCGCCATCGAAGACGCCCTATATTGTCATTCCCGCTTTCATCGGCGCTGCCTGCCTGCTGCTCTCGGCGCTGATCCCGAACCACGCTTTGCAATTCGCCTTCCTCTGCGTCGCCGCTGCCGGCATCTTCGCACCCCAGCCTGTCTTCTGGAGCCTGCCCTCCCGTTTCCTCAAGGGGGCGGGTGCTGCAGCGGGCCTTGCCGCCATCAATTCGGTCGGAAATCTCGGCGGCTTCGTCGCCCAGAACGTCGTGCCCTGGATCAAGGAAGCAAGCGGCAGCACGATCGCGCCGATGTTCTTCCTGGCCGCCTGCCTGGCTGCCGGCGCCCTGCTGGTCTTCGTCGTCACGCATCAGCTGTCGCAACGGGAGCATGCGGCGGCGGCGAGCCGGGTCTGAGAAAGGTTCAGGCTGTCAGGGTGAAAGCGTCGCTTTCACCGGGAACGAGTTCCAGCGGCCAGATCCGGTTGCGGGCGCCCTGCGGATAATGATCGGCATAGGCCGGCATGGTGGCGAGCAGGGTTTCGCCAAGTTGCGCCCCGAGATCGCGCAGCGACATGCGGAAGGAGGTCAGCGACGGCTGCAGGAAATGGGTGCGCGGCTCCTCGCGGAAACCGACGACGGCGAGGTCGCGGCCGGGCACGATGCCGGCCTCGGCCAGCCGCCGGTAAAGCCCGATCGCCATCAGCTCGTGGATCAGGATGATCGCGGTCGGCCGCTCTTTGATCATCAGCAATTCGTGGCCAGCCTGATAGCCGCCCTGTTCGCTCGACTTGACGCGGATGACGAGAGCCGGATCGAAGGCAATGCCGTGCCGTTGCAGTGCCTGGCGGTAACTGTCGAGGAAGATGTAGCCGAGATTGATGTCGGAGGAGGGGGCGGCTACCGCGATCCGCCGGTGGCCTTTCGCGACCAGCCGGTCGACGCCGCGCGCCGCCACGCCCTCGAAATCGAGATCCATCCAGGTATAGCTGCCGCCGGACGCGCTGCGGCCGAGCGCCACGAAGGGGATGCGGGCCTTTTCCAGAAGCTCGATGCGCCGGTCGGTGCGTCGCGTCGCGGAGATGATCAGCGCATCGACCAGGCGGCGCGCCACCATGCGCTTCAGATATTCGTGCGGATCCTCGTCATCGGGACAGGGCAGCATGACGAGATCGAGCTTGTGACGGGAAAAGACGCTCTGCAGCCCGTCGGTGACGCCGAGGAAGAAGTCGTCGCTGTTTTCGACCGTCTCGCGGCTGACTTCGAGCATCAGCCCGATGACGTTGGTCATGCCCTGGCGAAGGCTGCGGCCCGACTGGTTGGCGACGTATCCGAGCTCCTCGGCGGCGGCAAGCACCCGTCGGCGCGTTTCGTCGTTGACGTCGGGCTTGCCGTTCAACGCACGGGATACGGTTCCGATCGAAATGTCGAGATGTTTGGCAAGCTGGCGAATTCCCTTCATCTCAGGCGATCTTCCTCCCTTACAGCGCCGAGCGTCATATAGGACGCACAAACGACGCTGTAACACTTTGATCTACGTGTCTTCTTGCCACAGGATGGCGTCCGCGAAAAGCGGTTGGGGAGGTTAGGGTTCGAAGCTCTGGCGGATGATGAGTTCCGGAATGACGCGCTCGTACCCTGGAGGCGCATCGGGGTTTTCAAGCCGCCGCTCCATCAACTCGACGGCGCGCAATGCCATGGTCAGCGGATCCTGGCGGAAGGTGGTGAGCTGATAGCTCAGCCAGGCGGATTCCGGCACGTCGTCGAAGCCGATGACGGCGACATCCTCGGGGATGCGCAGCCGCGCTTCCAGGCGCACGACATCCATCAGCCCGAAGGCGAGCTGGTCGTTGACGCAGAAGACGGCGTCGGGCTTGATTTTTTCCGAAAAGAGCGCGCGCCCGGCAGTGACGCCGCCATCATAATCGGAATCGCCGCCGCGCCCGACGACGACGGATGCACCGAGCGACCCGGCCGCCAAAAGGAAGGCGTTTTCGCGCTCGATGATGGCAGGCGTTCCCGTGTTCGAGCCGATGACCGCCAGCCGCCGTCTGCCGCTTTCGTAAAAGGCCGTCGCCGCCTTGCGGGAGGCTTCGGAATTGCCGGCGCGCACATGGTCGGCGCCGGGTTCCGAGCGGCCGATCACGACGAGCGGCTGGCCGTTTCGCTGTGCGAGTTCGAAAAAACTCGCCGGCGGCGAGCCGGAGAGGATGATGATCGCTTCGGCGCGGTGGCCGATCAGCATCTTCTGGGCGGCGAGCAGCTCGTCTTCCGTCTGGCCAGTGTTGATGAGGATAGGGATGCTGCCGCGTTTGATCAGGCTTTTGGCCAGTGCTGCGGCGAGATGCGCGCGAAAGCCCAGCTCCGGCCGCGTGGCGACGATGCCGACGAGACGGCTCCGGTTGGCAAGCACGCCGCGCGCCAGGTCGTTGACGTGATAGCCGAGTTCTTGCGCTGCCCGCAGCACCTTTTCCCGCGTTGCCGGCGCCACGCTGGCGCCCGGCGTGAACGTGCGCGACACGGCCGAGCGCGAAACGCCTGCCAATTGCGCGACCTGCTCGGCGCTGACGAAGCGCATGCGTTCTTTCTTCGGCGCCTTGCCGCCGGTCCCCGGACCATCATTCATCGGCTTTCAGCTACTGCTCGTCTCTTACAGCCGAATGACAGGAAGCGCATGGGCAGCCAGAATTTTTGATGAAAATGCCGAGGCTGCAGGACGCAACCTCGGCGGATGGGCGAAAATAATGAGATCAACGCCTTAAAAGGCGCTCAGCTCCGCTACTCGCAGACCTGCACGGTTTCGGTATGATAGCCGCCGTCATAGCGGTTGCGGACGTCACGGTCCTCATACCAGCATCTCGGCGCGGGTTCGACATAGCGAGGGCCATCGACATAGCGGGGACCGCCATCGACGTAACGGGGGCCGCTATTGGCGATCGCGCCGCCGATCAGGCCGCCGACGACACCTGCGGCAACGCCGCCGGCGATGACACGACCGGTGTCGTTGTGATGATGGCGATCACGCGCGGCAGCAGGCTGAATGGCCGATCCAACAAGGGCCGTGGCGATCAACAGGCTGCTTATAACTCTCTTCATAACGTTCTCCTCAGTGGCAACTGGGTCCCCCGATAGGAGATAAATGGGGCAGCACGGCGTTTGTTCGTTCAAACTTTGCAACAGGCATTAATGCATGCTGCCCGAGTCAGGTCGCCGATTGCGCCGCCGTCGTCTCTTCCAGCACGTCTTCGGGAATGTCGTCGAAGGAGGCGTAGTTGAGATTATAGAGCTTGGAATAGAGCTTGCCGTTCTTCATCAGCAGGCGGTGGTCGCCGTTTTCGATGATTTCGCCGTTCTGCAGCACGATGATGCGGTCCGCCTCGCGGATCGTCGCCAGTCGGTGGGCGATGACCAGGCCGGTGCGGTTTTCGAGCAGCTTCACCAGCGCCTTCTGGATCAGCATCTCGGTATAACTGTCGATATTGGCCGTTGCTTCGTCGAGCACGAGGATCTTCGCGTCCGCCACCAGGGCGCGGGCAAAGCTCAAAAGCTGGCGCTGACCGAGCGAAAGATTGCCGCCGCGCTCACCGAGAACGCTGTCGTAACCATCGGCCAGTCGCATGATGAAGTCGTGCGCGCCGACGGCCTTCGCCGCCTCGATCACCTCTCCACGCGTCGCCCCCAGCTTGTGGTAGCGGATGTTTTCGAAAACAGTGCCGGTGAAGAGGAAGGGCTCCTGCAGCACCATGGCGATCTGCGCCCCGAGCGAATCCTGGGTCAGATCACGCACATCATGGCCGCCGACCAGCACCTGGCCCTGCTGCACATCGTAAAAGCGATGGATCAGCGACATGCAGCTCGATTTGCCGGACCCGGTCGGCCCGACCAGCGCCACCGTCTCGCCGGGATTGACCTTGAAACTGACATGCTTGAGCACCGGATGTTTCGGATTGTAGCCGAAGACGACGTCCTTGAATTCGACCGAGCCGTCCATGTCGCGCGACAGCGCCGTGGCACCAGGCGCATCCTTGATGTCGACAGGCACGTCGAGCACTTCGGTCAGCCGCTGGCCTGACGCCATGGCGCGCTGCATCACCGAATATTGCAGGGTCAGCGAACGGATCGGGTCGAAGAAGCGCTGGATATAGAACAGGAAGGCGATGAGCACGCCGACATCGAGCGCCTGGTTGAGCACGCGGGCGCCGCCGACGACGATGACGAGCGCCATTGCCACGCCGGTCAGGCTGTCGACGATCGGCACCATCACCTGCGCATAACGCGCCGCTGTCAGATGCGTCTTGAGGTTGGCATGCGCCTTGTCGTCATAGAGCGTGAAGTTGACGCCCTGCCTGTCCATGCTTTGGACGGCGCGCACGCCGTGGATCGCTTCGGCGAGTGCGCCGGCAGCAACCGAATTGGTCTCGTGCGCGGCCATGAAAGATTTGCGGGCGAGCGGCAGCCAGAACAGCCGGACGATGAACAGCACCGGCAGCACCGAGAGCGTCAGCAGTCCCAGCTTGAAATCGAGATAGAGCATCACGAATACGATGCCGAAGAGCAGCACGATGTCGCCGACGGAAAGCACCGAGGTTTCGAGGAATTCCTGCATGGAGTTGACGTCGCCCTGCAGGCGCGACATCAGCCGGCCCACTTCGGTCTTGTCCATGAAGGAGAGCGAGACGCGCTGGAGATGCGAAAACATTGCCTTGCGGATATCGAAGAGCACCTCTTCCGCCACGCCGCCGACCAGCGTCTCCTGTGCGTAGCTCGCCGCATAGTTGATGAGGATGGCCATCGTGAAGGCGACGATCGACCAGATCAGCGCCGAATGGTTGCCGCCCGGCGACATGCCATGGTCGATGGCATAGCGGATGATCAGCGGGATGATGAGCTGCATCATCGTGAAGGTCAGAACGGCGACGACGGACCAGAGGACCTGACGGCGATAGGGGTGAACGAAAACCCAGATGCGCTTGATGATGTTGCCGTCGAAGGCCCTGCCGAACATCTCCTCCTCGACGCGATGCGAACCGACCACCGCCCGCGGCGGGCGGCGTCCATCCTCGCGAACGTCGGGACGCTCGGTTTCCAGTTCCTCGGCCATGACATTCCTCCCGCGGCCATCACTTCCGGTGGCCTGCATAGTCACTACACATTCCTCTCCACTTGGCAGCAGAGGGGAACATATCCGTTGCTAGGCGCTCAGCGCCTCGTCGCCCGGCCGCACCTGAAGGTCGTAGAGCGCCTTGTAGCGCCCGCCGAGCGAAAGCAGCGCCGCATGCGTGCCGCGCTCGACGATCCGGCCGTCTTCGACGAACAGGATCTGGTCGGCATGCATCAGCGAGCTCAGGCGATGGGCAACGATGATCGTTACGCGGTCAGCGGCATAGCGGCGCATGGCGCCGCGGATGCGCTGCTCCGTGGCCGCATCGATTGCCGCCGTCGAATCGTCGAACACCATCACCGCCGGCTTCAGCATCAGCGCGCGGGCGATCGAAAGACGTTGCCGCTGGCCGCCGGACAGCGAAACGCCACGCTCGCCGACGACAGTGCCGTAACCGGTGGGCAGGCCGAGCACGTAATTGTGGAGCTGGGCGCTTTCGCTGGCGCGCTCGATGCGGCCTTCCTTCGCCCACGGGTCGCCATAGGCGATATTGTTTTCGATCGTCGTGGTGAACAGGAAGGAATCCTGCTGCACGACGGCCACCGCCCGGCGCAGCGATTGCAGCGTCGCCTTGCGGATGTCCTGGCCGTCGATGGTGATCTTGCCGCCGGTGACGTCGTAGAAGCGCGGGATGAGATGGGCGATCGTCGACTTGCCGCTGCCCGGAGGTCCGACGATGCCGATCGTCTGGCCGCGCCTGGCTTCGAAGGAGACATCGTGGAGCACAGTGCGCTTTTCCGAACCCGGATAGGCGAAGCTGACATTCTCGAAGCGCAGCACGCCATCGGTGAGCTTCAATTCCTTCGCATCCGGCGCATCCTTGATTGAAATGTCGAGGTCGAGCAGGGCAAAGAGGCGCGTGCCGCAGGTGGAGGCGCGGGCAAAGGCGTTGACCATCAGGCCGAGCTGGCGCACCGGCATCTGCAGGATGGTCATGAAGGTCAGGAACGAGGCCAGCGTGCCGACGGTGATCTCGCCCGACATCACCTTGCCGCCGCCGACCCAGAGCACCAGGCCCATCGCCGCGAAGAAGGAGAAGGTCATGGCGCTGGTATTGGTGACGCGGATGCCGACGCGCTGATGCGCGAGCGCCAGCGCATTCTTCGACGCCGCCTCGAATTTCGACATTTCGTGGTCCTGCGCGGCAAAGGCGCGCACGACGCGGATGCCGCCAAGATTCTCCTCCATGATGCGGGTCAGCACCGAAAGCCGCTCCTGCAGGTCGAGCCAGGTGGCGCGCAGCCTGAGCTGCGTCACCGAGGAGCGCCAGCCGACGAAGGGCACGAAGGAGAGCGCCAGCAGGCCAAGGACGATATCGGTCGACAGGAGCATATAGGCGCCGATTCCGATCAGGATCGACAGCAGGATCATCCGGACGAGCGCGGTGGAAAAATACATGCGCACGCCTTCGAGGTCGAGCAGGCCGACGGTGATCAGGTCGCCGGAATGCACGGTGTCATGAAAGCTGAAGGAGAGCCGCTGGATCTTTTCGTAGCAGGCCAGCCGCAACTCGTAGCCGATGTGATGGCCGACCGATTCGCTGTAATAGTTCTGGACCATGGTGAAGAGGCCGCGCAGCACGCTGGCCCCGAGCAGCAGCAGCGCCGTGGTCAGAAGCGCGTCCTGCGCCACCTGGCCCGCCGCTCCGCCGCTCATCGCCAGCTGCGTGTGGTCGACGGCCTGGCCGAGAAGGCGCGGGATCATCAGCTGGAAGGTAGAGGCGACAAGCGTGGCGCCGATCGCAAAGCCGGATTGCCAGGGGTGGCGGAAGGCCATCATGGTGATGCGCACCAATGTGTAGAGGCCTCGGCCCCAGCCTGCCGCAGTTGCAAGCGCCATCGAAGCCGAAGGCTTCGTCGCGCGTGTTAACGCATCGCTGCTCACGGTATTTTTTCCAATAGATGTGTGGTCGGACGCTGGCCCGAAAAGACGGCAAATCCATGAAGGGATTGATAGCATCTTCACTTTTGCCGATTCCATTTGGGGGTTCAAGTAAAGAATTCACCAGTTGGTTATTTTTACGTGAGGTCGCCTCGCCACCCCGGCGGGAACAATCTGCGCGCGAACGGGTTGCAGCAGGCGAATGCCCGACAGCCAGCCTTTACCGGAGAGACCCATGCCGCTCAAAGCTCTCGCCCTCAATGCCACGCTGAAGACCAGCGACGCCAAGGAGGCGTCCTCGACCGACCGGATGATCGGCCTGATAGACAAGGCAATGTCCGCGCACGGTGTCGTGACCGAGGTGCTGCGCCTTGCCGATTTCAACATCAAGCCGGGCGTCACCTCGGACGAAGGCGCCGGCGATGATTGGCCTGATATTCGCGCAAAGCTGCTCTCCGCCGACATCCTGCTGATGGCGACGCCGATCTGGCTCGGCCAGCCATCCAGTGTCTGCAAGCGGGCGCTGGAGCGCATGGACGCCTTCCTCGATGAGGCGGACGATCAGGGCCGTATGGTCTCCTATGGCCGGGTCGCGGCCGTCGCCGTCGTCGGCAACGAGGACGGCGCCCATCACGTGTCGGCCGAGCTCTTCCAGACGCTGAACGACGTCGGTTTCACCATCCCCGCGAATGCGGTCGCCTATTGGGTCGGCGAGGCGATGGGTTCCACCAATTTCGCCGATCTAGACAAGGTGCCGAAGGTCGTGACGACATCAGTCGAGATGTTGGCGCGCAACACGGTGCATCTGGCAAACCTGCTGAAGGCCAAACAATATCCGGGCGAGGGCAGCTGAAGAGGGGCGGCCCGGCCGGACTTTATCCGAAATATCTGTAAATTATCTTTATATTTCAATGGATTGAAACGATGTGGCAATAAAGCTCTTGCCACATGCGCCATTTAGCGCTTTCATACACTACTAGTTTAATAGACTATGGACGAGCGTGATTGCTCCCCTAGTTTCCTTGCGGGGCCGCTGGTTCGGACCCCCGATGCGGGCGGCAGATGTTGCGAATGGCCGCATGAACCTCATCAACGCATGATCCGCTGTTTTATGCGTTGAAACCTCGATCGACCCATAGTGCGGATGAAGCCGCAAAGGAGTTGCGATGACGGTTCAGGGACTTTTTTCGGCGAGAGCCAATGCGGCGGCGCAGATCTCGGCCGTGCCGCGCATCGCCATCGTCGGGCGCGGCTTTTCGGGCATGATGACGGCGATCGCGCTGATGAAGACGGTGCGCGCGCCCTTCCATCTGCAGCTGTTTGATCCGAATTCGTCGGTCAGCGGCGGGCAGGCGCTGGCTTCAGCCCGCTCCTCGACGATCCTCAACACCCGCGTGCGCGATCTTTCGGTTTCGCTCGGCGATAATGACGATTTCAACGACTGGCTCTGCAGCAACGCCGCCTTCCGCGCCGCCGTGCCGGCGGCCATCCCCGGATTCCGGCAGATCTTCGTGCCGAAGGAAATTTTCAGCGATTATGTCTACCAGCGCTTTTCGGAGGCGCTGGCCGCCCGCAGGGACATCACCGTCCAGGTCTGCAACGATCCGGTCGTGGCGATCCGAAGGAGCCACGGCAACCGCTTCCTGCTCGAAAGCGCCAATCCCGCCAATCCGCTGTTCGATACCGTGATGCTTGCCACCGGCTACGGCCTGACTGCGCCGGATGCCGGCGAGCAGGAGGCTTCGCCGGTCAGAGCCCAGCGCCTGGTGGCGCGGCCGCATGCCGTGCTGCTCGGCAGCGGCATCCGCGTCGTCGACCAGCTGCTGCAACTGCGCGATTCCGGTTATGCCGGCCAGGTGACGATCATTTCCCGGCACGGCTTTCTGCCCCAGAGCCATACGCCGAATTCCGCCGATCCGGTCTTCCCGGCCGAAGCGCTGCCGCAGAGCCTGCCTGACATCGTGCGTTTCATCCGCCAGGCCTGTCGCGAGGCGGAGGAGGAGGGCCGGAGCTGGCAATCGGTGATGAACGGCCTCAGGAAACACGCCCGCTCGCTTTGGCGCTCGCTGCCGGCGCGGGACAAGCATCAGTTCAACCGGCACCTCAGGGCGATCTACGACAGCCATCGCAACCGCCTGCCGGAGGCCATGCACCTGCGGCTGAAACGCGAGCTCGCCGAGGGTCGCACGGTGCTGCGCCGCGGCCGCGCTGGTCGGCGGGGCCTGAGCGGCCTGTTCTTCACGCCGGCCGGTTCCGCTGCCGAGGAAGTCATCCATGCCGAGCGCATCATTGACTGCCGCTGTCACGCGCCGGATCTTTCCGCGCCGCTGATGCAAAGCCTGCTTTCGGCCGGCCTCGCCATGCCGGACGAGCTGTCGCTGGGGCTGGCGGTCAATGCGCGTGGCGAGCCCTTCCTCGAGGACGGTTCGACGGTCGCCGGGCTCTTTGCCGTCGGCCCGCTCGGCCTTGGCAGCCTGCCCGATATCGATCTCGTGCCGGAGATCGTCTCGCAGGCCTATGCGGCTGCCGAGCGCGTCGGTGAGCGGTTCTACCCGCAGGTCAAGGCCGTCTGAAATTCGAGGCTGTTTCGGAACCATCCGCCCGCCGCTGCGTTATAATGCGCTGGTGGTTAAGAGGGGCCGATGGAAGCGCTGAATCGACATGATACGTCTCTCAACGAGGAGGGACGCTTTCGCCTTCTGGTCGATGCCATCACCGACTACGCCATCTATATGCTGAGCCCTGAAGGCATCATCACCAGCTGGAATACCGGCGCTCAGCGCTTCAAGGGTTACAAGCCTTCCGAAATTCTCGGCGAGCATTTCTCCCGTTTCTATCTGGAAGAGGACCGCGCAGCGGGAGTTCCGGCGAGGGCTCTCGCCACGGCGGCGGAACACGGCCGGTTCGAGGGGGAAGGCTGGCGCCAGCGCAAGGATGGCAGCCGCTTCTGGGCGCATGTGATCATCGATCCGATCCGCCGTCCCTCAGGCGAGCTCATCGGCTTTGCCAAGATCACTCGTGATCTGACCGAACGCAGAGCAGCGGAACAGACAATCCGCCAGAGCGAGGAACAGTTTCGCCGGCTGATCCAGGGCGTCTCGGACTATGCGATCTACATGCTCGATCCCAACGGCAACGTCAGCAGCTGGAATTTCGGCGCTGAGCGTATCAAGGGCTATCGGCCTGATGAAATCATCGGCCGGCATTTCTCGACCTTCTACACCCCCGAGGATCGCGCCACCGGCGTGCCGGAGGCCGCTCTCGCCATTGCGCGCGCCGAGGGCCGGTTCGAGCGGGAAGGCTGGCGCATGCGCAAGGACGGCACCCGTTTTTGGGCGAGCGTCGTCATCGACGTCATCCGCGACGACGAAGGCGGCGTGCTCGGTTTCGCCAAGATCACCCGCGATATCACCGAGAAGATGGAGACTCAGCGGGCACTGGAGCAGGCGCGCGAAGAACTCTTCCAATCGCAGAAGATGGAAGCCATCGGTCAATTGACCGGCGGTATCGCCCATGACTTCAACAATCTGCTGATGGCTGTACTCGGCAGTCTCGAAATCCTCAAGAAGCGCATGCCGCAGGATCTCTCCCTGACGTCGTTGGTCGACAATGCCATGCAGGGTGCTCAGCGGGGTGCTGCCTTGACGCAGCGTATGCTGGCCTTTTCCCGCCGGCAGGAACTGCTGATGGAGCCGATCGACGTTTCCGGCCTGGTCCGCGGCATGATGGATATGCTGAGCCGTTCGCTCGGACCACTGACCGTGATCGAAACCTCTTTCCCGGTCAGGCTGCCGACGATCCTGACCGATCCGAACCAGCTCGAGATGGCGATCCTGAACCTCGTTGTCAACGCCCGCGATGCCATGCCGTCCGGGGGCCGGATCGTGCTTCGCGCGTCCGAGGAATCGGTGCCGGCGGGCAAGGGTCCGCTGCCGCCCGGCCGCTATGTCCGCATCGCGGTGATCGATGAAGGCGAGGGCATGGATGCAAAGACGATGGAGCAGGCAATTACTCCGTTCTTCACCACCAAGGGTGTCGGCAAGGGCACCGGCCTCGGCCTTTCCATGGTGCAGGGCCTTGCGTCCCAGTCCGGCGGCCGCCTCATGCTGAAGAGCAGCCTCGGCGAAGGCACGACGGCCGAAATATGGTTCCCGGTCGTCACTGTCGAGCGGGTGACCGAGGCCGCTGCCGGCCTGCCGCTACGCGAGGACAATGCGCCGCGCCGGCTGCGCATCGTTGCCGTCGATGACGATGGTCTGGTGCTGATGAACACGACGCTGATGCTGGAGGATCTTGGCCATACGGTGTTCGAGGCGATGGCGGGTTCCGAGGCGCTGGAGATCCTGCGCAAGCAGAAAGTCGACCTGGTAATTTCAGACCATGCCATGCCGCGCATGACTGGCGCACAGCTCGCACAGGCGATCCGCAAGGAATGGCCCGATATGCCGATCATCCTCGCAACCGGTTACGCCGAGATCCCCGAAGGGGCAGGCATCGTTGACCTGCCGCGCCTCGGCAAGCCGTTTTCGCAAGCGCAACTCGCCGAGGCGATCAGCCGGATCGCTTCATAGCGGCTTTCTCGCCGCGAAGAATGAACACCAGCAATGCCAACACCATCGCCGCCAGCCCGTACCAGGTGATCGCGTAGAGGAGATGGTTGTTGGGAAAAGCGATGATCGTGAGGCCGCCGACCGGCAGGCCGCCCGGATTGGCCGTGGCATCGGCGTCGATGAAATAGGGAGCGACTGCACTGATGCCGCGCTTTTCAGCGATCGCCGCGACATCGCGTGAATACCACCGGTCGGCTGCGACGTCGTTGGATTGCAGCAGCGATCCCTTCGGCTCGGTCATGCGCATCAGCCCGGTGATCTCGACCGGGCCGGACAGTTCGCCCTCGCGGCGCGAGGCCGGGTCGCGCCTGTCGGTCGGCACGAAACCGCGATTGACGAGGATCGATGTGCCGTCGGCAAGTGTGAGCGGCGCCATAACCCAATAACCTGGACCGAGTATCGTGGAGGCATAGACCAGCGTCTCCTTGTCGTTCGCCAGCATCCCCACCGCGGTCACCCGCCGATATTCGTCATCGGCGGCATTGACCTTGCTCCAGTCGGCGCGCGTCGGGGCAGGCACGGGTGCGGCATGCACACGCTGGTCGACGCGGGCGATGAGGTCGCGTTTCCAGGCGAGGCGCTCAACCTGCCAGGTGCCGAGTGTCGCGAGTGCTGCGGCAAGCAGGATCAGGCAGACGGCGAAGACCGCGCGTTTTACCTGATAACGCCGTTTTTCCGAGGGAGCCTGCGGGTGACGCTGCCGCCGCCCCTTCGTAGCAGTCACGGCATGTTCTTCATCATTTCGGGGCTCATCGGCATCATGTTGGTGTTGAGATGATGCATGACCCAGAGCGAGCCGGAGAGCGCGATGGCGACGATGATGAGGGTGAAGATCAGCGCCATGATCGTCCAGCCGCCCTCGCTCCTGGTGTTCATGTGCAGGAAGAAGACCATATGGACGACGATCTGGATCGCGCCGAGGCCCATCACCAGCACCGCCGTCACCGCCGGGCTTTCGAACACGCCTGCCATCACAAGCCAGAAGGGAATGGCGGTGAGGATGACGGAGAGCACGAAGCCCGCCATATAGCTGCGGAACGTGCCGTGGCCGGCCTGATGGCCGTGGCTGTGGCCGTGATGAGCCTCGTGGGCATCCTCATGTGCAGGTGCTTGCGAACTCATCCGAGAACTCCCAGCAGGTAGACGAAGGAAAAGACGCCGATCCAGACGACGTCGAGGAAGTGCCAGAACATCGAAAGGCACATCAGGCGGCGGCGGTTGGCCTCGATCAACCCGTGCATCGACACCTGCACCATCAGCGTGATCAGCCAGATGATGCCGAAGGTGACGTGCAGCCCGTGCGTGCCGACCAGCGTGAAGAAGGAGGAGAGGAAGGCGCTGCGCGTCGGCCCGGCTCCCTCATGGATCAGGTGGATGAACTCGTAGAGTTCGAGCCCGATGAAGGCTGCGCCGAACAGGCCGGTCACACCAAGCCAGAACAGCGTTTCCGCCTTGGCGTTTCGCTCCATCTGCAACATGGCGAAGCCATAGGTGATCGAGGAGAACAGCAGCATCGAGGTGTTGAGGGCAACGATCGGCAGATCGAACAGATCGGCCGGCGACGGGCCGGCGGCATAGTTGCGGCCAAGCACGCCGTGTGTTGCAAACAGCACCGCGAAGATCAGGCAGTCGCTCATCAGGTAGAGCCAGAAACCGAGATTGGTGCTGTTCTCCGGATGATGATCTTCCGTCAGGTAGAATTCAGGCTTTTCGGCCGTGTCGATGGTGTGATCGCTCATGGTCTCTTACACCTGCTCGGCAAGCAGCGCGGTGCGCTTGCCTTCCGTTTCGGTTACCTCTTCGGCGGGGATGTAGAAGTCGCGTCTGTAGTTGAAGGTATGGCCGATCGCCACAGCCAGCATGGCGACGGCGGAGACGACCACCAGCCACCACATGTACCAGATCAGGCCGAAGGCAAGCGCGACGCTGATGCCCGACAGGATTGCGCCGGTGCCGGTGTTCTTTGGCATGTGGATCGGCCGGAAGCCTTGCAGCGGACGCGCATAACCGCGGTTCTTCATGTCGTACCAGCCGTCATGATCGTGCACGACGGGCGTGAAGGCGAAGTTGTAATCCGGCGGCGGCGAGGAGGTCGACCATTCCAGCGTGCGGCCGTCCCACGGGTCGCCGCTGTCGTCGCGCAATTCCTCGCGCTTCATGAAGCTGACGACGATCTGGATCAGGAAGGCGGCGATGCCGAGTGCGACCAGGCCGACGCCGAAGGCGGCGATGATGAACCAGATCTGCAGCGACGGGTCCTCGAACTGGCTGACCCGGCGGGTGACGCCCATCAGGCCGAGCACGTAGAGCGGCATGAAGGCGAACCAGAAACCGATCTGCCAGAACCAGAAGCTCAGCTTGCCCCAGAAGGGATCGAGCTTGAAACCGAAGGCCTTCGGGAACCAGTAGTTCACGCCGGCGAACATGCCGAAGAGAACGCCGCCGATGATGACATTGTGGAAATGGGCGATCAGGAACAGTGAATTGTGCAGCACGAAATCGGCCGGCGGCACGGCAAGCATGACGCCGGTCATACCGCCGATGACGAAAGTGACCATGAAGCCGACCGTCCACAGCATCGGCACCTCATAGCGGATGCGGCCGCGATACATGGTGAAGAGCCAGTTGAACATCTTCGCCCCCGTCGGGATCGAAATGATCATCGTGGTGATGCCGAAGAAGGAGTTGACGCTGGCGCCCGAGCCCATCGTGAAGAAGTGGTGCAGCCAGACGATGTAGGACAGGATCATGATCACACAGGTGGCGTAGACCATGGAGGCGTAACCGAACAGGCGCTTGCCGGAGAAGGTGGCGACGACTTCCGAGAAGATGCCGAAGGCCGGCAGCACCAGGATGTAGACCTCCGGATGACCCCAGATCCAGATGAGGTTGATATACATCATCGGATTGCCGCCGAGGTCGTTGGTAAAGAAGTTCGTGCCGGCGTAGCGGTCGAGCGACAGCAGCGCGAGCGTCGCCGTCAGGATCGGGAAGGAGGCGACGATCAGCACGTTGGTGCAAAGCGCCGTCCAGGTGAAGACCGGCATCTTCATGAAGGTCATGCCCGGAGCCCGCATCTTGACGATGGTGGCGATCAGGTTGATGCCCGACAGCGTCGTTCCGACGCCGGCCACCTGCAGCCCCCAGATATAATAGTCGACGCCGACGCCCGGACTGTAGGCCGCCCCCGACAGCGGCGGGTAGGCGAGCCAGCCGGTCTGCGCGAACTCGCCGATGAACAGCGACAGCATGATGATGATCGCGCCGGCGGTGGTCATCCAGAAAGAGAAATTGTTGAGGAAGGGGAAGGAGACGTCGCGCGCGCCGATCTGCAGCGGCACCACGAAGTTCATCAAACCGGTGACGAAGGGCATCGCCACGAAGAAGATCATGATGACGCCGTGGGCGGTGAAGACCTGGTCGTAATGGTGCGGCGGAAGATAACCCTCCGAACCGTTGAAGGCGATCGCCTGCTGGATGCGCATCAGGATCGCGTCGGAGAAGCCGCGCAGCAGCATGATGACGGCCAGGATCACATACATGATGCCGATCTTCTTGTGATCGACGCTGCAGATCCAGTCGCGCCAGAGCGGACCCCAGAACTTGAAATAGGTGATAAGGCCGAGCACCGCGATGGCGCCGATGACGACGCCGATGAAGGTCACGACCAGGATCGGCTCGTGATAGGGGATGGCATCGAGGGTCAACCGGCCGAAGACGAACTTCAGGAGGTCAGGATTGGAAAACATGGAACAACCCGTTCATTATGTCTTGCGACGCAAAGCGCCAGGTTAATTGTTGTTGTTGAGCTGCGCCGGCGCCGGATCGGCGCCATTGCTCATGCCGGGCATGGAATGACCCTGATGCTGCATGTCCATCCCGGGCGTACTAGGCATGCCGGGCATGTCGTGCTGCATGCTGCTGCCGTCGGGACGCTCGGGCTCGCTTCGGGCCGGAGCCCCGGTTGCCGCCGGCGCCACGATGCCTTCGTCGGCATGACGATCGTCATAGCGCAGCTTCTCGCGGTTCTCCGCACTTTCCTTGCCGCCGCCGCCCATCATGTCGATGTGCATCATCTCGTTCATGCACATCTTGCCCGGCGCGGCGCACATGTTGAGGATGGCGTTGTAAAGGTCGGCATCGGCGCCGGCATAATAATGCACCGGTTCCTTCTCGCTCGGCTTTTCGAGCTTCAGATAGGCGTCGCGATTGAGCATCGTGCCCTGCTGCTTGACCTGCGCCACCCAGGCGTCAAATCCCTCTTTGGTCAGGCCATGGAACTTGAAGCGCATGTGGGAGAAGCCTGCGCCGCTGTAGTTGGCAGAGAAGCCGTCATACTCGCCTTCCCTGTTGATGACGGCGTGCAGCTTCGTCTCCATGCCCGGCATGGCGTAGATCTGGCCGGCAAGGGCAGGGATGTAGAAGGAGTTCATCACCGAGGAGGCGGTGATCTTGAAATTGATCGGCATGTCCACAGGAGCCGCGAGCTCGTTGACCGTGGCAATACCGAGTTCGGGATAGAAGAACAGCCACTTCCAGTCGAGCGCCACGACCTCGACGGTCAGCGGCTTGGTATCGGCGGGAATGGGGCGCTCGGCATCGAGGCGGTCGAGCGGGCGGTAGGGATCGAGCTTATGGGTGGAAATCCAGGTCACGGCGCCAAGCGCGATGATGATCGCCAGCGGTGCTGCCCAGATCACGATTTCGAGGCGGGTCGAATGGTGCCATTCCGGCGCGTAAGTTGCGGCCGTATTGGCGCGGCGGTAGCGCCAGGCGAAGAACAGCGTCAGGAAGATCACCGGGATGATGATCAACAGCATCAGCACCGTCGAGATGACAATGAGATCGCGCTGTTGCATGGCGATGTCGCCGGAAGGCGCCATGACCACCATGTTGCATCCTGCCAAGAAAAGCAGCGGCAAGACGGATAGAAGGCGGGAAAACTTCATGAGTTTTGGCACGTCTCTAAGCTCTTGTTGTTTCATTTGATCCGCGACTAAAGCACTGAACCCGATCGCGACATGAGGCGGAAGGTCGCAGTGCAGCAATCTTGCCGCACTGCGGTACAAATCAGGTCGCACTACAGCTTTGAAATCCTGATGAAATCAAGAAGGATTTTTCGCGAGCGCATGTTTCGACCAATATATCCGCTACAGCCGGCCATGCCAGCGTTCCAATGGGAAAATCGCGGTCCCGATCACGCTATTTTTCCCATCCAAGCCTCATTTTGAGCAGCCATGACGAACTATTTACGTGTTACGGACTTGATAAGCCTGCAGGTTTGATCAAGATCAGGCTGAGGCGCCTTGGCGAAAGCGCTTCAACGAGGGAGGCGTTTTCATGGCTACAACATCGCATTACGGACCGTCATCGTCGTCGCTGGAACGCGACGCGCGGCGCATTCACGACGACAAACCGGTTTCGCCGGGCAGCATCGCCGTCGGCGTGGTGATCGGCCGCATGTCGGAATTCTTCGATTTCTTCGTCTACGGCCTCGCCTCGGTGCTGGTTTTTCCACAGCTGATCTTCCCCTTCGCGCCGGACAGGCTGACGGGAACGCTCTATTCCTTCGCCATCTTCTCGCTCGCCTTCCTGGCCCGCCCCGTCGGCTCCGTCGTCTTCATGACGATCGACCGGCTATACGGCCGCGGCACCAAGCTGACGATCGCGCTTTTCCTGCTCGGCGGCTCCACCGCCTCGATCGCCTTCCTGCCGGGTTACCAGGAGATCGGCGTCTGGTCGATCGCGCTGCTGGCGCTCTTCCGTCTCGGCCAGGGCTTCGCGCTCGGCGGCGCCTGGGACGGCCTTGCCTCGCTGCTCGCGCTCAACGCGCCGGCCAAGCATCGCGGCTGGTATGCGATGATCCCGCAGCTCGGCGCACCGATCGGCTTTGCGCTGGCAAGCACCCTGTTCGGTTATTTCGTCGCCAATCTTTCCAGTGAGGATTTTCTCTCCTGGGGCTGGCGTTATCCCTTCTTCGTCGCCTTCGCGATCAACGTCGTGGCGCTGTTTGCGCGGTTGCGCCTCGTGATGACGAAGGAATTCGGCACGCTGCTCGAGCAGCATGAGCTGGAAGCAGCACCCATCCTCGACGTGCTGCGCGTTCATGGCCGCGACATCCTGATCGGCGCCTTCGTGCCGCTCGCAAGCTTCGCCATGTTCCACCTCGTCACCATCTTCCCGCTCGGCTGGATGAGCCTTTACGGCAACCAGCCGATCGGTGCCTTCATGGTGGTGCAGGTGGTCGGCGCCATGGTCGGCATCGTCACCATCATCGCGTCGGGCCTGATCGCCGACCGCATCGGGCGACGCGCCCAGCTTGCCATCTGCGCCGTCATCATCGCCATCTTCAGCTTCGTCGGGCCGATTTTGATCGCATCCGGCAACAGCGGCCACGACGCTTTCGTCATCATCGGCTTCGGCGTGCTCGGCCTGTCCTTCGGCCAGGCGACGGGCTCGATCTCGTCGCGCTTCGGCCGCGGCTACCGCTACACGGGTGCCGCCTTCACCTCGGATCTCGCCTGGCTGGTCGGCGCCGGTTTTGCGCCGCTGGTGGCGCTCAGCCTCTCCAGCCGCTTCGGCCTGACCTTCGTCGGCTACTACCTGCTGTCCGGCGCCATCTGCACGCTGGCGGCACTCGCCTTCAGCAGGGCGCTGGAACAGCGCGAATAGGCGGACTTAAATGCATGGGCTTGCATGGGAAACCATGCAGGCTTTCTTTTTCGGACTGCGCAATTCCAATTATTAAATGCATTGCAATCGAAACGCTGAATGCGTCTTACTGCGCCATCTGCGGCTGCTTTGCCGCCCGCGCCGCGGTCAGTTCCGCCGTGGTGTGGTTCAGGCGGTCGGCCAGCACCCGCATGATCTCAACCGCCATCTCGGGGAAATCGCTGAGCAGTTTCAGGAAGTGCTCCTTGCTGATGCGCAACACCTCGAGTGGCGAGGTGGCGCGCACCGTTGCCGTGCGCGAGACGTCGCAGAGGATGGCGATTTCGCCGACGATGGAATTGAGCTCGACGTCGGCGACCTTGATCTCGCCGGCCGGTGAGGAGACGATGATGTCGGCGGTACCCGAAAGAATGACATAAGCGGCGTCGCCGACATCGCCCTGATGGAAGAGGTTTTGCCCGGCTTTGTAGGTCATGCGATCGGAGGTGAAGGCCAAAAGCTTGAGCTTTGCTGGTGCGATCCTGGAAAAGATCGGCACCCGTCGCAGCATTTCGACTTCGTCTCTCAACAGCATGAGCGTTTTTACCCCCTAACGCAGGGTCCGCGGGACCAGGCGTCTTCAAACTCCGAGGCGTCCCGCCGGGAACGCCCATTATCGCCGCCCCTATAGAATATTACGATAACAGTTCCTTGAACATCCCGTTTTTCTCGGAAAGTTCGGGATAGTTTCCGGCTTCGGCCAATCCGCCGCGGTCGAAGAGCAGGATCCGGTCGAACATCTCCGCCAGCCGGGCATTGGAGAGCACCCAGATGATCGCCGGCCGTTGGCCTTCCTCGTGCAGATCCTCGATGATGTTACGGGTGATCCGATCCTGAACGCGCTGGTCGAGCGCCGAGAGCGGCCGGTTGAAGATGAAATAGTCCGAGCGCTTCAGGAGCGCGCGGGCAAGGTTCAGCTTCTGCCGCTGCACCATGGTCAGCCGCTTGCCGCCGGAGCCGACGTCGAATTCGAGGCCGATCGACAGCACGTCGTCGTAAAGGTCGAGCGCGTCGAAGAGTTCGCCCATGATGCCGCGGATGCGGTCGGAGGCATCGGCCTGCTGATAGGCGATGCGGCCGAAGAGCACATTGTCCATCAGGCTTGCCGACGGGGTGAAACGTTCGGCGTCGTAGCGCTCGATCAACTCGGCGAGATCGGCCGGTATATGCTCGTGGAACTGCTTGCGGGCGCTGACGATCTTGTCCATCAGCTCGTCCGTCAACAGGCCGAAGCGGTGGCGCGGCTCGATATAGGCAAAGCTCAGCCGGATGATGGCCGACCGTTCCTCAGGCGTTGCGTCCTCGAAGCGGCGGCTTTGCAGCTTCTGCAGCAGCGCCTGATAGGTCGGAATGTCGTCCGCCGTCATGAAGGTCAGTTGCTGGAAGAAGGGGTGGTCCGGCGGCAGGTCGTGGAAGAGTTCCACTGCGTTCTCGGCGATTTCGAGGCCCATGGCGTAGAGATCGGTGCTGAGGCCGGTCTCGCGGAACAACTGTTGGAAGTAAGGATGGGCGGCAAGCCGGCGATTGGTCATCAAAGGCCGCTTCATCGTGCCGAAGAGCAGGTTCTCGCCAACCGTCGCCTGAGCGTTATAGGCGTCGAAATCGAAAGGCACGACGATCGTGTCGAGCCCTTCGTCGCGCAGCCGGTCCCGCAGCGAGGCGCGTAGCGCCACGACGTGGTCGCTGACGGCGACATGCACGTCGGTGTTGACGGTCGAACGCAGCGCTAGATCGAGGATGTCCTGCGAGATCAGGACGGCGTCTAGCACCGGGCGGATCGCTTTCAGCAGGTCCTCGGGCCCGCTGGCCCCGGCTGCCTTGTAGTCCACCCAGTCGCTGTTGAGGTCGAGCGTCGGATTGCCGGCCTTCACCGCCTCGGCGGAATGCCATTTATACTCCAGCGCTTCCCTCTCGTCATAGACGGGATCGGTCATCGGCGCGTGCTTGAGGCCGTAGAGCAGATTGCTGGCGAGCGTGCCGTGGAAGAAGAAGGTGTCGGCCGAGGCATAGGAGATCCGCCGGCCGGTGATCGATTCCGGCAGGTCCAGCAAATCGCGGCCGTCGATGGTGATGCGGCCGGAATCCGGCCAGACCATGCGTCCGAGCGCCTCGGCGAAGGCTTCCGCGCCACTGCCGTTCGGGCCGACGATCGCCACCGTTTCGTTCGGTTTGATCTCGACGGAGACGTGATCGACGAGGCGGGCGCCGCTGTCGTCGGAGAGCGACAGATTGGTGACGACGAGCGCGCTCGTCAGTGCCCCGACCGGGGTGGTCGCGAGTTCCTGGATGCGGCTGTCGATCAGCGGCTCGACATTGAACTGCTCATAGACCTGCTGGTATTTCACCTGCACGTCCTGGCGCATCTGGTCCCAGTCGATCAGTTCTTTCAGCGGGCCGGGCAGGTCCTTGTAGGCCGATATGACGGCGACGAGCTGGCCGATGTCGAGCCGGCCCTGCAGCGCCAGGTAGCCACCGATCGCGTAGAACAGGAAGGGCGTCACCTGGGCGAGGAAGTTGTTGATGAACTTCACCAGGAACTTCCACTGGTAAAGGTCGTAGCGGATCGAGAAGATCCGGCCGAGCCGCGAGGCGATGTCGGCGCGTTCGAGGTTTGATGTGTCGTTGCCGTGGATCGTGCCGATGCCCTCGACGATTTCGCCGACGCGGCCGGAAAGCTCGCGTGCCGTCAGCTGCCGCTGGCGGCCGAGCTCCAGCAGACGCTTGCGCATGCGGGGAATGACGACGGCCTGCACGCCGACGATGCCGGCGGCGATCATGCCGAGCCAGAAATTCTGGACGATGATGAAGGCGAGCGCCGTGATCGCCTGGCCGCCGAGAAGGGCAGGCGAGACGAAGGCATCGCCGGTGAAGCCGCCCATCGGCTCCACTTCATCCTTGATCATCGTAGCGATTTCGGCCGATTTGACTCGCTTGAAGTGAATGGGCGGAAAACGCAGCACCCGGTCGATCAGCTCGAAGCGGATACGGCGCAGCATGCGCTCGCCGAGCCGGCCCTTATAGGTGTTGATGTAGAACTTGAAGAGGCCGTTCAGCACGACCAGCGCCAGAAACACCAGGCTGAGGGCCATCAGCATCTGGAAGCGGTTGAGCTGCAACCCTTGAAAGAATTCGACATGGCCGATCAGCGGAATGTCGTAGGCAATGTGCATGAAGGTCTGCTTTGCCCCGGGACCTTCGAAACCGTCACCCTGGATCGGTCCGTTGACGATCTGCTTCGGCAGGTCGAAGGACAGGAAGTAGGGCACCATCGAGGCGGCGACGACAGCCAGAATCCACAGCTGCTGCAGCCGCGTGTTCTTCCAGATGTAGCGGGCGAGGCTTTTTTCCATGGCTAACCGTCAGCTTGCTGGGACATTCCGGGGGCGCGATCCGGGCGCCGGGACAGGGAGGAAGCTTGAGAACAGGACCATGCAGCCGGACCGCCGATATCGCAATGAAAACAAGGCGAAGCGACCGGCTGCAGAAACGCCGATTCTCGCCGGAACTTTGCTTATATCACAGGAATTTTGGATTAGGCGAGCGATTCGGCAATCAGTGAGCGAATGATGCCGGCCGTCTTCTCCGCCCCGGCGAGATCGAGCAATACCGACCGCCGTCGCGGCGCTGCAAGCGCCTTTTCGACAGCCTCCTTCAGATGGCCCGACGTCAGTCCCTTTTCCGGCAGGATATCGGCAAGATCAAGCGCCTGCAGCCGTTCGGCGCGCACCGTCTGTTCGGTCTCGCCGTCGGCGACGAAGGGGATGAGGATCGCCCGGCATTGGGTGCGCAGGAGATCGCCGACCGTGTTGTAGCCCGCTTGCGAGATCGACACCTTCGCGCCGCGCAGCAGCGAGGGAAAATCCCTGCGGAAGCGCACCAGCGTCACATTCGCGGGCGCGTCCCGCGACAGCGCGGCGAAATCGGCCTCCGGCAGGTTCGGGCCTGATATCAGCAGCCAGCGAAGATCATCGGGCAGCATCGCTGCCGCCTGTTTTGCCGCGCCGATCAGTTCGGCGCCGACCGCGCCGCCGCCCGCCGATGCGATGATGTCGAAGGTCTCGATCGGTTCCGGCGCCGGCGGAGGTGCGACGAGGCCGGTGTAACGCAGCCTGTCGGCGATCTCGGGTGTCAGCGGGAAGGTGTCCTCAAGCCTGACGAAGCCGGGATCGCCATGGACGAGCACGGCATCGAAATGCTCTTTGACCAGTGCGACGGTCTCGGCGTCGCGGCCGGCCTTGCGGTTTTCCTGCAGGATGTCGCGCACCGAGCTTACAAGTTTCGGCCGGGGTTCGGCCTTTTCGATCGCGGCAAGCAGCGGCAGCAGTTCGAAGCGCATCTGCCGCCGGCCGAAGGGGAAGGCTTCGATGATCACGACATCGGGCCTTGCGGCATGAAAGGCCTCGAGCAGCCGCTCGCGGCGGGCATTGAGGAACTCCTCGCCGGCCGGCCGGCCATCGGCATCGGCGAGGCCGGAGAAGCCAGCATTGCTGGCGACGACCGCCGGCAAGGCGACGGTCTTGATGCCCTCGGCGGGAAAACCCGGCACCGGCAGGCCGCCGGTCACGACGGTCACGTCGAAGCCGTCCTTGACCAGCGCATTGGCGATACGGCTGGCGCGGGCGATGTGGCCGATGCCGAGCAGGTGCTGGACGTAGAAGAAGATGCGTGGTGCCGTCATGAGGCCTTCTGCCATTCGGCCTCGAACAGGCCGGTGAGCTGTCTGATGCTGCAGTGATAGTCGAAATGCTGACGCACCTGGCGTTCGGCCGCATCGCCGAGCCGCTTGCGCAGCGCCGGGTCGCGGATCGCCGCTTCCAGCGCTTCGGCGAGCTTCGCCGGATCCTCGGGCGGCACGACGAGGCCGTTTTCACCGTCCTTCAAAAGCTCCGGCACGCCGGATACGTCGGTCGAGAGGCAGACGAGCCGCTGGCTCGAGGCTTCCACAAGCACGTTCGGCAGGCCGTCGCGGTCGCCGTTGGCGGCGATGCGGCAGGCCAGCGCGAAGAGGTCGGCGCGGCGGTAATGGTCGAGCACCTCTTCCTGCGCCAAGGCGCCTTTCCAGACGATGCGACCGGAGATGCCGAGTTCGGTGGCCAGGACTTTCAGTTTTGCGAGCTCCTCGCCGCCGCCGATATGGTCCATGCGCCAGTGCAGGTCAGCGGGCAGCAGGGCCAGGGCCTGCAGCAGTACGTCATAACCCTTCTTCTCGACGGCGCGGCCGACGCTGAGGATGAAGGCCGGATCGTCGGGATCGCTGCCGGTGCGGTCCGACCGTTCGCCGGCAAAATGGCCGAAGCGGGCAAGATCGAGACCGTGATAACTCAGATGCACCGCATCCTTTCGGTCGGTCAATTCCCGCATGTGTTCGTAGCCCGTCCTGGTGCAGGTGACCGCCCAGCGGGCGCTGCCGAGTTTTTCGTGCAGTTCCCAGTCCGGCGACGTCCAGATGTCCTTGGCGTGCGCCGAACAGGTCCAGGGCGTACCCGTCAGGATGCTCGCATATTCCGTCACCGAGGCCGGCGTGTGGATGAAATGCGCATGCAGCCATTCGCCGCCATCCGGCCATTCGCGTCCCAGCACCAGCGCCTGGCCGAGACGGCGGAAGCGGTTGCGGGAGATGTCGCGCTTGAGATCGGCGAGGAAGCGTTTGATCAGCGCCTTGAAGCCGGGTTTGGAGAAGCCGGCGATCAGGCCCTTCAGCACGCGGATCGGCTCCTCGTGCAGATATTCCGGCAGATAGACGACGCGCGCCCTGATCTCGTCATGCACGGGATGACGCTTCCTGTCGGTCGGCCGGCGCATGGAAATCAGCGTGAGGTCGAAGCCGGCCTTTTCGAGGCCGAGCAACTCCTGGGCGATGAAGGTTTCCGAAAGGCGGGGATAGCCTTTCAGTACGACGAGGATCTTGCGGCGTGGTGGCAAGGCTGTGCCCTATTCCGCGCCGACGAGGGAAAGATGGCTGCCGCGGCCGTCGATCCAGCGGGCGACGGTCTGCGAGATGTGGTCCAGCCCTTCGAGACGCATATTGCCGCCGCTCTTCGAAGGCGGCTGGCGGGAGGGCAGGCGCTTCAGCGCCTCGGCCATGATGATCGGGTCGACCGACTGGTCCGGCAGCAGCATGTCGACGAGGCCGAGTTCACTGGCGCGCTTGGCGCGCAGGAGCTGTTCCTCGCGCGGCTTGACGCGCGGCACGATGAGCGCTGGCTTGTCGAAGGAGAGGATCTCGCAATAGGTGTTGTACCCGCCCATGGCGACGACACCGGTGGCGCCGTCGATCAGCTCTTCCATGTGATTGTCGAACTCGATCACCTCGATATAGGGGATGGCTTCCCCCTTCTGCACCAGCTTGGCGCGCTCGGCCGCCGGCATATAGGGCCCGAGCACGACGAGCGCCTTCTGCGTCAGCGTCGGATCGGCCTCGTAGGCGTTCATGACGTCGTGGACGAGATCGGAGCCGTCGCCGCCGCCGCCTGTGGTGACGAGGAGGTAATTATCCTTGCGGGCATTGATCGAGGTCTTGCCCTTGGAGACGCTGCGCTGCAGGAAGCCGACGAAATCCATCTTCCGGCGCAGGCTCGCCGGCACGTCGAGGCCGATCAGCGGATCGTAAAAGTCAGGCGGGCCATAGACCCAGACGCTGTCGTAATATTGGTCGATCTTCTGCATGATGCTGTTCTTCTTCCACTCGGCCTCGAGCAGATGCGGCGCATCCATGATCTCGCGCAGGCCGAGCACCAGGACGGTGCCGCGGGCCTTGAGATAGGCGAGCGTATCCTCGACCTCGCCCTTCAGCCCCATCGGCTCCTTGTCGACGATGAAGATATCGGGCTGGAAAGTCTCGGCGGTGTGGCGGATGCTCGATTCGCGCATCTTCAGCGTCTCGTGCAGGTCGATATGGCTGGCGAGCGACGTATATTCGCCGTTGCGCAGCTTGATGACGCTCGGGATCTTCACGAAGTCGACGCGGGCGCGGTAGTCGAAGGCGCCGGCGATCGTGGCACCCGAAATGATCAGAATGTTGAGCCCGCGATAATCCTCGACCAGAGCATGGGCAATGGCGCGACAGCGGCGCAGATGGCCGAGACCGAATGTGTCGTGGCTGTACATGAGGATGCGCGCATCTTCGAGACGTCTGGACATGGGCATCCCTTCTGGGGTGAGCAACATACTTAGCACCCCCACCGTCCGGAGGCCGCAAGGCGGGGGCGGCGCCGTGAGGCGCCGCCGAGCTTTCTGCTATTTGTAGGGATCTGCCGCATCACGCAAGCCGTCTCCCAGAAAGTTGAACGCCAAAATGACAAGAACAACAGGAATGATCGGATAGAGCAGCCAAGGATAAAAGGCGATGACGCTGACGCTTTTTGCTTCGGTGAGCAAAATGCCCCAGCTGGTGATCGGCGGACGAAGGCCGAGGCCGAGGAAGGAGAGCGCGGTTTCGCCGAGGATCATGCCGGGGATCGAAATTGTCGCCGAGGCGATGAGATGCGACATGAAACCCGGCACCAGATGCCGGCCGATGATGCGCGGCGTGCTGGCGCCCATCAGCTGTGCGGCCTGCACGTAATCCTCTTCGCGCAGCGCCAGCAGTTTGGAGCGCACGGCGCGCGCTAGCCCGGTCCAGTCGATGATGCCGAGGATCACCGTGATGCCGAAATAGATGACGATCGGGCTCCACGTCACCGGCATGATGGCGGCTAGCGCCATCCACAGCGGCAGGCTTGGCAGCGACTGCAGCACTTCGATCAGGCGCTGGACGATGAGATCGAAAACGCCGCCCCTATAACCGGCAAGCCCGCCGATGACGATGCCGAGCACGAAGCTGATCGAAATGCCGATCAGGCCGATCGTCAGCGATATCCGCGCTCCGTAGAGGATGCGCGAGAGCACATCGCGGCCGAGCCGGTCGGTGCCGAGCAGGAACATCTGGCCACCGATCGCCGGGCAGACGAGGTGATAGTCGGAGGCGACGACGCCCCAGAACTTGTAGCCATCGCCGCGGCAGAAGAAACGGATCGGCTGCACGTCGTTCGGCCTGTCGGCATAGACGCGATGCAGCGTGTCGATATCGAGCGTCATGCTGCGGCCATAGACGAAGGGCCCGACGAAGCTGCCCTTGTCGAAGAAGTGGATGGTCTGCGGCGGCGCATGGATGAAATCGACGTTGCGCGTGTGCAGGCCGTAGGGCGCCAGGAACTCGACGATCAGGATCATCAGGTAGATGACGGCGAGAAAGATGCCGGAAATCAAGGCCAGCCTGTGCTGCTTGAACTTCCACCACATCAGCTTTTTCTGCGAGGCGAGATGGATGCGCGATTGCGCCGCCGTCATAGTTTCGGTCGCGTGCGGATCGAAGGGCGCGGTCGAGACGTAGTGCGGCAGCGGTGCGCCGGGTGCGGGAAGGGGCGACATTATTTGGTGCTCCTGCCTTGCAGACGGATGCGGGGATCGAGGAAGCCGAGCGCGATGTCGGAGATCAGCACGCCGATGACGTTGAGGAAGGCCAGGAACATCAGGAAGGAGCCGGCGAGATACATGTCCTGGCTCTGCAGCGCCTTGATGAGCATCGGCCCGGTCGTCTCCAGCGACAGCACGATGGCGACGATTTCGGCGCCGGAGATGATCGACGGCAGGATCGAGCCGATATCGGCGACGAAAAAGTTGAGCGCCATGCGCAGCGGATATTTGACCAGCGCTTTGAGCGGCGGCAGGCCCTTGGCGCGGGCGGTGACGACATACTGCTTCTGCATCTCGTCAAGCAGGTTGGCGCGCAGCCGCCGGATCATGCCGGCCGTTCCCGCCGTGCCGACGATGATGACCGGGATCCAGAGGTGAGAGAGGATCGATCGTGCCTTCTCCCAGCTCATCGGCGCCGAGATATATTGCTGGTCCATCAGATGGCCGATCGAGACGCCGAACCAGATATTGGCGAAATACATCAGGATCAGCGCCAGCATGAAATTCGGAATGGCGATGCCCATCAGGCCGAGGAAGGTCAGCCCGTAATCGCCCCAGCTGTACTGATGCGTGGCCGAATAGATGCCGATCGGAAAGGCGATCAGCCAGGTGAGCAGGATCGTCGTGAAGGAGACGAGGATCGTCAGCCAGAGCCGCTCGCCGACCACGTCGGAGACCGGCAGCTGGTATTCGAAGGAGTAGCCGAAATCGCCGTGCAGCATGCCGCCGACCCAGTAGAAATAGCGCACGATTTCCGGCTTGTCGAAACCGTATTGCTGGCGCATCTCCTCGATTTCCTGGAGATTGGCGGTCTCGCCGGAAGCGCGCAGCTCGGCGATCTGGCTCTCGAAGAAGTCGCCGGGCGGCAGCTCGATGATGGTGAAAACCAGCGCCGAAATGACGAAGAGCGTCGGCACCATGGCGGCGATGCGCCAGAGAATGTATCTGAGCACGCCTCAGGCCTCCTTGTACCAGAATGCATCCGGCATGTAGACGCCGAGATAGGAGGTGGGATCGAAGCCGTAGAGCGCTCTCGCCGGCAGGTTCTGCAGCTTGGCGGCACGAAGGATCGGCTGCGGCGTGCTGTTGATGAGGCCGATCGAGAACACCTGCTGCGTATAGAGCGACAGCATCTTGTGCCAGATCACCTGACGCTCCTCGAATTTCGGCGCCGCCCCCCATTGGCTGAGCAGGTCGACCAGTTCGGCTGCCTCCGGCAGGTCGGGTGCGACGCCCTCCTGGCCGGCCGAGAGGTAATGCATGCCCCAGAGCGGCCATTGCAGCTGATCGTCGAGCGTCGGCGCAAGTCCCGCGGGCGACATGTCGGCCGTCGGCACGCCATTGTCGAGGCCGTACCAGATCGACATCATGATCGAGCCGCTCATGGCGCGGTTACGGAAGACGTCGCGCTGCGAGGTGCGGGTATAGAGCGCCAGGCCGATATTGGCCCAGTGGTCGTGCACCAGTTCCAGCACGTCGGTGTCGAGATTGCTTTCGCCGGCGGTCTCGACGGTGATCTCGGCGCGCCGCCCGTCCGGCAGCAGCCGGATGCCGTCGTCGCCACGCTTGCTCAGGCCGAGTTCGTCGAGCAGGCGGTTGGCCTCGTCGGCATCGAATTTCACATAGGCATCGGCATATTCCTGCTTGAAGAGCGGGCTGTCGGGCAGGACGGTATCGGCGCTCGGGGTACCGAGACCGTAGAAGGCGACCATGTTGATCTCGTGCCGGTTGATCGCCAGCGACAGCGCCCGGCGCAGGCGCACGTCACGGAAGAGACCGCGCCACACCTCGTCGGCGCAGTTGAGGTTCGGCAACAGCGTGATGCGCGAGCCGCGCGCCAGCTTCCACAGATCGACCTTCACCGGGAAGCGCTTCTCGGCCTCCTTCAGGAAGGTGTAGTCGTTGAAATCGATGCCGGTCGCCTGCAGGTCGGCTTCGCCGGCTCCGGCCTTGGCGGCGATGATCGACGAGGAGGAGACGTTGAGGATGAAACGGTCGAGATAGGGAAGCTGCCTGCCGGTCTCGTCGACGCGGTGGAAGAACGGGTTGCGCTCGAAGACGAACTGCTCGGCCGGCAGCGCCGTCGTATTGCGCCAGGGATCGAGCGTCGGCAGGTTCGGATTTTCCGGACGGTAGGAGCGCGCCATCTTGATGTGCAGATCCTGCCATTTCTTGACGCGATAGGTCTTCATCAGCTCGTCCAGCTTCGCCTGGTCCGGCTGGAATTTCTTGTGGAATTGCTTGAGATAATGACCGGGGCCGCAGATGACGAGCGGCAGCGGCCCTGCCAGCGTCGGCAGGAACATCGGGTTGGGTTTTTCCCAGGTGTAGCGCACGGTCAGCGGATCGAGCACCTCGAAGCGCGGCAGGCTGCCGTGCGGGCGAAGCTCCAGAGCGCCGCCGCCCGGGGTCAGCTTGTCGTTCAGGATGACGTCTTCCCACCAGTAGCGGAAATCGTCGGCCGTGAACGGCTGGCCGTCGGACCATTTATGGCCTTCGCGCAGCGTGAAGGTGAAGACTGTGTCCTCCTCGGACTGGAAGGCGGCGAGGATGTCCGGCTGGAACTGCAGGTGCTTGTCGTAGCCGACGAGGCGGGCATAGCCGTAGATCGTCATGAAGCGGATGTCGCGCTGGCTGCCGATGATGGTGCGCACCGTGCCGCCGTAGCTGCCGGGTTGAAGCCCCATCTCCTTCAGATTGACGATGCGCGGGCGGGCAGGAATGCGCTCTGCCATCGGCGGCAGGCTGCCGGCTGCGAGCCGCTCCTTCAGGAATTCCGGCTCGCCGGCCTGTTCGGCCCGAAGCACCGCGGGCGCGATCGCCGCACCGACGAGGCCGCCGAGAAACGTGCGACGCGTTACCATCAGCGCAACTCCTTGGCATCGGCGCCCTTGCGGGCGCGCACCAGATGGCCGTCGCCGAGATCGGCATAGGCAAGTTCGGAAGCGTCGTCATGCTCGGCGGTGAAGGTCTTGCCCCAGTTCTGCTTGTCGGCGGCGCCGTTTTCCCGGAGCGCCTTGAAATCGAGCGGCCGGTCGAGATCGGGGAAGGGGACGGCGGCGAGCAGCGATTTCGTATAGGGGTGCACCGGATCGCGCAGGATGATCTCGCGCGGCGCGATCTCGACGATGCGACCCTTGCACATCACCGCAATGCGGTCGGCCATGTAATCGACGACGGCGAGATTGTGCGAGATGAAGAGATAGGTCAGCCCCAGCTCCTTCTGCAAATCCTTCAACAGGTTGAGGATCTGCGCTTGCACGGAGACGTCGAGGGCCGAGACCGGCTCGTCGAGGATGACGAGCTTCGGGCCGAGCGCGAGAGCGCGCGCGATACCGATGCGCTGGCGCTGGCCGCCCGAGAAACTGTGCGGATAACGGCTGAGATAACGCTTGTCGAGGCCGATGGCCGCCATCAGCCCTTCGACCTTGCGCTTGCGCTCGGCGCTGTCGCCGCGGTCGTGGATCTCGAGGGGTTCGCTCAAGATGTTGCGCACCGTCATGCGCGGCGAGAGCGAGGAGACCGGATCCTGGAACACCATCTGGATCTTGGTGCGCATGTCCTGCAGTTCGGCGCCCTTGACGGAGAGGACGTCGACGACCTCCTTGCCGTCGTTGAACACCACCGCGCCGCCGTCCGGCGTGATGGCGCGCATCAGGATCTTGCTAAGCGTCGTCTTGCCGCAGCCGGATTCCCCGACGAGGCCCAGACATTCGCCGCGGCGAATGTCGAAGCTGACGTCGTCGACGGCGCGCAAGACGGTGGCTTCGTGCTTGCCGAAGAAACTGCGCTTGCGTGTCTTGTAGGTTTTCGAGAGGTTGGCGACGGAAAGCAGGATGCCCGGCGCCTCTGCCTGGAGCGGCTTCTTCTTGCCGACGAGGGCTTCGAGATTGACCGTCACATCGCGCAGCGCTTTCAGCCGCTCGCCGGGTTTCATATCGAAATGCGGAACGGCGGCCATCAGGCCCTTGAGATAGGGATGCTGCGGATTGCGGAAGATATCCTCGACCGGCCCGGCCTCCATGATCTCGCCATGATAGATGACGACCACCTCGTCGGCCATGTTGGCGACGATGCCGAGATCATGGGTGATGAGCAGCATCGCCATGCCGAGCTTGGCCTGCAGCTCGCGCAGCAATTCGAGGATCTGCGCCTGGATCGTCACGTCGAGCGCCGTCGTCGGCTCGTCGGCGATCAAGAGCGCCGGCTTGCAGATCAGCGCCATGGCGATCATCGCGCGCTGGCGCATGCCGCCGGACAGTTCGAACGGATACATGTCGTAGGTGCGATGCGGATTGGTAAAACCGACCAGGCCGAGCATCTCCTCGGTCTTCTCGCGCGCTTCCTGCTTGTCGACCTCGGTATGGATCAGCAGCACCTCGCTGATCTGGTTGCCGATCGTATGCAGCGGCGAGAGCGAGGTCATCGGCTCCTGGAAGATCGTCGCCATGCGCCGGCCGCGCAGATCGCGCATTTCCTCGCTGTCGCGTGGAAAGGAAAGGATATCGGTCGTGCTGCCGTCGAGCGGATCGGTGAACAGGATACGGCCGGAGGCCTTCGCCGGATTGGGCAGGATGCCCATGATCGACTGGCTGATCACCGATTTACCGGAGCCGGATTCACCGACGAGAGCGGTGACCTTGCCCGGAAGGATGCGAAGATTGGCTTCCTTTACGACACGGAGTCGGTCGCCGAAAACCGAGAAGGAGACGTCGAGATTTTCAATACGCAACAAATCGGCCGCAGACGCCATACCAATGAAATTCCCCAGTCTTCTGTGTTCCCGTTAAGGCACACTATCGTACCGCAAACGGGGTGTCTAGCAGATGACAATCACAGGAAAACTGCCGCGTCCCGCCAAAGTTCCCTGAGGCGAAACAAGCAGATTCATGGCGGGGTCTTGGCGTTTTACTGGATGAATTTCTCCATGCTGGTGCGCTTGACCTGTTTCTTGGCGTCGCGATGCAGGAGAATGACCTGCTCGGCCTCGGAAAGTCCGTTCTGCACGGCCTCGCGGAAGCTTTCGTCGACATTGATTTCAGGGGCGGGCGCGCGCGGCTGCAGCACCGTCACTTTCTGGCGGATGCCGCGCAGCTTCTCTTCGCCAAGCGTCGTCCATTCGCCGCCGCAATAACCGGCGAACGCCTGGCTGGCGACGACCTCGCGGCCGTATTTCTTGGTCAGGATCTGCAAACGCTGAACCTCGTTGACCGCCGAGCCGAAGGCGGAGAAGGTCAGGCGGTCCTTGAGGCCAACATTGCCGAACATGACGTTGCCGACATGCAGGCCGATGCCGTAGCCGACTCTGGTCAGGCCTTTCTGTTCGCGGTCCCGGTTGAGTTCGGCGACCCGCGCCTGCGCCTGATGGACGGCCGAAAGGGCTGCTTCGCAGGCAATTTTCGATGGGTCCTTGTGGCGCCCGCAGGGATAGACGGCGAGGAAGCCGTCGCCAAGGAAGCTCAGGATTTCGCCGCCATTGCGGTTGAAGGGGGCGGCTATGGCATCGAAGAACTGGTTCAGCGTGTCGATATAGGCCTGCCGGCCTTCCTTTTCGGCGTACATGGTGGATTCGCGCATGTCGCCCATGACGAGGGCTGCGCGGATCGTCTCACCGTCGCCGCGACGGATCTGGCCGTTCAGCACCCGTTTGCCGGCGTCGCCGCCGAGATAGGTGGTCAGCATGTTGTTGGCGAGCTTGCCGAGCACCGCCATCTTGGCGGCAACCGCCAGATGGTTCTGCATCCTGAGCAGCGCATCGATCATGTCGTCGGAAAAGCCGGTATTATGGTCCGTCGACCAGGAGCCCATCATGCCCTGCACCGAGCCGTCGCCGAAGGGCTGCACGAAGGCCAGGTAATCGGTGATGAGGTCCTTGCGCAGGTCCTCGAAAATGGGAAATTCGTTCGGCCCATCCTGCATCAGCCGGCGGCGGATGTGCTGCAGATTGTTGTCTAGCAGGTAATAATAAGGGCTCTGCAGGAAGCGGTCCGGCTTTTGCCCGGCGGGCATGCGGAAGCCCTCGATGGTCACGCCGCTGGCGCGCCGCCAGGTGAAGCTCAGCGCATCGTAGAGCGGATGCAGCATCGAGAAGGAAAGATGCACGCGCGCAAGCGGCAGGCCCGCAGCGGTGAGCCTTTCGCAGAAACCGCGCACGATGTTTTCAAGCTCGTCTCCGGCCAGCGATGAGTTCGTCAGCCATTCAGCGACCCGGTCCAACAAGATGGAGGACACGCTGGATTCGATCGTGCTCATTCTCGGTATGATCCTCATAAAGCACGCCATCCCCAAGAGCCAAAAGTCCCTCGGCCGGCACATTTTCATGCGCAGGTCACAGGGAAATCAGGATGTACGAGCGGTATTATTGTGTCAACGATCTGCCGAAGCGCGGCAGCAGCGCCCCTCAGCTCCCCATGCCGGGGATCGGACGGGTAGTCCTTTCCAGGTGGTTCATTATCAAAAGTCAAAATAGGGATGCTGCAAATGCGAAACAATGGGATCTGGAATTTTTTGTGCGCTCAAGTTGCAGCGAAGGGGCTGGGCGAGTCATTTCGGCCACACCCTGCTCCGACGGTGAGTAACGGCAGCGGGGTGAGGGAGGTAGCCATGGGGGCAAAACGGACAGCAGCATCGCCAGCGATAATAGGAAGATCCACGTCCGGGTTTAATTTGCCCTGATCATGCATTAGATCAGCGTCTTGAATTTCCCGTTTGAAAGATCCCGCCTTGGCCATCTCCCCCTTCGATATGCTTTTGCAGAAGATCGAAACCCGTACCGCCCGCGCCGGCATTATCGGGCTCGGTTATGTCGGCCTGCCGCTGGCGATCGCGGTGGCGCGCAGCGGCTTTGCCGTCACCGGCTTCGACATCGATCCCGGCAAGATGGTGGCGCTCGATGCCCGCCGCTCCTATATCGACGCGGTGAGCGACGAGGCGCTGTCCGCCGAGATCGATGCGGACCGATTCAAGGCGACGACCGATTTCGCTGGCCTTGTCGATTGCGACGTCATCATCATCTGCGTGCCGACGCCGCTGACGAAGCATCGCGATCCCGACCTCTCCTTCGTCGAGGCGACGTCTCGCTCGATCGCCGCGCATCTGCGCCCCGGTCAGCTCGTCGTGCTGGAATCGACCACCTATCCCGGCACGACCGATGACGTGGTGAAGGTCATTCTCGAAAGGGACGGCCTGAAATCCGGCTCGGACTTCTTCGTCGGCTTCTCGCCGGAGCGCGAGGATCCCGGCAATCAGCATTATCATACCGCCACCATCCCGAAGGTCGTCGCCGGCGACGGGGCCGAGGCGCTGGCGCTGATGAAGGCCTTCTACGGTGCGGCGGTGTCGACCGTCGTTCCGGTCTCCTCGAATGCGACGGCCGAGGCCGTGAAGCTCACCGAGAACATCTTCCGGTCGGTCAACATCGCCCTCGTCAACGAGCTGAAGACCGTCTATGCGGCCATGGGCATCGACGTCTGGGAAGTGATCGACGCGGCCAAGACCAAGCCCTTCGGCTATATGCCCTTCTATCCCGGCCCCGGCCTTGGCGGCCATTGCATCCCGATCGACCCCTTCTATCTCACCTGGAAATCGCGCGAATACGAGCTGCCGACCCGCTTCATCGAGCTGGCCGGCGAGATCAATTCGGCAATGCCGCGTTATGTCGTCGGCAAGCTTGCTGAAGCGCTCGACATCCGCGCCGGCAAGGCGCTGAGCCGCAGCCGGGTGCTGGTGCTCGGGCTCGCCTACAAGAAGAACGTCGCCGATATAAGAGAGAGCCCGTCGCTGCGGCTGATCGAGATCATCGAGGAGCGCGGCGGACGGGCGGATTACCACGATCCCTTCGTCGCCGAGATCCCGCCAACGCGCGAATACCAGGCGCTGAAGGGCCGCAGATCGGTGGCGCTGACGCCTGATGCCATCGCCGGCTACGATGCGGTGCTGGTCGCGACCGACCACGACCAAGTGGATTATGCGGCGCTGTCGAAAAGCGCGGCGCTGATCGTCGACACGCGCAACGTCTTCAACCGGCTCGGCCTCTCGGCCGGTCATGTGATCAAGGCGTGACGGAAATGCTTGAAAAAGACTTGCCGGTCATCTGGCTTGCGGCCACGGCATAACCGCCCGCCGCCCCGTCGATGAAATGCACATGGTCGCGTGAAATCGGCGTCGGCACGAAGCAGGTCATCAGCGCCGACGTCTGCCGATGCAGACCGTAGCGGGCAATGCCCTTGGCGCGTGCCCCGTCCAGCAGCGTCTCGATCCGTTTCAGATGTTCGGCATCGACGTCGACCGTCATCTTCAGCCCGTCGTCGAACTTGCGGAAATCGGAATTGCCGGCGACGTCGCGTTTGTAGCGGCGGGCGTCGAATCTGCCGAGCGGAATTCCGAGCCTGTAGAACACGACCGTGATCGCGAGCTGCAGGAAGATGATGAGTTTCTGCCGCAGTCGCCGGCCTGCCGGCGCGGTGGCCTTGGCTTCGCGATTGATGCCGTGCAGCGAGAAGGCAAGGTTGGGGCCATCCGCCGGCACCGGATGGCTGTCCCGGTTCTGCTCGGTGGTAATGGCGACGATGCCGTTGACGAGATCGCGGAATTCTTCGCCCGGCCGGCCTTCGCCGGGAATCGCGATGATCGAGACGATCTCACCGTTGCGTGCGTCGATCGGGCTCCAGCGACAGGAGAGGCCGGTGAGATCCGGGCGCGTTCCCGCAGCTGCCCGCTCAACGCCGTAACGGCCGAGCTTCATCTGTCTTTCGGCCCAGCTGGTGCCGCCGCCCCAGAACATCGCGTAGGTCACGTAAGGACTTGCGGCGTAACGCGCGACGCGGACGTCGAGGCCCTCGGCGCGAGTGTCGGCGACCGGCACAATGGCGATGCGCAGCATCAGGTTCAGATCTTCCTCAACCCAGACCTGCACGGCGGCAAGTGCATCGCGCGCCGCCTTCTCCAGCGAACCGGGCAGCGCGATCAGCGCGCCGTCGCCGCCGAAGACGAAGGGATAATCGCCCTTGCCGACGCCATTCAAGACCGCCGAAATGACGCTGGCGCCCGCCATGTTGACGTCCTTGTAACGGCCGCTGGCGATCGCCTGCGTCGAGCCGACGATGTCGGCCAGCGCCAGCACCCATCCGTCCGGCAGCGGCCGGTAGTTGGCGGCGTCGGTCACGCCCTCGAATTCGCTGAAGAGCGGCACTTCGGCAAAGAAATCTTCATCGGTCACTGTTTTCATATCATCGAGCTTAGCACAGACCCATGTTGCCACTGCAACGCCATTTCCCATATACGGCAATCGACTTGGCGCGGTTTCATGTGTTAGCACGCCCACACGATTTTCATGACGGATACGGATTAGATGAGCCGCCTCGACAGCTTCATTCGCCGGTTGACGGCTCAACGCGACATTCTGAACTCGATCGTCGATCTGGTCGGGGAAATCGAAGGCCCGGTGCTGGAGTTCGGCCTCGGCAACGGCCGCACCTATGATCACCTGCGCGAAAACTTCCCCGGCCGGCGCATCGTCGCCTTCGATTGGGAGGTGCGCTCCTATTCGGCCTCGACACCGGAGGCCGAAGACATGGTGACCGGCAACATCCGCGAATCCGGCCAGGCCTTTGTCGGCATCGGCGCAGCCCTTGCCCATGCCGATATCGGCACCGGCCACGACGAGATCGACGCCGTGACGCTGACCTGGCTGCCGCAACTGATGGCCGGCGTGCTCGCCCAAAACGGCATCGCCGTCAGCGGCCTGCCGCTGGAGCATCCCGAGCTGGTGGCGCTGCCGCTGCCGGAGGGGATCAAGGAAGGGCGGTATTTTCTCTATCGCAGGACATGATCTCCGCTCATGAAGCGCAGGAATAGCCTGCGGCCTGGCGCGCAGTGAGTTTTGCCTCGAAGTCGGTAGCGATTTCGTCCAGCGTCACGCTGCCCAGCCGCTGCAGGAGCAGGGACTGGGCTTCCTTCATCGCGTCGCCGAGGGCGATATTCACGGCCTGTTCCACCAGGCATTGCGGCTGATCGTCGGCTGGGCCGATGGCGAAGAGATGCGGCTCACCGATGGCGCGGTAGACGTCGAGCAGGGTGATTTCCGATAAGGGACGCACCAGCGTCCAGCCGCCGCCATGGCCCTTTTCGGAGCGGACGTAGCCCTGTTCGCGAAGGCCGGCCATAGTGCGGCGCACGACCACCGGATTGGTGTTCAGCATTTTGGCAATCATTTCGGAGGTCGCCGAGTGCTGGTGCCTATCCATGTGGATCAGCACGTGCAGCATGCGTGAAAGGCGGCTGTCATTGCGCATGGTTTTCTTCCTGTCGGTCGGACGGGGCATTATGACAAATCAATCGTAACAAGACAAGTGACGTGATACTTGACCGCGCCTCTTCATGTAACTTATGATGATCCATGATCGGTAGAGCCAAAGGAGAGTTTCATGTCCTACGAAGTCATCGTCATCGGCGGAAATTTTGCCGGCCTGTCGGCAGCCATGCAGCTTGCCAGGGCGCGGCGGCGCGTGCTGCTCGTCGACGCCGGCGCGCCGCGCAACCGGTTTTCTGAAGCATCGCATGGTTTCCTCGGCCAGGACGGCCAGACGCCGGCAGCGATCATGCGGGAGGGAAAACGGCAGCTTTCACTCTATGCGACCATCACCATCCGCGACGGGAAAGTCGTCCGGGCACAGAGGGATGGTGACGCATTCATCGTCGGCACCGAAGACAGCGGCGAAGAACGAGCTGCGCGCATCGTGCTCGCAACCGGCGTCAGCGACACGCTGCCCGAGATCTCCGGACTGCGGGATCGGTGGGGCCGCTCCGCGCTGCACTGCCCCTATTGCCACGGTTATGAGGTCAGCGGCGGCAAGCTCGGCGTTCTCGCAAACCATCCGCATTCGGCCCATTCGGCCATGATGATTCCCGACTGGGGAGCAACGACCTTTTTCACCCAGGCGCTCTTTGAACCCGACGAAGAGCAACTGGTGCGGCTGACTGCCCGGGGTGTCCGGATCGAACGCAGCCCTATCGTGGAATTGTTGGGCGACAATCCGAAGCTTGAGGCGGTTCGCCTCGCCGATGGCCGCGTCGTGCCGCTGGACGCCCTGTTCGTCGCGCCGAAAACGACGATGGCGAGCCCTGTTGCCGAACAGCTCGACTGCGCCTTCGACGACGGCCCGTTTGGGCCGATCATCCGGATCGCCGATAACAAGGAAACCACCGTCAAGGGTGTCTTTGCCGCCGGCGATGCGGCAAGCGCCATGCACAACGCCACCCTCGCCTCCGCCTCAGGCGTGCTCGCCGGCGTGCACTGCCATCAATCGCTGGTCATGCAGTCGGTCGCGTAAGGCAGAAACAGCACGCAGGGTGGAATTTCCCCCAGCAGATCAAGGACCTTCGTCCACCTCGTAATCCTCGCGGTGAAAATCTCAACGCGTTAATCATTGCTTTTAAAATAAGGAGCGGATGCAACCCACTTAGTGCAATTTCTACGTTTGAATTGTAGCTGTTTTCATCTGAATGACTATCAAGCAAGACGATGGTGAGACAGTGGATCACCGTGCTTGCACCAAGCAGAAATGGGGGCATTTCAATGGGTTTTACTGAAGCTGTTCGGACTGTTCTGAAGCAGAAATACGCAACCTTTTCCGGCAGGGCTTCTCGGTCGGAATATTGGTGGTTCGTGCTGTTTTATGTGTTGGCGCTGTTCCCTATTGCAATTCTGGCGGGTATCCTCGCCATCCTTTTCAGTGGGGGCTTGGGCGCCGCGTCACCGGCTTCATTTGCCGTGGTCGCCTGGTTGTTGTTTACGCTTGCAATCCTTTTGTCGGTGATATCCCTGCAGGTGCGCCGGTTCCATGACCGCAACATTTCCGGTTGGTGGTATCTTGCGCTGGTTGTCCTGAGCTTTGTTCCCTATGCCGCTCTGGTCACAGTCCCGGCGATCATTGTTATTTCCGTGCTTCCGGGCACGGAAGGTCCGAACAAGTTCGGGACGGATCCGCTGCGTCCGGAACGAAGCGCAGAGGTCTTTGCCTAGAGCATGACCATCCGCAACAGCGGGAGCAAAGGGCAATGAACGGGAGAATGCCGCTTCGTCATCGCCCCATTGGACGGAGTGCGATTGAGCAGGCGGGTTCGTTTGGCAGTGTCGGAACGACTTGCTATCCCTTCTCCCCAACGGGGAGAAGGTGGCCCGCAGGGTCGGATGAGGGGGCCGCACGGTAGGCGCCAACGATCAGTTTTCCGGAAGGAAGCCTACGGCAAGAACAGCACGTTGTACTGATCGAACTCGCCCGGCAGATCCCGCACCTTCATCTCCTCCTCACGGTCCTCGAAGAGGACGAGGCAATCCTCGTAGAATCCCGACAGCATTGATACGAAGGCTTTCGTTCCTTCCGGGCCGTAGAAGAGCGGCGTGAACTCCATGTAGAGCGGAACGCGGCGGGCAAGCAGAGGTTGCATCGACCGGCAGGCGACCGGCTCGTAACCCTCGATATCCATCCAGACGAGGCCGATCGCGGCCGGGTCGATCGAAAGGCCGGCAAGGATCTCGGAAACCGGCTTTACCGGCACGCTGATCTTCTTGTCCGTCGGGCTCTGGCGGATGGCGCTGCTCTTGCCGTGATTGTTGAGGTTGAGAAAAAAGTCGATCTCGCCTTCGCTCTCGCCGGCGGCGCAATTGACGAGCCGGACCTTCTCCTCCAGCCGGTTCTGGCGAATGTTGAGGGCAAGCAGCGGGAAATTGCGCGGGTCGGGCTCGATGCTGACGATCTTGCTGTAAGTATCGCTCAACGCGAAATAGACGGTCTGGGTGCCGATGTTGCCGCCGATCTCCAGCAGCGTCGCATCCTTTCTGAGCAGGCCGCGCTCGCGCAAGATGACGATGAGCCGGTCGACGGCCTCGCGCTCGAAATGGCCCTTCCGGAAGACCTTGCGGCCGATATAGTCGGCGGGCGAGAAGGTCATCCGATGGTCGCCGGCGTCGACCGTCATCGAGACGACGCGCGGGCCGATATTCTCGATCAGCAGGCGACGGCCGAAGCGGGTGTCGAAGAAGCGCGAAGCGGCGGCATTGCGCGCCTTGCGCAGGCGACGGCTCCAATATTTGGCGGTCAGCCAGGGCTTGCCGGGCATCAGTCTTTTCCTTCGAGCGGTTCTGCCGCTTTCTCTCTCGGAATGACGTAGACTTTCAAGGGCAAGGCCCGGCCGCGCACGCTGATTTCACGGCTTTCGATGCCGGCGAGATCAGCACCCGAAAGGTTCGCCACCGGCTCGGAGATGACGATTGCCGCTTCGAATTCCTTGGCGGCGGTCTCGAGCCGGCTCGCCACATTCACGGTATCGCCGATCGCCGTCATGCTGCGCACCCGCCCATATCCCATCGTGCCGACGACGGCCGGGCCGGTGTGAATGCCGATGGCGATGCGCAGCGGCAGCGCCAGTTCGTCGGCGAGCTCTGCGGCGAGTTTCTCGATCTCGGCGACGATCGCTGCTGCTGCGTTGAGCGCCTGGCGGCAGGCTTCCTCCGGCGCGGTGTTGAGGCCGAACAGCGCCATGGCGCCGTCGCCGATGAACTTGTCCAGCCGTCCGCCCGCCTGCTCCACTGCCTTGCCGATTATGGCGAAATAGCGGTTCAGCAGGAAGACGACGTCGAAGGGCAGGCGGGTTTCCGTCAGCGTGGTGAAATGGCGGATATCGACGAAGAGTACGGCGATCTCGCGCTCGCGGCCGGGGCTCGTTTCCTGACTGTTGGCGGGAAGAGCGGCCTCGGTCGCCGGCACGAGAAGCGGCGCAACCGCGACGTTGTGGTTCGGACGAAGCTGGCAGGCGAGCCGGACATCCGGGCCGGCATTGATGCGCCTCAATGTCGTCTGTTCCATCTTGTCGGGGGCCGGAAGGTTTTCGTAATCGCCAAGGATCTGCACCCGGCAGGTGGAGCACTGCCCCTTGCCGCCGCAGACGGCATAATGCGGCAAGCCGCCGAGCCGGCTTGCTTCCAGCACCGAGAAGCCGCGCGGCACACGGATCACCTCGCCGCCCGGATAATTCACGGCGACCTGGTCAAGCCGCTCCTTCAGCTTGCGCCGGGCGCGGGCGACGACGACGATCAGAAGCGAGGCCGAGAAGGCGCCGTAGAGCCCGGCACGGATCATGGCGACCTGACGGTGAACTTCCGGATTTGAGATGTAACGGGTGTTGACGCCCTCCTTGTAGGCGCTGATCGTCATTGCCTGTTGGTAGGATGGGTCGGCGAGCGTTCGGCCCATTTCGACGAAGCCGAGCAACGAAAGCACCGGCACGAGGATCGCAAGCGCCAGCAGAAGGGGCGCAAAATCCGGATACCAGGGCCGATAGCGCAACCAGAAATGGATGCCGATGCAGCCATGGATCCAGACGGCGACGACAGCGAAGCCCTGCCGCAATCCGTTCGCCGGATTCCTGATCCAGAGCATGCTGACGACCGCCTCATAGTCATCGATGTAGCCGTAGAACTCGTGGGCGATACGCGTGCCGATGACATGATCGAGGAGCAGCAGCGGGATCATCAAGCCGAGCACGATCTGCGCCATTTCCCCCTTCGGCATCACGAGGCTGCGTCTGACATAGATGGCGCGCAGCACCAGCGCGATATGGATGAGGACCGCCGAATAGAAGATGGTCGTCCCCAGAGGATTGCGCCAGATCATCAGGAAAAGATGGGCGGCTTTATCGGCGGCGGAGACCGAAATCAGGCCGATCGCATGGTTTGACAAATGCAGCAGGACGAAGATGAAAATGACGAGGCCGGAACCGAGCCTCGCCCTTCTGATCGCACGCTCCGAAAAAATCCCTGTGGCCGAGACCGTCGTCATTCATTCCCGTTCTTGTCGATGTAACCGCAGGCCCATAGAGATTGAGAAAGAGGCGGAATTGCTTCGATCGCGATCACATTCCATATGCTTATGCGCAAGTTTTAATGAAGGGGACAATAGCGGAATTTTTCGTGATAGCACGAGTGCCGGTTGTAAACAGTCTGTCTTATGTGAGGTGTCAATGCGGGTGGCTTTCTACGCGCCGATGAAATCGCCGAACCATCCGGTGCCGTCAGGCGACCGGCTGATGGCACGGCTGTTGATCCGGGCGCTGGAACTTGCCGGACACGAGGTCGAGGTCGCTTCCGAATTCCGCGCCTATGCCTCGACACCGGAAGCCGCAGCGGAGCTCGAACCCGCCGTCCACACCGAACTGGAGCGGCTGCGGTTGGCATGGAAATCCGCGCCGCGGCCGGATCTCTGGTTCTGCTACCACCCCTATTACAAATCGCCCGATCCCTTCGGGCCTGTCCTCTCTGCCGAATTCGCCATTCCCTATGTCACCGCCGAAGCCTCCTATGCGGCAAAACGCAACGCGAGCGGCTGGGCCGCGTCGCAGAAGCGCGTGGGCGCGGCGATCATGCAGGCGGCGGTCAATATCAGCTTCACCGAGCGTGACCAGGCAGGACTTGCCTCCGCCTTTCCGCAGGCGCGCCTTGCTCGTCTGAAACCCTTCATCGATACGACGCTGTTTGAAACGATTTCGCCGGAGCCCGATCGGCGCCGGCTGATGACGGTCGCGATGATGCGGGCCGGCGACAAGATAGACAGTTATGCGATGCTCGCAAAAGCATTGCGGCTGATCGAAGACCGGCCCTGGACGCTTGCCGTCATCGGCGATGGTCCGATGCGCCACGAGGTGCAGGCGCTGTTTGCCGATCTTCCCGGCCGCGTCGAATGGCTGGGCGAGCGGAATGCCGTCGAGATCGCCGAGTTGCTCGGACACGGCGGCCTCTATGTCTGGCCCGGCTGCGGCGAGGCCTATGGCCTTGCCTATCTGGAAGCCCAGGCCGCCGGCCTGCCTATCGTCGCGCAAGAAACGGCGGGCGTGCCCGCGGTGGTCGAGGCTGGCGTGACCGGCCTGCTGACACCGGACGGTGATGTCGTGGCCTATGCCGGCGCCGTGGCCGCCCTGCTTGACGACAGGCAAAGGCGCGACGCCATGGGGCAGGCGGCACGGCGCTTCGTGCTCAGGGAGCGTTCGCTTCCCAACGCGGCGCGAGTGTTGAACGGAATTTTGCAGGACAATCTGGGAATGGGAGCGACGGGATGACCGACAAGATGGCCTGGGAGCCTTTGCGGCGCGAGCTTGACCGCTGGCAGGCGGCCGGCCGCGTGGCGCGGTTCTGGCTGCGGGATGACGATGCCGTCGAACCGACGCCGGCACTGGAGACACTGACGGCGCTCGCGGGCGAAAGCAACGTTCCGCTGACGCTCGCGGTTATTCCCGCCCTGACCGGCGAGGCCTTGGCCGCGCGCCTAGGGGAGGAAACAGCCATAACGGTTGCGGTGCATGGCTGGTCTCATACGAACCATGTGGGGCCGGAAAAAAAGAAGCAGGAACTCGGCGGCGAACGCCCGGCGGATGTCGTGCTCGGCGAGTTGCGGGAAGGCTTCCGGCTGTTGCAGCTGTTGCATCCGGCCCGCTTCCTGCCGATGCTGGTGCCGCCTTGGAACCGGATCGACGCTAGTCTTATCCCGGCGCTGCCGGGCCTCGGATTTACCGCCCTTTCGGTTTATGGGCGGGCAAGGCAGGATGGCCCGGTGCCGCTGCTCAACACCCATGTCGACATCATCGACTGGCACGGCACGCGCGGCGGACGGGGCGAGGCGGAATTGGTGGCCGACCTGGTAGCGGAGCTCCGCGATCGGTTTGCCGGCAGCGAGGAACCTGTCGGCGTGCTCACTCACCATCTGGTGCACGATGCGGCCGCATGGGACTTCCTGTCGGCCTTGTTTGCAGTGACGGGCCGGCATCCGGCCGTCCGCTGGTCATCGGCGTCGGAGCTGCTTGAGCATGTCGCGCAATAGTGTGCCGCGGTTTTGCGATAACGACATGCGTAAAAACAAGATCAGGCGGCGTGAACGCGCCCGAGGAAGTCTCGCATGAGTGCGACGACGTCATCGAGATGCGTCTCGAGCAGCCAGTGGCCGCCGCCCAGCAGATGCAGTTCGGCATCCGGCAGATCGCGCAGATAGGCTCGCGCCGATTTTTCCGGCATGTAGTGGTCGTTGGGACCCCAGACGATCAAGGTCGCAGGCTGGTATTCCCGCAGGTATTTCCGGTGTTCCGGAAACCAGGCCCGGTTCTCCTTCAATCCGGCGATCAGGTCGATGGCGATTTCCTTGCGCCGCGGCGTGGTCAGCGACCAATGCAGCGTCCAGAGATCGGGCGGGATGGTACCGGCCAGAGCCGGCGGCAGATCGTTGAGGAATTCATCCCTGAAGGTGTCCTCGCTGACCGCTTCCGCCAGCGCCGTCCTCATCTCCGATAGTGGAAGCGTCCACGTCGCCTCGATATCGGCATACTTGGGTCCGAGGGCATCCTCATAGGGGATGTCGCCATTCTGGATGATGAGCGCCACGATGCGCCGAGGCTCTTTGATTGCCAGCCGCGCGCCGATAGGCGACCCGAAATCGTGCAGGTAGAGGACGAAGCGGTCGATATTGACCGCGTCGATAAAAGCCCGCAGCCAGGCGGCATAACCATCGAAACTGTAGTCGAAATCGTCAGGCGTGCCACTATAGCCCGCGCCAGGGAAATCCGGTGCAATCAGGCGCCAGCGGTCGGCAAGGCGCGGCATGAGATTGCGAAATTCATAGGACGAGCAGGGGTAACCGTGCGGCAGCAGCAAGACCGGAGCATCCGGCCGACCGGCCTCGCGGTAAAAAGTCTCGATGCCTGCGACCGTGATCGAGCGATGCCGGACGAGAGCGGACATCGGGAAGCTTCCGCCGCCGCCGCTCACTTTCGGTCCTCCTCATGCTGCTCGGCGCCCTCTACCGGCCGCAGCCAGGGCTCGCGGCGCTTGATCCAGAGTTCGTAGCGCGGCACGAGGGGCGTCGGGGCATCGGACAGGATACCGAGCTTGATTTCCGCCTCTTCGTCATCGGCGGAAAACAGCCGCGAACCACAGCCGGTGCAGAAATGGCGACCTCGGAACTCGGCGGTTTCCCCAGAATGTTCGAATTGGCCGGCTGGCCAGATCCCGTAAAAGGTAAAGGCCGAACCGCTTTCTTTCCTGCAGTCGGTGCAATGACAGATCCCGACGCGCAAAGGTTCGCCCCGAACAGAGATCTGCACCTGCCCGCAAAGGCACTTTCCGGAAAACACGGTCATAGCTGGTCCCCGCGTAATGGTTTACCTGCCGGGAAACGGCCTGATCCAACATCTGTTCCGTCAGCAAGCTGAGGTTTCGCGGGTTGCTAGATCACCACGGTCTGATTGTCGCGGGCGGCAAAGGATTCGGGGAAGGCGGCCTGCGCCTGCGCTTCCATCTCAGCCAGCTGTTCGTCGGTGCGCGAGGGGGCGTGGTGGAAGAGCGCGAAGCGCTTGGCGCCCGCCATCTTCGCAAGCTCGGTGCCGTGCTGCCAGGTCGAATGGCCGAAGCCCTTGAAACGCTGCATCTCGTCTTCATTGTAGGTGCAGTCGTAGACGACGAGATCGGCGTCCTGCATCATCTCCAGTGAGACCGGATCATAAGCGCCCGGAATATGTTCGATGTCATAGACGAGAGCGATCGAACGGCCCTGCCATTCGACGCGGTAGCCGATGGCGCCGCCCGGATGGTTCAGCATGAAGGTCTTGATCGCGATGCCTTCGTGGGGGGTCAGAACCTGACCGGGATGGAAGTCGCGGAAGTTCATCGTCGCCTGACAGATGTCGGTCTTGACGGGAAACCAGGGCGGGCTGATGAACTGATCGACCATTTCCCGCGTGCTCATCTTGCCGTCGAGGTGGCCGGACCAGATGTTGACGTTGATCGAGGGGTAATAGATCGCCTTGAAGAAGGGCAGGCCGATGATGTGGTCATAGTGGCAGTGGCTGAAGAACAGGTCCACGTCGCTGACGCCGTCGGCGAGCAACGAAAGCCCCGCCTCGCGCAGGCCGGAGCCCGCGTCGAAGATCATCCGATGTTTTCCGCAGCGAATTTCGATGCAGGAAGTGTTACCGCCGTAGCGATCGAACTCGGGGCCCGACACTGGAATACTGCCACGGACGCCCCAAAATTTTACCTGAAACAGTTCTGTCGTCATCGTTCTTCAAACCGGCCTTCCCGCGTCGCCATCGTAGTCATTGTTTATCCCGATGCGAAGCAGTAGAATTCCACGGGTTTGCCTGCGCCCCCTTTCATTCTCCTAACCGCTAGCGGAAGAAGAAGTAGATTTTCCTAAGCAATCGGCTTTCGCTTCGGAAAGCAAGCCGGTTTGGTTGGTTTTCGGTAAACGGGCTGCTGGGGCGGGGCGTTTTCCGCAAGTCATGCCTATTAGATGGTTGCGCGCGATTGAAAAAACAATTGCTGCCTCCTCAGGCCCAGATCCACTGCATGCCTTTGTCAAGATCGTGGCACGCCAGCGCGGCGTCAGGCAGTTCCAAGCCTGTTGATATTTCCCATGAGGTCCGCGGCGAGACGCAACGAGGCGGCGGTTGCCATGGTCATTTGCGGCAGCAGCAGCCATTCGAGCGTCCAGGCAGCGCCTGAGCGTTCCTGCTCGTGGACGAGGGACTGGTGGATGCCCGAGAGAACAGTGGCATTGAAGCGGGCGAGCGAGATCAGGACTTCGGCGGAAACCGGGTTCTGCTTGTGCGCCATCGCCGACGAGGTGCCGCCGCCGGCAATTTCGATTTCGCCGCCGGCCTGGGCGAGCAGCGCGATATCCTGGCCTATCTTACCGAGGCTGCCCGATATCGACGCGAACAGGCCGGCGATATCGGCGATCGGCAGACGCCCGCTCTGCCATTGCGTTGCGTCGGTAAGGCCGAGCTCCTGGGCGAGCGAGGCGCGAACGGCTGCGGCCTGCGACCCGAGCTTATCAAGCGTGCCGGCCGCACCGCCGAACTGGACGGGAAAACTCTGCTCGGTCAGGCGGTCGCGATAGGTCGCAAGCGGCGTGCGCCAGGCTTCGAGGCGATCGGTGACGGTGATGGGGATCGCCGCCTGCATGCGGGTACGGCCCATCAGCCCGTTTTGGCCGAACTGGCCGTCGAGCGCATCGAGCCTCTTGAGGATGGCGGAAAGCCGGCCGGCAAACAGGAAGACGACGGCCTTCAGGCGGACCATCAGGCTGGTATCGATGACATCCTGGCTGGTGGCGCCGAGATGGAGACTCTTGGCTGCCTCCTCGCCGACAGCGGTGCGCAGCTGCTTGATGAGTTCGGGGATGACGACACCGTCCCTTGCCGTTGCCGATCGAAGGCTGGCCAGATCGGGCGAGAAGGCGGCGCAGATTTCGGTGATGCGCCTTGCTGCTTCGGCGGGGATGAGGCCATGGCCGGCTTCGGCCCTGGCGAGCGCGGCCTCGAAGGAGAGCATGGCGCGGATATCGGCCTCGGCGGAAAAATAGGAGGCGATTTCACCGTCGCCGAGCAGGCCGGAAAGGAAGGGGTGGTCGAAGGGCGATGCGGTCATGATTGTCTCGCTTTGCTGGCCCCTCATCCGGCTGCCGCCACCTTCTCCCTATTGGGGGGACGGGACTGCGGTGGCGTCCGCGCTTTATGGGCAGGTAATCTCGCGTGGGCACGTCCCTCTCCCCTCGGGGAGAGGGTCCGGTGAGGGGGAGGCTACTTGCACAGGGCTGTCCGAACAAGCCACCGGCATGCCGACCCTCAGATATCGAGAAATACCGTTTCCTTGGGACCCTGCAGATGGATGTCGAAATGGCAGGTTGCGCCGTCGCGGGTGGCGACCATCGTTGCGACGCGCTCGCGATGTTCGATGCGGGACAGCAGCGGGTCGGCGGCGTTGGCCTCCGTCTCTTCCGGGAAATACATACGCGTATGCAGGCCGATATTGATGCCGCGGGCGACGATCCAGAAGGTGATGTGCGGGGCTTGTCTACGGCCGTCCTTGAAGGGGACACGGCCGGGCTTGACGGTCTCGAAGCTGTAGACGCCATCCTCGGCGCGGGTCGGGCAGCGGCCCCAGCCGGTGAAATTCGGATCGGCGGTTCCGCGCATTTCCGAAGGGCTGTTGTAGAGGCCGGCGCTGTCGGCCTGCCAGATCTCGATAACGGCATCGCGCACCAATGCGCCGGCCCCATCGAAGATTCGGCCGGTGACGGTGATGCGTTCGCCGAGCGTCTTGTCATTGACCATCTCGATGCCGAGATCGGTGTCGTAGACGCCCTTTATGTCGCAGAAATTCGGCGTCAGGCCGATATGGACATAGGGGCCTGCCGTCTGCGACGGGGTTTCCTTGAGATAGCCGAGCTGCTGCATGGTCAGTTGCCCTCCAGCCTGTTTTCGAACATCGTCGAGCGGCGGCCGCGCAGCACGATATCGAATTTATAGGCGCGTGAATCCATCGGGATCGTGTTGCCCCAGTCGAGCGGCGCGATCAGCTGCTCGATCGCCGCCTTGTCGGGGATCGTGCCGACGATCGGACATTTCCAGATCATCGGATCGCCCTCGAAATACATCTGGGTGATCAGGCGCTGGGCAAAGCCGTGGCCGAAGATCGAGAAATGGATATGGGCCGGCCGCCAATCATTGACGCCGTTCGGCCAGGGATAGGCGCCGGGGCGGACGGTGCGAAAAGAGTAACGGCCTTCCTCGTCGGTGATGGCGCGGCCGCAGCCGCCGAAATTCGGGTCGATCGCCGCAAGATAGGTTTCCTTCTTGTGGCGATAGCGGCCGCCGGCATTGGCCTGCCAGAACTCGACCAGGGCGCCGGCAACCGGCTTGGCACGCTCGTCGAGCACCCGGCCATGGACGATGATGCGTTCGCCGATAGCGCTTTCGCCGGGGCGCGCATAATTCAGGATCAGGTCGTTGTCGAGTTCGCCGATCATCGAATGGCCGAAGACCGGCCCGGTGGTTTCGGAAACCGTGCCGTCGAGCGACAGCAGCGCACGCTGCGGCGCGCGCAGCAGGGAGGTCTTGTAGCCGGGGGTCAGCGCCGGCGCATGCCAGGCACGGTCGCGGCCGAAGAAGGCGCCGGTCTCGGGTTTGCGATTTGCTCGTTCGGACATTTTTCCCCCTCAGGCCGCCTTGTCGGCGTCCATCTGTGCGAAGGTCTGCTTTGCGATCTTGATCGCGTGATTGGCGGCGGGAACGCCGGCATAGATCGCCACATGCAGCAGCGCCTCGCAGATATCCTCACGGGAGGCACCCGTATTGACGGTGGCGCGCACATGCATGGCGACCTCGTCGTCCTGGCCGAGCGCCGCGAGCAGAGCGATGGTGACGATCGAGCGTTCGCGCTTCGTCAGCGCCGGGCGCGACCAGACATGGCCCCAGGCGGCTTCGGTGATCAATTCCTGGAAGGGACGGTCGAACTCCGTCGATGCGGCGGCGGCTCGGTCGACATGGGCGTCGCCGAGCACGGTGCGGCGGGTCGCCATGCCTTGGCGATAGCGCTCGGAGGAGGACGCGGTTTCGTTCATGGGCTGTTTTCTCCAGGCGTAATGGATGTGAGGAAGGCGCGGATGACCGCCGTTAGCGCTTCCGGCTGCTCGACGCAGGGAATGTGCGCGCAATTGGGGATGACCTCATAACGCGCGTCGGGGATAAGCTTGGCGGTCGAGAGCACCAGATCGGGCGGCGTCGAGCCATCCTGGTCGCCGACGACGCAGATTGTCGGGACAGTGATCGTCTTTGCAGTTTCGGTAAAATCGGCGTCGCGGATCGCGGCGCAGGCAGCGACATAACCTTCGACCGGCTGACGCGTCAGCATGTTGCAATAGCCTAAATAGGCGGTGTTTTCGGGCCGGCGGAAGGCCGGCGTGAACCAGCGCTCCATGATGGCGTCGACGATGCTGCCGATGCCGTTTTTCTCGACGGCGGCAATGCGGGTGTTCCAGCTCTCTGCTGTGCCGATCTTATGGGCGGTGTCGCACAGGATCAGGGCACTGACCAGGTCCGGCCGGCGCTGATAGAGCGACTGGGCGATGAGGCCGCCGACGGAGAGGCCGCAGATGACGGCCTTCTTGACCGACAAGAGATCGAGCAGGCCGGCGAGATCCGTCGCATGATCCGCAATCGATGAGGGGAGCTGGCCGACATCGGACAGGCCGTGGCCGCGCTTGTCGTAAAGCACGATGGGGAATTCGCCGGCAAGCCGCACCACGACGTCGCGCCAGATGCGGAAATCCGTCCCGAGCGAATTGGTAAAGACGATCACCGGCCTGTCGGCTGGTGCACCGATGACCTGATAATGGATCGTCACGTCGTTTATGCGGGCGAATTGCACGTCATTCTCCTCCTGAAGGCGAAATTGAATGTTTGATCCGGTTAAGTAAAATGATATTTTTAGGCTTTTCGATAACTTCGGAGTTATGTGAGCGATGATCGACAGCCGCGTCAAGTTTCGCCATCTGCAGACCTTTGTCGAGGTGGCGCGGCAGAAGAGCGTCATGAAGGCCGCCGAATTGCTGCATGTCAGCCAGCCGGCGGTCACCAAGACGATCCGCGAACTGGAACAGGTGCTGGGTGTCGATGTCTTCGAGCGCGACGGCCGCGGCATCAAGATCACCCGTTACGGCGAGGTCTTCCTGCGGCACGCTGGTGCGGCGCTGACGGCGCTGCGCCAGGGTCTCGATTCCGTCTCGCAGGAGCAGTTTTCCGAAGCGCCGCCGATCCGGATCGGCGCGCTGCCGACGGTGTCATCGCGAATCATGCCGCGGGCGATGGAGCTCTTCCTCAAGGAGAATACCTGGAGTCGGGTGAAGATCGTCACCGGCGAGAATGCGGTGCTCTTGGAGCAGCTTCGTGTCGGCGATCTCGATGTCGTCGTCGGGCGTCTGGCAGGCGCCGAGAAGATGGCCGGCTTTTCCTTCGAGCATCTTTATTCCGAACAGGTAGTGTTTGCCGTGCGCCCCGGCCATCCGCTGCTCGACGGCCGGCAATCGCTGTTTTCAGGTTTCGGCAACTACACGGTGCTGATGCCGACGCGGGGTTCGATCATCCGGCCGGTGGTCGAAAATTTTCTCATCGCCAATGGCGTCGCCAGCCTGCCCAACCAGATCGAGACGGTATCGGATTCCTTCGGCCGCGCTTTCCTCCGGGCAAACGACGCGATCTGGATCATTTCCCACGGCGTGGTGGCCGACGATGTCGCCGACGGGCGGCTGGCGCTTCTGCCGATCGATACCGGCGAGACCAAGGGGCCGGTCGGATTGACGATGCGCGCCGATGCCGTGCCGTCGCTGCCGCAATCGATCCTGATGCAGACGATCCGGGAGGCGGCAGGCGAGGTTTCCTGAGGTAATGGAGGACGGACCGATGGAGGATCAGAAGAGGAGTCTCGGCAGGCGGGCGACGGAAGCGACGGTGAAATTCGTCGCAGTGCTTGCGGCGATGATCTTCATCGCGGCGGGCTCGCTGTCCTATTGGCAGGGCTGGCTGTTCCTTTTCAATTTTGGCGGCTGGATTGTCGCGACGACGGCCTATTTCCTGAAATATGACCGCGCCTTGCTGGAACAGCGGCTGCATGTCGGGCCGGCTGCGGAGCGGGAACCGGCCCAGAAGCGCATTCAGCTTTTCAACGGCATCGTGCTGATCGCGCTCTTCATCGGTTCGGCGCTCGATTACCGGTTCGGCTGGTCGGCCGTTCCGGCGCCGATCGTGATTTTCGGCAATGTTCTGATGGCGGCCGGCTTTTACGGCTGCTTCCTCGTGCTGCGGCAAAACAGCTTCGCTTCGGCAACGGTCGAGATCCGCCGGGATCAGCGGGTCATTTCAAGCGGGCTCTACAGCGTCGTGCGCCATCCGATGTATGCGGCGGCGCTGGTGCTCTTCGTCGGCATACCGCTGTCGCTCGGTTCCTATTGGGGCCTGCTGGCCATCCCTCCTGCCTTTGCCGGACTTGTCGCGCGGCTGCTGGACGAGGAGAAACATCTGACAAGAGACCTGCCGGGTTACGCCGAATACCGCCGCAAGGTCCGCGACCGGCTGCTGCCTGGGCTATGGTGACGGCTCCATTGGAGCAATTCTTGAAATCTGTTGCCGAATGCCTAGATTTGGACTATGTCTAATTCAAGACAGGAGGCTGTTATGCAGCATGCGCGACGCACCGAGCACCGGGAAGACCAGGGGCCACAGCGGCTGGACATGGATCGCTTTGCGCCGGCAAATCGCAAGAGGCTAAGCGCACCGGCCTTGCGGACCTTCCTGGCGATCGCCGATCTCTGGGGGCTGACGGAAGAGCAGCGTCTGCTCGTACTCGGTTACCCCTCCCGGTCGACCTACCACAATTGGGCCAAACAGGCGCGCGAGCACGGCGCTTTCACGCTTGACGTCGATACGCTGACCCGGATCTCGGCGGTGCTCGGCATCCATCAGGCACTCGGCGTGCTTTTTGCCGATGAGCGCGCCGGCGTCGCCTGGCTGCGCACGCCGCATCAGGCGCCGGTTTTCGGCGGGCATCCACCGCTTGATATCGTGACCAGCGGAACCCAGGACGGGCTGATGACCGTCCGCCGGTTTCTCGACGGCGCGCGCGGTGGTCTCTACATGCAGCCGAACAGGCTCGACGAAGCCTTCACGCCTTACGAAGATGCGGACATCGTCTTCCGGTGAGGGATCGTTTTGCAGAGGCGCCGCGTCCGTCACACCGGCTGATCCCGTCGCAATTTCCACCGATCGGGCTTTTCGAGACGGTGACGCGGGTGTCCGACCTTGAAGCGGTGATGGAACTCGTCGGCTGGACCAACGACCGTCTCGTCGCCGATCGCATCCAACGGCTTCCCCAGGCTGAATGGGTTTATGGCACGCCAAACGCCAGCATCGTGATGGCGGCTTTCCTGCATGTTGCGCCGGGAGGAATGCGGTTCAACGGCTCTGATCTCGGCGCCTGGTATGCCGCCGATGATCTCAGGACAGCCGCTGCCGAGGTCGGCCACCATCTTCGGCGCGAGGCTGTCGCACGCGGGGTGGCGATGATGGCGCGCACCTATCGAAGCTATGCGGCCACCCTGATTGGCGATTACCTCGACATTCGCGGCGAAGAGTTGCTGCGGCCCGATGTCTATGACGGCGCCAGCTATGCGGCGTCGCAGGTGCTGGGGGAAGAGGTCCGCTCGAGCGGTGGCGCCGGCATCCTCTATGACAGTGTCCGGCTGAGGGGCGGGGTGGTCATCGTCGCGCATAGACCGCGCAACATCCGGGACGTCGTGCAGGCCGACCATTTCGAAATCACCGTTTCCGCCACTGACCGGCGCATCGATATCAGGAAGCTTGCCGCCTGATATCGGCAATCGCAAGGTGAGCCTCAAACCGGCAATCGTTCGGCCCAGGCCTTTGCCGCCTTGGCCATCGTGGCGAGGTGATCGGCGCTGGAGAAGCCGGAGATCGTCTTGCGCGGCTTGAGGTCGTGGTCGCCATCCTCGAGCCAGAGGATCTCGATCCTGTCGGAGAGATCATAGCCCGGCACCTCGTCTCGTGTGCCGAATTCGTCGCGCGTTCCCTGGCAGATCAAGGCGGGCGTCGTCAGCCCGGTAAGGTGGGCGGTGCGCAGCTTCTCCGGCTGGCCGGGCGGATGGAAGGGATAGCCGAGGCAGAGCAGGCCGGCGATCTTCCCCCTGTGATAAAGATCGTCGGCGATCATGCTGGCAACCCGGCCGCCCATCGACTTGCCGCCGATGATAAGCGGGCCGCTGGCACCGAGCGTGGCAATGGCCGCCTCATATTCGGGATTGAGCGTTTCGGCGCGCGGCGGCGGCTTGCGGCCTTCCGAGGTGCGGCGGGCGGCCATATAGGCGAATTCGAAGCGGGCCACACGGAAGCCAACGCCGGCAAGCGCATTTGCCGCTGCTGTCATCGACGCCGAATCCATCGGCGCGCCGGCGCCATGGGCCAGAAGGATCGTGAAGCGCGCATCCTGAGGCCCCTGCAGCAGAAACCTGTCAAGCATCGGTAATCCTCCATGCCATCGTCGGAACCATGTCGACGGCCGTGACTTCTTCACTGAAAGGAGACTGACAATGTCGACGAATGATCAAAACGTAAAGCCCGAGCAGCGGCGCCCCAAAGATGTCGGCGCCGTTCCCGACAAGCCGGAGCCCGCCGACGCAGAATCGATGGCGCCGCCGGCGGTGCAGCCGGCCGGGGTCGGGGACAAGAGCGAACGACCGGTGGTCAATCCCGTCAGTGGAGTTGCCATCTGACGGACCTTGTCAATGTCCTGCCGAATAGCCCTTGAAACCGGGGCGCAAAAGGTCCATATACCGGCCCTGCCTGAAAAATGGATGCGCGCGGTATCGACGTCGTCGAACTGTTCGTTGTCCGACAGGATAAGGGCGCTCCCCGCAAGGGTCGAGCGCCCTTTTTGCTTTACAGCCCTTGCGCATATCACCGCTTTCGTCTTGTCGTTTGATGGCGGAAGGGATTCCAGCGACGGAGAAGCGAGGCCCTGTGGCGCGAATTACCGGCAAGACTTGTAGAAACGTGGGCGGAAATAATAACCACGGAACAGCGGCCGCACCTTGTTACGCCGGGAAAGGGTTTCTCCACGCATCTAGTTGTTCAAGCCGTTCGTACCACGCCTGAATATGCGTAAACTCGGAAAGTGGAATCTCAGCAGAAGTCGCATAAGGAAGTGCAGCGGCCAATGCGAAATCTGCGACAGTCAGCGTCTTCCCGACCGCGACGCTGTTAGTGGCCAAATGGTCGTCGAGCACGCGAGCATGTAGTCGGAAGCTCGTCTTCGCATCTTCGATCACGGCGACGTCAGGCTCCCCGCCGAACAAAGGTTTGATCAAGTATTCAAACCACAAGGCTGCCGCGTGCCGGGTGAAATGACTCGCGTCCCAGCTCAGCCACCGGAGGACGTCGATCTGCCTGTGGTCATGCGGCCAGAAATCCGAGCCAACTCTGTCAGACAATCGGCACATGATGGCATTCGCTTCCCACAAGGTTCCGGCATCATCCTGCAGCACAGGGACTTTCCCGTTCGGGTTGAGAGCCAGGAATTCCGTGGTACGCTGCTCTCCGCTGGCTAGGTCAATCCTTATGAACTCCACGTCGGCTTTAAGAAAACGGGCGGCGGCGCAGGCCTTCCGAGGATTGAGCGTCTCGCAATAGTAAAGCTTCATCGCCGCCTTACTCATGATCCGGCCTTTCGGACGTAGCCCCCAGAAAAACGCCCAGTCGCTCGAAGCTTTGCGACCAACCACCTTCATGACCCTTAAGTGATGATGCGTCTTCAAATCCACTTTGCCGAAATGTCATTTCCGTTCCTCCGTCGCTTTCCTTTAACGTGATGGTGACGACTGTTTCCGGGCTTTTTTCGCCGGTTCCGATCTCCCAGGCATGTGTGAAGACAAGCCTGTGCGGAGGGTTGACTTCAAGGTATTTTCCGCTAACCCAGTGCTCCTCTCCATCTGGCGCTATCAGACAGGCGCGGTGTCTACCGCCGGGCCACACTTCAAGCTGGTCGCCCACCGCCTTGAAGCCGTGAGGACCGCTCCATTGCGCTAGCGCTTTGGGGTCGGTCCATGCTCTGAAAACGAGATCGCATGGGGCATCGAACCTTCGTACAAAAACCAGATCGCGGGCGTTGTTAGTATCAGTCTCCGGATTTGTCATCTTCGTATCCTTGTACCTTGGACAAATAGCCATCGAGACGATCAAAGCTCTGATCCCAGAAGCGTCTGTAATCGCCAATCCAATCAGAGATTTTCTTCAATGCGTCCGGCTCAAGTTCGCGGGGACGCGAAGTCGCTTCACGGCCGGAGCGGATCAATCCGGCCTGTTCCAGGACCTTGAGATGCTTTGAAATGGCAGGCTGAGACAGCTCGAAGGGATCTGCGAGTTCGGCCACGGTCGCCTTGCCGTGAGCAAGCCGCCCAAGAATTGCTCTCCTTGTTGGATCTGAAAGTGCGGAGAAAATCGCATCGAGGCTGCTTTTCATATATCACCACATGGCTATATAACCGCATAGATATATTACTTATCGCGATGTGTCAAAGGCAATCTTCCGGTAGGTTGGCAACAGAGACTCATGCGTTGGCAACAGAGCGGGAAGTCCCGCGTCTGTCGTGCCGGAGTCGGAGGCGACTACGGGATCTCTTTCTGCCGCTCTGCTGATGAAATGTTTCCGGTTGCAGAGGCACACCGCGCTCGCTGATGCCGCCGCGGAGCAGTTTGAGTTTGCTGAGGAGGCAGAAGACCGGGAAGGGCGCCTGGTATAAGCATGTCGGCGGCTTTGGTGGCTTCAGCATGGCGGGCAATGAGGCCGGCGACCGTTTCCCTGCCAACTGGTGCCCATGCTGATGCTGGCGATGCCGAGGCGGCTAAAGCGCCCCTTAAGAAATATTCTCCTTTCCTTTATTCGGCCTCCAAAACGAGCTTCGGCATGCGAGCGAAGATCACGGAACGGTTCTTGCACGGTTACTAATATGTTTACTGTGGGGAGACCTAATGTCATGAAGTGGTGCACATCCGCAGAGTTCGCCCCTCTGATGTTCGTTGTGAGTGGGTCGGAAAAATACAAGATTGTCGCAACTCTTTTCCAGGCTGCCGAGATGCTGACAGTTGGTTGGCCGATCGACGACGGAGAAGAGTACCTTATAGCGATTAGCGCGTGCCGACATGCAATTCATGGGGAAATTCCGGCGCAGGACGCGCGAGCAGCGCTTATCCGTGCCGCCGACGAAGCTGGCATTCCGGTGATCACCGTTCACTGAGTTTCGCAGCCGACGGTGAAATGAGTTCGGGGCGGCGTCCTCTAGGAAGGGCGCAATGCTGATCATGATCTGGTTCGATGATCCGCATTTCGGAACGCGCGATCTTGATCTGCTTGGCTTTGGCGATCCGGGCACCGGGCCGGCCAAAGCGCGGGGCGAATATTTTCCGTCGGCTTCTGTCGATTTTCGCATCAGCCGATCGTCCTTGTAATGATGTGCTGCGACCCGGTCGTGGCTTCAGCACGTCCTTTGCGCGTCTGAGGCGCGCGGCAACAGAAGGAGGATATCGTCATGGATAATCGGCATCTGGTACCCGCCGCAGTGCTTGCGGCCAAGAACGGCGCCCGCTTCCCGAATGAGAGCGAGGCCTATCGCAGCGCCCGCGATGCGCTGCTGGCCGAAGAGATCGAATTGCGCCGTCATATCGAGCGCGTGGCAAGACAGCGCCGGGCGCTGCCGCCGGGCGGCGAGGTGACAAAAGAATACCGCTTCGAAGGCAGCGATGGGCCGATCTCCTTTGCCGAGTTCTTCGCCGACAAGGATACGCTGATCGTCTACAGCTACATGTTCGGCCCACAACGCGAGCGCCCATGCCCAATGTGCACCTCGCTGCTGTCGGCCTGGGACGGCGAGGTACCTGACATCCAGCAGCGCGCCGCCCTTGCGATCGTCGCCCGCTCGCCGATCGAAAGGCTGCTCGCCTTCAAGAAGGAACGCGGCTGGCACCACCTGCCGCTCTACTCCGACATGACGGACGATTACAGTCGCGACTATCGCGCGATCGGCAGCGACGGCAGCGATGGCGCCGCCTTCAACGTCTTCACGCGGCGCGACGGCACCATCCGCCATTTCTGGAGCGAGGAGATGGGCGAAGCGACGGCCGATCCCGGCGAGGATCCGCGCGGCGCACCTGATCTGATGCCGCTCTGGACCGTGCTCGATGCGACGCCCGAAGGCCGGGCGCCGGACTGGTATCCGAAACTGTCCTATTAAGATCGGCCGCGTCGTCCGTCAGCCGGTGGAGCGGTTTCTGGAGGTCTCGACCCATTCGATGTTGGTGACCGCGGCATCCGGCAGCGGCGGCGGATCGATCTCGTAGACATAGCCGCTGAGCATATCGGCGGCGCGTTCGGTCGCCTTGATCTTCGCCTCGGTTTCCGCGACCGCTTTGGCGATGGCTTCGATGCGGGCACGGAACATGTGGGCAAGCACATCGCGGCCGGACTGCTTTTCGAGCCGTTCCAGATGCAGGCCGATGCGCGAGGCGTGGCGCTCCAATTCGCTCTTGCTGAAACGGGCCTTGCGCAGTTCTTCGGAAAGGCTTTCCTGCATGACAGCGACGGGATCGAAACTTCCCGGCGCGCGCTCGTCGAGCACGGCGTCGGTGACGAGCTTCTCGATCATCACGAGCGCCTGCAGCTCGGCGGCATCGGCGAATTCAACGTCGTAACCGGTATCGTCGTAGACCTTGCGCCGGACCGGATCGAGAAGCAGCCCATAGGCTTTCTGCAAATTGGCAAAGGCGTCCGAATCACCGCCCGAATCGGGGTGGGCAACTTTCGCCAGACGCCGGTAGGCGGCCTTCAGCTGCGCCTCGTCCGCATCGCGTTCAACGCCGAGAATATCGTATGGATCCGTCACGCCTGCTCCCTTGCTCCCCGCATGTTGCGGGCAGTCTAGGTCTTCTTCTGCATCAGAAGGGCAAAGTTTAGACCGAAAGCAGGAATGACGTCCATGGCCCGAGATCAGGATAGTCGATGCGCATGCTTAGCCAAATTCTCGATTGTTCAATCTTTTCAAATCGTTATTTGAAAGTCAGCCTGTGGTGATCGATGCGAGATAACATTTGGCTTCACCATCGACCTCAAGCGCGATCGCGGCCGCATCCTCAATCAGCAGCGCATCGCCGGCCGCAAGCGCGCCGGTCTCGCCGCCCCGCCGGAAGGAGAGCGCGCCGCCATGGCAGAGGAACAGGCATGTCGAGGGCGGCAGCGGCAGGGTGCTGCTGCCATCGACGTCGATCCGGACCAGCCTGTGGGCGAGCCCGTCGCGGCGGGTCATGACGTTGAGATCGGTGATGGCGCCGTCCTGGAGCCTGGCCGCGACGGGGATATCCGCCGGGAAGGCCAGGGGATCGCTTGCCGTCGTCAGCAGCACCGGCGTGCTGCCTTCGATATCGAGCACCATGCCGTTGCCATCGAGGATCGCCAGCGTGCGGTCGATGCCGGGAAAAATCGAAAACGGGCCGTCGGTTGCGACGGTCGCCATACTGACGCGCCAGTCGAAACCGGCAAGACCGGCATTCTCAGGCGAAACGGCGATTTCCACCGTTTCGCCGCCGCCGTTCTTCCAGGGCATGCGTTTACAATCACCGGCGCGCAGGATCCTCACGAGGATCAGTTCCCGAGAATGCCGGGCAGGCGCAGTCCCTTTTCCCGGGCGCAGTCGAGGGCGATCTCATAGCCGGCATCGGCATGGCGCATGACTCCGGTCGCCGGATCGTTCCAGAGCACGCGTTCGAGACGCTTTGCCGCATCATCCGTGCCATCCGCGCAAATGACGACGCCGGAGTGCTGGGAGAAGCCCATGCCAACGCCGCCGCCATGATGCAGGGATACCCAGGTGGCGCCCGACGCGGTGTTGAGCAGGGCGTTCAAAAGCGGCCAGTCGGAGACGGCATCGGAGCCGTCCTTCATCGCTTCCGTTTCGCGGTTCGGCGAGGCGACGGAGCCGGAATCGAGGTGGTCGCGGCCGATGACGATCGGAGCGGAAAGCTCGCCGTTCTTGACCATTTCATTGAAGGCCAAAGCGAGGCGATGACGGTCGCCGAGCCCGACCCAGCAGATGCGCGCTGGCAGACCCTGAAAGGCGATGCGTTCCCTGGCCATGTCGAGCCAGTTGTGCAGGTGGGTATTCCCGGGCGTCAGCTCCCTTACCTTGGCATCTGTCTTGTAGATATCTTCCGGGTCGCCTGACAGGGCTGCCCAGCGGAAGGGACCGATGCCGCGGCAAAACAGCGGTCTTATATAGGCCGGCACGAAGCCCGGGAAGGCGAAGGCGTTTTCCAAGCCTTCTTCCTTGGCGACCTGGCGGATGTTATTGCCGTAGTCGAGCGTCGGAATACCGGCGCTCCAGAAGGCGATCATCGCTTCGACATGCTCGCGCATCGAGGCGCGCGCTGCTTTTTCGACAGCCTTCGGATCGCTTTCGCGCTTGGCCTTCCATTCGGCCATCGTCCAGCCCTTCGGCAGGTAGCCGTTGATCGGGTCGTGCGCCGAGGTCTGGTCGGTGACGATATCGGGTCGAATGCCGCGGCGGACCATTTCCGGCAGGATTTCGGCGGCGTTGCCGAGCAGGCCGACGGATTTGGCTTCGCCCGCCTTGGTCCAGCGGTCGATCATCGCAAGCGCTTCGTCGAGCGTCTCGGCTTTGGCGTCGACATAGCGGGTGCGCAGCCGGAAATCGATCGAATCCGGATTGCATTCGACGGCGAGGCAGCAGGCGCCGGCCATGACGGCGGCGAGCGGCTGGGCGCCGCCCATGCCGCCGAGGCCGCCGGTCAGGATCCATTTGCCCTTGAGATTGCCGCCGTAGTGCTGGCGGCCGGCCTCGACGAAGGTCTCGTAGGTGCCCTGGACGATGCCCTGCGTGCCGATATAGATCCACGAGCCGGCCGTCATCTGGCCGTACATGGCAAGGCCCTTCTTATCCAGCTCGTTGAAATGATCCCAGGTCGCCCAATGCGGCACCAGGTTGGAGTTGGCGATCAGCACGCGCGGCGCATCCTTGTGGGTGCGGAAGACGCCGACCGGCTTGCCGGATTGCACGATCAGGGTTTCTTCTTCCGTCAGCGTCTTCAGAGTCGCGACGATGCGGTCGAAATCCTCCCAGGTGCGGGCGGCGCGGCCGATGCCGCCATAGACGACGAGTTCGTTCGGATTTTCGGCGACGTCGGGATCGAGATTGTTCATCAGCATGCGCAGCGGCGCTTCGGTCATCCAGCTCTTGGCATTGAGATCGTTGCCGCGGGGCGCGCGGATTTCACGGATATTGTGGCGTGGATTGGTCATGGCGGTTCCCCTGTTCTCAGGTTTCAATCGTCAGGTTTCGGGCGTCAGCGTTTCAGGCCTGGTGCGATCTGTTCGAGGCGCACCAGAATGTCTTTGAGATGCACGCGAAGCCTGTCCGCCTTGGCGGCGTCATAGGCAAAGGGCGGTGCCTCGGTCTGGAGATGCGTCGATTGCGCAAGCTCCATCTGGATCGCGTGCACACCGGTTTCCGGCTTTCCATAATGGCGTGTCGTCCAGCCGCCCTTGAAGCGGCCGTTGAGCGCGCGGTCGTACCCCTCGGCGGCTTCGACGACGGTGAGCGTCGCCTGTTCGATGGCGCTGTCGCAGGTCTTGCCCATATCGGTCCCGATATTGAAATCCGGCAGCTTTCCTTCGAACAGGAAAGGAATGTGGGACCGGATCGAGTGGCAATCGTAAAGGATCGCGACGCCATGGATCGCTCTCACGCGCTCGATCTCGGCGGCAAGGGCTGCATGATAGGGCGCATGAAAATCCCGCAGCCGCGCCGCAATATCGGCCTCGTCAGGTCCCTTTCCATCCTTCCAGATCGCCTTGCCGTCAAAATCCGTTTCGGGAATGAGGCCGGTGGTGTTCTGGCCGGGATAGAGGCTGACGCCCGCCGGATCTCGGTTGGCATCGATGACGTAGCGGTGGAATGTGGCCCGCACGACCGTGACGTCGTCGAGCAGCCCGTCATAGAGGTGGTGGATGTGCCAGTCGGTATCGGCGAGAATCCTGCCATTGTCGTTGAGACGGTCGGCGATCTCAGCCGGCACTGACGTGCCGGTGTGGGGGAAGCCGAGGATGACGGGCGAGGTGCCCTGACGGATTTCGTATGGTGTGGTCATGGGCAAAGTGCTCCGGTGTCTCGGGCGATACCCAAATGCACATACATCACGATCAACCCTCCAATACCGGCAATATGCCTGTTGAAACCGAGGCGTTCAGCGCGCCCGTCGCCACCAGTTCGGCAGCGGCGGCGAGGTCGTTTGCCATGTAGCGGTCGGTATCGAGGGTCGGGACCTTGCTGCGGATGGCGGCGATCGCCTTGCTCAGTTCCGGGCTCGTCGACAGCGGCGCGCGCAGTTCGACGCCTTGGGCGGCGGTCAGCGCCTCGATGCCGATGATGGCGAACAGGTTTTCGGTCATCCCAAGCAGGCGGCGGGCGCCGTGGCAGGCCATGGAGACATGGTCTTCCTGATTGGCCGAGGTCGGCGTCGAATCGACTGAGGCCGGGTGCGACATCTGCTTGTTCTCGGACATCAAAGCCGCCGAGGTGACCTCGGCGATCATCAGGCCGGAGTTCAAGCCCGGCTTCTTGGCGAGGAAGGCCGGCAGGCCGTAGGAGAGGGTGGGATCGACCAGCAGCGCGATGCGGCGCTGCGAAATCGCGCCGATCTCGCAGACGGCGAGCGCAATCTGGTCGGCGGCGAAGGCGACGGGTTCGGCGTGGAAATTGCCGCCGGATACAACGGAATTGTCCGACAGCACCAGCGGATTGTCGGTGACCGCGTTGGCCTCGATTTCGAGCGTGCGGGCGACCGAGCGCAGCAGATCGAGGCAGGCGCCGTCGACCTGTGGCTGGCAGCGGATGCAATAGGGATCCTGCACGCGCTCGTCGCCCTCGATATGGCTCTGGCGAATGATGGAGTTTTCGAGCAGGGCGCGAAGGGCGGATGCCGTATCGATCTGGCCCTTGTGGCCACGCAAAGTATGAATATCGGGATGGAAGGGTGCCGAAGAGCCCATGGCGGCATCGGTGGACATAGCGCCGGTGATCAAGGCCGATTGTGCGGCGCGATGGGTGCGGAACAGGCCGGCCAGCGCCAGCGCCGTCGAGGTCTGGGTGCCGTTGATGAGCGCCAGGCCTTCCTTGGCGGCGAGCACCACCGGTTTCAGCCCGGCCCTTTCGAGGGCTTGCGCGCCCGGGAGGCGTTCGCCGGCGAAGAAGGCTTCGGCCTCGCCCATCATCACCGCCGCCATATGGGCAAGCGGGGCAAGATCGCCGGAGGCGCCGACCGAGCCTTTTTCCGGGATCAGCGGGATGACGCCTTTTTCCAACATGCCTTCGATTAGCCGTACCAGCTCCAGCCGCACGCCGGAGGCGCCGCGGCCAAGCGAGACCAGCTTCAGCGCCATGATCAGCCGGACGATATTGTCGGGCAGCGGCGCGCCGACGCCGCAGCAGTGCGACAGGATGAGATTGCGCTGCAACGTCGCGACATCGGCGCTGTCGATCTTGATCGAGGCAAGTTTGCCGAAGCCGGTATTGATGCCGTAGACCGGGGCATTGCCGGCGGCGATCTCGGCGATGCGGGCGGCGGCCTTGGCGATGCCGGCATCGAAGGCGGGATCGAGCCTTGCCGGCTCGCCGGTCCAATAGATGATTTCCAAATCCTTGAACGAGACGGAGCCCGGGTGGAGCGTGATGGTCATCGACCGTTCCTTTCGCCCTTGAAGATACGCGCGTGAAGCGGGTTGAAGCCGATGCGGTAGACGAGTTCGGCGAGGCTTTCGGTATTCCAGACGGCGAGATCGGCGGACTTGCCGGGCTCGATCGTTCCTGTCTTGTCGAGCAGGCCGAGCGCACGGGCGCCTTCGCGGGTGGCGCCGGCGATGCATTCCTCGACGGTGAGGCCGAAGAGCGTCGCCGACATGTTCATGGTGAGCAGCATCGAGGTGAGCGGTGAGGTGCCGGGATTGCAGTCGGTGGCGATTGCGATCGGCACGCCTGCCCGCCGCAATGCTTCGATCGGCGGCTTCTGCTTCTCATGGATGGCGTAGAAGGCGCCGGGCAGCAGCACGGCGACGGTGCCGGCTGCGGCCATCGCCGCAACGCCGTCTTCGTCGAGATATTCGAGGTGATCGGCCGAAAGCGCGCCGTAGGATGCAGCGAGCTTGGCGCCGCCGAGATTGGAGAGCTGTTCGGCATGCAGCTTGACCGGCAGGCCAAGCGCCTTGGCCTTGTCGAAGACGCGGGCGATCTCGGTCGTGGAAAAGGCGATGCCCTCGCAGAAGCCGTCGACGGCATCGGCGAGACCGAGATTAAACATATCGTCGAGACCTGGCAGGACGACATCATCGAGATAATCGCCGTTGCGGCCCTTATATTCCACCGGCGTCGCATGGGCGCCGAGATAGCTGGTGGCGACGCGCACCGGTCTGATATGGCCGAGCAGGCGGGCGCTCTGCAGCATCTTCACTTCGCCGGTTCGGTTCAGCCCGTAACCGGACTTGACCTCGATCGTCGTCACGCCTTCGGCAAGCAGTGTGTCGAGTCGCGGCAGGGCCTCGGCGACGAGCTCCTCGACCGACAGCGCATTGGTCGCCTTCACCGAGGAGACGATGCCGCCGCCGGCGCGCGCGACTTCTTCATAGGTGGCGCCTGCAAGGCGCATTTCGAATTCGCGGGCGCGGTTGCCGCCGTGGACGATATGGGTGTGGCAGTCGACGAGGCCGGGCGTCACCCAGCGGCCTTCGAGATCGACGATCTCGGAATGTTCGATGGCCGATGCGGACAGATCGCTTTCGGCGCCGGCAAAGGTGATGCGGCCATTCTCGATCAGCACGGCGCCCTTTTCGACGATGCCGAGCCCTTCTTTACCAGGCGCAAGCGTGGCGAGCCGCGCATTGCGCCAAAGCGCCGGCCTGACGTCGGCGGATGAGGCTTCCTCTGAAAAATTGTTCCCGGTCATCAGCTTTGCGCCTTTCCTTATGCCAAAACATGTATATACATAATCAACAGGTGACAAGTGAAATTTTGCGCGCTTTTCTGGAAAAGAAAGATCGGCGGCGCGGCAAGAGGAGAGGGAAGGCGATGACCACGCTTCACGCAGACACGGCGCTGACGCCGGAAGGCTGGCAGAAGAATGTACGGCTGACGCTCGAGGCCGGGCGCATCGCGCGGGTCGAAATCGGCGTTTCTCCCGAGCAGGGCGATGAACGCCACACGCTGCTCGTTCCCGCTATGGCGAACCTGCACAGCCATGCTTTCCAGCGGGCGATGGCCGGCCTTGCGGAAGTGCGCGGCCCGGCCAACGACAGCTTCTGGAGCTGGCGCACTGTTATGTACAAGTTTGCCCTGGCGATGACGCCCGAGCATGTCGAGGCCGTCGCGGCCAAGCTTTATGCGGAAATGCTGGAAGCCGGCTTTTCCCGCGTCGGCGAGTTCCACTATCTCCACCATGACAGGGATGGCAGCGCTTACGACAATATCGCCGAGCTTGCCGAACGCATCGGCGCTGCCAGCGCAGAGACCGGCATCGGCCTGACATTGCTGCCGGTCTTCTACGCCCATTCCGGCTTTGGCGGCGCTGCGCCGATCGACGGCCAGCGGCGTTTCATCAATTCGCTCGAAAGCTTCGAAAGGCTGATGGAGGGATGCCGGGCAGTGACCGGCCGGCTCGATGGCGCCGAGCTCGGACTGGCGCCGCACAGCCTGCGCGCCGCGACACCCGAGGAGCTCACGAGGCTCGTGCCGATGGCTGGCGACGGTCCCATCCATATCCATGTCGCCGAACAGGTGAAGGAGGTCGAGGACTGCATCGCCTGGTCCGGCGCGCGGCCGGTGGAATGGCTGCTCGATCATGCGCCCGTGGATGAACGCTGGTGCCTGATCCATGCAACGCACATGACCGAAGACGAAACGCGGCGAATGGCGAAAAGCGGCGCAATCGCCGGCCTCTGCCCGATCACCGAAGCCAATCTCGGCGACGGCGCCTTTGCCGCGCCACTCTTCCTCCAAGAGGGCGGGCGTTACGGCATCGGCTCGGATTCCAACGTGCTGATCTCCGTGCCGGAGGAACTGCGCCAGCTCGAATATTCGCAGCGCCTGGCGCTTCGCGCCCGCAATGTCGTCGCAGCCCCCGGCGGTTCGACGGCGCTTTCGCTGTTCACACACGCGCTTGCCGGCGGCGGTGCCGCGCTGAAAGCGCCGGCAGGTCTCGCCAAGGGCCATCACGCCGATATCGTTTCGCTCGATATTTCAGCCGTTCCCTATCTCGCGGGTGATCAGATCCTCGACCACTGGCTGTTTGCCGGCGGCGTTTCCGTCGATTGCGTCTGGGCGCGCGGCCGCAAGCAAGTGGAAGGCGGTCGCCACCGTGAACGCGACGCTATCGACCGGCGGTTCCTGGCCGCAATGGGCGAATTGCTTGCCGCCTGAAAAAGAGCTTTTCCCATCCCGATATTCGAATTAGAGCAATTCCAGCAAAAGTGCGTAGCGGTTTGCGTCCGGAATTGCGCTAAAACAAAGAGATAGCGGGAGCCAACCGGAGCGTGGTAATGGACCAAAGCAGGGATCCCACCTTGCATCAGCGCATCCTGAGCGACATCGAGGGCCATATCGTCTCAGGCGAATGGCCGCCGGGGCACCGTATTCCCTTCGAGGTCGATCTCGCCACGCACTACGACTGTTCGCGCATGACGGTGAACAAGGTGCTGACCCAGCTTGCCAAGGCCGGCCTCATCGAGCGGCGCAAGAAGTCCGGCAGCTTCGTCACCCAGCCGCAGGCGCAATCGGCCGTTCTCGAAATCCACGACATCAAGGCCGAGGTGCAGTCGCTGAACCTGCCCTACTCCTATGCGGTATCGAAGAAGACGAGCCGCAAGGCCAAGGCGGACGACAGCCGCCGGCTGGAACTGCCTGTGGCGTCCTCGGTCGTCGAGGTCGTCTGCATCCACAATGCCGGCGCGCGGCCCTTTTGCCTGGAGGAGCGACTGATCAGCCTTGCGACGGTGCCGGAGGCGGCCAATGCCGATTTCCTGGCGATGGCGCCGGGTCCCTGGCTGCTCAACCAGGTGCCCTGGAGTACGGCCGAACACCGGATCCATGCCGTCTCCGCCAATGCCGAAGTGGCCGCAGCGCTCGATATAGCACGCAACACCGCCTGTCTCGTGGTCGAACGCCGCACCTGGAGCGGCGCCGGGCCGGTGACGCATGTGCGCTTCACCTATCCGGGCGATCGTCACGCGCTGGTGGCACGGTTCACGCCGGCGTCACAATAAGGGCCATGTTCCATATACAACATGGCCGCTGCTTTCATTCCTCGAACATCTTGCCGCTGCGCGCTTCCAGCCGGTAGCGGTGGCCGGGATAGACGAGGCGGGCGGTCGATACTACCTGTTTTGCCGACCATGTGCGCCGGCGGATCGTCAGGCAGGGTTCGCTCTTCATGATGGTAAGCAACTTGCATTCCCAGGCCTGCGGCATCGCCGCCTCGACGACATGCTCTGAACCGCTGAGCGGGGCTGCGGCCGTCAGATAGGCGTTCGGCGTCAGTGTCGAAAAATCCTGGTCGAGATATTCCGGGGCCGCCTCCGGATGAACGAAACGGTCCTCGATCTGCACCGGAACGCCGTTTTCGCTGTGGACGATCAGCGAGTGGAAAACCGCAGCGCCAATCGGCAGTTCCAGCGCGTCGGCAACCTCGGGAGAGGCTGTTTCCTGGGCGAGAACGACGACGGAGGCTTCGTGGACATGACCGCGTTCGGCGATTTCCTCGGCGATGTTGCGGACCTCGAACAGCGCCGAATAACCCTTGCGCTCGGCGACGAAGGAGCCGACGCCCTGGATGCGGACGAGTTCGCCCTCGTTGGCAAGTTCGCGCAGCGCCCGGTTGGCGGTCATTTTGCTGACGCCCAGCTCGACGACCAGCTCGTTTTCCGACGGCACGCGGTATTTCGGCGGCCACTCGCCGCTGTGGATGCGGTCGAGGATCACCTGCTTGACGCCGGCATAGAGCGGCGTGCTGTCATTTTCCGCCAGTTCGCGCTTCATCTCGCCGGAACGCTTCATTGCCTATTCCTTTTGCACGAAGGGAATTCGCCGCATAAAGCGACTTTCCTCTTGCATATCACAAAATATCTCATATGGTACCATATACAACCTCCCAATCGGTCCTTAAAACAGAAATAGGACGGGAAAGGGCAAGCCGGCGCAGATCGGCCGTGGTGCCGCAAGGTCTGTTTCAACTCCAGAGGAGAATTCACAAATGAAATTTAGCGCAATCCTGTTTTGCGGCGTGGCGGCTTTTTCCGCTTTTGCCGTGCCTGCCTTTTCCAAGGACTGGACGAAGGCGACCATCACGCTCGAAGGTGCCTATGCGCCCTGGAACCTCACCAATGCCGACGGCACGCTCGGCGGTTTCGAGCCCGAACTCGCCAAGGTGCTGTGCGAGCGCGCCAAGATTGAGTGCACGTTGGTTGCTTCAGACTGGGACGGCATGATCCCGGCGCTCAACGCCGGCAAGTTCGACGTCATCATGGATGCGCTGTCGATCACCGAAGAGCGCAAACAGGTGATCGATTTCACCATTCCCTATGCCGCCACCCCTGCCGCCTTCGCAACCGCCAAGGACAGCCCGCTGGCAAAGGCCGCCGGCACCGGCGCCACGATCAAGATGACGCCCGGCCAGACCGGCGTGAAGGAGATCGACGCGCTGAAGGCAGCCTTCAAGGGCAAGACGATCGGCATCCAAGCGGCGACCGTCTACGCCAAGTTCGTCTATGACAATTTCGGCGATATTGCCGAAATCCGCGAATACAAGACCGGCGCCGACCGCGACCTCGACCTGCAGAACGGTCGCATCGACCTCGGCTTCGACGATGCCGTCTATTTCGCCAACGCGTTCAAGACCGCCAACGACACGCTCGCCTTCACCGGCCCCGAGATCGTCGGCTCGATCTGGGGCGAGGGCGAAGGCCTCGGCATCCGCAAGGCCGATACGGACCTGCGCGACAAGTTCAACGAAGCGATCAAGTCGACGCTTGCCGACGGTACGGTCAAGAACCTGTCGATGAAGTGGTTCCAGGTCGACGTCAGCCCGCAGGAATAAGCGTTTCGGCCTTTGGGCCGCAAACATCTGTCTCCGGCTTTATCGCCGGAGACAGCATGTTATTGTCAATCCGCAAAACACTGCCACGGACGGGGAACGGACGATATGGCAAGCTTGGAACTGCTCGGCTTCGGCTCGACCGGATGGGGCGCGCTGCTCATTGCCGCCGCCTTGATGACGCTGGCTGTGACGGCGACGGCGCTGGCGATTGGCGCCGTGCTCGGCGCCACCGTCGCGGTGGCAAAACTCTCCGGCAATCTTGTTCTCGTCACGCTCGGCAACGTCTATACGACCGTATTTCGCGGCGTTCCCGAACTGCTGATCATCTATCTCATCTATTTCGGCGGCTCCTCGGCCGTCACCTCAATCGGCCAGGCGATGGGTTACGAGGGCTTCCTCGGTCTGCCTTCATTCATCGCCGGCGCGCTTGCCGTCGGCATCATTTCCGGCTCCTACCAGGCGGAGGTATTCCGCGGCGCCTTCCTCGCCATCTCCAAGGGCGAACTCGAAGCGGCCTCGGCGATCGGCATGCATCGCGGCCTGCGCTTTCGCCGCATCATCATGCCGCAGGTGCTTCGCCTGGCCATTCCCGGCCTCGGCAATGTCTGGCAGCTCAGTCTCAAGGATTCGGCGCTGGTCTCCGTCACCGGCCTTGCCGAATTGATGCGCACCAGCCAGGTGGCGGCGGGCTCGACCCGGCAATATTTCCTGTTCTTCATCGCCGGCGGCTGCCTCTACCTGATCCTGACCAGCCTTTCGGACCGCATCTTCAACGGGGCGGAGCGCCGCGCCAACCGCAGCATGCCGGCATCCGCCATGGGCCAGGCGTAAGGAGGGAATGATGGATTTCACCTTCATCGCCTCGACCATGGTCACCCTGCTCAAGGCCGTACCGACAACGCTCATCCTGTTTTCCCTGTCGATCCTCTGCGGCGGCCTGCTGGCGCTCGTCATCGTCTGGATGCGGGTCAGCGGCAATCCGGTGCTTTCGGGCTTCGCCAAGGGTTACATCTTCGTCTTCCGTGGCTCGCCGCTCTTGATCCAGATGTTCCTGGTGTTCTACGGCCTCGGCCAGTTCGGCGTCATCCGTTACTCCTTCCTCTGGCCGTTCCTGCGTGAGCCGATGGTCTGCGCCGTGCTGTCGCTGGCGCTCTGCACGGCCGGCTACACGGCCGAGATCTTCCGCGGCGGCATCCGTGCCGTCTCGCCGAAGGAGATAGAGGCGGCGCGCTCGATCGGCATGTCTGGCTTCCTGCTGGTGCGCCGCATCCTGGCGCCGATTGCCTTCCGCCATGCGCTGCCGGCCTATTCCACCGAGATCGTGCTGATGATGAAGTCGACGGCGCTCGCAAGCCTCGTCACCGTCTGGGAGGTCACCGGTGTGGCCCAGCGGCTGATCTCGCAGACCTACCGCACGATGGAAGTCTTCCTCTGCGCGGCGATCATCTATCTCGTCCTGAACTTCATCATCCTGCAGGGCATGGCCTTGCTCGAATATTCGCTGTCCCGACATCGCCGCGCCATTCCGCAGGCGCTGAAGGCGTAAGCGGCCTAACCATTGGAGCACTCATGCCAGGCGTCACCCGACTTTCGGTCCGCAATATCCGCAAGAGCTTCGGTACGCACGAGGTCCTGCGCGGCATTTCCCTCGATGCCGAAGACGGCGATGTGATTTCGCTGCTCGGCGCTTCCGGCTCCGGCAAATCGACCTTCCTGCGCTGCATCAACCTGCTCGAAACCGCCAGCGACGGCGAGATCTGGGTCGACGGCGAGCATATTCAAATGGTTCACCAGAACGGGAAGAGCAAACCCGCCAGCCAGAAGCAGGTGGACCATATCCGCTCCGAACTCGGCATGGTGTTCCAGTCCTTCAATCTCTGGTCCCACATGACGATCCTGCAGAACGTCATCGAAGGACCGATCCACGTTCTGAAGCGGCCGCGGGCCGATTGCATCGCCGAGGCCGAAGCGCTGCTCGAAAAGGTTGGGATCGCCGACAAACGCCACGCCTATCCCGCCCATCTCTCCGGCGGCCAGCAGCAGCGCGCCGCCATCGCCCGGGCGCTGGCGATGAAACCGAAGGTCATGCTGTTCGACGAGCCGACCTCGGCGCTGGATCCGGAGCTTGTCGGCGAGGTGCTGCGTGTCATGCGCGCGCTGGCCGAGGAGGGCATGACCATGCTCGTCGTCACCCATGAGATGAGCTTTGCCCGCAACGTCTCGAACCGCGTCGTCTTCATGCGCGAAGGGTTGATCGAAAGCAGCGGCAAGCCGGACGACATGTTCACCGGCGGCGCCACACCCGCTTTCCGCCAGTTCATCGGCCATTTCGGAAGCGGTCAATGACGATCACCATCGATGCATTGCTGACCTGGCGCGATGTCGCGCGCGTCGGGGCAGGGGAGGCGCTGTCGCTGTCGCCCGCCGCCTGGGCGCGGGTCGAGCAGGCAAGCCGCATCGTCGCGCGCATCGTCGAGACGGGCGTGCGCGCCTATGGCGTCAACACCGGCGTCGGGGCACTCGCCGATACGGTGGTCGATCGTGCCTCGCAGAGCCTGTTGTCGCGCAGCATCGTGCTCAGCCATGCCTGCGGCGTCGGGCCATTGCTTGATGCCCGCGAGGTGCGCGCCATCATCGCAGCCCAGATTGCCAATTTTGCCCATGGCCATTCCGGCGTGCGGCGCGAGATTGTCGCGCATCTCACGGCCATGCTGGAACATGATTGCATTCCCGACGTGCCGTCGAAAGGCTCGGCGGGTTACCTCACCCACAATGCCCATACCGCGCTGGTTCTGATCGGCGAAGGCAGCGCTCACCTGGACGGCCGGCGCCTGAGCGGCCGCGAGGCGCTTGCCGCGATCGGCCTCGAACCATTGGTGCTCGGCGCCAAGGAGGGCTTGAGCCTGGTCAACGGTACGGCCTGCGCCACCGGCTTGACGGCCGTTGCACTTTCCCGCGCCGAACGGCTGCTCGACTGGGCCGATGCGATCGCGGCGCTGACGCTGGAAGCGGCAGGCTGCCAGATCGCCGCCTTCGACGCAGCGGTGCTGGCTTTGCGCCCATCGGCCGGCATAGAGAAGGTGGGAGCGACGCTGCGTGCGCGGCTCCACGGCAGCGGCCTTGTCGCCGCCGCTTTCGGCCGGCGCACCCAGGATGCGCTCAGCCTCCGTTCGGTGCCGCATGCCCATGGCGCCGCCCGTGACGTTTTCGACAGTTCCGCCCGCATCGCCGATCAGGAGCTTGCCTCGGTGACCGACAACCCGGCTGTGTCAGGCACGCCGGAACAGCCAATCGTCTCCTCCGAGGCGCATGCGGTCGCCCCGGCGCTCGGTCAGGCGGCTGACAGCCTGGCGATTGCGCTCGCGCAGATCGGCGCGATCAGCGAACGGCGCATGGATCGGCTCGTCAATCCGCTGGTCAGCGGTCTGCCGCCCTTTTTGGCGAGTGATGCCGGCAGCCATTCCGGCTTCATGATCGCCCAATATACTGCGGCGGCACTCAGCAACGAAAACCGCCGGCTTGCCGCACCCGCGGCGATGGACGGCGGGCTGACCTCCGGCCTGCAGGAGGATTTCCTGGCGCATCCCACAGCTGCCGCCGGCAAGCTGCTCGCCGTCATCGACAATGCCGAATATATCCTGGCGATCGAGCTGATGGCGGCGGCCCAGGCGCATGATTTCCTGGCGGCGACGGCGCCGCGGGCGGCCGGCACTGACCTTGTCTACCAGGCGGTGCGGCAGCATGTTTCCCATTATGGCGACGAGCGGCCGCTCAACGGCGATATCGAGGCGGTGCGCGGCCTGATCCGCGAGACAGCGCCGCCGCTCGACTGATCTCGTCAGAACGGCTTGCTGGTTTCTGAATCCTGTTTGGGCTTTCCGCCCGCCTCGAGGCGTTTGAGGCATTGGAGATAGGTCGGATAGAGCTGGTCCACACGCGATAGCGGCAGCGTCCAGTCGCCTTCGTCGCCGGCAAAGGTCAGCTGCACGTCAGGGGTTCCGGCAAAGGAATTCTTGATGATCTTCTTCAGTCCGCCGATTCCTTTGCTCGCCGGAGGCCAGAGGCGGAGCGTGGTCTTGTCGAAGAATTCGGCGGCGACGACTTTCGTCAAATTGCGATCGGTCAGCGTCACCTCGGTCTTGGTGTCGGCCGGAATGTCCCAGCTGTTCTTTGCCACCAGCCAGAAGGTCTCGGTGGCGCTCTGGCGGAATTCCATCGTTTTGCCGAGTTCGCTGTCCCACCGCAGGCGGCAATAGGGCGGGCTCTCGCTTGCAAAACCCACCGACCATTGTCTCGCGCCGCCCATCCATTCGGTCTCGCCCAAGGCAGAAACCGGCTGCAGGGCGGCGGCCATCAGGATCATCGCAGTGAGAATTTTCATCGCCGAACCATCTCCAACGCAATCGGCTCCAGCGATAGCAAAAGAAGGTTGAGCTTTTGCTACCAAGTGCTCGGAGATCCGGCGGCGGCGGTCCGTGGGAACGTCTTTGAATGCCGCAAGGTCTTGAATCCTGGGTTTGCATTGCCAATCTGGCGGGGGACGACAACATGTGAACGGAGTTTGATGACAGGTATGTCCGAGGTTCAACGACGCGGATTTTTGGCACGGCTTACCGCCTATGAGCCGCTGACGCTCATTGTGCTGGCATCCGTTGCGGGTGGGCTATTCGTGCTCCAGCGATTGACGAGCGAAGTCCTGGAGGGCGAGACATTCCGCTTCGACGAAGCGATCCTGCTGGCGTTGCGACGACCAGGCGAACTTGCCGTGCCGATCGGGCCCGCCTGGCTGACACATGCCGTCGACGATATCACCAGCCTCGGCGGCGTTACTATTCTCTCGCTGATGACGGTTCTCGTCACCGTCTATCTTCTGCTTGATCGGCGCTGGCCGATTGCGATCTTCGTCTTTTCCTCGGTGCTGACAGGCTGGCTGGCAAGCACGCTGCTGAAGATCCTTGTGGCCCGACCGCGGCCCGATATCGTGCCGCACCTGGTCGAAGTGAGCGATCTCAGTTTTCCCTCCGGGCATGCGATGGTTTCGGCAGTGACCTATCTGACGCTTGGGGCGCTGCTGGCGCGGACACAGCGTTACCGGTCGACGCGGATCTTTGTCATGGGCGCCGGCGTCTTCCTCGCCGTCATCGTCGGTTTGAGCCGCATCTATCTCGGTGTTCATTACCCCACGGACGTCTTCGCCGGATGGTGCGCCGGCGCGCTCTGGGCGCTTGGCTGTTGGCTGATCTCGAAGCAGTTTGTTCCAAGCCGTGCCCCTGACGATGCCGCCAAGGCTGAAAATGGTGACAGCAGGTAGTCCTCCCAGTCTCGTCCATCGCGTAGGTGGCGGAGAGACAGGGGATGTCGATCAGGGCCGATCCGCTTTCAGATTTTCGATGTCGTGCTTCAATGCCCTTCATGCACAATCTTTGGCAGCGCATGCCTTTTCCCCTTCATGCAGCTGTTGCACAGTGTTGCGGCATCAACAGCACTTTGATCTCCGCCGGCATAATGGACAAAAACCATGGCCACTCTGACAACGATCACCTCGACGGTCACGGCCGCATTTCTCGGCTCCTTCGTCGAAGTCGTCGAAGCCTTCACCATCATCCTTGCCGTCGGCGTCACGCAAAGCTGGCGACCGGCCTTCATCGGCACCGGTCTTGCGCTCGGCGTTCTGGCCATTCTTGTGCTGGCGCTCGGTCCGTTGCTCGGCCTCATTCCGGTCGAACTGATGCAGTTCGTCATCGGAACACTGCTCGTTCTCTTCGGCCTGCGCTGGTTGCGCAAGGCGATCCTCAGGGCTTCTGGCTTCATCGCGCTGCACGACGAGGACAAAGCCTTTGCGGCCGAGACGGATAGCCTGAGGCGCCAATCCGCAGAGCGTCGCGCGAATTTGCTGGCGGGCATTGCGGCCTTCAAGGCCGTGCTGCTCGAGGGGATCGAAGTGGTGTTCATCGTCATCGCCACCGGCGCCAGACATGGCATGATCGGTTATGCCAGCCTTGGGGCTGCCGCGGCTTGCCTGCTGGTGCTGATCATCGGCCTCTTCGTGCACAAACCGCTTTCAGCGGTTCCGGAGAACAGCCTCAAATTCGTCGTCGGGCTGCTGCTCAGCGCCTTCGGCATATTCTGGGTCGGCGAGGGCATCGGTGCAGAGTGGCCGGGCGCCGACCTTTCGCTCCTGGCGATCCTTGCCGTGCTCGCCGTCTTTTCCTTCGCCGCGGTCCGGGTGCTGCGCCAGTATTTCAACGCCCAGGCCGAGGTCGCCGCATGACGAATATTCTTAAAGTCGCGTTCAAGGAATTCTTCGGCATGTTCGTCGACGACGGCGCGCTGGCGCTGGCGGCGCTGCTGCTGATCGCCGTCGTCGGCGTGCTGGTGAAATTCGCCCATACCGACGCGTTGCTCGCCGCCGCTCTGCTTCTCCTCGGCTGCCTGCTGATCCTCGCCGAGAGTGTGATGCGCGCGGCGCGGAAGAAGTTTCAGCGGAAATAGCCTGGATGATGATACCGAAAAGTGTGAAGCGGTTTCGGACGACGTCATGCTCCGTTTCTTTGATTTAGGGAGCTACTGCGGCACCTTGAACAGATGGCGGATCCGCGTCACCAGCGAGCTCACCGAGCCGCCGTTCAGCGTGGCGCCTTCAGTTGCGAAGGAGTGCTGGCCCGTCTCGATTCGGCGCGACAGGGTGGCGGCAAGTTCTTCGGCGATGCCTGGCCGGTCGTGTAACAGCGGCGTCAGGCTTGCTTGGGCGATCTCATAGACGACGACGAAGGTCAGCGCCCGCAGGCTGGCGGCTTCGCCGAGGCCGATCAGCAGTCCGCTTTCGCCGAAATAGTCGCCCGGCGCCAGCCGGCCGAGTTCGATTTCCTTGTGGCCTTCCCGCCGCGTGGCGACAAGGGCGCCGCTGCGCACGATCATCAGCGATGCGACCGTATCGCCCTGTTCGATGAGGATGGCATCCTTCTTGTAGGTGCGTCGCGTCATCGATGCTGCGAGCGTTTCCTTCTCGTCTTCGGTCAGCGAGAAAAAGAGCGGGATGGCGTCGAGAAGCTTGAGCGGCGTCGGCCGGTGCGGCTTCGCCATCTCCTCCGACTGCAGGCGGTCGGGCAGCGGCCCCGCGGCATCGATCGGTCGGGCCAAGGTGAGGCCTGCGGCCTTGATGTGACGGTAGATGAGGTCAAAAATCTCGTTCTTCGCTGGCCCGACCTGGCCGATATCCCTGACGCGGAAGGAGAGTTCCAGTTCCATTGCATCCGATGTAAGCGATTTGATCTGCACGCCGGGTTTCGGTTCGGTCAGGATCGAGTTGCTGCTCAAAAGGACTGTGCGCATGACGTCGACGATCGCCGACGGCCCGATCGTCGGCACGACGCGGACCATCAGCGTCGCCCCGTGGCTGCGGTCGGGACTGCTGAGATTGGTCAGCCCGACCTTGGCGAGGAAGCTGTTGGGTAGGACGACGAGGTCGTTCGAGCCGTTCAGCAGATGGGTGGAACGCCAGTTGGTTTCGACGACACGGCCTTCGATGCCATCATTCAGCACGATCCAGTCGCCGATCGTATATGGCCGGCCGAGATTGAGCGCGATGCCCGAAAAGACGTCGCTCAGGGTGCTTTGCATCGCAAGGCCGAGGATGATGGCAAAGACACCCGAGGTGGCGATTAGCGTGCCGACGGGAAAGCTGAAGACGTAAGCGACCACCGAGAGGATCGCGCCGAGATAGATCAGGCCGATGACCAGATCCTGAACGAGGCGACCTTCGCGCGGTTGCCGCTCGAAGATCAGGAAGACGCGAACGAAGGCGATCAGTGCCCAGGCGGCATTGATCCACCAGACCACCTTGGCAAGGGCGATGAAGACGCGTTCGAAGGTCGATGCGGGCGTCGGCCCAACTTCGTAGGGCACGATGTCGTGATAGAGCAGCAGGACGGTCAGTACCGCGAAAAAAAACACCTGGCCGGCAAGCTTCCAGCTCGGGAAGGGCCGAAGCGCTATGCGCGTAACGACCGCGCCGACCACTGCCAGGGTCCCGGCCTGGACGATGGGATCGGCAAGCACTGCGGACCAAGTGAGAGTATCAAGCATCGACCGTCCATTTGCCGGAGCATGATGCCGAAGAGTGTGAGCGGTTTTCGTGCAACATCATGGCTCGCTATTGAATTCCAAAGCGCGTCTAGACGGCTTCGCCGCATCCTGACTTCCAATCCGGCTGCGAGGCAACCTTAAAATAGCGCCAGCGCCGACAGCGTCGGAAACGGGTGCGGACGTCACTCGGCGGCGCACGGCACGCTCTGGGCGATTGGCTGCTGGCTGGTCTCAAAGCGGCGCGTTCCGAGCCGCCCCTGACGATGCGATGGACGTTGGGAAACGGTGACAGCGACGGTGTTTCAGCGAAATTCCAAGCAAGTTTTTGCGGGCGCCGGGAACAGATGACGGATCTGCGTTTCGAGCGAGCCTATCAAGCCGCCGTTGTGGCGCCACATCTGCCTAGAGGTGCTTTGAGCAATTCCAGGCAAAGCGCGAAGCGGATTTGCCCGGAATTGCGTAAGAACAAAATGATAGAGCGGTTCGGTGCTCCGTTAAAAGCTGAGCTGCTCTAGCTGCGCGGCTTCAGATTTTCTGGGTCGTAGATCGGCTTGTACCCGACGCCGACAACCTCCACCGGATAACTCTCGGCGAAATACTCGATATTCAGCCTGCGTCCGACCTGGCAATGCGACCAAGGCAAATAGGCCAAGGCAATGTTCTTTCCGACCGTCGGGCCGTAGGCGATCGAGGTCGTGTAGGACCGACGGCCAAGCTCGTCGACCAGAACCTCTCCCGTGGCGGGATCGATAACCGGCAGGTTGCCGAGGGGATAACGCTTCACGCCCGACTTGTCGGTATTCTCGGTCATGACAAGCGTGCAGAGCATGGCCGGCTGGTGCTCGCGCGCCTTGTATTCCAGATGTTTTGCCTTGCCGCGAAAATCGGCTTCCTTGACCTTCGGACGGGCGAGATCGGCTTCGATCAGATTGTACTGGGTCAGGAGGTCGGCATTCTGCAGGCGCAGGCTCTTTTCCATGCGGCGCGAGTTTGCATAGGTCTCGACGCCGAAGGCCATCACGCCGGTCGAGCGCAGCGCATCCCAGACGGCGAGGCCGTCTTCATACTTCATGTGCAGTTCCCAGCCCTGCTCGCCGACATAGGAGATGCGAAAGGCGGTGACAGGCTTACCGGCGATTTCGATCGGCTTGATCGCCGCAAAGGCGAAGTTTTCCTGGTCGAGCCCGGCCGGATCGGCGACAGCCTTCTTCAGCGTGTCGCGCGCGTTCGGACCCCAGATGCCGATCGTCACGAATTTTTCCGAGACGTCCGTGATGGTGACGTCAAGGCCACGGTCCTGGGCCACGCGCTTCATGTAGTGCAGGTCGCGCGGGCCGGCATCGGCGCCGTTGACGAGACGGCAGCGGTCGGCCATGCGGAAGACGGTGAAGTCGGCGCGCACCATGCCTTCGTCGTCGAGGAAGTGGGTGTAAATGCCCTTGCCGATGTTTGCATCGCCGCCGACCTTGGCGGCGCACAGCCATTCCATCAGTTCGACATGGTCGGGTCCTTCGATATCGACCATGTGGAAATGGCTGAGATTGACGATCCCGCAATCCTCGCTCATCGCCAGATGCTCGGCATTCGACACGCGCCAGAAATGGCGGCTGTCCCATTCATTCTCGCGAAGCGGGACGCGGTCGGCATATTTCTCCAGCAGGTGCTCGTTGGCGGCGTAGCCGTGCGCGCGCTCCCAGCCGCCAAGTTCCATGAAGTAGCCGCCAAGCTCCTTTTCGCGCTCGTAGAAGGGCGAGCGCTTGGCGTTGCGGCCGGATGCATAGGGTTCGCGGGTGTGAACGGCCGGGAAATAGATCTTCTGGGCGGCTTCGTAGCAGCGGCCTTCGATGAACTCTTCCGTCAACTGATGCGGATAGAAGCGGGCGTAATCGATGCTGTTGTGATCGATTTCAGTCCGGCCATCGGTCATCCAGTCGGCGATCAGCTTGCCGTAGCCTGGGCCGTCCTTGACCCAGATGGCAACGCAATACCAGAGACCACGCACCTTCTGGCTCTCGCCGCAGGATGCGCCGCCGCCGGCGGACACCTGCAGCAGGCCGTTGAAGGAGTGACCTTCGTTATAGCCGAGTTCGCCGAGGATCGGCGTCAGTTCCATGGCGCGCTCGAGCGGCTCGATGATCTGTTCCATCTCGAGGTCGCGCTGCGAAGGCGAAAGGCGTGCTTCGTGTTTTTCGAGAAGATCGCGCGGATGGCACATGCGCGGATTGGTGGCTTCGTAATAGCCCCACTCGATCTGACCGCCCTCCGTCGTCGCCGGGTCGCCGGTATCGCGCATATAGGCGGAGTTGCCCTGGTCGCGCAGCAGCGGGAAGCCGATTTCCTTGCCTGTGCCTTCAAACTCGTTATAGGGACCGAAGAAGGTGAGCGGGTGGTCGACCGGCATGACCGGCAGGTCTTCGCCGACCATCTCCGCGATCAGGCGCCCCCAGAGGCCGGCACAGACGATGACGTGGTCGGCCATAATCGTGCCGCGATGGGTGACGACGCCCTTGATGCGGCCGCCTTCGACGATCAGCGACTTTGCCGGCGTGTTGCCGAATACCTGCAGCTTGCCTGCCTTTTCGGCGGCGTCGACCAGCTTGCCGGCAACGGTCTGTGAGCGCGGAATGACGAGGCCGGCATCCGGATCGTAAAGGCCGCCCATTACCTGATCCTCCTCGATCAGCGGGAACTTTTCCTTGATCTCGGAAGGGCTGACATAATGGGCGCGCGTGCCGAAAGCGCGTGCCGAGGAAAGCTTGCGCTTGATTTCCTCCATCCAGGCATGGTCGCCGGTCCGCGCCACTTCGAGGCCGCCGATGCGGGCGTAGTGGCCCATCTTCTCGTAGAAATCGATCGAATATTGTGTGGTCCAGACCGACAGATAGTCGTGGCTCGTGGTGTAACAGAAGTCCGAGGCATGGGCTGTGGAGCCGATGTCGGTTGGGATGCCCGACTTATCGATGCCGACGATATCGTCCCATCCGCGCTCGACGAGATGATGCGCGATGGAGGCGCCGACGATACCGCCGAGCCCGATGATGACGACCTTTGCCTTTTCCGGAAATGTGGCCACGTACTGTCCCTTCTGCCTATCGGACGAATTAAAATTTACCTGCAGCGCCGCGAGTCTGATAGGACGCGCAAAGGACGCTGCAACACCTTGAATTGCAGTAGCCGCGCTCGACCTGCGCTTCGCGGCTAGAGCGGCTCAGCTTTCAACGGAAGCGCCATACCGCTCTGCTGCGGAACCTCCAGACCTCTTCGCATGAAAGCTGCGATGGCGGTATTATGCATCATGCTCATGATCGTCATTGGTCCTACGCCGCCGAGTACCGGCGTGATTGCGCCAGCCCGCGAGGCTGGAGCTATTCCAGGAAAATGCGAAGCAGGAGCTGAGCCGGCCGCCTGTCGTTCGCACGCCCCGGGATCACGGCGCTGAAATCGCCTTGAGCCGGTCGATGTCCGCGAGCACGATATCTTCGGAAACGGGCTCACGATTGTGCAATCGGAACCATTCCGCCGCTTCCCGTACACGCTCGCCATGCGGCGGCGGATAGGCGCCGAGTCCGAGAACCCATTCCCGCACGGTCTCGCGCTCCATCCGACCGGCCCGGTATCGATCGCAGACGGTTTTCGCCGATGCGACTAGATCATTGATGCTCTTCACGAATCTTCCTCAATGCACGGATGGCTCTTCATCTTCGAGAAACGATCGAATGCCGTCCTTGGCGACGACGGCCAGGAATTCGTCGAAAGCCTCCCGGTCGGTCGCAAACGGCTCGTCCCAGCGGATCAGATCCTCCGCCTGCGTGACCACTTCCATCGTCCAGTCTTCATTGCTGCCCGATGTGCGGAAGATATCGACGAGCACGGTGATCCCGTCATCGGTGAATTCTCCCGCCAGTTCGGAATGTTCGAGCTTCTCTTTTTTTGCCATCATTCAGCCACCCGCACCGGGCGGTGCGTCGTTTTCGAGATATTCTTCATATTGAACCGTTTCGGTCTCATTCGTGTCGATCGAGGGGCTTGCGCGTTTTGCCAGGCGGACACCGGCGCCGCCGCCGTTTTCCGGGATGAAAACAACCCCGCCGCCTTCCAGGGCGTGCTTCATATCCTGAAGGGTGCGCTCATAGGGTGAACGCTTCCCGGCCTCGAAATTGGCAATCGTCGCTTTGGCGACTTTTGAGGCCGATGAGAGGTCGTCCTGAGACCAAGCCAGCAGGGCACGCGCGGCGCGGCATTGGGCGGAAGATAGGCTCAAAACAATAACCTTGCATCAAAAGTGCAGCGCTGCTTCCCGCGGATGATATGAAAAATGTAATCTCGATACAAGCGATGATGAGAGCAAGCGCATGACGACACAAGATGTTTTGAGCGGTTGACGTTGGTCTTCTCGTAGAATGGCAATCTCCCCGGATTGTGTAGTCACGCGTAAATTGCGCCGGAATGGAGCCGCGCCTTGACGCCGCCTTTTACATTCCCTCGATCGTCAATACTCCGCGCTCATCTGGTGAAACGGGAAGGTTGATTGACTGAATATTATTAAAGGCTAATTTAGATTATCTTCATCACGCACCCGGGAGGTAACAATGCGTGAGCCAGATATGCAAAAACTCGATGCACTCGTCGGTCGTCTGGTTGGGGACGTCGGCGCGGCCATGTCAGGGGCCTTGGTCGTGCTTGGCGACAAGGTTGGGTTGTTCAAGGCGATGGCCGACGGAACGGCGATGACCGTCCAGCAACTCTCAGCGAAAACGGGGGTGAAGGAGCGTTATCTCAGGGAATGGCTGAGCGCCCAGGCGGCTGCGGACTATGTCGCTTACGATGAAAAAACCGATCGTTTCAGCCTGACGCCGGAACAGGCGATGGTGTTTGCCGAGGAAAACAGCCCGGCCTTTTTCGTGGGGGCCTTCGAGGTCGTGCAATCCATGTGGATGGACGAGCCGAAGGTCGCCGATGCCTTCCGCACCGGCAAGGGCCTTGGCTGGCATGAGCACAGCACCTGCCTTTTCCGGGGCACCGAGCGCTTCTTCCGCCCGGGCTACAACAGCCATCTCGTCAACGAATGGATTCCGGCGCTTGCGGGGGTCGAAGAAAAGCTCAAGGCCGGCGCCAGCGTCGCCGATGTCGGCTGCGGTCATGGCGCCTCGACCATCCTGATGGCACAGGCCTATCCCGCGTCCCGCTTTACCGGCTTCGACTATCACGGCCCATCGATCGAAAGGGCAAAGGCCGCCGCGGAAGATGCGGGTGTCGCCGACCGCGTGACGTTCAAGCAGGGCTCGGCTGCGGAATTTCCAGGCGGCGGCTATGATATGGTTGCCATGTTCGACTGCCTGCATGACATGGGCGATCCGGTCGGCGCCGGCCGGCATGTCAAGGAAACACTTGGGCCGAACGGCACGTGGCTGATCGTCGAGCCCTTTGCCCATGACCATCTCAAGGACAATCTCAACCCGGTCGGCCGCGTCTTTTATGGAGCATCGACGATGATCTGCACGCCAGCATCGCTCTCCCAGGAGGTCGGGCTCGGGCTCGGCGCACAGGCGGGAGAAATGAAGCTTCGAAAGGTGGCGCTCGACGCCGGGTTCACACATTTCCGGCGGGCGACGGAAACACCATTCAACATGGTGTTCGAGGTGCGGGCCTGACGCGATTTGGGATGATCCGCTATTTCAGCTTGCCGATGCTGGCATACATGCCCGTCGTGCGGAATTCCGTCGGATTGGTGCCGTAGACGCGGCGGAAGACTTTCGAGAAATAGTTGGCGTCCTCGAAGCCGCACATGATGGCGACTTCCTTGACCGGCAGGAAGTCGGCCTTGGTCAGAAGCTTGACGGCACGCTGCAGGCGTTGCTGCAGCACGAATTCGGCGGGCGGCATGCCCTCGCTTTCGGCGAAGCTGCGCGAGAAATGCGCGCGGCTGAGGCCGACGATGCCGGCGAGTTCGCTGACCGGCAGCGGCTTGTCGAGATTGGCGTTGATATGGTCGATCACCGGCTGCATCAGGCTGAGCTCGGCGGCAAAGGCCGGCGAGCCGAAGACGTCGTCGTAGAGCGCCATGGCCGCCTCATAGGCGATCGCCGAGGCAGCACCTGGCGACGTCGCGCCTCTGACGAGGCGCAGGCTGCAATCGGCGAGATGATCGATGGTCGAGGGCTGCAGCTTCAACACCGGGCCTGACGTGGAAAGCACCAGCTGATGGATGCGCAGCGTCTCCTCGCCATTCATCGAGATCCAGAAATATTCCCAGCGGTCGCCCTTCTCCAGCCAGTAGCGGTGATTGTGCGGGACGAGCACCAGCAGCGTATCGCCGCCCTGAAGCCGATAATTGCGGTTCTGGTAGCGCAGCCGACCGCTGCCGCTGATCGTGTGCTGCAGCACCGTGAAGGGCGTCTGGCCGCGCCGTCGGCCATCCCAGTCATAGGTCTCGTTCTCGCGCACCTCATAGCCGGTACTGGTCGGCATGGCGTGCAATCGCTGGCGGCCGCGGGGCAGCGAAACCGTCCTCATCGACTGTCCATTGGCAATTAAATCCTGCAGCACAAAATTACCCCTGAAAGCATAATCCTTCTCTGGTCGCCCCGACGATTTCGGGCATAATCCCGGTCGACAAGAAGGAAGAGACCACGGCCGATTAGAGCGGCCGGGAGGAAAACAGGCAGTTTTACGGCTTTTTCAACCACATGCGCCGGCATGCGGCCTGATCCTCCATAGCCATCTTTTCTCTAGCATTCGATTGGGTCGAGGTGAAGATCATGAGTTTCAAAATCGCTATCATCGGTGCGGGCAGCGTTGGCTTCACCAAGAAGCTGTTTACCGACATATTGTGCGTTCCCGAGTTTCGCGACATCGAATTCGCGCTGACGGATCTCAGCGAGCACAATCTCGAAATGATCAAGGCGATCCTCGATCGTGTCGTCGAGGCGAACGGACTGCCGACGAAAGTCACGGCGACGACCGACCGGCGCAAGGCGCTGGAAGGCGCACGTTACATCATCAGCTGCGTCCGGGTCGGCGGCCTCGAAGCCTATGCCGACGATATCCGCATCCCGTTGAAATACGGCATCGACCAGTGCGTCGGCGATACGATCTGCGCCGGCGGCATCCTTTATGGCCAGCGCAACATCCCTGTGATCCTCGACTTCTGCAAGGACATCAGGGAAGTCGCCGAGCCGGGTGCCAAGTTCCTGAACTATGCCAACCCGATGGCGATGAACACCTGGGCGGCGATCGAATACGGCAAGGTCGACACGGTCGGCCTCTGCCACGGTGTCCAGCACGGCGCCGAACAGATCGCCGAGGTGCTGGGCGCCAAGTCGGTGAGCGAACTCGATTACATCTGCTCCGGCATCAACCACCAGACCTGGTTCATCGACCTGCGCCTCAACGGCCGCAAGATCGGCAAGGACGAGCTGGTTGCCGCCTTCGAGGCGCACCCCGTCTATTCGCAGCAGGAGAAGCTGCGCATCGACGTGCTGAAGCGTTTCGGCGTCTATTCCACGGAAAGCAACGGCCATCTCTCGGAATACCTGCCCTGGTATCGCAAACGGCCGGACGAAATCACCCGCTGGATCGATATGTCCGACTGGATCCACGGCGAGACCGGCGGCTATCTCCGCCACTCCACCGAAACGCGTAACTGGTTCGAGACGGAATATCCGCAATTCCTGGAATCGGCCGCCAAGCCGATCGATCCTGCCAAGCGCTCGAACGAACACGCCAGCCACATCCTGGAGGCGCTGGAGACGAACCGGGTCTATCGCGGCCATTTCAACGTCAAGAACAATGGCGTCATCACCAACCTGCCGTCCGATGCGATCATCGAATCGCCCGGCTTCGTCGACCGCTTCGGCATCAACATGGTTTCCGGCGTCACCCTGCCGGAAGCTTGTGCCGCCACCTGCATTGCCTCGATCAACGTCCAGCGCATGTCGGTGCATGCGGCTGTTTCAGGCGACATCGATCTCCTGAAGCTCGCCGTGCTGCACGATCCGCTGGTCGGCGCCGTCTCGACGCCTGAGGAAGTCTGGCAGATGGTCGACGAGATGGTCGTTGCCCAGGCACGTTGGCTGCCGCAATATGCCGATGCCGTGCCGGCCGCCAAGGAGCGGCTGTCCAAATCGAAGGTGCAGACCCGCGACTGGGCGGGGGCTGCGCGCCGCAACGTCCGCTCGATCGAGGAGTTGCGCGCCGAAAAGGCGGCGCTGAAGCAGGCCGTCTAAGTTTTGTGAAGGTTGGGTCGTCATGGGTTTCCGGGAGGGAAATCCATGACATCAAGCCCGCTTTCATGTCGTGCGAGGAAAAGGAGCCGTGTGACCCGCGCTCCGGAACAGAGGGAGAAACGATGATGAATTTCCGCAATCTGGGCATTCTTGCCGGGCTGGCGCTCAGCGTCTCGGCCGCGGCGCTGAATGCATATGCTTCCGAGGCAACCATCCCGCCGGCGCCGGCGGACTTTCCGGCCGAAGGCAAGATCAAATATGTGGCGCGCGACTCCATCCTGGAGTTCAAGGCGCTGCCCGAATATCATGAGCCGGATTGGGTCACGAAAAATTTCGTCGCCACCGGCAAGCTGCCGCCGGTCAAGGACCGGCTGCCGAAGGAGCCGCTGGTCTTCAAGACGGGCAATATGCCCGACGGCATCGGTGTCTACGGCGATACGATGCGCCACGTCATCGGCGGCCGGCCGGAAGGCTGGAACTACGGCGCCGGCCAGACGCAGGGCTGGGGCGGCATCGATATCGGCCTTTCCGAATGCCTGACGCGCACCGCGCCGCTGTTCCAGGTACAGGCCTCAGACACCGAGCCGCTGCCGAACCTCGCCAAGAGCTGGGATTGGTCCGAAGACGGCCATAAGCTGACCATGCACCTGATCGAAGGCGCCAAATGGTCTGACGGCGCGCCATTCAATGCCGACGACATCATGTTCTACTGGGATGACGAAGTCATCGACCCGAACGTTTCGCCGCTCGGCGGCGGCGCCTCGCCGGAAGCCTTCGGCGTCGGCACGACGCTGAAGAAGGTCGACGATTACACCGTCGAATGGACCTTCAAGGAGGCCTTCCCGAAGCAATATCTCTACACGATGTCCTACCCGAATTTCTGCCCGGGTCCGTCGCACATCCTGAAGTCGAAGCATCCGAAATATTCGAAGAACACCTACGACCAGTTCAAGAACGCCTTCCCGCCCGAGTTCATGAACATGCCGGTGATGGGCGCCTGGGTACCGGTCGAATATCGCCCGGACGACATCATCGTCATGCGCCGCAACCCCTATTACTGGAAGGTCGACGAGAAGGGCGATCAACTGCCCTATCTGAATGAGCTGCACTACAAGCTCTCGACCTGGGCCGACCGTGACGTTCAGGCCGTGGCCGGATCCGCCGACATCTCGAACCTCGAGCAGCCGGAAAACTTCGTCGCGTCGCTGAAGCGAGCCGCCGAAAAGACCGCACCCGCCCGCCTTGCCTTCGGCCCGCGCCTAATCGGCTACAATCTGCGCATGAACTTCTCCGCCAACGGCTGGGGCAACCCGGACGAGCGCGGTGAGGCGATCCGCGAGTTGAACCGCAACGAGGACTTCCGCAAGGCCGTCACCATGGCGCTCGACCGCAAGGCAATCGGCGACTCGCTGGTCAAGGGACCGTTTACCGCGATCTATCCCGGTGGGCTCTCCTCCGGCACCAGCTTCTACGACCGCAACTCGACCGTTTACTACCCCTATGATCTTAAGGGTGCCAAGGCGGAACTCGCCAAGGCCGGCCTCAAGGATACGGATGGCGACGGCATCGTGAACTTCCCGTCCGGCACGCAAGGCGGCAAGAATGTCGAAATCGTCATGCTCGTCAACAACGACTACACGACAGACAAGAGCCTCGCCGAAGGTGTCGTCGGCCAGATGGAAAAGCTCGGATTGAAGGTCATCCTCAATGGGCTCGACGGTGCAAAGCGCGACGAAGCGCATTATGCCGGCCGCTTTGATTGGCTGATCCAGCGCAATACGACGGAACTGTCGTCGGTGGTGCAGAATACCGAACAGCTTGCCCCTGTCGGTCCGCGCACCAGCTGGCACCATCGTGCCGGCAAGGACGATCAGCTCGATCTGATGCCGTTCGAAAAGGAACTTGTCGATGTCGTCAACAAGTTCACGACGAGCCAGAGTAATGACGAGCGCGTCGATCTGATGAAGCAGTATCAGAAGATCTCGACGGAGCACGTCAACACCGTCGGCCTGACAGAATATCCGGGCGCGCTGATCATCAACAAGCGGTTCTCCAACGTGCCCCAGGGTACGCCGATCTTCATGTTCAACTGGGCTGAAGACTCCATCATCCGCGAACGCGTGTGGGTGGCTGCCGACAAGCAGGGCAAATACGAGCTGTTCCCCGAGCAGCTGCCCGGCAAGCCCGGCGACAAGGGCCCGATCAACTGATGCGTGTCATCAGGACACAAAGAGCTAGAGCGCGTCGCGTGTGATGCGACGCCGGAGAGTTCCCTCCCAGCTGAAGTGAGATTCAGGCCGCGCGTGGCGCGCGGCCTGATATGACCAACAAGCCGGCCGCGCTGACAAGCAGCGACTGGCGGCAAGGAGAAGCGAACCGTTCGATGTTACGATTCCTGCTCGTGCGCATAGCCTCTGCGATCCCCATTCTCTTCATCCTGAGCGTGGTGACTTTCGCGATCATCCAGGCACCGCCCGGCGACTACGCCGATTATATAAGATCCCAGCTGATCAACCAGGGCGGCGCATCTTATGCCCAGGCCGAAGCGCAGGCACAGCTCTACAGGGTCGAGCACGGCCTCGATAAGCCGCTGGTCATCCAATACGTCAACTGGATCGGCGGTATAGTGACCCGCGGTGATTTCGGCTACAGCATGTTTTACAACAAGCCGGTCGCCGATGTCGTCGGTGAACGCCTGCCGCGGACATTGCTTCTGGCGCTCGTCTGCCATCTCTTTGCCTCGGTGCTCGGCATCGGCTTCGGCATCTGGGCGGCGACGCGACAGTATAGCTGGATCGACAGCACGCTTTCGGCGATTTCCTTCCTCGGCATGACGGTGCCGCGCTTCCTGATGGCGCTGATCATCGTCTATCTGCTGGTCTTCCAGCTTAACGTCTCCGAAATCGGCAGCTTCTTCTCGCCGCAATATGGCGGGGCGCCCTGGTCCTGGGCGAAATTCGCTGATCTGGTTCGCCATGTCTGGCCGGTCGTGGCGATCGCCACCTTCGGCGGGCTCGCCTACAATATGCGCGTCATGCGCGGCAATCTGCTCGATACGCTGAATGCCCAATATGTCGAGACGGCCAAGGCCAAGGGGCTTTCCGGCGCCGCCGTGGTGATGCGCCATGCGGTGCCGAACGCGCTGCACCCGCTGGTGATGTACCAGGGCGTCGTGCTGCCCTACATGCTGACCGGCGAGATCGAAACCGCGATCATTTTCGCATTGCCCACCGTCGGCCCGGCGATCGTCGGCTCGATGGCGGTCGGCGACGTCTATGTCACCGCCACCTTCATGATGGTGCTGTCGGCGACGCTGATCGTCGGCAACATCATCGCCGACATGCTGCTCGCTTTGCTCGATCCCCGTGTCCGCCAGTATGGAGGAGCCTGAGATGCTGGCTTTCGACTCCGCGCCGCCTCCGCCGACGACAGAACTTTCCATCAACAAGCCATCGCGTGGGCATGAAAGCTACATCGCACTTGTCTGGCGCCGGCTGAGACGCTCCTGGACCGGCATGGCAGGGCTGGTGCTCGTCGTGCTCCTGATCGTCATGGCGATCTTTGCCGATTTCTTTGCGCCGATGGACCCGAAGGCAACCGATGTCGGCTTCGCGCCGCCGCAGATGATCAGCTTCCACGACAAGGACGGAGGTTTCGTCTTCCAGCCGCGTGTCTATGCGCTGTCGGATTCCGAGGAGCTCGACCCGGTCACCTTCCAGCCGATCGTTGGCGTGGATTACGACAACCCGCGGCTGCTCGGCTTCTTCGTCAAGGGCGCTGAATACCGGCTTTTCGGCCTGATCCCGGCCAACCGGCATTTCTTCGGCTCGACTGACGGCCAGCCGGTGCATTTTCTTGGCACCGACAAGTTCGGCCGCGACGTGCTGTCGCGCGCCATCATCGGCTCGCGCATTTCGCTGACGATCGCCCTGACGGTGGTCTTCATCGTCACCATCATCGGCACGACCGTCGGAATGGTGTCCGGCTATTTCGGCGGCACATTCGATATCTGGTTGCAGCGTTTCGTCGAACTGGTGCTCGCCTTCCCGCAACTGCCGCTCTATCTGGCGCTGACCTCGCTCATCCCGGTGACGGCGCCGACCAACGTCTTCCTTGCCTTCGTCATCGCCGTCATGTCGGCGCTCGGCTGGGCGCAGATGTCGCGCGAGGTGCGCGGCAAGACGCTGGCGCTCGCCCGTATCGACTATGTCCGGGCGGCGATGGCCGTCGGCGCCACCGACATGCGCATCATCATGCAGCACATCTTCCCGAACGTGATGAGCCATGTCATCGTCGCGGTGACGCTCGCCATACCGAGCGTCGTGCTCTTGGAATCCTTCCTGGGTTTCCTCGGCTTCGCGGTCAAGCCGCCACTGATTTCCTGGGGGCTGATGCTGCAGGATACGGCGACCTATTCGGTGATCGGCTCCTATCCCTGGATTCTCTCCCCCGTCGGCTTCGTGCTCGTCACCGTCTTCGCATTCAATGCGCTTGGCGACGGACTGCGCGACGCGGTCGATCCTTATTGAGGTGATTGATATGGCTCTTGCACTGGTCAATTCCTTCGCCCCGCCCGTCCGCCACGACCATGATGGCCGTTCGGACACGCCCATCATCGACGCCCGCAATGTGGCGGTGAATTTCAAGGTCGAAGACGGCATGGTCGAAGCCGTCAAGGACGTCTCCTTCCAGCTCTATCGCGGCGAGACGATCGCGATCGTCGGCGAATCCGGTTCGGGCAAATCGGTGACGGCGCGAACGGTGATGGGGCTCTTGTCGAAGCGCGCCGTCGTCTCCGAGGCATCGACGGTCGCCTATGACGGCAGCAATATCCTGAAGTTCTCCGAGCGGGCGCGCCGCAAGCTGCGCGGCGATCGCATCTCGATGATCTTCCAGGAGCCGATGAGCTCGCTGAACCCGATCTATACGATCGGTAGCCAGATCGTCGAAGCGATCCGCGTCCATCGCCGGATCAGCAAGAGGGATGCGCAAAAGCGTGCGCTCGAACTGCTCGAACATGTGCAGATCCCTGATCCTGCCGCGCGGCTCATGCAATATCCGCATCAGCTCTCCGGCGGGCAGCGCCAGCGCGTGATGATCGCCATGGCGCTTGCCAACGATCCGGACGTGCTGATTGCCGACGAGCCGACGACGGCGCTCGACGTCACCGTGCAGGCGCAGATCCTGAACCTGATCCGCAACCTGCAGAAGGAGTTGGGGATGGCCGTCATCCTCATCACTCACGATCTGACCGTGGTGCGGCAGTTCTCGGATTACGTCTATGTGATGCAGCTTGGCGAAGTGCGCGAGCACAACACCACCGAAGCTCTGTTTGCCAATCCGCAGGACGCCTATACCAAGCATCTGCTTGCCTCAGAGCCGCGCGGCCAGGCCAATCCGCTGCCGGAGGGATCGGATGTCATCCTCGATGCCAAGGGCGTGCGCGTCGCCTTCATGATGCGTCACGGTACCTTTCTCAAGCCGGCGATGCGTGAGCTTGTCGCCGTCGACAGCCTCGACCTGACGCTGCGCCGTCACGAGACGCTCGGTCTCGTCGGCGAATCCGGCTCCGGCAAGACGACCTTCGGCCAGGCGATCCTGCGGTTGAACACGCCCGAGAGCGGCGAGATCCATTTCGACCATCAGCCGATCCACGGCCTTTCCCGAGCCGAGATGCGGCCGTTGCGCGCCCGCATGCAGGTGGTGTTCCAGGATCCCTTCTCATCGCTCAACCCGCGCATGACGATCGGCCAGATCATCGAGGAAGGTCTCGTCGTCAACAGGCTGGGGGCGACCAAGGCCGAACGGCAGGACCGGGTGCGCGAAGCACTGATTGCCGCCGGCATGCCCGGCAATATCCTGTCGCGTTTCCCGCACGAATTTTCCGGCGGCCAGCGCCAGCGCATCGCCATTGCCCGCGCCATCGCGCTCGAGCCGGAATTCATTCTGCTCGACGAGCCGACATCAGCGCTCGACCTTTCCGTCCAGGCGCAGATCATCGAACTCCTGCGCAAGCTGCAGGACGAGCGGGGCCTAAGCTACCTGTTCATTTCCCACGATCTCAAGGTCGTCAGGGCTCTTTGCCATCGCGTCATCGTCATGCAGCATGGCAAGATCGTCGAAGAGGGCCCCGTCAACGAAGTTCTATCCCATCCCAAGACCGCCTACACCGAACGGCTCGTCAAAGCCGCTTTCGAGGTAGCATGATTGCCGAATGCCGGAGGTTATAATGGCAGCAAATCCCAAAATCACGTTCATCGGAGCTGGCTCCACCGTCTTCATGAAGAACATCGTCGGCGACGTGCTTCAGCGTCCGGCCCTGTCGGGCGCGACGATCGCCTTGATGGATCTCAACCCGCAGCGGCTGGAAGAAAGCGCCATCGTCGTCAACAAGCTGATCTCGACGCTCGGCGTGAAGGCGAAGGCCGAGACCTATTCCGACCAGCGCAAGGCGCTTGCCGGCGCCGATTTCGTCGTCGTCGCCTTCCAGATCGGCGGCTATGAGCCCTGCACGGTCACCGATTTCGAGGTGCCGAAGAAATACGGCCTGCGCCAGACGATCGCCGATACGCTCGGCGTCGGCGGCATCATGCGCGGGCTTCGCACCGTGCCGCATCTCTGGAAGGTCTGCGAGGACATGCTCGCCGTCTGCCCCGAGGCGATCATGCTGCAATATGTCAACCCGATGGCGATCAACACCTGGGCGATATCGGAGAAATACCCGACAATTCGCCAGGTCGGTCTCTGCCATTCGGTGCAGGGCACGGCGATGGAGCTGGCCCACGACCTCGACATTCCCTACGAGGAGATCCGCTACCGCGCGGCCGGCATCAACCACATGGCCTTCTATCTCAAATTCGAGCATCGCCAGCCGGACGGGTCCTATCGCAACCTCTATCCCGATCTCCTGCGCGGCTATCGCGAGGGCAGGGCGCCGAAGCCCGGCTGGAACCCGCGCTGCCCGAACAAGGTGCGCTATGAGATGCTGACCCGGCTCGGCTATTTCGTCACCGAAAGCTCGGAGCATTTCGCCGAATACACGCCCTATTTCATCAAGGAGGGCCGCGAGGACCTGATCGAGAAATTCGGCATCCCGCTCGATGAATATCCCAAACGCTGCATCGAGCAGATCGAGCGCTGGAAGGGGCAGGCGGAGGCCTATCGTTCGGCCGACAAGATCGAGGTTCAGCCGTCGAAGGAATATGCCTCCTCGATCATCAACTCGGTCTGGACCGGCGAACCCTCGGTGATCTACGGCAATGTCCGCAACAACGGCTGCATCACCTCGCTGCCGACCAACTGCGCCGCCGAAGTGCCGTGCCTGGTCGATGCCTCCGGCATCCAGCCGACCTTCATCGGCGACCTGCCGCCGCAGCTCACGGCGCTGATCCGCACCAATATCAACGTGCAGGAACTGACGGTGCAGGCGCTGATGACGGAAAATCGCGAGCACATCTACCACGCCGCGATGATGGACCCGCATACGGCAGCCGAACTCGACCTCGACCAAATCTGGTCGCTGGTCGACGATCTGCTCGCCACCCACGGCGACTGGCTGCCCGAATGGGCGCGCACCAGCCGCAAGGTTCAGGCTGCCTGACCCTCTCTCCCGGGTCGGGCGTCAAAGAGCCCCGCGGTGGCAACACACCGCGGGGTTTTTGCGTATAATTGGCGGGACGGCGGGGATGTGTAACTCGCTACCTTGGACCGCCTGCAATACTCTCCTTCAAGCTCTCGACCTCTTGCGCAAGCTTATCGAGGTCCGCCTGCGATGCGGCTTGCGATGTCGGCACTCTCTTGGGAACATAGATCTTACCCCCGCCATCGAGTTCATCGGGAATGCTGTATTTGAAGATCCACTTTGTGGATTTGGTATCCGTCGCCCGGACGAAGACCATAGCTTCATTGTTGCTATCGAGCGCAACCGATATGTCGAAGGTTGCGGCCCCCACAGCTAAGTTCTCAAGCTTTTGATTGTTTTTGTCCACGTAGGGACTAAGCCCATCGTCCACTGTGAAAGCGGTGAGCGCTTCCGTCACATCTATTGTCACGTCACATGGCATGATTGTTCTCCCCCGTTGGAAGTTTAATCGTTGCTGAGGCGACCGTTGCGATGGGCCATTCTGAGTGTGATAGCGTAGGAGCTCGGAGACCTCTTGCCGGGCAACTGGGCATCCAGAATAAGCGTCCTGGCGTCGCCGAAAGCCGTCGAGATCTCCAGGATTTGTGTGGATGCCGTCAGCCGCCACATTTTGTACCCCAACGCGGGGTCAAAGCCGCAGCCGGCTGCAGGCTCGGCATGCGGACCTGTGACAACGAAAATGCGGTTGGAATCCAGCCTGTAGCAGTGACCCTCGAACGCATAGCCGTAAGCGAGGACCGTCGATCCCGTTATGCCGACTCCGCTTGCGAGTTTTATCTGCAGTTCCGCCTTTCCCGCCATCCCGACATCCAGGTGCGTAATGCGATTGGTGTCGTTTAAGTCTACGCCGTAGAGTATGATCTGGCCCGCCACGTAGGGGAGTCCAGGAAGTGAAGGTGCTGGAACGCTGTCGTCTATCATCGATGCCTCCCGTCTTTGGTTAAAGAATGCCGCGCCACCTCATGCAATCTTCGAGCTGGTCGATATAAGCGCGCCCGCGCCCCCGCCAGGCGGCCTCGAGAAAGGCCGAAGCCGCAGCCTCGAAGGTCAGACTATCCGGGTCGAGATATGTCCAGGAACGGGTGACCGCCTCGCCGATCACGTCGCGCGCCTCCTGCAGGGCGGCTTTCGCGGCGAAATGCGTCAGCTCATAGGATGTCGCCGATGCCCGAAATCCTTCTTCTATCAGCGCCGGCGCCATCTGCTGGCGAAGGTCGCTGAACTTCCTGGGATTGATCTTCGACAGTCCGCGCTCGAACAGCAGTGATTGGTAGACCTCGATCAGGCAGTCGAAGAGGCCTGCCGCAAAGGGCTTCGACTGGTCGTGCACTTCCTGGCTGACATCACTGACACGAAGCGAGTTGTTGAGCGATCTGAGCTGCTTTTCGTCGCTGAGCTCGGCAAATTTGTCGAGTTCGTTGTGCAGGAGCAGGTTGCCTCTTGTGCGGCGAAGCAGCCGGTCCAGCGCGGTATCGAATTGCAGCAATCCCAGGAGCGATATGAAATCGGCGATCGCTTCGTGGTAGGAAAAGAAGTCGCTGCCGGATCCGTCGCCTTCGAGGATCCCAAGTTCGCTCAGCAAAATGAGATGTCCCATTTCATGGGCAACCGCGTCGAAATTCAGCGCGAAACAGGATGTCGGGCCTTCCGGTTCGCTTTCGCCGAGCTCCAGAAAGCCGAAGCCGGATTGCGCATTCTGCCAATGGGGAATGCGGGGAACGATTTCCAGCCGTTCCAGCGTCGGCTCGAAGAACCAGTTGATCGGGCGCCCGGCATAGCCCTCGCAGATATCGAGAACCCGGCGGGCGCAGGCATAGCTGTGGGTTGAAAGAAATGCCGGCGAGCCAGGCCCTATGTGATCGAAATGCCCGTCGGGGCCGGGCTCTGCGGGCGGCTGCAAAAGGCCGGGATAGGGAGGGATATAAGGCGCGGCATAGGGCGATTTCGGTTCGATGGGATTTGCCACATAGATCCGGCTGTCGGACGGCCCTGCCAGGATGGGTCCCCCCGAAGGTCCGATCCACACCACTTCGGGCTTTTCATAACCGGGAATGAAGGATGGCTGCGGAAAGACAAGGAAACGCGTTCCGAGCGGCCGCTCCAAAGCCGACCCGTCGCCTGCTCCCTGCGAATGTGTGATGGCATCCAAAGCTGCCCCCACCGCTCTCTGCCCAACGCCGAGCGATCTTTCACTATACCAGTACTACGGGCATTTCGACAATAGCGTGTCGAGCATTCCACAGTACTCCATGTCATTGGCGAATGATTCCGTAAGTTCAAATTCGAAAGAAGGAGATTTTTTCAGACCATTTATCTTGTGATCGGCCAGATATCTCAGGAGATTTACAGCGTCGGTTCGCTTCTGGTTTATGGCTCCGGCTTTCAGCCACGCCTTTAGAACTGCGATCTGGTTGGCAGCGCTGAGATTGTTTTCTGCCGCTGCGAAAAGCCTGGCGAACGACCTTTCGCTGAAGTGGAGCGAGCGTGCCAGTGACTCAAGCTGATGTCTCAGTCGTCTTTCGATGACCCCGACGCGTTCCGCTTTTTTCAGGCTGAGCCTGATGTCCATGAGAGCATCACCCAATGCGCGCGAGCCCAGTTCGACGGGAGCCATCGGCACCGTGACGTCGGCATCGTCGGCGAGCGAGTGCCGTCTGTACCACCGGTAGATCAGTCCATGCCCGATCATTCCCTGGGGAGCGAGCTCCGCTGCTCTGAGCGCGCCTATGCTGGCCGCACCGTATAGGCGGAGCCCTCGGGCCATCGCCCAGAGAATTTCCTGGTGGCGAACGGCGGGGCGCTGCGCGAAGACGCCGTCGATCAGCACGACCGCCGATGGCGCGTAGTCCGCCACGGCGCGCACGACATCGCCGCAGCCGACGGGAGGCAGATAGATCGCCTCCAGATATTTGTGCGCTTCCGTCGCGGAGAGGGTGGGGCCGAGAAAGACCACGATATCGTCACGCAAGATCCGCCTCCGGATTTGTTTCTAGCGGAGGGGCAACCACCCGGACGACGTGAAGAGGGACGCGATCGTCGGAATGAAGAACCACAAGGATCGCCGCCTTCGCGCCGGCCAGCCTCAACGCCTCGACGATCGCCAGGATGGGGCGGCCGCTGGCGCCATGACCTTCATCGGGAAGGTAGGAGCTGCCGCCCTTTACGAGTTGCGCGCGCCAAGCGGCGAGCTCCGAAGCATCGGCATATGCGTAGACTTCGCTGCTGATATCGTCGCGCGCAGCCGAAATCACCCCCAGCCGCGATTGACACGCTTCGAGCAATGCGCTCGTCAGCGCCCGATCGTGGCTGAAGTCGCAGCCGAAGCCTTCGGCCGGCAAGGGCGCAAAGGGGGCGCGGCCGGCATCTTCCATCACGTGGCACCAGTAGATCGGCAGCGCATGCGACGCCGGGATTTTCCAGATGCCGACGACGAAACCCGCCTTGGCCAGCCGTTGCATGATCTCCCCGGCGCTGCCTGAGCGGACGGAGCGCGAGTCGATCTGGAAGCGGTCGAAGAAATGGGGCGTCTTCATCGCCGTGCATCGCGCCTGCCGCTCCAGAATCTCCAGGCAGGCATGCAAGGCCGCGCTTTGCAGGCTGGTGCCGGCCGCCAGACCCGTTGTGTCTCTCGGCATCCAATGCGGATGAGGCGAGGGGAGGGTGTAGGCGGAGTCGACAAGGGCAAGCGGGACAGGGGTTCTCCGGCCTGAAAAGAGATCCAGCCCCTCGATCCAGGAAAGCCTCTCCGCCTCTCGTCCGACGCCGAGGTGCGACCAGAATTTCTGCTCGTTCATCCCGCGGAAAGGCGCTCCGAAGACGCGCTCCGGGGCAATCCGCTCCGAGGCCCATCCCTCCAGGGATTCCATCAGGCCCGATATCGCCGCAAGCGGCAAGCTCAAACCCTTGCCTTGGCTGACGGCGACGGAAAGGGACCGCGGCCTGACAACCTGGACGACGGGGATCCCGATCCGGTCGAGTTCCGTGACCGAGCCCAGCCTGGTGATCCCGTATTCGTGCTTGCTGGCCAGGATGCGCTGCACCGTCTGCCAGGGATCAGGGGGCGAGAGGTTAGGGGCATCAAAGATGTTGTCGAGCACCCCGTTCTCCATCGCCTCCTCCTGGCCCTACGACCTTGGCAGGCCGTCCAAGGCGCGCTTTGCTCTTTCGGCCAGCCAGGCGGCCTTTTGTCCTTCGGCAATCTGCACCGCCCTCGTCAGGTCTCTTCTTATCAAGGATGGAGGGTCGTCCAGATCTCGTCTCAGTCTTGCGCTGAGGCGGTAGAGTTCGGCCAGCCAGAACCGTTGACCGCTGTTGCGGCCAACGTTGATCGCATTGTGAATGGTCGCCAGGGCTTCAGCAGGTTTGCCGAGCCGCTGCAGCACCTGCGCATGCATGTCGCTGTGCATGGAAAAATTATCGTCGGTGCCCAATTGCTGCTGGAGCAGCAGACCGTGTTGGAATCGCTCTTCGCCCCGTTCGGCAAACGACGTCATCAGCTCCGCCCAGCCGCAATACATGTTGGCGCGCGCCTGGCTGGCGGCGAGGCCGTGTCGCTCGGCAAGCGCCAGCATTTGTTCGCCGAGGTCATGGACATCGTCATATCGGCTTTGGCAGCGGCGCAGGACGATGGCGTAATAAAGCGCGTGAACCATGCTTCCGGCGTGATCGGTCGAGGCCGCCCAGTCCAGGCACTGTCCGATCGCATGTTCACTGGCGTCGGCATTGTCGAGAAGCAGGTAGGACAAGGCGCTCTCGCCCAAGCCGCAGACCTTGGCGTCATGTCCGCCGAAAAAGGCGCGATTTCTGACCGCTCTTTCCGGATCGTAAAGATCAAGGCCTCTGGCGACGCAATCGAGGCAGAATTCGTGCTCGCCGGCGTGAAAGCTCGTCGCCCATCCGCAGTGATAGGATTGAAGCCGCGTCTCCTGATCTTCGACGGTTTGCATGTCGCCGACGAGGATGCGCGCGCGAGACTGCTGCGTCAGAATGTTGGGTGCCGTGAACCACCATCCCCAATAGACCGGGAAATGTTTCGACCGGACAGCCGAGGCCTGTTTCCTCAGAAGCTGCATTGCGCGGGAATAGACCCGGCGCGCGCTTTCCGAGCCCTCTCCCTCGAGCGCGGTCGCAACGACCCCCTGAAGTTCGAGCAGGCCCAATGCCAGTTCGGTGCGATCGGGATGGCGCCGGGAAAGGCTGTCGACCTCCTCGGCGCAGAGTTCGAGCGACACGTTCGCCTCGTGCATGGCGGAGCGCAGAACGCTCGCCTCCGCCGCGGCCAGGCCAAACCTGGCCGCGGCGTCGTGCAAGCCTGCTTCGGCGCACTGCCAGGCAGCGATGGCAGCCGGCAGACTGGGCTTTGCTTCTCCGATCAGGAGTTCGGCGATCCGCTTGTGTATGCGTCGTCTGTCGCTTTTGAGAAGGCTGCTGTAGGCTGCTTCCTGGGTGAGTACGTGCCGGAACTGAAAGGAGCCGGGCGTGTCGGCAGAAGGCTCGATGATGCCTTGGGAAACAAGCCGCTCGACCGCGATCTCCACCGTCTGCCGGCTGACCCCTTCGAGAAGGTAGGCGAGCAGCGAGATGTTGAATTCGCGACCGATGACGCTCGCAAATTGCGCTGCCCGTCGTGCGGAACCGGTCGCCGCGAGTCTGGCGGAAAGCAGATCATTCAGCGAGCTGACGCCACCTTCCAGAAGCAGCCCTTTCCATTCGGATAAGGCCTTGCCCAAGGGTTGCCTTTCCAGGAAGAAGTTGGCCAGTTCTTCGGCGTAGAGCGGCATGCCATCGCATTGATCCAGAATGAAATCGGACAGGCCCGGCGGGGGGCGCTCACGCCAGACCGAGGCGACGAGATCGCGAACCGCCGCAGAGGCCAATCCGGATAATTCTATCTCGGTCGCCAGTGCCAGGGATCGTCTGATCCTCGATGTCTGAACCACGAGGATCGGCAACGTGCCTGCGAGTGATTCAAGCCGATCGATCAGCTCCAACGTCATGCCGTCAGCCCAGTGGACATCCTCGAAGACGAGGAGCGTCGGAACGCCAGTCGCCTTGCAGGTCAGGATGTCGGCAGCGGCTTCGATGACCTTCCGCCTGAATGCCCGCCCCGACAGATCCGACACGCGAATATTGCGCGAGGTCGCCGGCGATCGGTCTGATGTAAATGAGAGAATGGTGTCGACGATGTCTGCCCCTAAGGCTCGGCCGGATGTTTGAAGGGCCTGCATGAAAGCCCCGCTATCGCCATTCTTCAGAACAGAGGGTTCGGCCACAAGCCTCTCGAGAAACGACATAAAGGGGTGCAGCGGCTGGCTCTCCAGGCGCCTGCCGCACTGAAAGATCAGGGTCTCGTGCGAAGTATGGGACAGGCTGCGGGCGAATTCGCCGATCAGTCTGGATTTGCCGATGCCCGCCTCTCCGACCACGGTGATTGAACTGCCCCTGCCGTCGAGAGCTGAATTCCAGGCGCTCGAAAGAGCGGCAAGTTCTCTTTCCCTGCCTCTTATCGGCCGATCCCATTCGCTGAATGGCGACAGCGCAGACGTTGAGCGATCACGTTCCTGCGGACGCCAGAGCGCAACCGGCTCTTCGAAGCCTTTGAGTTTGGCCTTCCGCACCAGGCTATAGTCGAAATTGTGTCGGGTGAGCTGAACGGTCGAATCTGCGACCAGAACGGAATTCGGTTCGGCCTCTGCCTGCAAGCGAGCCGCCAGCACCGGTGCTGTGCCAACAATCTCGTCTCCTTGCGCGGAGAAGACGACAAGACCGGTGGCAACCCCGATCCGCAGCCTGAAAGCTGTGCGCGCCTTGCCCTTGGTGCTCGCTGCAATGCCTAACAATTCCAAAGAAGCCTGCACCGCACTTTCAGCCGCATCTTCGGATTGGTCGGGATATCCGAAGAAACAGCATCCCCCATCACCGAGCCGTTGATGAAGAAAACCTCCATGCTTTTTTATGATCGTTTCGGCATTCTGATGTAATGCCGAAACGGAACGAAAGAATTTCTCCGGCTCGCTCCGCAATAAGAGCTCCGTCGAGCCGACAATGTCATAGAAAAGGGCAGTGACCTGTCGCCGCTCACCTGTAAACCGAATTCGCGCGTCGAGGGTTTTCATTCGGAGTCGCCCAACATCACAGAAGCCTTTTTCAGGACATCCGATTTATAGCTTGCATGCAAGCTTTTCGTGCGGCGGTGCCAATATATCCGTTATGCGGCCTGCGTCCTGATCATGGGCTGCCCTCTTTTCACCGCGACGCATGCGCGTGCCCCCGCCATATTGCTTCGGGCCCGCCATCTTTTCCTTCGCGTGAGATTGGACAGTTTGGCGTTCAAGGGATGGCCAGATGGGCGTGCCGCATTGCATCGCCTTTCCTTGAACGTGCAGCAGCCCGATCGAAGGCACATCAAAATCAGGCCCCGCCGCTACGGCTCGCCCGTCGCTATTCCCAGCCATTGGCATTCCGCCAGCCAGGTTACGAAGAACCGCGCCGGTTTTTGGCGACGACGACGTTCACCGCCGGGCCACCGGAGATTGCCAGTAACGACGGCCTGTCGGTCGCCGTGGCGGCCCTTTCACCGCCGCGGCGACCGCCGGCCTTGCAGCGCCAGATGGCCTTCAGCCTCAATCAGGCAAAGAACGCACGAAGCTGAGCGAAGAACCCGCCTGGTTTGTAACTCGCCATCTTTCGCAGGCGGCGAGCGATGACTGCCGCGCTGACGTGTTCACCGAAATGGCAGAAGCAGACAAGGCCGTGCAATTGCTCGTCGCTTAGCTCGAAGAACCGCCTGGCCTCTCCATAGCTGTCATTTTCCATTCCTGCCGCCCGCAGAATGGGGTCAGCGAATGCAACGGAGATCGGGGTGTCGTCATCCCGCAGCGCAAGCCGTTCTGCCATCGACTTATATTCTGTTTCGTGAAGCGTGTTCAGAAACGCTCTGGGGCTGCGGTCGAGACTTTCGGCCCACCGCTCAAGCCGTTCGCGCCGCGTCATGTCAAGGCGCGTGCAGGTCGTCCTGACCTTGGCAATGGTTTTCAACTGATCGAGTGCGTACTGTTCCATCTCGGCCTCCTATCTCCGGAAAAATAGATGGTCCGCTCCCAAAGATAGCGTCGCTCAGGTGGCAGCCGATGTCCAATCACGATTGGGACCGACAGCTCGTTGACGCTTCCGTAATCACTGGAGGCGCCTTTTGCTTGCTGACGGGCTCTTTTCTCATAGGATCTCTGCGCCATGTCATACCGAGGCAACCAGACAGGGTTCGGGATGGACGAGATATTCGAACAGCTTCTGCACCTTTCTGCATGCACGCAAACGCTGATTGCGGTCTATGATGGTCATGACCGGCTGCAATACGCCAACAGCGCCTTTCGTTCGGCCTATTTCATCGAACCGGATGAAACGCCCCTCTGGCCGGATCTCATGCGGCGTAATTTCCAACAGCAGCGGGGCACGGTCATTCGAACGAGCAATTTCGAAGAGTGGCTGCGCTCGACTCAGTCGCGCCGCGGCAAGATCGGCTATCGCGCTTTCGAGACGGACCAGTGGGACGGCCGATGGTTCTGGATGACGGAGGCGGTGCAGAAGAACGGTTGGATGCTGTGCATTGCGAGCGACATCACCGGTTTGCGCGCGCATGGCAGGACTGTCCGGCAAGATCGCGATCAGGCGATCAAGGCGTCTTACACCGACGAACTCACGGGTGTCGCCAACCGCCGCTTCGTGATGGCGCGCGTCGACGACATGCTGGCGGCCGCCCAGCATGGCAGCAACGGATGCCTTGCCGTATTCGACATCGACAATTTCAAATACATCAACGATCGCCTTGGCCACCACGCCGGGGATGAGGTCCTGCGTGATTTTGCGCATCGCATTCATCAGAATGTTCGCCGCAACGATTGTTTTGGGCGGGTCGGCGGAGAAGAATTCCTTCTGGTGATGCCGGCAACCGAGACGGAAGACGCCATTGCCATTGTCGAGCGCATGCTGACGGTGATCCGGTTTTCCCGGCCCCTGCCTGCGTCACCCGACTTCAGCTACACCTGCTCTGCCGGTATCGCCGCTTGCGCCCCGTCCGATAGCACGTCGGATCTTTATCGACGCGCCGATCAAGCCCTCTATGCGGCAAAGCTAAGCGGCCGGGACAGGGTGCGCGCAGCCTAGGCGCTTATGCGGTTGAACCCCAATCTGGTTGCCGCAGTCGTGGCGGACGGCGATCCGGGCCTGTTCGCTGCGGCCGGAACCAATATAATCGGGCGCGATGTCTCAGATCCCCGACCCGTAAAGCTCCTGGTCATCGTCGCCTTCCCAGGGGGAGGGCATCGAGCTGCTGGCGAGGTTTGCCGAGGGCATCGGCATCCAACACTTCAATTCCGGCTCGGCATATTCGATGATGTGCCCGGGCGAGGAATCGGAGGCGCGCCAGCCTTCTCCACCGAACTGATCGCCATTCGTCCAATAGGCAAGGTCAACTTCCGCCGGCCCCTGTTCGGACGAGCGAATCGTGACGAGGATCCGGCTGCCGTCTTTCGGAGCGTTTGCCATATTGCGCCAGCGATCCGGCTCGTCCATCGTCTTTCCTCCTGCTTTCCTCAAGTGCAACTGTCGCCTCACGATCGAAAACGGTCAACTCAAACTTTGCAGAACCATCCCCATCGACGCCTGCAGGAACTGACAGTGCAGGCGCTGATGACGAAGAGCCAAGCGCTTCTCCCGGGTGAGGCCGTCAAGAAGCCCAGCGGTAGCAACGACTGCGAGGCTTGTGTTTGAGAATGGCGCCGCTTTCCAATAGAGGGGACGGCAAGGGACCATCCGACCCCCGTTCGCTATCAGGGAACCGTTGATTGTCCTGGCGTCGACCACTGCCTGGTCAGATCTAGCTTTCTGTGATGCGGCGATCCTCATCTGAGCCGATGGAGAGCTGCTTCCAGTCAAGGTCCTCCTGCAACTCGAGATATTGCATCGCACCGATCTGGTCTGTATCGCGCAATTCCTCGAGGCGCTGGCGCTGGGCGAGAACGGCTGCGATGGTCAGGTCACGGCGCCGATTGAGCGGCGAGGTTCTGGCCGCATCGGTGGATGCTGTCCAATGATCCTTGCAGATCGTCCGGATCGCTTCGGCTTCAGTACCGCTTTCCTTCTCAAGCCGCTGAAAGGCGGCCTCGGCGAGCGACACGCGGGCCGCCTTGAGTTCATCGCGCACTTCTGCCTGCCGACCGAGTTTCAGGAGATGGATCATCGGTGCCAGGGTCGCCCCTTGAATGACCAGGGTTGCAAGCACCACCGCGAAAGCCGTGAGCACGACCAGGTCTCGCTCGGGAAAGTCGGCAGGGAGTGCGAATGCCGTCGCCAGCGTAACAAGGCCGCGCATACCGGCCCAACCCACCAGCAAGGTTTCCCCGGATGTGAAAGGCGCCAATTCACGGCCGCGCCGGTGACGGGTCGCAACGACGGCGTGAAACAGGAACGCCATCGCCATGCGCGCCAGGATGACGCCGACCACCACGATCGCGGCAAATCCCACCGCCCGCTGAAGCTCTTCAGCCGACATCGCCTCAAGGATGCGGCGCGCCTGCAGCCCCATCAGCAGGAAAGCCACCACGTTCAAGAGGAACACGACCGTCGTCCAGACCGCGAAGGAATGCACCCGCATGCGTGGCGAATCCTCGACCGAAGAAAGGGTGGCGATGGTCATTGCGCTCGCCACGGTGGCAAGGACGGCCGACAGGTGCAGATGCTCGGCGATCAGCCAGGTCGAAAATGCGTAGACGAATTGAAACAGGGTCCCGCCGACGGTGTTTTCGGTTATCGGTCGAAGCCGCGAGACGACAAAGCCGAAAGCGATGCCGAATAGGATCCCTCCCGGTGCGGCGATAGCCACCTGAAGCGCCGTCCCGGCATCCAGCCCGCCCCGCGCTTGGACAGTGAGCGCGGCCCCGAAAAGCAGCAGCGCGGTCGCGTCGTTGAACAGGCTTTCTCCCTTGAGCAGGGCATCCACACGGCGGGCGACGGGCAAATTGGAAAGGACCGCCGTGGCGGCTGCCGCATCAGGTGGCGCGACGATTGCGCCCAGCGTGACCGCAACCGCAATCGGAAGCCCGACAGTCAGCATGCTGATCGACACGACGACACCTGTCGTGACGAGAACGGCGACGACGGCATAGAAGAACAGCGGCAGCAGCATGCGCCGCGCCGCACCCACCGGGAAGTCATAGGCCGAGTCGACAAGGACGGGGGCGATGAACAAGGCGAGCGCCGTCGGCGGATCAATCGGGATCGTCGGCGCGCCAGGCAGCATTGCCACGGCGACGCCGGCGGCAGCCAGAATGCCCGGGTAGGGCAGCCGCATGCGGCGCGTCACCTGCAGCAGCAGGATGGCAACCGCCAGCAATGCAACAAGTGTTTCGAAGAATGTCATGTCAGCATACTAGCAGGCTTTCGGGCCCGTTGAAGCGGGTGCAGCCTAGATGTAAAGCTTGTGTCGTATCAAGCTGGCGACGCAGCGGCGGAGGGCGACGATGGATTACGAGGTTGCTGTTGTCGGCGCTGGCGCGGCCGGCATTGCAGCAGCAAAAAAGCTGGTCGATGCCGGCCGCTCGGTCGTCATCCTGGAAGCCAGCAACCGCGTGGGTGGACGCGCCTGGACAATCGAAATGGCCGGGATGCCGCTGGATATGGGTTGCGGCTGGCTGCATTCTGCCGAGCGCAATCCTCTCGTCGCCATTGGCCGTGCAGCCGGGTTCACTATCGAGCGCGGGCGCACGGCGTGGCAAAGCCAGTGGCGCAATCTCGGCTTCACGCCGGATGAGCGGGCGGCTGCGGCGACTGCATGGAACGCGCTTGAGGAGCGGATGCGCGTCAATCCTCCCGCCAGCGACAGGGCTTCGGACGCGCTGGAGTCGGGCGGCGAATGGAACGCCTACTGCCAGTCGCTCAGCGGATATCTGAACGGCGCACCGCTCGATCGGCTCTCGGTCTCTGACTTTCTTGCCTATGACAATGCGGCAACCGATGCCAATTGGCGCGTGCGGGAAGGCTACGGAAGTCTGATCAGCGCCGCCGTTCCCAACGTGGCCTTGCGCCTTTCGACGCCCGTTCGAGCCGTGACCTTGACCGCGAACGGCGTCCAGCTGGAGACCGACCGCGGTCCTGTCACATCCGGTGCGGCAATCATCACGTCATCGACCAACGTTCTAGCCCGCGGAGCCATTATCTTCGACCCGGAGGCCGACGATCACCTCCACGCCGCAAGTCAGCTGCCGCTTGGCCTCGCAGACAAGCTGTTTTTGGAACTCCATGGCAATCATGGTCTGGAGCCGGAAACCCATCTGCTCGGCGACCCGCGAAATGCTGAGACCGGCAGCTATTATATCCGCCCGCTCGGCCGGCCGGTCGTCGAAGGCTTCTTTGGCGGAAATGGCGCCGTCGTCATCGAACGCGCGGGTTTACTGGAAGCATTCGCCTTCGCCCTGGACCAGCTGTCGTCGCTGCTGGGGAGCAATATTCGTCACCACCTGCGGCCCCTGGCAGCCTCTTCCTGGTGTCATACCGATTGGATAGGCGGCTCCTACAGCCATGCGCTGCCCGGCCATGCGGGCGCACGCGCAGTCTTGGCGCGTCCCGTCGGCGACCGGCTGTTTTTCGCCGGCGAGGCGACGCATCAGTCCGACTTCTCGACAGCCCATGGTGCGTGGCAAAGCGGATTGCGGGCTGCCGACCAGGCCGCAGCAGTTTAATGCCCTCGTGACATAGAAGGGCGAACTTCGTTCGCTTTGTTGATGGGAGAGCCGGCCCTACACCCGAAATGGCCGCGCCACCAACGCGAGAGCATAACGCAATGGCAATCCGTAGCGCCGGACTTCTCATATACCGGCGCGCTTCCGAGAATTACGAAGTCCTTCTCGTCCATCCGGGCGGACCTTACTGGGCGAAGAAAGACGAGGCTGCCTGGTCGATCCCTAAAGGATTGGTCGAGCCTGGAGAGGACGCACTCGCGGCTGCGAAAAGGGAAGCTGCCGAAGAGCTTGGTGTAACAATCGATGGCATATTCAGACCGCTTGGCGAATACCGGCAATCTGGCGGCAAGATTGTCGTCGTGTGGTCGATCGAAGCTGATCCAGTCCTGGATGTGAACGCGATTCGGAGTTCCGAATTTCAAATGGAATGGCCGCCAAGGTCGGGCCAGGTAAGAAGCTTTCCGGAGGTTGATCGCGCGGGTTGGTTTTCCTTAGCCGACGCAACGCTTAAACTGTTGAAAGGACAGCGACCGATGGTCGTCGACCTCCTGACGCATCTTGAGTGACCGGCCCCCCAAATTCCAGCTTCAGAGGCCCGCCTCGCCGCACTTATGGGTGAATCACGCGGCAGCCATGAATTGCTTCTGGAGGCCGCCGGCATGCGACAATCGCCGCCATCTGAATCAGATCGAGAAAATTGGAGCTGCGATCCGCAATCCGCGGCTTTTCAGCCATCCCATTTGCCACCCGGTTGCCAAAAAACCATGATTGCCTCACATAGATCACACATCGACCACAGGCATGAAGAATTGGATCGACGCTGGATGCGCATACACTACGTTTTTCTCAGTGCATTTCTTGCACTCGCACAGGCCGCCTATGCTGAAGTCGCGTCGCCGCCGGTCTTGGAGCCGCTGAAGCGGCAGGCGCAGGCCGCTGAGTTGAGTGCGCAATTCCTGTCGCGGTATAGCTATAAACCCGTTCCGCTCGACGATGCCTTGTCGGCCAAGGTCATGGATGGGTTCATCAAGTCGCTCGATCCGGACCGCATGCTCTTCCTGCAGGCCGATGTCGACAGGTTCATGGCCGATCGCAACGAGATCGACGATGCGATCGAAAAGCAGGACCTGAAAATCCCGTTTGCGATTTTCAACGCCTATGAACAGCGCGTCGTCGACCGCATGACCTATGCGCGCGGCCTGCTGAAGCAGGGCTTCGATTTCAGTGCGCAGGAAGATTTTTCGGTGTTGCGCGATAAGGCGCCGTGGCCGCAATCGGATGCCGAGAGCAACGAGCTTTGGCGCAAGCGCGTCAAAAGCGATTGGCTGCGGCTGAAGCTCGGCGGCAAAACCGATGCGGCCATTCGCGAAACACTCGACAAACGATATGAAAACACGCTCGAGCGCGCTTACAAGTTTAAAAGCGACGACGTGTTCCAGTCGTTCATGGACGCCTATTCGACGTCGATCGATCCGCACACCGACTATTTCGGCGCGGCCGCTTCGGCCGATTTCAACGTCTCGATGAAGCTTTCGCTGTTTGGCATCGGCGCTGTGCTGCAGGAGCGCGACGACTACACGACGATCCGTGAGCTCGTGCCCGGCGGACCGGCGCAGCTCTCCGGCAAGCTTGCGGTCGGAGACCGCATTACCGGCGTTGGCCAAGGCAAGGATGGGGCGATCAAGGAAGTGGTGGGCACCCGCCTTGATGAAGTCGTGCAGATGATCCGCGGCAAAAAAGGCTCCGTCGTGCGGCTGGATATCCTGCCGGCCGATGCCGGAGCCGATGGCACGCATCGCGTCATCAGCCTGGTGCGCGATAAGATCACCCTCGACAAGCAGGCAGCCAGGAAGACCGTACTCTCCGTCAAGGCGGGCGATGCCACGCGCAAAATCGGGATTATCACGCTGCCGGTCTTCTATGAGGATTTCGACGCCAAGCGGAAGGGCGACAAGGATTACAAAAGCGCAAGCCGCGATGTCGCCAAGCTTCTCGGCGAGTTGAAGGACGAAAAGGTCGACAGCGTTCTCATTGATCTGCGCAATAATGGCGGCGGTTCATTGGACGAGGCGATCGATTTGACCGGTCTGTTCATCGGCAAGGGGCCGGTCGTTCAGCAACGCGGCAGCGACGGCAAGGTCGAGGTCAAAAGCGCCGATCTTGCAGCGCCTGTCTGGACAGGCCCGATGGGTGTCCTGATCAATCGCGGCTCGGCCTCGGCTTCGGAGATTTTTGCCGCGGCGATCCAGGACTATGGTCGCGGCGTGATCGTCGGCGAACCCAGTTTCGGCAAGGGCACCGTTCAGACGGTCGTCGATCTCGACCAGATCGTGCACAATAGCAAACCCGAATTCGGCGAGCTGAAAGTGACGATTGCCCAGTTCTTCCGGGTCAATGGTGGCACGACGCAGCTGCACGGCGTGACGCCTGATCTCAGCCTGCCGGGATTGTCCGATCCGACTGCTTTCGGCGAGACCAGTTATGACAATGCGCTGCCGTGGGCTGAGATCAAGCCCGCGAAATACCCGCGTGCCGAGACAGTCGCGACATTGCTTCCGGCATTGCAAAGCCGCCATGATGCGCGGGTCAAGACCGATCCGGACTTCCAGCGCCTGGTGAAAGACATTGCCGACCTCAAGGCGCAGCGCGAAAAAGGGGTCATTTCCCTCAACGAAGCCGAACGTCGCAAAGAAGCGGCGGCTCGCGAGAAACGGCTCAAGGATCGAGCCGAAGCAGGGGATGGCGAGGACCTTGGCGATGATGGCCTGGAGGCAGGCGAGCGCAGCCTGAGCGCCGATATTGCCATCGAGAATGCCCGCAAGAACGCCAAGGACGTCCTGCTCAACGAGGCAGCCGCCATTCTTGCCGACGAGGCGGATTTGCAGCAAGGCGTGCTCAAGGCAGCCACCAAACAATAAGGGAATGCGGACGGAAGACATAAGGCACTGCGAACTTCCTCCTCCTGGACCGGGTTAGCACGTCCGCATCAGCCAATTGCTGTTGATGACGGCGTCAGTCCCAATCCAGGAACAAGCCTGGAACTGTGGCTGATGCCCCTCGTTAGAGCGCCGTGCGTCCAAAAGGAGGCACGGCGCTCCAACACTTTCAATCCTCGCATCGTGCTTTCCGAAAATCGGATTTTCGGGCCGATGCGCTAGAAGGATGACGATGGAACCACGCCCATAGTCGGGACAGGTCGTTCCTGCTTCGGCGTCTTGTTTCCTTGCTCCTCGCCGCCGCTCAGTGCCTGGCGCACTTCATCCTCTTCCCAACCCGCCTCGATGGCCGAAGCCACGAGCCTCTCGATTTTCTCGGTTTCCGAATTGTGTGAAGTCTCATTCAGGTGGCGTCTGGCAGTCTCGAGACACTGACGGAGGTTGGACGCGCGGCTGGCGTCGTTACGATCGTAGCTTGGCGATGCGACGTAGGTCATTTGGAAGCTCCCTGTTGATCGGGAGAAACACCTCAAGAGACAGCCGGTTCCACTGCGTCAGCGTCGCCATCCGTCGTCTCGGGCTGCGCGACGGTGACGGTGACGATGTCTCTGTTGGGCACGCTCATGGTCCTTCATGGACGACGACGACCACGGTATCTCCGCGCGATGACGCTTTCCGGAACCTGATGGATCTGCGTCAGAGCAATAGTCGCGCAGGCCGACCGTAACTGATCAACCGGACTGCAACGCGTGCGAGCCGCGGCAAAATTCAATCAATTGCTCCGAGGTCATGGGCCGTGCCAGCGCATAACCTTGCAATATATGGCAACCGAGCTCTTTCAGGATCTTCGCATGCTCCATCGTCTCCACGCCCTCTGCAACGATGTCGATGTTCTGCGATCGGCCGATTTCGATAATCGAGGCGACCAGACGGCGCTGCGATGGAGACGCGATGATCGGCTTGATGATCTCGCGATCGATCTTCAGCCGTCGCGGCTCAAATCGAAGCAGACTGACGATGCTGGCATGTTCGGTGCCGAAGTCGTCGATCTCGATTTCGATGCCGAGCTTTTTAACCGCCGGAATGATCTCGTTGAGAACAGGTTGAAGATCGTTGAAGGAGATCGTCTCGAGCAGCTCGAAACACAGGCGACCCTTGGCGATGGGAAGCTCGGACAGCTCGGCAAGCAGATTTGCCTGCGCCAGTCGGCGCGCTGAAATATTGACTGAGACACGGGGGATTTGCATTCCCAGGCTGTCCCATCTCGTCAGCTCGAACAGGGCCTTTTGCAGGATCAGCCTGTCCATGTCGCCGCTACGCCCCAGCTTTTCCGCGACGTCGAGAAATCTGATCGGGGCGAGCAGGCCCTTTTGCGGGTGGTCCCAACGGGCAAGCGTCTCGACGCCGGCAATGGCCAATGTGCTGGCATCGAACTGCGGCTGGAAGAATGCAACGAGTTCATCGCGATCGAGCGCGTGATTGAATTCGTCCGCCAGTTCTTTCGAATGGATCGCGGCGCTACGAAGCTCTTCGGTAAACACCGCCGCGCGGCCGCGGCCCGCCTTCTTCGCCTCGTACAGGGCCAGATCGGCATCGAGGAGCAATTGGCCGAGGTCCCGCCCGAGATCGGTCTCCCAGGCGACGCCGACGCTTGCCCCGACAACGCACGCCATACCGTCAATGAAGAGAGGTTGCTCGAGGGTCTCGACAATCTGCCGGGCCAATGCGTTTGCCTTCGGCTCCGGATCGGCGCTCCAGCTGGCGAAGATGAACTCATCTCCACCGATCCGAGCCGCAACGTCGTCTGGACCAGCCAAATCGGCAAGGCGCGAAGCCGTCCCCTGCAAGACCGCGTCACCGCCGGCATGGCCTTTCGTGTCGTTGATCTCCTTGAACCGGTCGAGGTCGATATGAATGAGGATCAGACAATCCTGTGCACGGGGTCTCGGCGGTTTCGCGATCATCCGGTCGACAAATCGTCGATTGGGAAGCCCCGTCAATGCGTCATGCAAGGACAGGAACTCCAGCCTCTGCCGGGCCCGAACGAGCTTTTTCTTGTGAAGGCGAAGCTTTTCGATCGTTCTTTGGCGCGATTTGGTCAGAAAGCCGATCCAGACGATCGGCGCAACGACACATAGTGCCAGCAGGCTCGCGTAGAACTCAAAAATGCCGATCCCGCTCTTTTGGCCCCATCCGCGCTTCGGCAGTGCGGCGAGGGTCCAACGGCCATAGGTCATATCGACGGATGCCAGGACCGGCTTCCTGGAAAAGGTTGCCATGCTGCCGAAAAAGACCTGTTTGGGCTTGTTCGGCTCCGGCACGGTGCTGATGGCGAGTTCAAGCTCGGTCGAACCAAGACCGCTTTCCTGGTAGAGCCTTGGTATGTCGATGATGCCGGAAAGCAGTCCCCAAAAAATCTGGCTTTTTCCCTCAGTGATGTAAATTGGGTACCGGACCACGAAAGCGGTTCCACCTTGGACAAGCTCCACCGGGCCTGTGAGAACGATATTGTGGGTGTTGCGCGCCAGCATCGCGGCAGCCCGTTGCTTCTCATTGGTGCGGTAGTCGAGCCCGATGGCCTTTTCGTTTCCCTTCTCCGGATAGACCCACCTGACCACCATGTCGGGCGCGGCGGCGAAGCTTCGCAATTGTGAATCGGGCTGCAGGATCTGCGCGGCGAGTTTGGAAAATCCGTTCTGGCCCATCTCCGGATTGACTGCGATGCCGGCCGCCAACCCCTGCAACAGCTTCACATTGCTGTTGAGGTTCGTCTGAAGTCGGGAGGATATGGTGGCAAGATCGCCGGCGACGATCGAACGTTCCTCGGCCAGCGATCGCTCCAGCCGCCAGTTCGTTGCCACCCAGACGACGATTGCTGCAATAATCGCCGCAAATATTGCGGGAGCGAATGCGCTGGTATGGCTTATTGCGGAGCGAGCGAGATTTCTTCGAAACTTCATCAGGTTGCCGGCGTGGATGACAGACACTCATCCTTGCACGGTTTCTTTAAGGCAACGCTAAACTCGCCGGCGCCCTATGAAGGAAAGCCGCCTGCTTAGGTCGCCGGACTGAAATCGGCGGCCAGCACCGCGTCCTTGAGCGCGCGCGAGTAGGGATGCTGCGGGTTGTCCAGGACGGGGCGGGCCTGTCCGCGTTCGACGATTTCGCCTTTGCGCATGATGATGATGTTGTCGCTGATGTAATAGGCGGTGGCGAGGTCGTGGGTGATGTAGACGATGGAAAGACCGAGCTCGTTTTTCAGGCGGCCAAAGAGGTTGACGATGGCCATGCGCAGTGATGCGTCGACCATGGAGACCGGTTCATCGGCCACCAGCAGGCGGGGTTGCGGGATCAGCGCCCGGGCGATGGCGACGCGCTGAAGCTGGCCGCCCGACAATTCGTGGGGAAACCGGCCTTTCACTTCTTCAAGGGTCAGGCCGACATGGACGAGCGCGGCATCCGCCATCCGCTCCGCCTGCTGCCGGTCCGGCCGTTTTCCCGAGAATGAAAAATTGAGGGCCGTCTCGAAGAGATAACGGTCGACACGTTTCAGCGGATTGAAGGCTTCGAAGGGGTTTTGCAGCACCGGCTGGACCTCTTTCATGAAAGCCTTGCGTTCGGACCTGCTATGGATGGCAACGGTCCTGCCGCTGAATTGAAGCTCGCCTTCCGTCGGTTCGGTCTGGCCGAGGATCATTGCCGCGATCGTCGATTTTCCCGAGCCGGATTCGCCGACGATCGACAGGATCTCCGGCTCCGCTCCAAGTTCGAAGCTGACGTCCTTGACCGCCGTGATCAGGCGCCGGCCGAGCATGCCGCCCTGCCGGTAGACTTTCGTGACATGCGAGAGACGAAGAAGAGCGCTCAAACCTGATCTCCCGTAACGGCAAAACACGCCACGCGCCGCTGCGGCTCGACGGTGACCAGCGGCGGAACCTTCTGCGAGCAGATCTCCATGCGCTTGGGACAGCGCGGGTGAAACCGGCAGCCTTCCGGCGGCATGGCGAGGTTCGGCGGACGACCCTCCAGCGAAGGGCGGGCCGTCGCATCACCGATGCGCGGCAGGCTGCCGACGAGGTGCTGCGTATAGGGGTGGAGCGGCATGTTGAAGAGTTTGGCGGTCGGCGCCTCCTCGACAAGACGCCCGGCATAGACAATGCCGATGCGGTCGGAGACCGTCGCATGAACCCCCATATCATGGGTGACGAACAGGAAGGACGAACCCATCTCGCGTTGGATTTCGCGGATCATCGATAGGACGTCGCGCTGAACGATCACGTCGAGCGCGGTCGTCGGTTCGTCGGCGATGATGAATTCCGGTGTCAGGATCGTGGCAAGCGCAATGGTCATGCGCTGGCGCATGCCGCCGGAGAGCTCGTGGGGATAGGCGTCGAGCAGATGCGGATCCAGCTTCAGCCGTTGCAGATGGGTGGCGACCCTTTCGAAAAACTCATTCCTGCCGACCTTCATGTGGCGAAAGGCGAAATCGGTGAAGGAATGACGGATCCGGCGCACCGGATTGAGCACATTCATCGAGCCCTGCATGATATAGGACAGATGCCGCCAGCGCAGCGCCAGGCGCTCCTCCGGCCTCATCGCGTAGATATCCTGGGTGCCGCCGTCGAAATGGAATGTCACCTTTCCCGAGACGACCCTCAGCGGCGGCCGGATCGCGCCGGCGATGGTCTTGATCAAGGTCGTCTTGCCGCTGCTCGATTCGCCGGCAACGCCATAGACCTCGCCGCGGGCGATCGTCAGGCTGATATCGTCGACGGCGCGCACCTCGCGATCGACGCCGTAGAGGAAGGCACGGTAATAGGCTTTCAGATTCTCAATTTCGACCAAAGGATCCATACTAGCTTCCCATCCGGTTGAGCCGGCTGCGCGGATCATTGTATTCGTTCATCGACATGGACAGCAGGAAGAGCGCCAGGAAGAGGACGACGATGACGGCGACGGGGGCGGCCACCCACCACCATATGCCTGATATCAGCGCCGAATGCGCATTGGCCCAATAGATCATCATGCCCATGGTCGGCGTCTCGATATCGGTGAAGCCCAGCACCGACAGGGTGATCTCCATGCCGATCGACCAGATCATGTTGTTCATCGTGGTGGCGAAGACGATCGGCAGAACATAGGGCAGGTGCTCCTCGACGAGGATCTTGCGCATGCTCATGCCGGAATAGACACTCTGGGTGGTGAAGGATCTCGTCTTCAGGCTGATCGCCACCGAACGGATGAGGCGTGCATCGTAAGACCAGCCGAGCGAGGCCATGATGACGATCAGCACCGTCCAGGTCATGCTGTCCTTCAGCACGAAATAGAACAGGATCAGCAGCGGAAATTGCGGGATGACCATGACGCTGTCGTTGATGGCCATCAGCACCCGGTCGACCGCGCCGCCGGCATAGCCGGCGACGAGGCCGACGACCAGCGAAATGATGCGTGAAATGAAGGCGACGCCGATGCCGAAAAACAGGGTGTTGCGGAGCGCGGTCGTCAGTTGCCAGAAAACATCCTGGCCACGCGATGTCGTGCCGAGCCAATATTCGCCATCGGGCGGCATATCGGGCGGCAGAAGATAGATGTCGGTCGCGCCGTACGGCGAGAAGTAGGACATGATGACCAGCCCGACGATGACGGCGAAGAGCAGCAGGCCGCTGAGGAATTCCATATTCTGGCGCGCGAGGTCGCGGACGATCGTAAACATGCTCTATTCCACCTTGATGCGCGGATCGATCAGCGGGCTCAGAATGTCGATGATGAACACGGCGGCGGCAACGCCGACGATCGACAATGCGCTGAGGCCGAGCACCAGACTGTAGTCGCCGGCATGCACCGCTTCGATCAGCAGGTTTCCGATGCCCGGATAGCCGAAGACGATTTCGGTAATGACCGTGCCGTTGAAGATCGCGCCGAGCGACATGGCAAGTCCGGTGAACTGCGGCACCATGGCATTGCGGGCGATATAGGAGCGCAGAATCTTGCGCTTCGGAACGCCGCCCAGCTCGGCGAAGACGACGTAATCCTCGGTGATGATGTTGGAAACGAGCGCGCGCATGCCGATCAGCCAGCTGCCGGCGCCGACCATGATCAGTGACAAGGCCGGCAGGATTGAGTGTTTCAGGATATCGAGGACGAGGGCAAAGGAGAGGTCGAGATTGGCATTCATCTCGTAGCCGCCATTGATCGGCAGCACCGGCCAGAGATAGCCGAAGACAATTAGAAGCACGAAGGCCAGGATGTAATAGGGAATGGGAAGCAGGGCGATGAAGACGAGGCTGACGGCTTTCAGCACTATGTCCTTCCGATAATAACCGGCGAGCGCGCCGATCGCATTGCCGAGGACGAAAGTGATCAGGGTCGACACCGTCATCAGCCCGATGGTCCAGGGCAGGGACCGCATTATGATGGTGGAAACGGGGGTGGGAAAAGCCGATAGCGAGGGACCGAGATCACCGGTCGCAAGCCGCAGCCAGAAATGCAGGTATTGCTGCCAGATCGAGCCCTCCATGCCGTAAAGCTCGCGAAGCGACTGGCGCATCAGTTCGATCGCATTCGGATCGGACTGCCCCATCTGGGTGATGGCGCCTATGCTTTCTTCGACCGGATCGATCGGGGTCAGGTGGGTGACGAAGAATGTTATCGTCACGCCAAGAAATACAACAAGCAGAAACTGACCGAACCGCTTCAGCACAAAGATCAGATAGGACGTCATAGGGCGGTGGTTCCTCTCTGGTTCCCTTCATCAAGTGGAAAGGATCGACGGACATGCCACATGCCCGTCGATTAGGGGGCCGGCGCGCAACACTCGCGCCGGCGTTGGGAGGATTATTTCGGTTGTGCCGGCTTCAGCTTGACCATCATCAGCCTGGAGTTGGCCCAATTCGGCACCGGATCGGTATAGGGGTCTGATATCGTTGGATAACCGGTCCAATAGGTCGTATCCATCGAGGTGAAGACGTTATACGACATCAGCGGGATCGTCGGCATTTCCTTGGCCACCAGCTTCAGATAATCCTTCCCGAGCTCAACGCCCTTCGGATCATCGGCGCTGATGCCGCGAATGCTTTCGATGATCTTATCGAGATCCGGATTGCTCCAGCGCTGCCAGTTGCGCGGCGGCTGATTGTCACCCTTCTTGGCCACGAACTGCGAATGCCAGCTGTCGAGGAAGAACGACAGATCGGGATCGCCGCCCCAGGTTTCGACGCTCCAGGCGATCGCCACCTGGAAATCGCCGGGCTGTAGCGCCGTCTGCCAAAGTTTCGCGGCCGGCACGGCTTTGGCGTCGATGCCGAAGGCGGCCCATTGCTGCGCAATCAGCGTCCCGGCGCGGGTGAAGACCGAGCGGGTGTCGCCCTCGACCGTCATCCGGATCTTGAAGGGCTGTCCATCCGGGGTCAGCCATTTGCCGCCGGATTTCTTGAAACCTGCCTTCTCCAGCAGTTCGCCGGCAGCCTTCGGATCCGGTTTCCACCAGCCATAGCCGAAGGCACCGCTGATTGCCTGCGGGTCGGTCGGGATCTGGTCCTTGAACTTCGGCTGCTTGCGCAGGATGTCGGCGATCTGTTGCCCGACCGTCGGGTCATAAGGCTTTATCTTGCTCTTGCCGGTATCGATCTCGAAATCCTTCAGCCAATCCTGCATCGGCGCCTGATAGTCCTTCATCGTGGCCGCCGTCGGCGGCACGCCGAGCGCCGACAGCGTCGCAGCGCCGCGGTAGCTCGCCATGTCAACGGCCTTGATGTCGATCAGCAGGGCAAGCGCCCAGCGTACATCGGCGTTGTCGAAGGGTGGATTCTGGGTGTTGAAAATGACAGCCGGAAGTGTCGGATCCGGATGGGCGAAGGGGAAGCCCGGGAACCAGGTCTCGATCGACTTCGATTTTTCCTTCAGCGTGAACATGCCCTCGGGCGTGTTGTCGTGAATGATATCGAGATTGTGCTCGAGCTGCGCGATGGTGCGTTTATCCGGCGGGCCGGGATCGGTATAGGTCACGTATTTCGGGGCCGGCTCGCCGAAGCGGGCAAGCGATGTCCGCTGCCAGTCGTCACGCTTCTCCCAGGTATACCACTTGCCCTGGGGATCGTAGGACTTGAGCTTGTAGGCGCCGAGCGAGACGGGATTGGCGAAATCATAGCGAAGCGGATCTTCGACTTTCTCGAAGACATGCTTGGGCATGATCCAGGCGCCGTTCCAGCGAACGGTGAAGATGGCGTGGAAGCGCGAATTGGGCTTCTTCAGCTTGAACACCACAGTCGAGGAGTCGGTCGCCTCGACGCTTGCCACCTGCACCGAGAAGGCAGCACTCCAGACCATGCCGGGGTGATCCATCTGCGTCTTGACGGTATAGACCACGTCGTCTGCCGTGAATTCCACGCCGTCGCTCCAGAAGAGCCCCTTGCGCAGTTTCACAGTCATCTCGGTGAAGTCGGCATTATATTGCGGCTTGTCGGCAGCCAGCGAATTGTCCCAGGTCGCGCCGCCAAGCCCTTGTTCGGGGTCGATATACCAGAGCGTATCCATGGTCAGCTGCTGCAGGCCGGTCGATACGCCGCCGCCGCCATTGACCCAGATGTTGAACCAGCCGGGATTTTTGATCGTCCCTTCCGGATTTTCGACGATGAGCGTCTCCTTGCGCGGCAAGGAGGTGTAGTCATCGGCCTTGGCCGCCGCTGTCAGGCCGAGTGCGGCCAGCGCGACGCCAAATGCGAGCCTCTTCCACTGTTGCATGAACTCCTCCCTAGAAAGCGACGACACGGCGGCCGCAAAGGCACGCATGGGTACGTCGCGGTTGTCGGTTCGCAGAGGCAGAGCCTCAGTGAACCATCCCTCCGACCCGCCTGCCTCCTCGCAGTGAGCCGAATATCTCCAGCCGGGCTTACCCGGCGGCGGCTGTCACACCGACAGCCGGATGACATTGTAGGACAGCGGTTTCAGCGCTGCCCGCACCCGTCCATCCTCGACCTTCGCAGTCTCGACATTGACCGGAGCGACCGTCTTCGGTCGCGCAGCCGTATTGACGGCTTCCAGGTCGCCATGGGTCATCTCCACCTGCTCGACCACCCGGGCGGCTCCGAAACCTTCCAGCCGCACGTCGAGATCGAGCGCCGCGTTCGGATGACGGTTGACGGCAAAGAAGGTGAGCTGCCTACCGTCTTCGGAATGCACGGCCGATACGTCGAGATAGGGGACGTCGTTCTCTTCGTCGCTGTCATAGGTCGGGCCGTCGACGACCAGCTGCAGGGCCGAGCCGCGGCCATATCGGGAAGCGTAGTAGAAGGGATAATAGATCGTCTGGCGCCAGGCCGCACCGCCGTCCTCGGTCATAATAGGGGCGATGACGTTGACGAGTTGGGCGATGCAGGCGATGCGCACCCGGTCGGAGCGACGGATGAAGGTGTTCAAAATGCCGCCGACCTGCAGCACGTCTTCGAAATTATAGATATCTTCCAGGAGATGCGGCGCATCCGGCCATTCGTCGCGCGCCAGGATCTCCTTGTCCTGCTGGTTGGAATGATACCAGACATTCCATTCGTCGAAGGAAATGCCGATCGTCTTCTTCGAGCGTTTTTTCGCCTTGATGTAGTCGATCACGCCGCCGATCGTGGTGATGTAGCGGTCGAGTTTCGTCGCGCGGGCGAGATAATTGAGCGTATTTTTCTCGCGATTGGCAAAATACATGTGCAGCGAAATATGGTCGGCGCTGTCATAGCACTGGTCGAGAACCTGAGCTTCCCACTCGGGATAGGTCTTCATATCGGAATTGGACGAGCCGCAGACCACGAGTTCGAGCGATTTGTCGAAGCCGCGCATGGCTTTGGCCGTCTCATCCGCCAGCCGGCCATATTCATAGGCCGATTTGTGACCGACCTGCCAGGGCCCATCCATCTCGTTGCCGAGGCACCACAATTTGACATCGTGCGGATTGGACCAGCCGTGCTTGCGGCGCAGATCCGACCAGTAGGTGCCGCCGGGATGATTGCAATATTCCAGGAAATTGCGGGCGGCATCGAGGCCGCGTGATCCGAGATTGACGGCGAGCATCGGCTTGGTGTTGGCCTTCTTGCACCAGTCGACGAATTCATTGACGCCGATCTGGTTGGCTTCGCGGGTGCGCCAGGCAAGATCGAGGCGAACCGGGCGCTCCGAACGCGGGCCGACGCCGTCTTCCCAATTATAGGCCGAGACGAAATTGCCGCCGGGATAACGGCAATATGGCGTGTCGAGCTCACGCACAAGATCGAGCACGTCGCGGCGAAATCCGTCCTCGTCGGCTGTGGGATGTCCGGGCTCATAGATGCCGCCGTAAATCGCTCTGCCGAGATGTTCGAGAAATGAACTGTAGAGCCTGGCGTCAATGGTCGCGACGCGGAAATCGCGGTGGGCAACGACATTCGTCTTCAACGGATCCTCCCGTTTATATATCAGAATTTTTGTTTTCTTGCCTCTAACTTGATATCAGGAATGTCGTTCTGTCAACCGAGTTGCGGTTTTAATCATACTAATTCAATTTTCGGAAATAATTGTTTTATTACAGTATGTTGTCGTGCATTTTTGGTTGTCAAATCTGGAAAGAAGCGTGATATTTAAATCAAGATTTCCGATATTTATAATTTAGACATGCAGCCGCATGATGATATCGCGTCCATGATTTCCGAAGCCGCGGCCGAAAATATTCACGCCGCCGGTATGGCCGGCATTCTCGGCGATGCCGACCCTAAGCCGGATCGAGGAGTGCTGGGCAAGCGCCAGATCGCTGAGCGTGACATTCGATGCGGCGATGCCGTCGATGAAGGTTCCGCGCGTCGAGATGCGCCAGGTCTTCATCATCCCATATTGCGAGCCCTCGAGCTTCCACCATGCCGGCGTGAAGGCGCCGCGCTTGTCGCCGTAATCGCCGGGCGATGTCCAGGTGCCGATCGCCATGCCGTTGACCCAGAGCGTGATATCGGAGGGCCAGTCCGGATTGGTGCCGGGCACCTCGGACGACAGCTCCAGCGAAAACTCGATGGCGCGGATATCCTTGTTCAACACCTTGGCGTTGTTGGGGAATTTATATTCCACATAGCCCCGGCCGAACCAGACGAGCCCGGCCTGCATGCGCTGCGGATCGAGGAAATAGTCGGGCACATCGAGGGGACCGATGACGCTCTCGGTCGAGCAAAGACCGCAAGGCGCATGGACGTCGCAACTGGTGTACAACCCCACAGGCATCTCGACTTCGATGATATTGTTGGCCCTTTGGGCAGCACTTTCCTCGAAGCTGATCAGAATTTCGCTGTAGATCGCCGAGCAGATCTTCTGATTTCCCTTGCGGGCTTTCGCCAGCTGGGAATCGACAAGCCGGGCGTCCTCCAAAATCTGGATGCCGGTTGCGACGGTGGATTGGGGGAGGGAAAGCGCGCGTGCGATGTCGTTGATATTCATCGGCCCTTTGGCACAGAGCAGCTTGAGAATCTCAATCCGCGCCGGCGCCGAAAGGGCGCGGATCGCATCGTTATTTTCGCCGGCGGCAATCGTCAAAAACGAGCGTTCCATCATTCCCCCATGATTTCCGATAAAATGATGTATATCGGAAATCATGATACATCAAGTGGGGATGCTTCGACGGTTTGATTGTTATTGTTGAGAAAGACGTCATTCCTAATGCCCGGCCGACTTGGGCAGCAGATCGGCATCCGTCAGGCTTCCCAAGAAAGCGACGATGTCGTCGATCTCGGGGTCGGTGAGGGCAGGCGCATCGCCGGACTTCCGGCCGAAGGGTGGGTCCTGGTTGAGATTGTCCCAATAGGCTTGCGGCAGGTCGTCATATCTACGGACCGTGCCATCTGAATTTTTCGGATACCACCGGCCGGGATCGCTGTCGCGGGTCGCATAGAAGGAGACGACGTCGCGCAGCGAGTGGAAATAGCCGTTGTGGAAGAAGCTCTTCTTCAGAGCGACATTGCGCAGCGTCGGGGTGCGGAACAGGCCGCAATAGTCGCTGCGTCCAGCAAAGTCGGTGCGCTGAGGGCCGCAGAGGCCGAGATCGTGATAGTTCGGATCGCTATTGGCCGGGATTGCCATATTGCGGGGAGCGGCGAGCCCGAGGAAGCCGAAATCGGAAAATTGCGGCGGTTCGCCGTCATTGGCAGGCTCGCTCAGATGACAGCTCGAACAGTTGCCCTTGGCCGGATCCTCGAACAGCTGCCGCCCCCGTAGCTCCTGCGCTGTCAGCGTCGCCTTGCCGGCGAGAAAGGCGTCGTAGCGGCTGGAATAGGGATAAAAATCCGGGCCGCTCTGTTCGAAGGTGGCGAGCGCCTCGGCGGCGGCGTCGAAGGCATCGTCGGGATTGTCGAACACCGTCTCGCCGAATGCCGCCTCGATGTCATCGGCATAGGCTGCCTTCTGCAGCTTTGCCACCACTTCGGCCGCATCCTTGTTTCCCATCTCGAAGGGCGAAAGCAACGGGATCTTCGCCTGATCGGCGCCGTGGTCGACACGGCCGTCCCAGGTCAGGCCGCCGGTCGGGCCATTGTCGACGCTTTCGTCGCCCTCGTCCTCGGAATCGTAATAATGCTCGGTGAAGGTGGGTACCGCCTGGAGGTAGCGCAGCGTCGGCACGGCGCGCAGCCCCGGCCGGTCCATATGCTGGCCGCCGATTTCGACCGGTGTGGCCGATGCCGGACCGAAGGCGTGAGCCGGATCATGGCAGGACGCGCAGGCCTGGAGCCCCGAGGCCGACAGCGAGGCATCCGAGAATATCTTGCGGCCGAGCGCGGTGAGCGTTTCGGCTCGGGCAAAGGCCTCGGCGCGCGACATCGGGCCGGGATGCAGGCCGGCCGTGGTCGCCGCGCTGCTTTGCCGCAGCGGAAGACTGGCAAGACAGAGCGCCACAGCACCCATGCTCACCGCCAGGCCGGACCGCACAAGCCAGATGGTCTTGATTGCCATGATAAGGATTCCAATAGCTTAAGACTGGTTTGCTCCATGATCGAACCTGGTTGCAACAAATTGATGACGGCTATCGCCTGCGGCATCACGCCAACCCCCGATGTCACAAAGTTGATAGACGGCCGGAATAGCGTTTGGACGCCCCCGAGCGTTCTCCGCTCCCTCTAGCCAACGCCCCCTAGCCATGAGGAACTGACGTGAAAAGACTGAAGACCCTCCATTCCATCTGTCTCGCCGGATCGGCCATCGTGCCGTTTGCGATCACAACGGCAGCCCATGCGACGCCCGCCGGTTACGACAAGATCGACAATGTCGTCGTCATCTATGCCGAAAACCGCAGCTTCGATAATCTCTACGGCAGCTTTCCCGGCGTCGACGGGCTCTCGAACGCGACCGTCGATCACGCCCGCCAGCTCGACCGCGACGGCCAGCCGCTATCCGAACTGCCGCCCGCCTGGGGCGGCCTCACCGCCAAAGGCGTGACGCCTGCCGTCACCGAGGCGCAGTCGGCCCATCTTGCCAACGCCACCTTTGAGATCGACGATCCCAACGGTTTTGCGCAGTCGCCTTCGGTCATCACCCGCGATCTCTGGCACCGCTTCTACCAGGAGCAGATGCAGATCGACGGCGGCAAGAACGACAAATTCGTCGCCTGGGCCGATTCCGGCAGCCTCGTCATGGGGCACTACGACGGCTCCGTCCTGCCGATGTGGCAGGTCGCCAAGAAATACGTCATTGCCGACAACTTCTTCCAGGGCGCCTTCGGCGGTTCCTTCCTCAATCATTTCGCGCTGGTCTGCGCCTGCACGCCCTATTATCCCGACGCCGACAAGAACCCGGCAAAGCCGACCATTGCCAAGGTCGATGCGGACGGCACGTCGCTTGTTGTGGCGGAAAACGGCCCGAAGTCGGCGCTGGAGGGCGCCCCGAAATTCGTCTCCGACGGCACGCTGACCCCCGACTTCTACGCCGTCAACACCATGCAGCCGCCCTACCAGCCGAGCGCCAATCCGCCGGCCAAGGACGGCGATCCGGCCTATGCCGATCCCACCGCCGCAACGACGCTGCCTCCGCAGCATGAAATCACCATCGGCGACCTGCTGTCGCTGAAGGGCGTCAGCTGGGCATGGTATAGCGGCGCCTGGCAGGCAGCCCTCGACGGCAAGAACGCCACGCCGGTGCCGAACTTCCAGTTCCACCACCAGCCGTTCAACTATTTCGCCAATTTCGCGCCAGGCACGCCGGCGCGCGCCGAACATCTGAGGGATGGCGGTCTTGGCGGCGAAGCCTTCCTCAGGGATATCGACGATGGCAAGCTGCCCGCGGTCTCCTTCTACAAACCGCAGGGCAACCTCAACGAACATGGCGGTTATGCCGACGTGTCGAGCGGCGACCAGCATCTTGCCGATATCGTCTCCCACCTCGAGAAGAGCCCGCAATGGAGCCATATGCTCGTCATCGTCACCTATGACGAGAATGGCGGCTTCTGGGATCACGTCGCGCCGCCGAAGGCCGATCGCTGGGGCCCGGGCAACCGCATTCCGGCCTTCATCATCTCGCCCTTCGCCAAGAGCGGCATGGTCGATCACACCCAGTACGACACGACCTCGATCATCCGCTTCATCACCGCGCGCTATGATTTGCCGGTGCTGCCCGGCATCCTCGCCCGCGACAAGGCGCTGCGCAACAATGATCGGCCGCCGATGGGCGACCTCACAGCCGCGCTCGACCTGACGCATTGACGATTGCGAGCGGCCCCTGTTCGGGGCCGCTCCATCTGTTTCTTTACGTATTCCGGACGCAAAACCGCTGCGGACTTTTGCTGGAACTGCTTGCCGTCACCGCCGCAGTAATGGTCGCAATGCGGTCTGCGTTTCCTTCAGCAGCGGCAGATACCGCTCCTTCATCTCCGCGGCCGGCACGAGAGCGGCCGGCGCCCCGATATTGATCGCCGCGACGGTTTCGCCGCGGTCGTTGTCGATGGGCACGGCAATGGAGCAGAGACCGATCTCCAGCTCCTGATCGATGATGGCGTAGCCCTCGGCGCGCACACGGCGGAATTCTGTGATGAGCTCCTCCGGATCGGTTCTGGTATTCACAGTGTTCTTCTTCAGCTCGCTGCGGGCCAGGATGGCGCGCGCCTCGCTCTCGGAAAGGGCCGCAAGCAGCACCCGGCCCATCGAGGCGCAGTAGGCGGGCAGGCGGCTTCCGGGGGTCAAATTGATCGACATGACGCGGCGCTGCGAGGCGCGGGCGACATAGACGATTTCGGTGCCGTCGAGCACCGAGGCCGAGGCACTCTGGCCGGCCTTTTCGGAGAGAAGATCGAGATGCGGTTGCAGCAGCGCCGGCAGCGGCGTCGCCGCGAGATAGGCATGGCCAAGCCGCAGGATCTTCGGTGTCAGGGTGAAGAACTTGCCGTCGTAATCGGCATAACCGAGTTCGGCGAGCGTCAGCAGCGAGCGGCGCACGGCGGCGCGATCGAGCGCCGTCAGTTTCGACGCCTCGGCAATGGAAAGCCGCTGCCGCGTCTCACCGAAGGCTTCAATGACTTTCAGGCCGCGGGCAAAACCGCTGACGAAATCCGTTTCGCGCATGGTGGGCTCCTGTCTTGGGGTTGCCTGTCGGACCGCGTTCTATCGTGCTTCGCCCTTCGCTTGCGCTTCGGGCATTCGTCGCTGCAATCGATTCGCTGGATCGATTGCTCGGGCTGCGCCCGACCACTCCTTATTGTGCGATATACGAACAAATGTCAAATATCGCACAAACTTCTTGCCGTCCGGCCCGCTGCGCTTTATCCCTGACGCTCGAAGGACGGGAACCAGTTCCCGATCGCATAGCCAAGGAGAGATCCCGCATGGACAAGACAGTCGGGAGCACGGCGGAAGCCGTCTCTGAGATCGGTGACGGCGCGACCGTCATGATCGGTGGTTTCGGTGGCTCGGGCGCGCCGATCGAGCTCATTCATGCCCTGATCGACAAGGGCTCGAAGAACCTGACCGTGATCAACAACAATGCCGGCAACGGGCGCATCGGCATCGCCGCGATGATCGATGCCGGCTTGGTCCGGAAAATGATCTGTTCCTTTCCGCGGTCGTCGGATCCGCGCGCCTTCACGGATAAATATCTAGCCGGCGAGATCGAGCTCGAGCTGGTGCCGCAGGGAACGCTTGCCGAGCGCATCCGCGCCGGCGGGGCGGGCATCCCTGCTTTCTATACGCCGACGGCTTACGGCACCGAACTGGCCAACGGCAAGGTCATCGCCGAGTTCGATGGCCGCCACTATGTGCAGGAGCGCTGGCTGAAGGCCGACTTTGCGATCGTGAAGGCTGAAATCGGCGATATCCAGGGCAACCTCACCTACAACAAGGCCGGCCGCAACTTCAATCCGCTGATGTGCATGGCGGCGGAAAAGACGATCGTCCAGGTCTCGTCGATCGTGCCGGCCGGCGGCATCGATCCCGAACACGTGGTGACACCCGGCATCTTCGTCGACCGCGTTGTCGCCGTTCCCAATCCCCAACAGGAAGAAGAGCTCATTCGAGCCGGAGTGGCCTACGTATGACCATCGACACTCGTGAAGACATCAAGCTTTCCAACGCGCAGATCGCCTGGCGCGCCGCGCAGGACATTGCCGACGGCGCCTATGTCAACCTCGGCATCGGCTTTCCCGAAATGGTCGCCCGATATCAGCCGCCCGGCCGTCAGGCGATCTTCCACACGGAAAACGGCATCCTGAATTTCGGCGAGCCGCCGGCGGCGGGCGAAGAGGACTGGGACCTGATCAATGCCGGCAAGAAGGCGGTGACGCTGAAGCCGGGTGCCGCCTTCTTCCATCATGCCGACAGCTTCGCCATGGTGCGCGGCGGCCACCTCGACGTCGCGATCCTCGGCGCCTATCAGGTGGCTCAGAGCGGTGACCTCGCCAACTGGCGGGTGGGCAGCAAAGGCGTGCCGGCCGTCGGCGGCGCCATGGACCTGGTGCACGGCGCCAAGCAAGTCTGTGTCATCACCGAACACGTCACCAAGACGGGCGAGCCGAAGCTGGTGGAGAAGTGCACCTTCCCGCTGACCGGCGTTGCCTGCATCACCCGCGTCTATACGAGCCACGCCGTCATCGACATCGTCAAGGGACGCTTCGTCCTGCGCGAAAAGCTCGCCGCGATGTCGCAAGAGGAATTGCAGGCGATGACCGGCGCGCCGCTGCACGTCGAAGGGCCGGTTGGCGACCTCGTCGTCCCGCAACTCTGAGGAAAAGCCATGACCGAAGCCTTTATCTGCGACTATGTCAGAACGCCGATCGGCCGCTTCGCCGGTTCGCTGTCCCAAGTGCGCGCCGACGATCTCGGCGCCATTCCGCTGAAAGCGCTGATGCAACGAAATGCCGCCGTCAATTGGGAAGCCGTCGATGATGTGATCTTCGGCTGCGCCAACCAGGCGGGCGAGGATAATCGCAATGTCGCGCGCATGTCGGCGCTGCTGGCCGGCCTGCCGATCTCAGTTCCGGGCACGACGATCAACCGGCTTTGCGGCTCCGGCATGGACGCGGTGATCACGGCGGCGCGGGCCATCCGCTCCGGCGAGGCCGAGCTGATGGTCGCCGGCGGCGTCGAAAGCATGTCGCGCGCGCCCTTCGTCATGCCGAAGGCCGAGACGGCCTTTTCACGCGCCGCCGAAATCCACGACACGACGATCGGCTGGCGCTTCGTCAATCCGCTGATGAAGAAGCAATATGGCGTCGATTCCATGCCGGAGACCGGTGAGAACGTTGCCGAGGACTATCATGTCAGCCGTGAGGACCAGGATGCCTTCGCGGTGCGAAGCCAGGCGAAGGCGGCGGCCGCCCAGGCGAACGGACGGCTGGCGAAGGAAATCACCCCGGTGATCATTCCGCAGCGTAAGGGTGATCCCGTCATCGTCGAAAAAGACGAACATCCGCGGGCGACGACGATCGAGACGCTGGCGAAACTCGCCACGCCTTTCAAGAAGGAGGGCGGCACGGTGACGGCCGGCAATGCCTCCGGCGTCAATGACGGGGCGGCGGCGTTGATCGTCGCTTCGGAAGCGGCGGCCCGGAAATATGGCCTGACGCCGATCGCCCGCATTCTCGGTGGTGCTGCCGCCGCCGTTCCGCCAAGGGTGATGGGTGTCGGGCCGATCCCGGCCTCACGCAAGCTGATGGCGCGGCTCGGCATGACCGCCGAACAGTTCGACGTGATCGAACTCAACGAGGCCTTCGCCAGCCAGGGGCTGGCAGTGTTGCGCGCGCTCGGCATTGCCGATGATGATGCGCGGGTGAACCGCAATGGCGGCGCGATTGCGCTCGGCCATCCGCTTGGCATGTCGGGTGCACGCATCACCGGCACGGCGGCGCTGGAGCTTCGTGAGACCGGCGGAAAATATTCGCTGTCGACCATGTGCATCGGCGTCGGGCAGGGCATCGCGATCGCGCTTGAAAGGGTTTGATGTCGCTCGAAAGGGAGGCGCTTCCGGCATTTGCCGGAGGCCGCCCACCCGTTGCAAGCCATATCAGGCTTCTGTAGACATCGGGCATGCTGATCCGCCCCGCAGATAAGAACGATCAAGACGCGATCTGGAGGATCATCGGTCCGACGATCCGCGCCGGCGAAACCTATGCGCTCGATCGTGATCTCTCCGAAGCCGATGCACTCGCCTATTGGATGGGACCGGACCGCGAGACTTTCGTCGCGGAAGAGGATGGCGTCATCCTCGGCACCTATTACATCAAGGCCAATCAGGCCGGCGGCGGCCGGCATGTCTGTAACTGCGGTTACATGACCGACGCCGCCGCGAGCGGTCGCGGCGTCGCTCGCCGGATGCATGACCATTCCCTGCAGCATGCCCGCGCCAGGGGTTTTCGGGCGATGCAGTTCAATTTCGTCGTCTGCAGCAATGAACGCGCCGTCGCGCTGTGGCAATCGCTCGGTTTCGAAATCGTCGGTCGTCTTCCCGGTGTGTTTCTTCATCCGACGCAGGGCTATGTCGATGCATTGGTGATGTTTCGTACTCTCTAAGTGCGACGAAAAAGATGTGAGCGCGCTGTCGAAATCGCAGCGGTTCAAACGTCTTTGGATTGCAGGCGCGGAGTGCGGTAGGCTTGCCGCATGCGTCGCGATCACTCTGTCGGCATGGAGGTTATGAAGCCATGAGTGTTTCCTATCGTTGGGTCATCGTCGCTGCGGGCGCATTGATGACCTGCGTTGCGCTTGGCGCGATGTTTTCGCTGGCGATTTTCCAGGGGCCGATCGCAACGGCGACCGGCTGGTCGCATGTCGGCATCGCCAGCGCGATGACGCTGAATTTCATCGTCATGGGCTTCGGCGGCTTCTTCTGGGGCGCGGCAAGCGACCGCTTCGGCCCGCGCGTCGTCGTGATGATCGGGTCGGTGCTGCTCGGCCTGGCGCTTGTGCTGGCGAGCCGGGCCGAGACGCTGCTGCAGTTCCAGCTGACCTACGGCATCCTCGTCGGGCTCGCCGCCAGCACCTTCTTCGCGCCGATGATCGCGGCGACCACGGCGTGGTTCGACGAAAACCGCGGCCTTGCAGTGTCGCTCGTCTCCGCCGGCATGGGCGTTGCGCCGATGACGATCTCGCCCTTCGCGCGTTGGCTGATCTCGGCCTATGAATGGCGGCCCGCCATGCTGATGATCGGTATCGGCGCCTGGCTGCTGTTGGTGCCGGCCGCTCTGCTGGTCAGGCGTCCACCGGCCGAAACCGCTGAAACCGGAACCGAGTTCGCAGCCGACGGCGCCAGGCCCCAGCTGTCGAAAGTCTTCCGATCCCCGCAATTCATCGTGCTCGGCCTGACCTTCTTTGCCTGCTGCGCGGCACATTCCGGGCCGATCTTCCATATGGTGAGTTATGCGACGATCTGCGGCGTCGCACCGATGGCAGCCGTCAGCATCTACAGCGTCGAAGGTCTGGCCGGACTGGGTGGTCGGCTGCTCTATGGCAGCCTTGCCGATAGGATAGGGGTAAAGCCGGTGCTGGTCGCCGGCCTGCTGGTGCAGGCGGCCGCACTCGCGACCTATCTCTTGGTCAGCCGGCTCGGCGAATTCTATGCGCTCGCCATCATTTTCGGCAGCGCCTATGGCGGTGTGATGCCGCTTTATGCGGTGCTGGCGCGGGAATATTTCGGGCCGCGCATTATCGGCACGGTCTTTGGTGCGGCGACGATGCTCTCCAGCCTCGGCATGGCCTTCGGCCCTCTCGTCGGCGGCTGGATCTTCGACACCTTCGCCAATTATTCCTGGCTGTTCATCGGCTCCGCAACGGTCGGTCTGGGGGCGGCCGCGATCGCCCTCGCATTCCCGCCACTCGCCCGCCAAAAACCGCAGCCGGCCTTTGGCGTGGCTCCATGAGACGACGCCGGGCTGTTCTGTGGTGCGGCGGTTGCGAAGGACCGATCTTTACGAGAAATCCGAAACGAAGCCTTCCATCGTCGTGTTCAGCCGCCCAAGGATCGTCAGCAGGATCTGCTGCTTGCGGGCTCGCCGCGCTGCCGCCGATGTCATATCGACATCGAAGATCGCCGAGAAGGTGGCACGGTTTGAAACATTGAAGAAGCAGAGACCGCTCAGCGTCATATGGATCTCTATTGGCGTAACGGCCTGATGGAATAGTTCCTTTTGGTATCCGAGACGCAGGCATTGATCGATGCGTTGCAGGATCGGCCGGTGCAATTCGCCGATCAGGGATGAGGCCGGCAGGTATTTTGCGTCGTTGAGATTCTCGCTCATGATCAATTTGACGAACGTCGGATGATCGAAGTGAAAGTCGAAGCAGAAGTCCACGAGGTTCTTCAGCGACTGGCGTGGATCTTCCTCACCGAGGTCGACCTTCGCTTCCGCGACGCGGATGCGCGCATAGGCGTTTTCGAGCACGGCGACGTAGAGCTTCGCCTTCGAGTTGAAGTAGTAATAGATCATCCGCTTGCTGCGGCGGGTCTTCTGGGCAATGCTGTCGATTGTCGTGCCGGCGTAGCCATGCCGGGCGAACTCACCCTCGGCCGCTTCGAGGATGTCTGCGCGGGTCTGATCGGGATCATTCGTCCGCTGCTGACGCTGATATTTTTGCGTCGCCTGCGACTTGCCGGGTTTAACCGCACTCTCAGCCATGGTTCCTCGCTGACCAGCCAATGCAATCGCCCTTATCGCGGCCTTTGCCTCGCTTTGCAAGCATGGCCGCCCTCGAACATTCCAAAAACCGCCAGTTGAGCCGATCCCCACGTGAGATGGCTTTTACTTGCATAGCAAGGAATGAATTTTGAACCATTTCGAACAATTTTTTGAGGCTGGCATCGGTGAATATTCAAGAAAAAATGTCAGATTGAATCTTCAAAGTAGATCAGGTTGTTATACTAAATAATTGAAAGAAAAAGAAATATTTCAGATTGGCATTAATCCTCCCAGGGAGTTGACAGATATTTCATCATCTGGCTACTTATGTACGCAAGCGAACATTTTGCGTGTGAGGGCCGGGGACGGAGAAGGCGCTTGCAGCGACGGGAGGAGCTCACCGTGAGCTATCAATTTGATTTCAGCGTTATTTTTGCCGCCTGGCCCCGGCTTCTCTATGGGTGCTGGCTGACGCTTGCGATTTCGACCAAGGCGATGGCGATGGGCTTTGCCATCGGCCTTCTCTGCGTGGGCTTGCGCCGGACCGGGATCGGGCCGTTCGTCTGGCTGGTGAAGTGTTTCATCGAGATCATCCGCAACACTCCCTTTCCGGTTCAGGCCTTCTTCATCTATCTCGGCTTGCCGTCGATCGGGATCAGGCTCGCGCCAGATACCGCCGCCATCGTCGCGCTTGGTCTCAACGGCGGCGCCTATGCCGCCGAGATCATCCGTGGCGGGGTGGAATCGATCCAGAAGGGCCAGGTCGAGGCAGGCCGCGCGCTCGGCCTCAGCGGCTTCCAGGTGTTCCGCTATATCATCCTGCGGCCGGCGCTGCGCGTCAGCTTTCCTGCACTCGCAAGCCAGTTCATTCTGTTGATGCTGACCTCCAGCGTTGTCGCCTCGATATCGGCGATGGAGCTAGCCAGCATTGGCCAGCAGCTGGAATCGACGACCTTTCGCAGTTTCGAGGTCTACCTGACCCTGACCGGTCTCTACCTCGGAATGTCCGCCATGCTCACGGGGCTTTTCTCCCTGATCGAGCGCGGCCTTCTCTCCTATCCGACGCGGTGACGGCGATGGTTCAGACACTCGGCCTCAATCAGATCGTCATCCTGCTCGAAGCGTTCCGCTGGACGATCCTGCTCGCGGCGATTGCCTTCGTCTGCGGTGCCGGTGGAGGGCTCTGCATCGCCCTGATCCGCACGGCACCGTTCCAGGCGCTGCGAGCCATGGCGACCGCATTCATCATCGTCTTTCAGGGCACGCCGCTGTTGATGCAGCTCTTCGTCATCTATTACGGCCTGCCGCTGATCGGCATCACGGTCAACGCCTGGGTCGCCGTTGCCGCCGGCCTCACGCTGCATGCGAGCGCCTATCTCGGGGAGATCTGGCGCAGCACCATCATGGCGCTGCCGAAGGGGCAGGAAGAAGCGGCCAAGGCGCTCGGCCTCGGATACCGGACCCGTATCGTCGACGTCATCCTGCCGCAGGCGCTGCGGATTTCGCTGCCAAGCACCGTCGGTTTCCTGGTGCAACTGGTCAAGGGTACGTCGCTTGCCGCCATTATCGGCTTCACCGAGCTGACGCGGGCCGGGCAGATCGTCTCCAACGCGACCTATCAACCGCTCATCGTCTTCGGCCTCGTCGGCGCGCTCTACTTCGCGCTCTGCTGGCCGCTGTCGCACTTCAGTTTCCAACTGGAAAAACGCTTTGCGAGCGCCCGCTAGCGCGCGCAGGGAATAACGCTAAGGGCAAGGAGGAAGCCTAATGATGAAGAATACCAATATGTTGAGGAAGGCCTGGGGGGCAGTCGGCGCGATCGGTTTTGGCCTTGTCGTCGCATTCGGCGCCGGCAAGGCTGATGCGCAGAGCTTTGCGGAGCTGAAGGCCAGCGGCAAGATCGTGATCGGTATCCAGGGCGAGAATCCACCATGGGGGTTCGTCGACGAAAACAATCAGAGCGCCGGCTTCGATGCCGATTTCGCCAAGCTTCTCGGTGAGGAAATCGGCGTGCCGGTCGAGTTCAACCGTGTTGCCGTCGCCAATCGTATCCCGACCTTGATGACCAACAAAGTCGATGCACTGATTGCAGTGATGGGCATGTATCCCGACCGCGCCAAGGTGGTGCAGTTTACCAAGCCCTATTCGGCGATCGACATCATGCTGCTCGCCAAGCCGGAGACAAATATCAAGGCGCCGGCCGATCTCAAGGGCCTGCGAATTGCCGTTGCGCGCTCCTCGGCACAGGATACGCAGGTGACGCAGAACGCTCCGGAAGGCGCGACGATCCAGCGTTTCGATGACGATGCTACCGCCATCCAGGCCTTCCTTTCCGGTCAGGTCGACGCGCTCGGCGCCAACAACACCTATTTCCTCAGCATCGCCAAGATCGCGCCGGACTTCAAATTCGAAAAGAAACTGCAGTTCAACCGCCAATATAACGGCATCTCCGTGCGTCCCGGTCAAAAGCAGTTTGTCGAGGAGCTGAACGCCTTCATCGACAAGGCGCGCGCCGACGGCCGCCTCGAGAAGATCTACCAGAAATGGCTTGGCCAGGACGCGCCCGACTTCCCGGACTCGCTGCCTAATATCCCCTTCACCGTTCAATAACAAAGCAGATGAGGAAGACGCCGTGAATGCGATGGTGACAATTGCGGACAATGCCGCTGTCGATCCGATGATCGTCATGGAAGCCGTGGACAAATATTACGGCGCCTTCCACGCTCTCAAGAGCATCAACCTGACGGTGAAGCAGGGGGAGAAGGTCGTTCTCTGCGGGCCTTCCGGCTCGGGGAAATCGACCCTCATCCGCTGCATCAACTATCTCGAGAATTTCGCCAGCGGCCGGGTCGTGGTCGACGGTATCGAGTTGAAGACAGGCGCCTCGATCGACGCCATCCGTCGTGAGGTTGGCATGGTCTTCCAGCAGTTCAATCTCTTCCCGCATATGACGGTTCTGAGAAACTGCATGCTTGCACCGATGAAGGTGCGCGGAATGAAGGCAGCACAGGCGGAAGAGGTTGCGCGAGCCTATCTGGAGCGCGTGCGCATCTCCGATCAGATGCACAAATATCCGGCGCAGCTTTCCGGCGGTCAGCAGCAGCGTGTGGCGATTGCCCGCGCGCTCTGCATGGATCCAAAGGTGATGCTCTTCGATGAGCCGACCTCGGCGCTCGATCCCGAGATGGTCAAGGAAGTGCTCGACACAATGGTCTCGCTCGCCGGCGAAGGGCGAACGATGATCTGCGTGACCCATGAGATGGGTTTTGCCCGCGCCGTGGCCGATCGTGTGATCTTCATGGCGAATGGCGAGATCATCGAGGAGGCGTCGCCCGAGGAATTCTTCACCGCGCCCCGGAACGAGCGCACGCGCGCTTTTCTCGGACAGATTCTCGGGCACTGAGAGCGGGAAGAGAATAATGCCACTCGATTACGGTGTTCATACGTTCGGCTTCGTCTGGAACGCGACGGCGGCCGAGGCCATCGCCAGGCTGGCGGATCAGGGTTTTAGGAAATTCCAGCTGCTTGCCAGTGATCCGCATTTCAATATCCGTGATCACGGTTCGACGGACTGGATCGCGCTCAGGAACGGCATCGCCGCTGCTGGCGGAAAGCTGGTCGCGCTCGACCTGCCGGTTGGCGACTATAATCTCGCCAGCCCTATGCCCGATGTGACGGAGTTTGCTGTCGGCGCCTATGGCAGAGCAATCGAAGCGGCCGCCTTTCTCGGCAGCCGCTATGTCACGGTGAGTTCAGGGCGTAAACACGCGCTCATCGCCGCGACACCGGGCGTGCTGGAAGATATCGTCGCTGACTGCCTCGTCCGGCTGGCGGACCACGCCGCCGCCTGCGGAATCCGACTTCTCTTCGAAAACCACCCGATCGGTGTCTTCCCGGATGCGGCCTCGATCCGATCGATGCTCGACCGCTGCCGCCGGGACAATATCGACGTCGTCTATGACGTCGCCAATGCCCGGGCGATCGGCGAGGATCCGTCCGCCGGCCTGGAAATGTTGAAGGACAGGGTTCGCGTCATCCACCTCTCGGATGCCGACGACGGCAAATGGCAGCACGCGCCGATCGGCTCGGGACAGATCGACTTCCGGCCGATCCTGAAGACCATCGAAGATCTTCGCTTCGACGGCGACGTGGTCATCGAAATCATCTCGGAAAATCCATTGGCGGATGCGGTTGCTTCTCGCACCCGCCTGCAAACCCTCTTGTGACTGGAACGGAATGGTTGAAAGCATGGCAAATATCTCCATCGGCGTCATCGGCGCAGGCCTGATCGGCCGCAAACACATCAAGAAGATCATCGATCATCCCGATTTCGACCTTGCCGGTATCGCTGACGTCAACCGCGACAGCATCTCGGCGCAATATCCGGGTATTGCGGTCTTCAAGGATTACAAGTCGCTGCTCGATGAAGCACGGCCGCAGGCCGTCATCATTGCCTCGCCCAACCAGAGCCATGCCGAAATCGGTATCGAATGCGCGCGCCTCGGGATCGATATGCTGATCGAAAAGCCGGTGACCGATACGCTCGAAAGCGCCGCCGATCTGCTCCTGGAAGTGCGCGCAAACAATGTCCGGACGCTCGTCGGTCATCATCGCCGCCATCATGACCAGGTCAAGACGCTGAGACGCTTGCTGCGTGAAGGGTTGATTGGCAATCTTGTCGGCGTCTCCGCCATCTGGGCGGCCTACAAGCCGGATGAGTATTTCCGCATCGCCCCCTGGCGCACGCAGCCGGGTGGCGGACCGATCCTGATCAACCTCATTCACGAGATCGATTTCCTGCGTTACACGGCAGGCGAGATCCTTGGTGTCAGCGCCATCTCCTCAAACCGGCAGCGGCAGTTCCCGGTTGAAGATACCACCGGCGCCTTGCTTCAATTCGATAGCGGCTGCATCGGCACCTTCTTTGCGAGCGACAGCGCGGTTTCCCCCTGGACGACGGAGCAGGGGGCCGGCGAAGCAGTCGAGTTTCCGTTCAGCGGAGAGAGCAACTATCGCTTCGTCGGCAGCCGCGGTTCTCTGGAATTTCCGACCCTGGTCCATTGGGCGCAGGCAGAGGGTAGCCAGAACTGGAACGAGCCGATCCGGTCCCAGCGGCTGCTTGCAAGCTTCATCGATCCCTACCACGCCCAGCTCGACCATTTCCGCGATGTCGTCCGCGGCGAGGCGGAGTCGCTGCTCACCGTTGAGGATGGCGCCCGTACGCTGATCGCGACGCTTGCCGTGGCGGAGGCTGCCGCATCGGGAAGCCGGATCGATCTCCACGATCGTTACGAGGCGCTCGCAGCCGGAAAATTCTCACCGACATTGCAAGCTACAAATCCAAGGAAAGCATTCTGACATGAAGCCGATCTTCGTTCTCAACGGTTCCAACCTCAATCTGCTTGGCCAACGCGAGCCGCATATCTACGGCAGCACGACACTCGCTGACATCGAAACCATGTGCCATGCGAGCCCGGCGGGCCGAAAGCATGGTGTCGACTTCCGGCAATCCAACCACGAGGGCGAACTGATCGACTGGATCCACGAAGCCCGCCATGCGGCCGACGCGATCGTCATCAATGCCGGTGCCTATACCCATACCTCGCTCGCCATCCATGATGCGCTGAGGACCTTCGAAGGCCCGATCATCGAACTGCACATCACCAATGTGCATCGCCGCGAAACCGTTCGCCACCACTCCTACATCTCGCTTGCTGCGACCGGCGTGATCTGCGGCCTCGGGCCGGATGGCTATGAGTTCGCACTCGAGGCGGCGTCACGGCTCGTCGCCAAGACAAAGGCGGCATAGGGCGCTCCCATCCCGATCACTGTCGCGAAAGGACTCCTGCGATGAAGACATCGATAGCGACCGTTTCATTAGGCGGCGACCTGCGCGACAAGCTGGAGGCGATCGCCAGGGCCGGCTTCGACGGGGTGGAGATTTTCGAGAACGACTTTTTGATCTACGACGCCAGCCCCAAGGAGGTCGGCCGGATGGTGCGCGATCTCGGCATGGAGATCACGCTGTTTCAGCCGTTTCGCGATTTCGAAGGCATGCCGGAACCGCTGCGCAGCCGCACCTTCGACCGGGCAGAGCGCAAGTTCGACGTCATGCAGGAAATGGGCACCGATCTCGTGCTCGTCTGCTCGAACGTTTCGCCAGCGTCGCTCGGCGGTCTCGACCGGGCGGCGGCAGATTTTCATGAACTCGGCGAGCGGGCCGCCGGGCGCGGTCTGCGCGTCGGCTACGAGGCGCTCGCCTGGGGCCGCCACATCCATGATCACCGCGACGCTTGGGAGATCGTCCGGCGGGCCGATCATCCAAATATCGGCCTGGTCCTCGACAGCTTTCATACGCTGTCGCGCAAGATCGACGTCAACTCGATCCGCTCGATCCCGAAGGAGAAGATCTTCATCATCCAGCTTGCCGACGCGCCGCTGATCGACATGGATCTGCTCTATTGGAGCCGGCACTTCCGCAACATGCCCGGCGAAGGCGATCTGCCGGTGCTCGACTTCATGAAGGCTGTCGCCGCAACGGGGTATGACGGATATCTGTCGCTGGAGATCTTCAACGATCAATTCCGCGGCGGGTCTGCGAGCGCAATCGCCGTCGACGGCCGCCGCTCGTTGATCTATCTCGGCGACCAGGTCAAGCGGCAGCAGCCGCAGAGTGCGCTGCCGGTGCCTCCAATGCCGCCCCGCGCAGCCGTCGAGGGCATCTCCTTCGTCGAGTTCACCGCCGCTGAAGACGAGGCGCCAGAGCTCGAAGCGCTGTTTGCAAGCCTCGGCTTTAGAAGAGCGGCCAGACACAAGAGCAAGCGCGTGACCGTCTTTCGCCAGGGCGCCATCAACCTCGTCGTCAATACCGAGCAGAAGGGCTTTGCCAGCGCCTCCTATTCCGTCCACGGCACCTCGGCCTATGCCGCCGGCCTGATGGTCGATGATGCAACGGCAGCGTTGCGACGCGCCGTTGCGCTCGGCGCCCAACGATTCGAGCAATCGCTCGATGCCGGCGAAATCGAGGTGCCGGCGGTGCGTGGCGTCGGCGGCGGCATCCTCTATTTCCTCGACCGCAAGACCGAACTCGGTCGCATCTGGGAGATCGAATTCGACGCGATCGAGGACCATATCCCTCTTCAGCCGGCCGGGCTGCAGTCGATCGACCATATGGCGCAGACGATGAAATATGAGGAGCTTTTGACCTGGCTGTTGTTTTATACGTCGCTGATCGACGTGCAGAAGACGCCGATGGTCGATATCGTCGATCCCTCGGGCATCGTCAGGAGCCAGGTGGTCGAGAATGCGGAAGGCTCGCTGCGCATCACCATGAACGGCGCCGAGAACCGCAACACGCTGGCCGGCCGTTTCATCGCCGAAACCTTCGGCTCCGGCATCCAGCATCTGGCCTTCAGGACGCACGACATCTTTGCCACTGCAGCAGCCCTTGCCGCAAACGGTTTCGTCTCACTGGCGATTTCGCCGAACTATTATGACGATCTCGAAGCCCGCTTCGGCCTCGACGCCGAATTTGCCGAGCGCCTCAAGGCGGGCAACATCCTCTATGATCGCGATGAGCACGGCGAATATTTCCAGCTCTATAGCCCGACCTATGGCGAAGGCCTGTTCTTCGAGATCGTCGAGCGGCGCGGTTATCGTGGTTATGGTGCTGCCAACGCCATCTTCAGGATCGCGGCGCTGAGGAAACATCTGAGGCCGGCAGGCATGCCGACGGTCACGAAAAATCGCGGACATCAGACCGACTGATTTTCCCGGCGACCGAGCACATCGCCGCTCGTCAGCCTCGGCCTCTCACGCAAATCTCGCCCTTTCGTGCATTGCCCTTCGTCGATTTCCCCTAGATAAGACTTCTCCTATTCGTTTCATCACCTATGTCCTTGGTTTTTCGGGAGGCATTCGTCGCCATGGTCGAACTTGCGCAATCGCTCGCATCCATCAAGCTGCCGGACCTGTCCGGCAAAGCCGTGCTGATCACCGGCGCCTCGACCGGCATCGGCGCGGCACTCGCCCGTGCCTTCGCGGCTCAAGGAGCCAAGGTCGGCGTGCATTACAATGCCAGCCGCGAACCGGCGGAAAAACTTGCCGAGGAGATCCGTGCTGCCGGCGGCACCGTGCATCTGATCCAGGGCGACGTGTCGAGGGAGGGCGAGACCGAGCGTGTCGTCGAGGAGACGGCGAAGACCTTCGGTCATCTCGATGGGCTCATCAATAATGCCGGCGGCATGCTGGGGCGCAAGCCGACCTCGGAATATACCGACGCGCATTATGCCGCGGTCATGGACCTCAACGCCCGCTCGGTGCTGGCGGCAACGCGTGCAGCGCATCCCTGGCTGAAGAAGCAGGGAGGCTTCATCATCAACACCACCTCGATCGCCGCGCGCAACGGCGGCGGCAATGGTGCGATCCTCTATGCGGCGTCCAAAGGTTTCGTCTCGACGATCACCCGCGGCCATGCCAAGGAATTCGTCGCCGACAGGATCCGCGTCAATGCGGTGGCGCCGGGTGTCATCGCCACGCCCTTCCACGAACGTTATACCAATGACGAGCAGATGGAGCTGCAGCGCAAGTCGATCCCGATGGGCTTCGTCGGCACCTCCGAGGATTGCGTTGGAGCCTATCTCTTCCTCGCATCGCCGACGCTGTCTGGCTACATCACCGGACAGATTATCGAGGTCAACGGCGGACAGTTGATGCCTTAGTCTCCGCCTCCTCGAGAGATCTTCCCTTGCAAGCCAAGGGAACTTTCGAGCCGCCGTTACGTTTCCCGCATGGTCTTTTTATCGAGCGGGGCATTATGAGCTATTCATTTTCAGAACTCGACTTCCTCAAGCCGGAGCTCGGGGCGGAATATACGGGTTCGGGCACCCATTTCGCGGTATTCTCAGCGCATGCAGAACAGGTTGAGCTCTGCCTCTTTTCGCCGGACGGCAAGAAGGAGGTCGCGCGATTGCCGCTGCCCAAGCGTGAAGGCGATATCTGGTCGGGCTATATCGCCGGCGTCGGACCGGGAACCGTCTACGGTTATCGCGCCCATGGTCCATACGATCCGAAAGCTGGTCATCGCTTCAATCCTAACAAGCTCCTGCTCGACCCCTATGCGAAGCAGGTGACGGGCGAGTTGAAATGGGACGACGCGCTGTTTGGCTACCAGATCGGCAAGGACGATCTTTCCTTCGACGAACGTGATAGCGCCCCCTTCATGGTCAAGGGCGTGGTGCAGGATCCGGATTTCGACTGGGCGGGTGAAGAGGCGATCCGCCGTCCCTGGCCTGATACGATCATTTACGAGGCGCATGTGCGCGGCCTGACGATGACCCATCCGAAGGTGCCCGACAGGCTGCGCGGCACCTTTCTCGGCATGTGCAGCGATCCGATCATCGACCATCTCGTCAAGCTCGGCATCTCGGCGATCGAGCTCTTGCCGATCCAGTATTTCCTCGACGATCGTTATCTCCTGGAAAACAACCTGCGCAATTATTGGGGCTACCAGACGCTCGGCTTCTTCGCGCCGCAATCGCGCTACATGTCCGGCGACAAGATCACCGAGATCAAGACCATGGTGAAGAAGTTCCATGCCGTCGGCATCGAAGTCATCATGGACGTCGTCTACAATCACACTGCTGAAGGCAGCGAGAAAGGCCCGACGCTCTCCTTCCGCGGGCTCGATAATGCCAGCTATTATACCCTCTCACCCGACGATCCTCGCCACACCTTCGATACAACAGGGACCGGCAACACCCTGAATGCCGCCAATCCTATGGTGATGCGCATGGTGCTCGACAGTCTGCGCTATTGGGTCGGCGTCATGCATATCGACGGGTTCCGCTTCGACCTTGCCAGCACGCTCGGCCGCCAGGATATGGAATTCGACAGGCAGGGCCTGTTTTTCGGAGCCATCCGCCAGGATCCGATCCTCGCCGGTGTCAAGCTGATCGCCGAGCCCTGGGACGTGGGCGACGGCGGCTATCAGGTCGGCGGCTTCCCGCACCCCTTCCGTGAGTGGAACGACAAGTTTCGTGACGACGTGCGCCGCTTTTGGAAGGGCGACGGCGGCATGGTGTCGGAGATCTCGCAGCGCATCACCGGCTCGGCGGTACAGTTCAACCACTCGGATCGCGGTGCGACATCATCGATCAATCTGCTGTCAGCCCATGACGGCTTCACGCTGATGGATACTGTTTCCTTCAACGACAAGCACAATGACGCGAACGGCGAGGATAACAGGGACGGACATTCGGACAATCATTCGGACAATATGGGTGCCGAAGGAGTGACGGATAACGACGACATCAACAGCCTTCGGACGCGGCGGCGCCGCAACATGATGGCGACGCTGATGCTCTCCCAGGGCGTTCCGATGATCCTTGCCGGCGATGAGGTGGGCAACAGCCAGGGCGGCAATAACAACGCCTATTGCCAGGACAACGAGATCGGCTGGACGGATTGGGCGGGGCTCGACGACCCTTTCCTCGATTTCTGCCGGCAGGCCGTCGCCTTCCGCAAGGCCCATCCCGTCTTGCGGCAGGAGCGGTTCCTGACCGGCGAGACCGCCGAGGATGGCCGCATCGAGATCGCCTGGTACAAGCCGGACGGCAACTTCATGGACGATGGGGCTTGGAACGACGACGGATTGCAGGTGTTCGGGGTCTATGTCTCGAGGAGCGTGAATGCGCCAGACACCGAGACGATGGACGACCTCTTCCTCATCTTCAATGCCGGTGGCGATTGCGAGGTTCACCTGCCTGTCGTGAATGGGCTGAAACAGTGGTCGAGGGTTCTCGACACGGGCGCGGAGACGGACGCCTTCAAGGTGCACGAGCCGCAGAATCCGGTCATCGTCTATGCCCAGAGCGTGGCGGTCTTCGCGCCGAAGGGCCAGACCGAGCCGCCGAAGGATGCGACAAAAGCCGAGCGTCGGCGGTGGTTCCAGTTCGGCCGCAGGAGCAGGTAACAGGTCGCAGCGAAGATGAATGCCGAAGCCATCACCGAACTTGGTCTCGTCTATGTCAGCGATACCGAACCAGGCATCCGAAGACGCAGGAAAGGCAAGGGCTTCAGCTATGTGATGCCCGACGGCACGACGCTCGCTGACGAATTACAGCGGGCACGCATCGGTGCGCTCGGTCTGCCGCCGGCCTATGAGAATGTGTGGATCTGCCTCTATGATAACGGCCATCTGCAGGCGACTGGCATCGATGCGCGCGGGCGCAAGCAATACCGTTACCACAAGGAATGGCAATCCTTCCGCAGTGCGGGAAAATTCCATCAGCTGATCGAATTCGGCCGGGCGCTGCCGAAGATACGCCGCACCGTGCTGCGCCATCTCGACACCGGCGCGGAGGACGTCAACGGTGTGCTTGCGGCTTTGACGACCCTGCTCGACGAGGCGCATTTGCGCGTCGGCAACCAGGCCTATGTCAGGGAGAACGGCACCTATGGCGCAACGACGCTGCTGAAGCGCCACCTGAAGATCGTCGACGGGCGGATCGAATTGAAATTCCGCGCCAAGGGCGGCAAACGCGTCCAGCGCAGTCTCAAACATCCCAGGCTGCAGAAGATCCTGGAGGAAATAGCCGACCTACCCGGGCGCCAGCTCTTCGTCTGGAAGGATGAAAGCGGGGCGCTGAAGCCGATCGATTCCGGCCGGTTGAACGCCTATCTCGCCGAGATATCGGGCATTCCCATCTCGGCGAAAACCTTTCGCACCTGGGCCGGCTCGCTGGCGGCTTTCGGCGCGGCGCGCGAGGCGATTACCGGAGGCGGCCGGCCGACGGTCAAGCAGATGTCGGAAGCCGCGGCCGAGGCACTGCACAACACGCCGGCGATCTCGCGTTCGAGTTATATCCATCCGGCGATCATCGCACTCGCCGGCAACGACCATCCTCTGGTCGAGAGCGGTAACGAGCCGCTGCGGGGCTTGCGGGCCGAGGAAAACAGGCTACTTGATTTCCTCACACGCGAGATCGAAGAATGAACCCCAGACATCCGCCAGCATCTGACGTCTCGCTGACCCATCCCGACCGGCTCTACTGGCCGGATGAGGGCGTGACGAAGCAGGCGCTCGCGGATTATTACGCGGCGGTCTGGCCGTTCATGGCGCCCTATGTCGTCAACCGGCCACTGGCGCTGCTGCGTTTGCCGGATGGGATAAAAAGCCACCAACGATTTTTCCAGAAACATGCCTGGAAAGGCATGAATCCGCATATCGAGGAGATCGCCGACCCGGAGGATCCGGACGGCGAAAAGCTGCTGCGCATCGGCGATTTCAACGGTCTCGTGGCGCTGGTGCAATCGGCCGTGCTCGAAATTCATCCCTGGGGCGTCACCACCGACAATTGGGAAAAACCCGACATGATCACCATGGACCTCGACCCCGGCGAGGACGTGGCCTGGTGCGCGGTCATCACAGCAGCGCTAGAATTGAAGACGCGGCTGGAGGCGCGTGGCCTAGCCGCCTTCGTCAAGACATCGGGTGGCAAGGGGCTGCATGTGGTGACGCCGCTTGCGCCGAAGGCCGGCTGGGCCGAGGTGAAGGATTTCGCCCATTCGCTTGCCGAAAGCATGTCGGCCGACGCGCCGGAGAAGTATCTGGCAACCGCGACGAAGGCGAAACGCGGGGGGCATATCTACATCGATTATCTCCGCAACGGCCGCGGCAATACGGCGGTCGCGGCCTATTCGACGCGAGCACGAGTAGGCGCGCCGGTTTCGATGCCGATCGATTGGCCGGATTTGAACGTGGTGAGAGGTCCGGCCGCTTTCACGCTCGGCAACGTACCGCAGCAACTGGAGACCCGGCCGAAGGATCCTTGGGAAAATTTCTTCGCTGCGGCCGTGCCGCTCGCCTAAACGGCTCTTGCCTCATCCCGCGCTGTCGAGCTCGGGATAGTGCCGAAAAATCCCTTCCTCGTTGAAGGCGAGGCGACGGGGAGAGGCGAGATAGCGGGCGATATTCGGACGCTTCGCCACCGCGTCGTGCAGCGCCAGCAGGCCGGGGTAATCAGTCTTGCGGCTCGCCATGGCTTTCGGGAAGGCATAGGAGAGGCCCTCGATCACCTGGAAGAGCGAGAGGTCGACATAGGTCAGCGTATCGCCGACCATATGGCCCGAGCCTTTTGGGTTCTGCCGCAGCACACGCTCGAAATAGCCGAGGAATTTCGGAATGCGCTCGCGGATGAAGGCGGCTGAGCGGGCTTTGGCTTCCGGCTTCTGGTCCTCGTAGTAGAGCGACGTGTCGATCGGGTGATGCGTATCGTGCACTTCGGCGACGAAATCGGTGACGGTCAGCTGCAGGCCGTTGACGACATGGCGAAGGCCTTCGTCCTCGGGCGCGAGGCCGAGCTTCGGGCCGAGGTAAAACAGGATGTTGGCGACATGCGGGATGATGAGGTCGCCATCCTTCAGGAAGGGCGGCGCGAAGGGAATATGCGCTTCGCTTTGGCTCTCCATGATCTCGAACATGGCGCCGGTCCCGCGCCCGCGGCCGGATTGGCGGGTGATGTCGATATAGTCGGCGCCGGCTTCCTCCAACGCCAACCGCACGAATTCCCCGCGGCCTTGAATGCCGTGCCAGTAATAAAGCTCGTATGCCATGACTGCTCAATCCTTCGGTTGGCGACCGAAGTCTTTTCGCAATTCGTCCTTGGCTTTTTCAAGGGTGCCGCGCCGCTTTTTCGTCAGGTGGTCGCCGGCACGGTTGATGTAGAAGGTCAGCATCGACATGGCCGCGCGGAAGGGGCTAGCCTTGCGGCGATCGCTCTTCTCGGCGGAGCGCTTGACGGAGCGGGCAATCTTCTTCGGATCGTCCGATTTGAACACGCCTTCCTTCAGGTCCATCGCATCGCTGTGTTCGGTGACGTCCTGCGACCATTTCTTCTGCGCTTTGGCCATAGCGAAAATCCTTTACCAGGTGCGGGTGCAGGATGCAGGCAGCGGCAAGCCACCGCTCATCCTGTCCCTCATTAGTGGGGGCTGTGATGTTCATTGCGCTTGCGTGTCGCAGCGGCCTTCTTCGCAGAAGCGGACCGCTCCTCCTTCGAGCGTGCGGCGGATGCCGCGCCGCCGATGCGGCCGCCCTTTTCGGAGGATTCATGCGTATCCTTCTTGCCGCGGCCGGAACCGGATTTGTTGCCGCCGCCGCTTTCCTTGTTGACGGTTGCCCAGGCACGCCGTTCGGCCTCCTTATCGGAGACGCCGCGCTCCTCGTAGCTCTCCTCAATATGCTCGGCCTTGCGCTTCTGCTTGTCGGTATAGTCGGATTTATCACCTCTCGGCATCTCAACCTCCTCTGGTTTTGCCCTGCTGGTTTTCAAAGGAATTGAACCGGTACGGAGCCCAAAAGTTCCGGCGCCCGCCATGGTCTGCAACGGCCGGTTTCGGGAACAAAAGCCGATTTTATCAGGTTTCCGATGGGAAAAGCCTGGACACAGGCCCGCACAAAGAAGGAGCCGAGAACATGGAAAAACACATCGTCAAAGCCGATGGAAACGGCGCGATCGACGTGAACGGCCAGGTATCGCCGGTCACCTATACCGTCAGTCTCAAGCAAGGGAAGGGGCATTCGTACGAGGTCGACATCCGCTTGATGGCGCCGCGTGACTGGCTGGTGCAGCGAGGTTTCGAGCGGGATGCCGTGCTGGTCAGCCAGAGCGGCGCGCGCATTCCCATTTATCACGATGGCGCCAGCCGTCATGACGATGGTAATCGTCATGACAATGGCAATCATCACGGCAACGGCCGTCTCGACCTTGCCGACACGATCTCGATCGAACTGACGGCGCGCGACGACAGCTGCACCAGCGAGGTGGATCGGATGCGCAAATATCCCGAGTTCAACGGCACCGGGTAAATAATCAGCAAAGGGCGTCGTGGGCTAGCCGACGGGCCGCTGCTGGACGGCGGTCTTGACCGCCCGCTCGAGCGCGGTGCTGCTGAAAGGTTTCGCCAGCAGCACCGAGCCGGAGAAGCGGTTTGCAATCGGCAAGCTGCTGTTGCCGGTGGCAAAGACTAGGCCGACCGACGGAAAGGCCTCGCGCGCCCTGGCGGCGAAGACCAGGCCCGACATGCCGGGCAGGCCGATATCGGCGACGATGATGTCGACAATGGTGTGTCCGAGGATGTCCACGCCCCGTTCGCCACTATCGGCCTCGATGACCTCATAGCCGAGATCCTGCAGGATCTCGGCCGTGTCCATGCGGATGAAGGCGTCGTCTTCCACGAGCAACAACTTCAGCTTTTCAGCTGCGATCTCGGGATGTTTGGCAACAGGCACCGCGGCATCTGCCGCCCCCTGGCGGTGTTGCGGCCGGTTGGCAAGCACGTGGCGGATCTTGCGGGCGAGTTCCTCGCGCGTATAGGGCTTGGAGAGCAGTTCGAGACCGGGATCGAGCCTGCCGCCATGGACGATCGAATTTTCGGTGTAGCCCGATGTATAGAGCACGGCGATATCAGGCAGACGCTCGCGCGCCATACGCGCCAGCTCCGGGCTCCTCAATGGGCCGGGCATGACGACATCGGTAAAGAGCAGGTCGATATGGGCGCCGCTTTCGATAACGGTGAGCGCGCTTTGTGCATCCTTGGCCTTCAGCACGTGATAGCCGAGATCCGACAGCATTTCGATGACGGTGGCGCGAACGCCCTCGTCATCCTCGGCGACGAGGATGGTTTCCGTGCCTCCGGTTGCCGGCACGGCGTCGGTGGTGGTGACGCGATCTTCGCTCTGGAGCGAGCGGGGCAGGTAGAGCTTGAGGGTCGTGCCTTCGCCGATCTCGCTGTAGATCTTCACGTGGCCGCCGGATTGCTTGGCGAAGCCATAGACCATCGACAGGCCGAGACCGGTGCCTTTGCCTTCCGGTTTCGTCGAGAAGAAGGGCTCGAAGGCCTGCTGCATGATCTCTTGCGTCATGCCGGAGCCGGTATCGGTGACGGCGAGCACGACATATTGGCCGGCGGTGACTTCGGGATGGATGCGGCTGTAGGAATCGTCGAGGAAGGCGTTGCCGACCTCGATCGTCAGCTTACCGGCGCCGTCCATCGCGTCCCGGGAGTTGATCGCAAGGTTGAGCAATGCGTTCTCGATCTGGATCGGATCGGCGAAGGTGTTCCAGAGGCCGCCGGAGACCATGGTCTCGACTTCGATCTCTTCGCCGAGCGCGCGGCGCAACATGTCGTCCATGCCGGTGACGAGCCGGCCGATATTGACGACCTTCGGTTCCAGCGGTTGGCGGCGGCCGAAGGCGAGCAGCTGGCTTGCCAGCCGCGAGCCGCGTTCGACGGCGGCGAGCGCGTTGGAAATGCGTTCCTTGGCCCGGCCGTTCTCGGCCACGTCCTTGCCGAGAAGCTGCAGATTGCCGGAGATCACCTGCAGCAGATTGTTGAAGTCATGGGCAACGCCGCCGGTGAGCTTGCCGATCGATTCCATCTTCTGCGACTGCTGGAGTGCGGCTTCGGCCTGCTGGCGCTCGGCGATCTCGGCGGCGACGCGGACCTCGAGCATTTCATTGAGTTTGCGCAGCTGATCTTCCATGTCGCGGCGCTGGTCGATTTCGACTTTGGCGGCGCGGAAGAGCCGGATATTGTCGATCGCGACGGCTGATTGGCCGGCCAGGCTGACGAGGCTTGCCTCGGCCGCCTGGGAAAAACGGCCGGGCTGCCCGTGGCCGAAGAACAAGCCGCCGATGACGCTGCCGTCACGTGATTTCACCGGCACGGCGAGATAGCTCCTGACCGGCAGATGTCCCTTCGGCATGCCCGCATGCGGCGCATTCTGCCCGTAGCGCGGGTCGAGCAGGATGTCGTCGGAGCGCACGATGCCTTCGCCTTCGAAGGTCGGCGCGAAGACCTTGGTATTGCGCGGCATCGGGAATTTCTCGAAGTTCTTCCGGTCGACACCGGAGAGGGCATAGAGCATGTAGCTGCCGCCCTCGCCATCGTCGACATTGTAGAAGAAGGCGCCGAATTCCGCGCCGGTCAGCGTCACGCCGGCATCGACGACGATCTGGGTGAGGCGTTCGACACTGGGCTCGGCGGTAATCGCTGCACCCGCCTGGTTGACGACCGCAAGCGCCTCCGATTTGGCGCGCAGCTCTTCCAGCGCCATCTCTTCGCCGCGCTTGGCCGCCACCTGGTCGGTGACATCAAGCGCCGCACAGAGGATGCCGGCGACCGTGCCGTCATCGTCGCGCAGCGGCGTGTAGGAGAAGGTGAACCAGGTTTCCTCGGTGCGTCCGTCCCGGCGCATCGGGATGAGCAGCTCCTTGAAGAGCTGTGAACCGCCTTCCAGCGTGCTGGCGACGATCGGGGCGAACTGTTCCCAGATATCCGCCCAGACTTCGCGGAAGGGTCTCCCGAGTGCATCGGGATGCCGTTCCGGGAAAACCGGCACATAGGCGTCATTGTAGAGAAAGGCGAGGTCCGGACCCCAGGCGACGAATTTGGGCTGGCGGGAATTCAGCACCATTTCGGCGATATGTTTGAGAGAAGCAGGCCAGCTTTCGACCGAACCGAGACCGACGGCGTGGAAGGTTGGATGCCGCAACAATTCGCCGATTTCGCCGCCGCCTCTCGGCCAGCCGTTCCCGACGCTTCCCATTCAAAATCGTTTCCTTGTCATCCGCTGCGCCGGAGTGATTGGCCACCTCGGGGTTCAGCCTGCCAAACCCTCAACATAGAGGCTTGCGATAGGAGGGAAAGGGCGCGGTCGAAATATCCTTAACCCAGAGCTTCGTGCGTCCTTTCGGACGCGCAAAGGGCGATGCGCCAGGGCGTTCAACAGTGTAAGCGGTCTGCGGACATGGCCTGCAAGCGGTTATTTTCGGTAGAGTTTTTGCGATGCAGCGAAGGCGCGGCCGATATAGACGGAGACCAGTTGCACCGGCGCGCGCGGATCACGGAAAACCAGTCCGACGAGATTGTCGACGACGAGGATGAAACCCAGCGCGACACCGAGATAGAGCAGCGCGGCGATGACGAGGAGCGACATCTCCATCCCTCACACAATCGCGGTGAACGCGCGGCTGGTGGCCGCCAAAAGCCGAACGGAAAGGATTTCGATATGGCCGTTATTCATGGCGACTTCCCCGGTTTCGCCATAAACAGCCATTCTATGTTGTTGTTCCCGATTATCGGGGCCAGCGCTCAATTTTCTTGAAAGCCTCAAAGCTTGCAGCGTCATCCGGCCTCTGTTCACCCCCGCGTGGAAGCCACCTCTAAAATTCGATAAAGCACAACTAATTCAGGCATATGACAAAAGGGGTCCAAGGGCGTCGTGACGACGCCCTCTTCTAATCGACATGTTCGGTATTCCAGTGGTCAGGACGCCGTCTTGCGGCTCGCAGTCCGTTTTGGTGCCGGTGTCACGACGCCGTTCGTCTTGCTGCCCGCCACCGTGCGCTTCGCCTTGGGCTTGACTTCCTTGCCGTCGGAAGACGCCGCAGAACCCTCGAGCGCTTCGCGCTCGTAGCGTGCCTGTTCCCAATGGATGGAATCTCGCCCTGTCGGATAACCCTCTTCTTCCCAGAGGGCGTATGCACGTTTTTTGATCCACTCGTCTCGAGTTTCTGCCATCGCTGATCTCCAGTCACATGATGCCGTCGTTCGAACGCGATACTGCTGAGATGGTTCCAGAGGAGAGGAACTCTTTCAAGCGAAATCGCTCTGCACGCTGGAATATTTCGCGTTGCAGCATATTAGGGTTGAGAATCGGCCTTCACGAGGACTGAAACTCCACCGCCTTGTGCAGATCTGACACGAAATCCAGGTGCTGCCGGCGCTGGTCCGCCTCGTCGCGGATGCGCAACAGATAGGAAGGGTGGATGGTGACCAGAACGGGCGGACCATTTGTCGGCTGCAGAATATGGCCGCGCTGCGGTGTCAGCTTCACCTTCGGCCCGAGCAGCGCATAAAGCGCGCTTGCGCCGAGCGTCACGACGAGCTTCGGCTGCAGGATGTTGATCTCTGCGCCGAGCCACCATGCGCAACGCCTGATCTCGCCGGCATTCGGTTTTGCATGCAGCCGCCGCTTGCCGCGCGGCGTGAACTTGAAGTGCTTGACGGCATTGGTGACATAGCAGCGCCGGCGGTCGAGACCGGCCTCATCAAGACAGCGATCGAGCAGCCGGCCGGCGGGACCGACAAAGGGCCTGCCGGTCAGATCCTCCTGATCGCCCGGCTGCTCGCCGACCAGGGCGATCTCGGCTTTGCCGGGGCCTTCGCCGAAGACGATTTGCGTGGCATTCCTGTAGAGATCACAACGGGTGCAGCCTTCGGCCTGATGCCGGAGTTCGGCAATGCCTGTCGCCTCCGCGACTTCGAGTGTCAGGGCGGGACCGACGTTTGCAACTATGTTCATGATGGCGATCCTCATCTCGACGAGATCAATCGATCTGTGCCGGGATTGTTCCCGTTCGGGAATTGGGAGCGGGCTTTCCAAATCTGCTGACCCATTCCGGGACTTTCGCGATCGGTTCCCGGCCGGCAAACGATCACGGCGAAAAATTTCGCGTCATGGGAGAGCCGCCCTGCGATTGAACGTCGCCGTTTCGCGGCTATATTTGCCAGCGATGTTCTATCTCTTGTCGACCTACTGGCCGCATATCCTCTTTGTCGTTTCGATCGCCATGGGGGCCGCGGCGGCGATCCATGCCGCCATGACCAAGGAGGAAGTGCGCGCCGCGATCGGTTGGGTCGGCGTCATCATCCTGTCTCCGATCATCGGTGCGCTGCTCTACGCGATTGCCGGCATCAACCGCATCCGCCGCAAATCGCTGAGCATCCGCCGCGACGCGCTGCTTCTTGCGGCCGAATTCGATGAGCTGGAGACATTCGATGCCGAGGCCGAGACGGTGATCAGCCAGTTCGGGCGCCGCTTCGCGGCGCTTCAGAGGCTCGGCGACCGGGTGACGCGCAATCCGCTGACCTCCGGCAATACGATCGACATGCTGGAGACCGGTGACGAGGCCTATGCGGCGATGAAGACCAGCATCGACGAGGCGACGCGCAGCATCCTGCTCGAAACCTATATCTTCGACCGCGACGTGATCGGCCTTCGGATCGCCGACGCGCTGATTGCAGCGGTCAGTCGCGGCGTGGAGGTCCGGGTGCTGATCGACGCGGTCGGTGCGCGGTATTCGGTGCCGAGCATTCTCGGCCATCTCCGCGAGGGCGGCGTCACCGTCGCCGTCTTCAACGGCAACGTCATCATGGGTTTGCGGCTGCCCTATGCCAATCTGCGCACCCACCGTAAGATCCTCATCGTCGACGGGAAAATTGCGCTGACAGGCGGGATGAACATCCGGGCGGGTTTCAGCGAGGAGGCGACGGGAGAGAGCTTCGCCCACGATACGCATTTCAGCGTCACCGGCCCTGTTGTCGCCGACCTTTTCGACCTCGCCGCCGAAGACTGGCGCTTCTCGACTCAGGAGCTGTTGAACGACGAACCCTGGCGCATCGAACCGCCAGAGCGCAGTCCCGGCGATCCCATCCTGATGCGTGTCGTCGCCTCCGGCCCGGACCGCAGCGTCGAGACCAACCACAAGATGCTGACCGGCGCATTTTCCGTGGCGCGCCAGTCGATCCGCATCATGTCGCCCTATTTCCTGCCGGACCGCGAACTCATCAGCGCGCTGGTGACGGCGGCGCGGCGCGGGGTCGAAGTCGATATCATCGTGCCTGCGGTCAACAATCTCGTGCTGGTCGATCGGGCGATGACGGCGCAATTCGATCAGATCCTCAAGAATTATTGCCGAATCTGGCGCTCGACCGGCAGCTTCAGCCATTCGAAGCTGCTGACGATCGACGGCACCTGGGCCTATGTCGGCTCTTCCAATCTCGACCCGCGCTCGCTGCGGCTGAATTTCGAGGTCGATCTTGAAGTGCTGAACGAAGGTTTCGCTGCCGAGATCGACGAGCATATCGAGGAAACCTTGAAATCGGCGACGCTGGTGACGCTTGAGGGGCTGCAGGCGCGGCCCTTTGCGGTGCGGCTGCTCGAAAAGGTGCTATGGCTGGGTTCGCCCTATCTCTAATGCATGTCGCTCAAAACTGTGCGGCGGTTTTGGGAGGACGGCATGCATAAAATCAAAATCTGGCGCGTCGCATGAATTATCGTCGACGCAACGCGCTTTTTTGTCATCGGACATGGCAAGTTCCGCTCGGCCGCCTATACTGCGGAGTGAGTAGCCTTTTGATCAACGGAACAAGTGCGCCTGCCGATGCACGCCAGAAAAGATAGCCTTCCCGCCAGCATTCTCGCCTCGATCAGGAGCAGGAAAAAGCGGCTCGACGCAGCCCAAACGGAGGCAAGGCCGCGCAGTGCGGGAACGCTGATCGCCTCCTACAACGTGCATAAATGCGTCGGGACCGACCGGCGCTTCGATCCGGAGCGCACCAGCCGGGTGATCCATGAAATCGGCGCCGACGTGATCGCCCTGCAGGAGGCCGATACGCGCTTCGGCGAGCGCACCGGCCTTCTCGATCTCGGCCGGCTGGAGCGGGAGACGGGACTGATCCCGGTGCCGGTTGCCGGCATGGCCAAGGCGCATGGCTGGCACGGCAACGTCGTGCTCTTCAAGAAGGGGTTGGTGCACGACGTGCACCAGGTCAAACTGCCGGGGCTGGAGCCGCGCGGCGCCCTCGTCGCCGAAATCGAGCTGGAGCAGGGCGGGGTGCTGCGCATCATCGCCGCGCATTTCGGCCTGCTGCGTCATAACAGAGCCCAGCAGGCCCGCACACTGGTCGAGCTTATCAATGACAGGCACGAAATGCCGACCATCCTGCTCGGCGACCTCAACGAATGGCGACTGGGCGACCGCTCCTCGCTCAACACCTTTCAATCCGCCTTCGGAGAGCTGCCGCCGGCCGTGCCGAGCTTTCCCGCCGGTCTGCCGCTTCTGGCGCTCGACCGCATCATCGCCAACCGCAAGGGGATTATTTCACAGGTGGAAGCGCATGATACGCCGCTGGCGCGCATCGCCTCCGACCACCTGCCGATCAAGGCGCTGATCGATCTGGAGCCGGTGGGCGGTTAAAAACTCCATCGACTGAGACGTCATCGGAGCGGCTCGATGGATCGCCGAGTGCTCTCACTTCGGGCGGAACAGCCGCGTGAGACGGCGAAACCGCTGAGCCCACAATTGCGGATCGATCTTTTCCGATGAGGATGGTGCGGTCAATCGCTCAATGCGAGGCAAGAGAAACGCAGCCCAATCGTCAAGATCGCTTTTGCTGAAATAAGGCAGCCATACGTCGGAGGGGGCCTCCCATTGTCGTGGATTTGCTCGAGCCAGATCGCCGAGCTTGACCAATATCATTTGGCCGTTGCCTCCGACGACTTCGATCTCCGGGTCGGGATCGGGCCTGGGAAGACGCGCGATGATGCTTTCTTCCAGAGCTTTTCCAATTCTTCGATCCGCCTCGTCGAGGCGACCAAGTATTCTTGTGTCACCGGCTGGGCCGGAGCCCTCTGTCATGTTGATCGTAAATTTGGCACCCATAATGCTGTTCGAATATTGGGATACCTGCAGCCAGCAAACCCTTCCGTCCCGGGCAAAGCTGCACCTGCCCGCGTTCTGGGATTCCCAGCCGAACTCCCGAAATCTCGGAGCCAGCAGCGAGCGCATATGTCGGTGAAAATCTCTGCTTTTCAGGTAGTCGCGCATGCCTTTGTCCCAGGGGTATGCCTCGCGCTGGAGCATCTCACGGCATGCTCGAAGGCACAACGGACGCTTGTGTCGTCGCAAGCGTCTGTCAGCACGCGTATCTGAAAATATTCAGAACCGAAAGGGATGGCGTCTGCGATTTTCGATCGGCCGCGGCTGGGAGGTCGCTGGGTCAGGTCCCGGATCGGCGGCCTGAAGACGGCTGATGTTGGCGAAGGCGCATTTGTTGCGAGCTGGCGCCGGCCGGTCGATGTCAGCCGGCGCCGTATGTCCTGTCGTGCAATTGGCGCTAGAGAGCGCCCGCCGCCTGCAGCAGCTTGCGATCGAGATCGACTGCCACGCGGGACTCGTTGTCGAGAACCATGGTCGCCGGCTTGTCGGTTGTGTAGGCCGGCCAGTCGGGCAGACCATCGGCGCTCGGCTTGCCGTTGCGGGCGAAATTCACCCAGGCCTGGCTCACCTTCCTGGACAGCGCGAGGGCGTCGCTGCCACCGCCGGTCGACGTCTTGACCAGGGCGGCGTTGGCAAACACGTAGGGCAGTTCCGCACAATGCCAGGCCATGGCAATCCCATCGAGGACTGGTGACTCGTAGGCGAACATGTAGGAGTAGACCGGAGCCCCGTTCTGCTTCGCCTTCAGGTCGAGATCACGGATGGCGCCCGGCCGGAAGCGCAGATCCAGGAAATAGGCGTCGGCGATCCTCTTTTCGGGGTAGGCGGCCATGAATGCCTTGCCGACCGCCTCGGCCTTATCGGCGAAGCGCTCCTTCAGCTTGGCCTCAGACTTCGCACCGTCCCAGCCGTTCTTATTGTCGGCAAGCAGCTCGCCCGCCTTGTGAGTGATGACCGTCTCGAATTCATTGAGGGTGTTGCCGACCATCAGCGGAATGTCCTTGGCCTGATCGACCCACTCTGTTCCGACAGGATTCGCTGGAATGTAGTCGCCGTCCTGAACGGGCGCATAGCGGGCGTCCTTCGCGCCCTGGGCGGTCGCGTCCTTGATGGCCTTGTCGGCTGCGGCAAGGAGATCGTAGTAGTCGACGTCGGCAAGCTTGTCGATTTCCTCAGCCTTCAGACCGAGGTTGGCGAGCGTCAGTTCGGCCACCTTCCGCGAGGACGCCTGATCGACGACCGAATCGGTCCGCGAGCCGCTCTGGACGATCGCCTTCTGAAAGAGGCCCTTCGCCGAAGGCGTCCCCATCAGGGCGCGCACCTTGTAGCCGCCGCCGGACTGGCCGAAAATCGTCACATTGCCGGGATCGCCGCCAAAGGCTTCGGCGTTGTCGTGGACCCATTTCAGCGCAGCGACGAGATCGGTGATGCTGGCATTGCCCGACCGTTTGTACTTCTCGCCATAGGCGGAAAGATCGAGGAAGCCGAGCGCGTTGAGCCGGTGGTTGAGGGTGACGACGACAACATCGCCGTCCTTGCTCAGATTGTGGCCGTCATACGAGGTCAGCTCGATACCGGAGCCGTTGGTGAATCCGCCTCCATGAATCCAGACCATGACCGGCCGCTTTTTGCCGTCCTTGATCGCTGGCGTCCAGATGTTCAGGAACTGGCAGGCTTCGCTCATCGGCAGATAGCGGTGCGGATTGAAGAGTTCGTCGCCCGCCACTTCCTTCATTCGGGGGATGAAGCAGTTCTCGCCGTAGGTGACAGCCGGACGGATGCCTTTCCAGGGCGCCACCTCTTCGGCCGGCATGAAGCGGTCGGCACGTGCATAGGGGACGCCGAGATAACTGTAGATTCCATCATCGAGTGCGCCGACGAGATTGCCCTTGTTGGTTTCGACGACCGTCTTGCTCTGCGAGGCAACAAACTCTTCGGCGAGAGCCGGCGCGCCGACAATGGGAGCTGTCATCGCCGACAGCGCAAACAGCACAGCATAACGAGGTAACAATATGCTTTTCATCAACTTTTCCTCTTGTCGTTGATTTCGATTTTTCAAAAGCCCGACGGCCGCCGTCCCCGGCCGTCGGTGACTAACTAGGTCAGAGCGGACGATTGTCAGGGCCATGTCAGATGGTTGTTGAAGAGGGATCACACGGGAGAGTTGGACAGTTCTTCTTTGCCGAAAATCACTGCTTGACGTCTTTCGCTCTTTGAGAAATGCTAAGATGTCAGACCAATTTCACGCGCTGACTGCCTGATAAGAAAATGGGGAACCATGAAGGCAAATCGTAGCGACAGGCCGGTGATCCGGCCGCTTCCGGTCATGGACCGCGCGCGTCAGGTGACTGATGCGCTGGCGGATTATGTCGAGGAGGCACGGTTGCAGGCGGGTGACCGTCTGCCGGCCGAGCGGGAGCTGATGGCAGCCCTTGCCGTCGGCCGTTCGACCATTCGCGAGGCGATCCGCCATTTCCAGGCGCTCGGCGTCATCGAGACGCGCAAGGGCAGCGGCACCTATCTGTTGAAGCCGGTTTCCCGGGCGACGATCCATATGCCGCTGTCGTTCGACGCGGTGCATCTGCGCGACGCGCTGCTGCAGACGCTGGAGGTCCGCCGCGGCATCGAATGCGAGGCGGGCATGGTCGCGGCGCGGCGGCGCACAGCAAGGGATCTCGTCGTTATCGAGGAAAAGCTCGATGAAATGGAGCGGGTGCATTTGGAGAAAGGCACCTCCGGGCCGGAGGATCTGGCCTTCCACCTCGCCGTTTACGACGCCACCCACAATCCGCTGTTTCGCCAGCTGCTCGAGCAGATGCGCGAGACCTTCGAGCGCTTCTGGGAACATCCGTTCGACCGGCAGGATTTTGCCCGCCGGTCCTTTCCCTTTCACCGCACGCTTTTCAACGCGATCGCTGCCGGGGATCCCGAGGCGGCGCGTCTGGAAACATTGAAAATTCTCGACATCGTCGAAGAAGACATCAAGGAAATGTCCAAATGAGCAACGGCGCAGAACCGTTCGACCTTGCCTCCCTCATTACGGCGCACGACGAAGGCAATTTCGCCGAAGCCGTCGTGCCGCCGATTTTCCAGACCTCGCTTTTCACCTTTGCCGATTATGACGAGATGATCGCCTCCTATCGCGGCGAGAAGGTGCGGCCGATCTATACGCGCGGGCTGAATCCGACGGTGCGCGCTTTCGAGGAAATGCTGGCCAAGCTCGAAGGAGCGGAAGATGCGCTGGGTTTTGCCAGCGGCATGGCGGCGATCTCGTCGGCGGTGCTGAGCTTCGTCGAGCCGGGCGACCGCATCGTCGCCGTCAAGCATGTCTATCCCGATGCCTTCCGTCTGTTCGGCACCATCCTGAAGCGGATGAAGATCGAGGTGACCTATGTCGACGGCCGCGACGAGGAAGCCGTCGCCAGGGCGCTGCCCGGCGCCAAGGTCCTGTATCTGGAAAGCCCGACGAGTTGGGTGATGGAGGCGCATGATGTCGGCGCGCTTGCCGCGCTCGCCAGGCAACACGGCGTCGTCTCGATGATCGATAACAGCTGGGCGAGCCCGTTCTTCCAGCGGCCGCTGACGCTCGGCGTCGATCTGGTCATCCATTCGGCTTCCAAATATCTCGGCGGCCACAGCGATGTGGTGGCGGGCGTCATCGCCGGCTCGAAGGCGATGATTGCGCGCGTCAAGGCCGAGGCCTATCCTTATCTCGGCGGCAAGCTTTCGCCGTTCGACGCCTGGCTATTGATCCGCGGCCTGCGCACGCTGCCGCTGCGCATGAAGGCCCACGAGGCATCGGCGCTTGAAATCGCCAGGCGCCTGCAGAAGCTCGATGTGGTGGAGACGGTCTGCCATCCCGGGCTCGCCAACCGTCTGCCCGCCGGCCTCAACGGCACCTCGGGCCTGTTTTCGTTCATCTTCCGCGAAGGCGTCGATATCCGCGCCTTCGCCGATCACCTCAAGCTCTTCAAACTGGGTGTGAGCTGGGGTGGACATGAAAGCCTGATCGTACCGGGCGAGGTGGTGCTTCAGCAGAAGGCACAGCCGAATTCCGCACATGCCTTCGGCATCCATGCGCGATCCGTACGCCTCCATGTCGGCCTCGAAGGAACCGAGGCTCTGTGGAGGGACATCGAGGAGGCGCTCGCCGCCGCCTCATTATCCTGAAACCTGAGAGAAACCTAACAAGGGGGAACTGAGCCATGAAAAAACTAATAATCTCAACGCTCTTTGCTTCGATGATGGCGGGCACGGCCTTTGCCGATACGACGCTGAAGCTTGTCGAAGTCATCACCAGCCCGGAGCGCACCGAAACGCTGAAATCGATCGTCGGCAAGTTCGAAGCCGCCAATCCCGGCACGAAGGTCGACATCATCTCGCTGCCCTGGAACGAAGCGTTCCAGAAGTTCGCGACCATGGTATCGGCCGGCGACGTGCCCGATGTGATGGAAATGCCCGATACCTGGCTGTCGCTCTATGCCAATAACGGCATGCTCGAGAGCCTGGAGCCCTACCTCGAAAAGTGGGAGCACACCAAGGAGCTGACGCCGCGCGCGCTCGAACTCGGCCGCGACGTCAAGAACACCGCCTATATGCTGCCCTACGGCTTCTATCTCAGGGCGATGTTCTACAACAAGAAGCTGCTTTCGGAAGCCGGTGTGGCCGCGCCACCGAAGACGCTGGAAGAATTCACCGCCGCTTCGGAAAAGGTTTCCAAGCTCCCCGGCAAATACGGTTACTGCATGCGCGGCGGACCGGGCGGTCTCAACGGCTGGATGATCTTCGCCGCCACGATGGCCGGTTCGAACAAGTACTTCAACGACGACGGCACCTCGACGATGAACAGCCCCGGTTGGGCCAAGGGCATCGAATGGATGGTCGATCTCTACAAGAAGGGCTATGCGCCGAAGGATAGCGTCAACTGGGGCTTCAACGAAGTCGTCGCCGGTTTCTATTCCGGCACCTGCGCGTTCCTCGATCAGGATCCGGATGCGCTGATCGCCATTGCCGAACGCATGAAAAAAGAAGATTTCGGCGTCATGCCGCTGCCGAAGGGTCCCGACGGCAAGTCCTTCCCGACGATCGGCTATGGCGGCTGGTCGATGTTTTCAACCAGCGGCAACAAGGATCTCTCCTGGAAGCTGATCGCCACCCTTGAAGGGCCGGAAGGCAATATCGAGTGGAACAAGCGCATCGGCGCCCTGCCGGCCTATACGGCGGCCGAGAAGGATCCCTTCTATGCCGGTGACCAGTTCAAGGGCTGGTTCGAGGAACTGGCGGACCCGAACACGGTGCCCACAGTCATGCCGACCTACCTCGAGGAGTTCGCCTTCTTCAAGGATTCGCTGGCGATCAAGACTTCGCAGCAGGCCTTGCTCGGCGATATCTCGGCGAAGGATCTGGCCGATCAGTGGGCGGACTACCTCACCAAGGCGCAGCAGAAGTTCCTCGCTAAGAAGTAAGCGACGGACCGACGGCGGCGGCTGCAGAACAGGCCGCCGCCGCTTCTTTTTATGACGCAGACGGCGCAAGAACGCCGCGAACGGGAACCCTTGGCTGATGACCATTTCCGCCGATACGCTCAACATGCGTCGCGACCGCAGGCCATGGCTGCGTCGCGTTGCCGATGCTTCGGAGCCCTATCTCTACAGCGCGCCGTCGCTGATCCTGATCATCGCGGTGATGCTGGTGCCGCTGACGGTCGGTGTTTCCTATGCCTTCCGCGATATCCAGCTGCTCAATCCGTTTTCCGGCGGCTTCGTCGGGCTCGATCATTTCCGCGAGCTTGCCGGGGATGCCGCCTTCTATGGGGCGTTGCGGAACACGCTCTGGTGGACCGGCGCCTCCGTCGTCCTGCAGTTCGTCTTCGGGCTGATCCTGGCGCTGCTGCTCGACAAGCCGTTTAAGGGCCGGGCAATCGCGCAGGCATTGGTCTTCCTGCCCTGGGCCGTGCCGTCCTTCCTCGCCGGCCTCAACTGGGCCTGGCTGTTCAATCCCGTCATCGGGCCGATCCCGCACTGGCTCTTCGCCCTTGGGCTGATGCATGAGCCGGGCAATATCCTCTCCGATCCCAATTATGCGATGTGGGGGCCGATTGCCGCCAATGTCTGGTGGGGCATTCCCTTCTTCGCCATCACGCTGCTTGCCGCCCTGCAGGCGATCCCGCGCGATCTCTATGAGGCGGCGTCGATCGACGGCGCCGGCTGGTTCCAGCGCTTCCGCTCGATCACCCTGCCGTTTCTGGCGCCGACGATCGCCATCACCGTACTGCTGCGCACCGTCTGGATTTCCAATTTCGCCGATCTCATCGTCGTCATGACCAATGGCGGGCCGGCGGATCGCACACAGATCGTCGCCAGCTACATCTTCACCACGGCCTTCCGGCGGCTCGATTTCGGTTATGCCTCGGCGATCGCGCTGGTGCTGCTCGTGCTGCTGCTTGCCTATTCGATGCTGATCATCCTGCTTCGGCAGACGCTGCTGAACAAGGATTGAGATGATGAGACGATCCGTCATTCCGACCATCGCACACCGCCTGGCGATCCTCTGCTACATCGCCTTCGCGCTCTTTCCATTGTTCTGGCTGCTCAAGGTTTCGGTGACGCCGAACGACCTGCTCTATACCGAAGGTGTGCGCATGTGGCCGTCGCGCACGACATGGGATCACTATGCCTTCGTGCTGGAGCACAGCGCCTTTCCGACCTTCTTCAAGAACAGCTTGATCGTCTCGACCGCGACGGCGGTGACCGTGACGATCTGCGCCTCGCTGTCCGGCTACGCGCTGTCGCGCTTCAATTTCCGGGCAAAATACTGGATCGTCGCCCTGATGCTGCTGACCCAGATGTTCCCGCTGGTCATGCTGGTGGCGCCGATCTTCAAGATCCTGTCGCCCTTGCATCTGACCAACAGTCTGACCGGGCTCGTCATCGTCTACACTGCCTTCAACGTGCCTTTCGCCACCTTCCTGATGCAGTCCTTCTTCGACGGCATTCCGAGAGATCTCGAAGAGGCGGCGATGATCGACGGGGCGACGCAGTTCACGGCGTTTCGTCAGATCATCCTGCCGCTGACGCTGCCGGGCATCGCCGCCACGCTCGGCTTCGTCTTCACCGCCGCCTGGAGCGAACTGCTCTTCGCGCTGATGCTGATCAACGGCAATGACGCGGCGACCTTCCCCGTCGGCCTGCTCACCTTCGTTTCGAAATTCTCGGTGGATTTCGGGCAGATGATGGCGGCGGGCATCATGGCGCTCATTCCGGCCGGCCTCTTCTTCCTGCTCATCCAGCGCTATCTCGTCCAGGGCCTGACGGCCGGCGCGGTCAAGGGTTAAACAAAATGGCATCGATCGATATCCGGAATATCCGCAAAGCCTATGGCCACGTGCAGGTGCTGCACGGCGTCGAGCTCGAAATCCAGGATGGCGAATTCGTCGTGCTCGTCGGCCCGTCCGGCTGCGGCAAGTCCACGCTGCTGCGCATGATCGCCGGGCTGGAGGATGTCACATCAGGCGAGATCCGCATCGCCGGCACCAGGGTGAACGAGCTGCATCCCAAGGATCGCGACATCGCCATGGTGTTCCAGTCCTATGCGCTTTATCCGCATATGAACGTCGCCGGCAATATGAGCTATAGCCTCAAGCTCCGGAAGGTGGCGAAGGAGAAAATCACCAGCGCCGTGGCCGCGGCCGCCGCCAAGCTCGGCCTCGATCCGCTGCTCGAGCGAAGGCCGAAGGCGCTTTCCGGCGGCCAGCGCCAGCGCGTCGCCATGGGTCGCGCGATCGTGCGTCAGCCGAAGGCCTTCCTGTTCGACGAACCGCTGTCCAATCTCGATGCCCGCCTGCGCGAACAGATGCGCGCCGAGATCAAGAAACTGCACGGCGACCTGAAGGCGACCTCGATCTACGTGACCCACGACCAGATCGAGGCAATGACCCTGGCGGACCGGATCGTCGCCATGCATGGCGGGGTGGTCCAGCAGGTTGGCAGTCCGCTCGAACTCTACGACCGCCCCGCCAATCTCTTCGTTGCCGGCTTCATCGGTTCGCCGGGGATGAACTTCCTCGAGGCCACCTATGATGCCGGCGGCGTGAGGCTGAAGGACGGCACGATCGTGCCGCTTGCAAAGCCTTTGCCGCTTGCCGACGGGGCAAAGGTGACGCTCGGCATCCGGCCGGAGCATGTAGTGATGAGCAACGGCGGCGCGGGCCTTGCCACGGATGTGGAACTCGTCGAACCCACAGGCTTCGGCATCATCCTGCACCTTTCCCTGCATGGCCTGCCGTTCAAGATCTTCACGCTGAACCGCGAAGCGCTGAAGGCCGGCCCGAAGGTCAACGTCGCCTTCCCGGCGCAATATCTGCATGTGTTCGACGACGAGGGAAAACGCGTCGATTGAAAGGTTAAGGCCGGTAGCCCGATGCTGTCGGTTTCGGCATACTGTCTCCGGCAGAGATGGGAGGCACGATATGCTCGTCGCGCAGATATCCGATATCCATGCCAGGCCGGACCTTTCGTCGCTCCAGACGCTGGAGCGAGCAATCGGCTGGCTGAGGATGTTCCGCCCGGATGCGCTTGTTGTCACCGGAGATCTGGTGGACGACGGATGGCGGCAAGGCTATCGCCTGGTCGCCGAATGCCTGCGGTCGCTGGACTGCCCTGTCCACCTGTTGCCGGGCAACGGTGACGATGTGCGATTGATGCGGTCCGAACTTGCTGCCGTTGGCACGTGGATCAACGCGACGGGCCCGATGCACTTCCGGACAGCCGTCGATGGCCTGACTCTCTTCGGGGTCGATCTGACCGTCGCCGGTCAGAGCTACGGCGACGTCCTGCCGCATCTGCCGTGGCTCATGAGCGTGTTTGCCGACGTGACGATGCCCTCCCTTCTGTTCATGCATCAGCCGCCATTTAGGATTGGCATCGAGGCGCTGGACCAGGTCGGATGCAGGAACGGCAGTGCGCTTCTCGGCTGCCTCGAGACGATGCACAAGCTGCCGCTGGCGATTCTCTGCGGCCATGTCCACCGCCCCGCGTTTGGTCTTTTGGGATCGATCCCTGTCCAGACCTGCGGCTCCCTCTGCCCGCCCAATCCGCTTCTGCTGGAAGGCCGGCCCGATCTTTCGGTGATCGACGCTCCGTCCTTTCTCATGCATGAGGTCAGCGACGGCAGGTTGGTTTCGCACGTGGTCTCGGTTCCGGCATCCGACATGGGCGTATGAAAGGATTGCATGGTCATTCCTCACGTGCCGCGCGGAAAAATCTTTTGCCGCATCGCCCATGAGGGCTATATCCTTCGCGTGCTCTTGCTGGATTGGATGCCATGACCGACACTGTTCTCGACCGCTTTCTCCGCTATGTCGTCATCGACACGCAATCCGATCCTTCCTCGTCGACGCAGCCGACCACCGGCAAGCAGAAGGACCTCGGACGGGTTCTGGTCGAGGAGCTGCTGAAGATCGGTCTTGCGGACGCACATCTCGACGAACACGGCTATGTCTATGCGACCATCCCGGCCAATAGCGACAAGACGGTTCCGGTCATTTGTTTCTGCTCGCATATGGATACGGCGCCCGATTTCAGCGGCACTGGCGTCAAGCCGCAGATCGTCAGAAATTATGCGGGTGGGGATATCAGGCTTGCCGGCGACACCAGCCGGGTGATCCGCGTCAGCGATCATCCCGAACTGAAGAACCAGATCGGCAACGACATCGTCACCACCGATGGCACGACATTGCTCGGCGCCGACGACAAGGCCGGACTGGCGGAGATCATGGCCGCCGCCCAGATCCTCGTCGACAATCCCGATATCAGGCACGGGACGATCAAGATCCTGTTCACACCAGACGAGGAAGTCGGGCGCGGCGTCAACAAGGTCGACCTGAAGAAGCTCGGTGCCGACTTCGCCTATACGATGGACGGCGAGACATCAGGCCATATCGAGGACGAGACCTTCTCGGCCGATGGCGTCGAGATCGGCATATCCGGCGTGGCGATCCATCCCGGCTTCGCCAAGGACCGCATGGAAAACGCCATCAAGATCGCCGGCGCTATCATCGACCGGCTGCCTAGGGATGTCGCGCCTGAGACCACCGAGGGGAAGCAGGGCTTCATTCATCCCACAGGGGTGACCGGCTCGATGGAGAAGGCGACGCTCAGTCTGATCATCCGCGACTTCACCGACAAGGGGCTGGTGGAAAAGGAAACCATGCTCGAAGCCATCGTCAAAGACGTGATGTCAGCCTATCCGGGCTCGACCTATCGGTTCGAGGTGAAGGAGCAGTATCGCAACATGAAGGTGGTGCTCGACCGTCACCCGGAGATCGTCGACAACGCTGTCGAGGCGGTGCGCCGGGCGGGCATGACGCCGGTGCGCGGCAGCATCCGCGGCGGCACGGATGGCTCGCGCCTTTCCTTCATGGGATTGCCGTGCCCGAACATCTTCGCCGGCGGCCATGCTTTTCACTCGCCGCTCGAATGGGTGAGCCGGCAGGACATGGAAAAGGCCGTTAAGACGATCGTGGAACTGGCGAAGGTCTGGGAAGAGCGCGCCTAAAGCTTCTTGCCTCCAGCGCATCGGCGCGAAAATCGGAATCGATTTTTGAAAGCACGATGCGAGCGGTGAAAGTGTCAGTGCGTCCTTTGTGCGTCCGAAAGGACGCACGGCGCTATGGGCAGTTCTCAAATGGCGGGTTTAGCGACATTCGCCGGCAGGCTTTCGCGCAGCATCACGCTGTCATAGGCCGGGCGGGGAATGGGGATCGCAATCGGCATTCCCGGCTCGGGCTCGATTGACGGTGCCGGCGCCGGTGCCGGAGAAGTCACCGGCGCCGTGATCTGCATCGATGCCGTGCTCGCCGTGGCCATGGGGTCGGGAGCCGGGAGAGGAACGGGAACGGCCGAGGGTATCAGTGCCTCGAATTGCGGCGGCAGCATGCTTTCGCCAGGCACATAATTCATTGCCACCTCGTAGGAGGGCAGCGGCGGCGGCGTTTCAAGCATGCCGTTGGAATCGCGCTTCTCGTAGAAGGCGTTGCCGCCGGCGACCGTCACATAATGCATGTTGTCGTAGGGGAATTTCAGCCCTTCGGTGTGGAAGAACATCGCATCCTTCACCGCAGGATGGCGCGCGCCCTTGATAAGGATCGCATCCGCCGCGCTGGCAAGCTCCGTTTCCGCTTGCGGCTTGACTTCGCGAGTCATCACGCCGGGCGCGAACTGCCTTTTCTGGGCCACGATACCGCAGATGGACGTGGGATAGGCGCCTGAGGTGAGCCTGTTCATGACAACGGTCCCGACGGCCATGTAGCCGTCCTCATCGGAATGCTGCGATTCGAAATACATGGCGCGCTGCAGGCACTCGCGATCCTTGGCCGTGTAATTGAAGGTGACCTTTGCGGTTTGAACCTGCTTCGTCGTGGTCTTCGCCGCCGTTGCCGCCGGTTTCGATGTCGTCGTGCAGCCCGCGGCTGCCAGCCCTACGAACAAAATCCCGATCAGGGATTTTCCAAAGGAAATCTCCGCCCTCAACGCCAGGTGCCTCCTATCGGGATTAGTCCAGCCCTTTATGATTAACGCGCAAAATCTTTTACTCGTCATATGACTGAAATACAAACAACCTTAGATCACAAAAAGCCTGAAGGACTCTCGCCATGTGCGACTTCGGCGATGAGCCCTGATGCCGCCTGCTGCATAATTCCTGAAAATTAAGGAATTATGCAGCAACTCAAAAGGTTACAGCGCCGTTTGCGCGGCCTAAAAAGACGCGCGGAATAATCTCCATCAACTGCGGAACAACTTCCAGCGGGTCGGCTTGAAGGCCACGCGGTTGCGGTCGAGTCTTTCCGCCTCGCTCGGCGGCAGCTCGATCTCGATATGCGGGCGGTCGTTGCCGATATCGAGTTCGATATGGCGGGTGCCGGCCACGCGGCGGCTGGAGACCGGCTGGCCGGCGATGCAGTTTTCAGCTGATTCGCAGAGCCTGACGTCATGCGGGCGGAAGTAGAGCTGCGCCGCGCCATCCGGTTCGCCCTCGGCATTGAGGCCGAGCGAGCGGCCGTCGAAGCGGATGTCGCCGTCCGATATCTCGACCTGCAGGCAGTTCGACTGGCCGATGAAGCCGAAGACGAAGGGAGAATTCGGATTGTCGTAGACCTGGTCCGGCGTGCCGACCTGTTCGATCGCCCCCTGGCTCATGACGACGACGCGGTCGGCAAGCTCCAGCGCCTCGTCCTGGTCGTGGGTGACGAAGACGGTGGTGTGTCCGGTGCGGTCGTGGATCTCGCGCAGCCACTTGCGCAGGTCCTTGCGCACCTGGGCGTCGAGCGCGCCGAAGGGTTCGTCGAGCAGCAGCACGTTCGGCTCGACGGCCATGGCGCGGGCCAGCGCCACGCGCTGGCGCTGGCCGCCGGAAAGCTGGGCCGGATAGCGTTTCTCAAGGCCGGAAAGCTGCACGAGTTCGAGCAGTTCCAGCGCCCGCCGGCGGATGTCGGCCTTCGGCGGTCGCCGCGCACCGCTTCTGACCTTCAGGCCGAAGGAGACGTTTTCGAGCACCGTCATGTAGCGGAACAGAGCGTAATGCTGGAAGACGAAGCCGATATTGCGCTGCTGCACCGATTTCTTCGAGGCATCTTCGTCGCCGAAGAAGATCAGTCCCTCGGTCGGGCTTTCCAGGCCGGCGATCAGGCGCAGCAATGTCGTCTTGCCGGAGCCCGAAGGGCCGAGCAGTGCGATCAGCTCGCCGGAGCGGATGTCGAGCGAGACATCGTGCAGCGCCGGAAAACGATCGAATTCCTTGCGAATGTTTTGAACGCGTACTTCCATTCCAAATCCTTCAGTGCCGCCGGCTGGCGGCGATTTCAGCGCTATAGCGCATTTCCAGCAGCGTCTTCAAAACAAGAGTCACGAGCGCGAGCAAGGCCAAAAGCGTGGCGACGGCAAAAGCACCGGTGAAATTATACTCGTTGTAGAGAATCTCCACCTGCAGCGGCATGGTGTTCGTCTGGCCGCGGATGTGGCCCGACACCACCGAGACGGCGCCGAATTCGCCCATGGCGCGGGCGTTGCAGAGCAGCACGCCGTAGAGCAGGCCCCATTTGATATTCGGTAGCGTCACGTACCAGAAGGTCTGCCAGCCGCTGGCGCCGAGCGAAAGGGCTGCCTCCTCGTCGGCAGTTCCCTGTTCCTGCATCAACGGGATCAGTTCGCGGGCGACGAAGGGGAAGGTGACGAACATCGTCGCGAGGATCAATCCCGGCACCGCAAATAGGATCTTGATGTCGTGCGCGCTGAACCACTGGCCAAGCCAGGTGCTGGACCCGAACAGCAGAACGAAGACCAGACCCGATATGACGGGCGACACCGAGAAGGGCAGGTCGATCAGCGTCGTCAGGAAGGCCTTGCCCTTGAACTCGAACTTGGCGATCGCCCAGGCGGCGGCAACCCCGAAGATGAGGTTGAGCGGCACGCTGACGCCGGCAACGATCAGCGTCAGGCGAATCGCCGAGAAGGTCTCGGTATCGGCGAGCGCCTGGAAGAAGGGGGCAGGCCCCTTGCGGAAGGCCTCGACGAAGACGGCTGCAAGCGGCAGAAGCAGGATCAGCAGCAGGAAGATCAGCGAGATGGCGATCAGGGTGAAGCGCGCGATCCTGTTTTCGGTGGTCACCGAACGCAGCTTCGCGGGTTGAACGGTCGCATCAAGCGCCATAGCCGTACCTCCGCCTGCTCCAGCTCTGGATGAGGTTGATGACGAGCAGCATGGCGAACGAGATCACCAGCATGATTGCCGCAATGCCGGTCGCTGCCGCGTAATTATACTCTTCGAGTTTGATGATGATCAGCAGCGGCGCGATCTCCGATTTGAACGGCAGGTTGCCGGCGATGAAGATCACCGAGCCGTATTCGCCGACGCCGCGGGCAAAGGCGAGCGCGAAGCCGGTGAGCACGGCAGGCGCCAGCCCCGGCAGCAACACGCGGAAAATCGTCTGGAAGCGGTTGGCGCCGAGCGTTGCTGCGGCTTCCTCCACTTCCTTGTCGATTTCCTCCATGACCGGCTGCACGGTGCGCACCACGAAGGGCAGGCCGACGAAGATCAGCGCCACGACGATGCCGGCCGGCGTAAAGGCGATCTTGATACCGAGCGGCGTCAGAAACTGGCCGACCCAGCCATTCGGCGCATAGAGCGCCGCCAATGCGATGCCGGCGACGGCGGTCGGCAGCGCGAAGGGCAGGTCGACCATGGCATCGATGACGCGCTTGCCGGGGAAACGGTAGCGCACCAGCACCCAGGCAAGGATGATGCCAAAGATGGCGTTGATGGTCGCGGCGATGAAGGCGCTGCCGAAGCTGATGCGCAGCGCGTTCAATATGCGCTGATCGAACGCGATCGACCAGAATTGCTCCCAGCCGAGGGCGCTCGACCGGACGGCAAGGCCCGAGAGCGGGATGAGGATCAGAAGGGTGAGCCAGGTCAAGGTAAGGCCGAGCGCCATTCCGAAACCCGGAATGACGCTCGGCCGCTTGAACCGCCACCGCGTGGGGCTATGTGCTTTCATGAAGTCTATTATTGGGCCGGCTTGTAGATTTGGTCAAATACGCCGCCGTCGCCGAAGAATTTCGGCTGTGCGTCCTTCCAGCCGCCGAAGTCGTCGATGGTCGCCAGCGTCAGCTTCGGGAAGCGGGCGATGTCGGCCGGATCGGCGGCTTCAGGCTTGATCGGCCGGTAGAAGTGCTTGGCGGCGATCTTCTGGCCTTCGTCCGAATAGAGGTAGTTGAGATAGGCTTCGGCGACCTTGCGCGTGCCCTTCTTGTCGACATTGCCGTCGACGACGGCGACCGGCGGGTCGGCGCGGATGGAGAAGGCCGGCGTTACGATCTCGAACTGGTCGGGACCGAGCTCTTCAAGCGAAAGATAGGCTTCGTTTTCCCAGGCGAGCAGCACGTCGCCGAGGCCGCGCTGGACGAAGGTGGTCGTCGCGCCGCGGGCGCCGGTATCGAGAACCGGAACGTGCTGTAGCAGTTTCGTCACATATTCCTGCGCCTTGGCGTCGTCGCCGCCATTCGCCTGCTTGGCCCATGCCCAGGCGGCCAGGAAGTTCCAGCGGGCGCCGCCCGAGGTCTTCGGGTTCGGGGTGATGACCTGCACGTCGTCCTTGATCAGGTCGCCCCAATCCTTGATGCCCTTCGGGTTGCCCTTGCGGACCAGGAAGACGATCGTCGACGTATAGGGCGTTGAATTGTTGGGCAGTTTGGACTTCCAGTCGGCCGGGATCTTGCCGGTCTTCTTGGCGATGGCGTCGATATCGCCTTCGAGGGCCAGGGTGACCACGTCTGCGTCGAGGCCGTCGATGACGGAGCGGGCCTGCGCGCCGGAGCCGCCATGCGATGCCTGGATCGTCACGGTTTCACCGGTGTCCTTCTGCCACTTGGCGGCAAAGGCGGCGTTGAAATCCTTATACAATTCGCGGGTCGGATCGTAGGAAACGTTAAGAAGCGTCTGATCCGCGAATGCAGGAGCGATGCTCCCGATTGCGAAGCTGCCTGCCATGACCGCGGCTGCGATGAGCCGGGTGAGCCGTTGTGTCTGCATTGGGGAACCCTCCGTGTTTGTGCCTAAACACTATCAAGTCAGTCGTATAATGAAACGAAGGTTCTTCCGGTTCCGGCACTGCCGTTAGAATGTCATTCCATTTAAGGGGCAATTTGGAAATGGACGTGCCGAAGTTGGCCGCGGCCAATGGGGTCAGCTACGGCCGTGCGGCAGGACCGTGTTTTTTTCGCCACAGTTCCTCCACGAAAACGACATGGTCCGGCAGATTTTTGCCTGGATTTTGCCGCGATGACACTTGCGGATTCCTATATGGCCTCCGTGCGGTCGTATTCACCGGCCGCTACGCGGGGGCAACCCTTGAAGTGCGCCTCGCATTCCAAACCTGTTAGGGCCATTCAAAATGAATATCAGAACTATGCTTTTTGCCTCCGTTGCCGCCCTTGCCGCGGCCTCCGGAGCCCGCGCAGCCGACGCCATCGTGGCGGCGGAACCCGAGCCCGTGGAATATGTTCGCGTTTGCGACGCCTATGGGACCGGCTATTTTTATATTCCGGGGACGGAAACATGCCTTTCGATCGGCGGTTACATCCGTACCGAAGTGCGCTTCGGTGACGACATAGCCGGCGATTCCGACGTAAACTTCTGGACTCGCGGTCAGGTCACCTTCCAGGCCAAGAACGACACCGAGTACGGTACGCTCACCGGCGTCATCACCCTGCGTTACAATGTCGACAATGCCTCCGACCAGGAAGCTTTGCTTGACGAAGGTTATCTCGACATCGCCGGCTTCCGCGTCGGTAAGCTGTACAGCTGGTGGGATGACGACATGAGCGGCGAGACCGATACGCTCGCCAGCAACGAGACGACCCATAACTCGATCCGTTATCAGTACGAGTCCGGCGCTTTCGCGGCCGGCATCTCGGTCGACGAGCTGGAAGACGACTACGCCACCAAGCCGGGCGAAGGCCCGAACAACTTCGGTGTCGCAGGCCAGGTCTCCTACAAGGCCGGCGCCATCAGCGCCTACCTGCTTGCCGGTTATGACACCGACACCAGCGAAGTCGCTGTCCGCGGCATCGTCTATGCCGATATCGGCCCTGGCACGCTCGGCATTGCCGGCGTATGGGCGAGCGGCGCCAACTACTACTACGAAGAGTCCGAATGGACGATCGCAGCAGAATACGCCCTGAAGATCAACGACAAGTGGTCGGTCACCCCCGGCTTCCAGTACTTCGAAAACATCGCTCTCGAAGCTGACGGCAATGGCTTCACCGGCGGCAGCGCCTACACCACAGGTGTCACGATCGACTACCAGATTGTCGAAGACCTGCGTTCGAAGCTCAGCGTGCAATATCACGATGAGGACGAAGGCGACGACGAAGTGTTCGGCTTCCTGCGCTTCCAGCGCGACTTCTAAAATCGTCTGATTGCAGACAAATGGGGCGCGACCTTCGGGCCGCGCCTTTTTCACACCCGGGAATCGGCGATGAAATCGGAATAGAATTCGTCGACCGTCCTTGCCTTGCGCATGGCGGCAAGCACGCCGTCCGATTGCAGCCGCCTGGCGATGGCGGACAGCACGTTCAAATATTCGCCGCGATTGTTTTCCCCGAAGAGCAGCACGACGGCGATGTCCGTCGCAATATCGTCGATCGCTTCGAAATCCAGCGGCTGGGCGAAGCGGAGGAGAAGGCCGCGCGGGCTGGTCATGCCGTCGATCGCCGCATGGGGAATGGCGATGCCGTTGCCGATGCCGGTGGAGCCGAGCTTTTCACGCGCTTCGAGCGCCTTCAGGATGGCCTGGCCGTCGATGGAAAAAGCCTTTGCCGCCTTGTCCGCGATGGTCTGCAGCGCACGCCATTTGGTCGGCGCCGACACGCCGATGAAGGTGTGTTCCGGCCGGATGATGTTGGGAAGATTCATGTCATTCTCAATGCTGTTCGGCTCAATACTGTTCGGGCAGCGGGAGGCAGGGGAGGTCAATCCGGTTCCCTGAGCCGGTAGCCGACGCCGGTCTCGGTGGTGATATAGTGCGGCTGGTCGGGAATCTGCTCGACCTTTTGCCGCAGCTGCCGGACGTAGACGCGCAGATACTGCACATCCGCCGCCGGCCCCCATACCTGTTTCAGAAGAAACTGGTGTGTCAGCACCTTGCCAGCATGCTGGGCGAGCACGCGCAGAATGTCGTATTCCTTCGGCGACAATTTTATTTCGTTGCCGTCGACCTTGACGATGCGCTTGACGAGATCGATCGACAGGCCGCCGGTCTGGAAGATCGCCTTTTCGCCCTGCTGCTGCAGGCGGTGGCGCAACGCCACACGGATGCGGGCGCCGAGCTCGTTGATGCCGAAGGGCTTGGTGACGTAATCGTCGGCGCCGCTTTCCAGCGCCTTGACGATACCGGCCTCGTCGGTGCGGCTGGACAGGATCACGACGGGCATGGAAAGCCCTTCGTCGCGCCACTCCTGTAAGAGGTCGTGGCCTGGTTTGTCGGGCAGGCCGAGGTCGAGCACGATGAGGTCGGGCATGTCGTCGGCGACCGACTGCCGGGCGGCGCTGGCGTTCGGCGCTTCCTGCACCTCGTAACCCTGCGCGGTCAGGCCGACGCGGAGCAGCTTGCGGATTGGAGGCTCGTCGTCGACGACGAGGATTTTGACGGCTGAACCGGTCATCTGAGTTCGTCCAGTTTCGGAATGTCGTTGGGTTTCGGCAGGCGGATGGTGAACACCGCGCCCGGACGGCCCGTCCGGTTGCCGGCGGTGATCGTGCCGCCCATCGCCTCGATGAAGCCGCGGCAGATGGAAAGGCCAAGCCCGGTGCCGGCGCGCACCTGATCGCCTTTGCGCACGCGGTAGAAGGTATCGAAGACCCGGGTGAGATCGGCCGGCGGGATGCCGGGGCCTTCGTCCGAAACCTGGATGACGACGTTGTCGGCATCGGCCCAGCCCTCGATGTGGATCACCGATCCCTCGGGCGCGTATTTCGCGGCATTGTCGAGCAGGTTGAAGATCACCTGCTCGAACAGGACGGGATCGACGCGCACCATCGGCAGGTCGGCGGGAATGCTCATCTCGGTCTTGTGGCCGTCGAGGATCTTGGCGGCACGGCGCAGCGCGCTGCCGATGATATCGCCGGCATAATGCAGCGCATGGTTCGGCTCCATCGCACCGGATTCGATCTTGGTCATGTCGAGCAGGTTGGCGATGAAGCGGTTGAGGCGCTCGGATTCGTCGACGACGGTCGACAGCAGGTCGCTGCGGTCCTCCTCCGGCATCGAGGCGAAATAGTCGCGCAGCGTGCCGGCGGCGCCGAGGATGGCGGCAAGCGGTGTCTTCAGATCGTGCGAGATCGAGGTCAGCAAAGCCGAGCGCAGCCGGTCGGCTTCGGCCGCAAGTCTTGCCCGGTCGACATCGGCGACGAGCTGGACGCGTTCGATGGCAAGGGCTGCCTGGTCGGCCAGCGCATCGAGCAGCCGCTGCTGCTCCGGCGTCAGCAGCGGACCATCGCGGCGGTCGCTGTCGAGGCCGATGACGCCGACGGCGGCGCGCCCGGTTCGGAGCGGCACGTAGAGGCGCTTGGCGCCGGGCAGGGTATCGGCGCCGCGGCCGGCGGCGTGATTGTGCTCCCAGGCCCAGCGGGCGGCGGCGATGTCGGCATCGTCGAGCGTGTCGTCGGGCGGATAACCGGCCTTGACGGCGATCGTGCCTTCTTCCGGCAGCAGCAGCACGACGCGGACCTTCAGCATCGAGGCAAGCTGGAAGGCGGTCGCCCAGAGCACGTCGTCGAGCGTACCGGTGCCGGCGAGTTTCTTGGAAAAGAGATAGAGATCCTCCGTCGTGCGCGCCCGCTGGCGCGCGGACGCCGCCTGGCGCTGCACGGTGGCGGTCAGATTGCTGGCGATGATGGCGACGCCCAGGAAGAAGAACAGGGCCAGCACGCTTTCCGGATCGCTGATCGTCAGCGTGTAGCGCGGCGGCAGGAAGAAGAAGTTGAAGGATAAAGCGCTGAGGATGCAGCTGTAAAGCGCCGGCCGCAGTCCATGGAGGACGGCGGAGGTCAGCACCGCCATCAGGAAGACGAGGGCGAGGTTGCGCACGTCGAGCACCTGGTCGAGCACGACGCTGACGCCGAGCGCGATGGCGACATAACCGGTCGCCAGCAGGTAGGCCCTGAAATCCAGTTCCGGCGCCGTGGCGGCCGCCCTGACGCCGCGCGCGGTGGTGCCGTCCTTCTCATTGCCTGAAATGACATGGACGCTGATCTCGCCGGTCTTGCGGATCAGTTCGTCGGTGATCGAGCGATGCCACCAATCGCGCCATGTCGGCTTCTTCGGGGCGCCGATGACGATATGGGTGACGTTGTTGGTGGTGGCGTGGCGGACGAGCTCTTCGGCGACTTCGCGGCCGGGAAGGGTGATCGCTTCACCACCGAGCTGCTCGGCAAGACGCAGCGTGGATGCAACGGTATCGCGCTCGGCCTCGGTGAGATTGATCGAGCGGTTGGTCTCGATATAGACGGCAGCCCAGGGCGCGCGCAGCCGCGAGGCCATGCGGGCGGCGTAGCGTACCAGCGAGGCGGAGCGCGGATGGTGGTCGATCGAGACGAGGACGCGTTCGCCCGCCGCCCAGGGGCCTGATATGGCATGGGCCTGCATGTGCGTGAGCAGCTGGTCGTCGACGCGCTGGGCGGTCTTGCGCAGCGCCAGTTCCCTGAGCGCCGTCAGATTGCCGGGCGTGAAATAATTGGTCAGCGCCCGCTCGGCGGTGCGCGGCATATAGACCTTGCCGTCATGCAGGCGCTTGATCAGATCATCCGGCGTCAAGTCGATGATCTCGACGTCGTCGGCAAGGTCGATGATCGAGTCCGGCACCGTCTCGCGCACGCGGATGCGGGTGATCTGCGAGACGACGTCGTTCAGGCTCTCGACATGCTGGATGTTCAGCGTCGTATACACGTCGATGCCGCGATCGAGCAATTCCTTGACGTCGAGGTAACGCTTCGGATGGCGGCTGCCCTCTGCATTGGTATGGGCGAGTTCGTCGACCAGCACGAGATCGGGCCGGCGGGCGAGGATACCGTCGAGATCCATTTCCTCGAGCGGCCGGCCCTTGTAGCTGATTTCGACGCGGGGAATGATCTCGAAACCGGCGACGAGCGCTTCGGTCTCCTTGCGACCGTGGGTCTCGACGACGCCGATGACGACATCGAGACCGTCGGCGATCTTGGCCCGGCCGGAGATCAGCATCTCGTAAGTCTTGCCGACGCCGGGCGCGGCACCCAGAAAAATCTTCAGACGGCCACGCGACTCCGCCCTGGCTTTTTCGAGAAGCGCATCGGGCGAGGGCCTGCCGGCCTGGTCGCGATTGTCGTCTGGCATGTAGTTCGGTCTTTCTGCAGATGGCCACCGAGAATGCGTTACGTCTCCGTATCCCTCGTCAACTCAGTTTAGCCGAGGTGCCGGCATGGTTTGGCTCAGCAGGCGGATGGCATTCCTGACACAAATGTCTGCGCCGTAAGTGGTGCGTTACGCCCGCCCCATCCTCCGTCATGCTCGGTCTTGAGCCGAGCATCCACAGCCGCATCCACCGTTAGCTGCGGCATGGATCCTCGGGTCAAGCCCGAGGATGACGGAGAATGGGGTTGGCCTTGTTGCCAACCGGCACTGAACCTGCCAACCCTCACTCAGTCATAGAAGCATCAAGGCTCTGGTTCAACGCCAGAACATTGACAGTGGGTTCGCCGAGAAGGCCGAGCTCGCGGCCTTGAACGGCGCCATCGACCAACGCCTTGACCCTGGCCTCATCCAGGCTTCGCGCTTTGGCGACGCGCGGCACCTGGAAATAGGCGGCCTCCGGCGAAATATGGGGATCGAGGCCGCTGCCCGAAGCGGTGACGAGGTCGGCCGGTACCGCCGCGCTCGGGTTTGCCGCCTTGGCGGCCTCATAATCGCTCTTGACGCGGTCGATCAGCTTCTGGCTGGTCGGGCCGAGGTTCGAGCCGCTGGAGGCGGCGGCATTGTAGCCGTCGCCGGCGGCCGACGGGCGACCGTGGAAATACTTGTCGCTGGTGAAGGCCTGGCCGATCAGCGTTGAGCCGATCACCTGGCCGTTCTTCTCGACCAGGCTGCCGTTTGCCTGGGTTGGGAAGAGGGCCTGGGCGGCGCCGGTCATGGCGAGCGGATAGAGAAGGCCTGTTATGGCGGTGGTGGCGACAATCATGACGACCGCCGGACGAAGTTCTTTCAACATTGTTCTGACTCCTTGGAGTGTTTCAGGCCAATTTTGTTAGGCCAGGCCGAGGGCTGCGACGGCCATGTCGATCGCCTTGATGCCGATGAAGGGGACGATGATGCCGCCGAGGCCGTAGATCAGCAGGTTGCGCGACAGCAGCGCGCCGGCGCCGATCGGACGGTAGCGAACACCCTTCAGCGACAGCGGGATCAAGGCGATAATGATCAGTGCATTGAAGATGATCGCCGAGAGGATGGCGCTTTGCGGCGTCGAAAGTCCCATGACGTTCAGGATGCCGAGCTGCGGGTAGAAGGTCAGGAACATCGCCGGGATGATGGCGAAGTACTTGGCGATGTCGTTGGCGATCGAAAAGGTCGTCAGCGCGCCGCGCGTCATCAGCAGCTGTTTGCCGATCTCGACGATCTCGATGAGCTTCGTCGGGTCCGAGTCGAGATCGACCATGTTGCCGGCCTCGCGGGCGGCAACCGTGCCGGTGTTCATGGCGACGCCGACGTCGGCCTGGGCAAGGGCCGGCGCATCGTTGGTGCCGTCGCCGCACATGGCGACGAGCTTGCCCTTCGACTGTTCCTCGCGCATCAGCGCCAGCTTCATCTCGGGCGTTGCCTGGGCAAGGAAGTCGTCGACACCGGCTTCGGCGGCGATGGCGGCTGCCGTCAGCGGGTTGTCGCCGGTGATCATCACGGTGCGGATGCCCATGCGGCGGAGTTCCGTGAAGCGCTCGCGGATGCCGCCCTTGACGATATCCTTCAGCTGGATGACGCCGAGCAGCCGGCCGTCGCGGGCGACTGCCAGCGGCGTGCCGCCTGATTTGGCGACCTCGTCTGATATCGATTGCAACTCGCGCATGACTTCGCTGCCGTTCTTCGAAGGTGCGTCGCCGTTGACATAGGCGAGCAGGGCATCGACGGCGCCCTTGCGGATCGAAGAGCCTTCGAGATCGACGCCGCTCATCCTGGTCTGGGCGGTGAAGGGTACGAAGGTGGCCTTGAGGCTTGCCATGTCGCGGCCGCGGATCGCGTATTTTTCCTTGGCGAGCACGACGATGGAGCGGCCTTCCGGCGTTTCGTCGGCAAGCGAGGCAAGCTGGGCGGCATCGGCGAGATCCTGTTCGGAAACGCCGCGAACCGGGCGGAAGGTCGTCGCCTGGCGATTGCCGAGCGTGATCGTGCCGGTCTTGTCGAGCAGCAGCGTGTCGACGTCGCCGGCGGCTTCGACGGCACGGCCGGACATGGCGAGCACGTTGAAACGGACGAGGCGGTCCATGCCGGCAATGCCGATCGCCGACAACAGTGCGCCGATCGTCGTCGGGATCAGCGTCACGAAGAGGGCGACCAGCACGATGATCGGGATCGAGCCGCCGGCATAGATGGCAAAGCTCGGGATCGTCGCCGTCGCAAGCACGAAGATCAGCGTCATGCCGGCGAGCAGGATGTTGAGCGCGATCTCGTTCGGGGTCTTCTGACGCTCGGCACCTTCGACCAGGGCGATCATCCGGTCGAGGAAGGTCGAACCGGCCGCGGCGGTGATGCGCACGCGGATCCAATCGGACAGCACCTGCGTACCGCCTGTGACCGCCGAGCGATCGCCGCCGGATTCGCGAATGACCGGGGCGGATTCGCCTGTTATCGCCGCTTCGTTGACGGAGGCCACGCCTTCGATAACCTCGCCGTCCGACGGGATGATGCCGCCGGCCTCGACGAGCACGACGTCGCCGACCTTGAGGCTGGTGCCCGGCACCATGCGGTAGCCGCTGCCATTATTGGCGGTCAGCAGCTTGGCCTGGGTTTCGGTGCGCGCCTTGCGCAGCGAATCCGCCTGCGCCTTGCCGCGGCCTTCGGCGACGGCTTCGGCGAAATTGGCAAACAGCACGGTGAACCAGAGCCAGAGATTGATCTGGAACGAGAAGCCGAGATTGCCGTTGCCGGCCACAAGATCGCGCAGGAAAAGCACGGTGGTCAGCACCGAAACCGTGGCGACGACAAACATGACCGGATTTCTGGCAAGCGCCCGGGGGTTGAGCTTTTTGAAAGCGGCGCTCACAGCCGGAATGAGGATGCGAGAATCCATGATGCTCGCGGATTTTGCCTGGCTCATAAGAGACTCCAGCTTTGAAACGAGGATGGCGAACCGGAAGCGGTCAGCCCTGTAGGATTTTGAAGATGGCGGCGATGACGAGGACGCCTGCCATCATCACCAGGATGATGTCGGAGGCCTGGGGCCTCGGGCCATTCCCACGTCCCGGCGCACCGGGACGTGGGTGGAAGGCATTGCGAAGCCTGTGACGGAGGATCATGGCATCACCCCTCAGAAGGTCTGGCCGGCGATCATGACCAGGTGCTCGACGATGGGGCCAAGCGCTAAGGCCGGGAAGAAGGTCAGGCCGCCGACGATCAGGATCGTGCCGACGAGCAGGCCGACGAAGAGCGGACCGTCCGTCGGGAAGGTGCCTGCCGATGCCGGAACCGACTTCTTGGCGATCAGCGAACCGGCGATGGCAAGAGCCGGAATGATGACCAGGAAACGGCCCATCAGCATGCCCAAGCCAAGGGTGATGTTGTACCACGGCGTATTGCCCGTCAGGCCGCCGAAAGCCGAGCCGTTATTGGCCGCAGCCGACGTATAGGCATAGAGGATTTCGGAGAAGCCGTGCGGACCTGACGTGCCGACCGATGCGACCGCACTCGGAAGGACGCTGGCGATCGCGGTGAAGACCAGCATGGCGAGCGGCAGGCAGAGGATGGCGAGAACGGCCATCTTCATTTCCTTCGCCTCGATCTTCTTACCGAGATATTCCGGGGTGCGGCCGACCATCAGGCCGGCGACGAAGACGGCGACGATGATGAACAGCAGGATGCCGTAGAAGCCGGCGCCGACACCGCCAACGATGACTTCGCCGAGCTGCATGTTGATCAGCGGGATGAGGCCGCCAAGCGCGGTGAAGCTGCCATGCATGGCGTTGACCGCGCCGCAGGAGGCGGCCGTGGTGATGACCGCAAACAGCGAGGACAGGGCGACGCCGAAGCGGACTTCCTTGCCTTCCATATTGCCGCCGCCAAGACCGAAGGCGTGCATCAGCGGATTGCCGGCGGCTTCCGCCCAATAGGTGACGATGACGCCGGCGACGAACAGGACGCCCATCGTGGCGAGGATCGCCCAGCCCTGGCGCTGATTGCCGACTATGCGGCCGAAGACGTTGGTCAGGGCCGCGCCGATGGCGAAGATCGACACCATCTGGATGAGGTTGGAGATCGCATCGGGGTTTTCGAACGGATGGGCCGAATTGGCGTTGAAGAAGCCGCCGCCATTGGTGCCGAGCATCTTGATGGCAAGCTGCGAGGCGACGGGGCCGACGGCGATCGTCTGCTGTGCGCCTTCGAGCGTCGTCGCATTGACGTAGGGCCCAAGCGTCTGCGGCACGCCGAGATAGACAAAGACCAGCGTCAGCACGATGCAGATCGGCAGCAGCACATAGAAGGTGGCTCTCGTCATATCGACCCAGAAATTGCCGATGGCCTTGCCCGAAGCGCGTGAGAAGGCGCGGATGAAGGCGAGTGCGATGGCAATGCCGGTCGCCGCGGAGACGAAGTTCTGGACGGTGAAGCCGGCCATCTGCGTCAGATAGGACATGGTGCTTTCGCCGCCGTAATTCTGCCAGTTGGTGTTGCTGACGAAGCTGACGGCGGTGTTGAAGGAAAGCTCCGGCGGGACGGCTGCCATGCCGGCCGGATTATAGGGAAGGCCGGCCTGCAGGCGCTGCAGCGCGTAAAGCACGATGACGCCGAGCAGGTTGAACATCAGCATGGCGAAGGCATAGGAGGTCCAATGCTGTTCTTCGCCTTCGCTGGTGCCGGCAATGCGGTAAAGCCCCCGTTCGACGGGAACGAGGACGGGTGAAAGGAGGGTGCGCTCGCCGCTGAAGACACGTGTCATATAGCCGCCGAGCGGTTTGACGAGCACGAGGACGATCCCGCAGTAAAGCAGGATCTGAAGCCATCCGTTGAGGGTCATGGAGGTAAACTTTCAATACCCGGCTGCTTCTCAGTTGCGCATGCGCGACCGAGAATCGCCAGTTCTCTTCAAAAGCGTTCTGGGCGAAGGAGAGCGTAGGTGAGGTAAACGGTGAGAAACACGGTTACGGCACCGCTCAAGACATAATCGAGGGTCATCGTCGTTTCTCCTGTCAAAGCCTGTCGCAGGCTCTGGTGTAAGCAAAGCATAGCGCGAAGAATATGATCGCCGTGGCGAGTAGAATGATATCCATCATGATCGTGACTCCTGTTGTTCTTCTTGGAGTCAGACAAGACAAAGGGCGCTATCCGGATTCAGGCCGGATCCAGGGAAGCCGCCTTTCATGCTTTCTGGCGTGGAGATGATCTTTTCGATCTCTCGGACATCAATATGGAGCCGAAGCGCATAAAGGTTCGAGACGGGCGACGGACCATCAATATAAAAATCTTATAAATGCCCATACGAGGCCGTTCGCCATCGGACCAGTGGACGAGCCGCTCCTCGGCTCTGGACTTCCCTGTGAGCATTTTTTCATTTGTTGAGCAAAAGCCTTCGCAATCCGGTTGAATTGAGAGCGCTTCGGGCCTTATAGTCAGCTCCGACGCTGCCCGATGGAGTCATGGGCAAGCCACTAGGGAAGGAAACCGACGATGACCAAAGTCCGCGCGCTTGTCCTCGAGCGCCAGCATGAGCTTGCGCTTCGCGATATCGATCTGCCGCTCGAAACCGGCCCTGGCGAGGTGAAGATCAGGATCCACACCGTCGGCGTCTGCGGTTCGGACGTGCATTATTACACGCACGGCAAGATCGGCCCCTTCGTCGTCAACGCGCCGATGGTGCTCGGCCATGAAGCGGCGGGTACGGTCGTCGAGGTCGGGGCCGGCGTGACGCATCTGAAGGTCGGCGACCGCGTCTGCATGGAGCCCGGCATTCCCGATCCGAATTCCAAGGCAAGCCGGCTCGGCCTGTACAATATCGATCCGGCCGTGACCTTCTGGGCGACCCCGCCGATCCACGGCGTGCTGACGCCGGAGGTCGTGCATCCCGCCAACTATACTTTCAAGCTGCCCGACAATGTCAGCTTTGCCGAAGGCGCCATGGTCGAGCCCTTCGCCGTCGGCATGCAGGCGGCAGCCAAGGCGAAGATTACGCCTGGTGATACTGCCGTCGTCCTCGGCGCCGGGCCGATCGGCACGATGGTGGCGATCGCGGCGCTTGCCGGCGGCTGCGCCCGGGCGATCGTCGCCGATCTCGCCCAGCCGAAGCTCGATATTGCCGCACAATACCAGGGCGTCATTCCGGTCAATATCCGCGAGCAGAGCCTGGTCGAAGAGGTCAGCCGGCTGACCGACGGCTGGGGCGCCGATGTCGTCTTCGAATGCTCCGGTTCGCCGAAGGCCTGGGAGACGATCATGGCGCTTCCGCGCCCGGGCGGCGTCATCGTCGTCGTCGGCCTGCCGGTCAACCCGATCGGCTTCGACGTCTCGACGGCATCCACCAAGGAAATCCGCATCGAGACGGTGTTCCGCTACGCGCATCAGTATGAGCGGTCGATCGCGCTGCTTGGCTCGGGCCGCGTCGACCTGAAGCCGCTGATATCAGAGACCTTCAAATTCGAAGATTCGATCAAGGCGTTCGATCGCGCCGTCGAGGCGCGGCCAAGCGATGTGAAGCTGCAGATCGTGATGGAATAGAGCCAGTCTGCTCCCCAGTCTGCTCCTATGAGTGCCTGGCACTCAGTTTCATCTTGCGAAAGGCAAGCGCCGCGGCTGCGACGACAGCCGCGGCTCCGACTGCGATCAGCAGGTGGCGGTGAAGCGGAAGGTGGCCCAATGTCTGTTGGACGCCATGCCCGAAGAGATAACCGAGCCCCGTGAACAGCTGCCCCCACACCAACGCGGCTGCGGCATTCATGACGACGAATTTTCCGGTCGGAATCCGGGTCGTGCCGATGACGATCGGACTGATCGTCCGCAACCCCACCAGAAAACGAAACGCAAAGATGAAGCCGGTGGGATATCTTTCCAGAAGCCCGGTTGCGCGCGCCAGGGCCGGCTTTTCCATCAGCCGGTGGACAAAGCCCCATTGCGCGGCGTAACGACCGACGAAGAACCATAGTTGATCGCCGGCGAAGGAGCCCGCCGTTGCCGCAAGCGACGCCGCCCCATAAGTCAGCAGCCCGCGATGGGAAATCACGCCTCCGAGAAACGCGGCTGTTTCGCCTTCGAAGGCGGCGCCCAGGAATATGGCCAGCAGACCGTAATTCTCGATCAGCAATTCGATAGACACGCAGTCCGCCTCCAGCCGTCCTCGCCCCCGGGGTTTTTACCGCTAAACCGGCTTCAAATCCCCAAGCAGGGTCGGGATCAGCTCCGACACCGTCGGATGGATCGGCACCGACCATTGCAATGCGGGATAGGTCGTTCCCGCATTCATCGCGTCGATGAGGCCGTGGATCACCTCGTCGCCCTCGATGCCGAGGATCGCCGCGCCGAGGATTTCCTTTGTCTCGGCATCGGCAACCACCTTCATGAAACCCTTGGTCTCGCCGCGTTCATTGGCGCGGCCGACCCGGCTCATCGGCCGGGTCGAGACCATGATTTTGCGTCCGGAAGCGCGCGCCTGTTTTTCCGTCATGCCGACGCGGCCGAGCGGCGGGTCGATGTAGAGCGCATAGGCCGGGATGCGGCTCGAGAGCTTGCGGTCGTCGCCATCGAGCAGGTTGGCGGCGGCAATCTCGAAATCATTGTAGGAGGTGTGGGTGAAGGCGCCGTGGCCGTTGCAATCGCCGAGCGCCCAGATGCCCTCGACATTGGTGGCGAGCCTGTCGTCGACGGTGATGAAACCGCGTTGATCGGTAATGACGCCGGCGGCATCGAGGCCGAGATCGTCGGTATTCGGCTCGCGGCCGGTGGCGATCAGCACATGGCTCGCATCGATCCTCGCTGAATCGGTGGCGACCGTTATCCCGTCGCTGCTCCTAGCAAAGGCGATGTCGCTGACGCCGGTATGAATGTCGATGCCCTCCGAGCGCAGCACATCGGCGATCGCGTCGGATATATCCTCGTCCTCACGCGACGCGAGCTTCGGGCCATGCTCGATGACGCTGACCTCAGCGCCGAAGCGGCGATACATCTGCGCGAATTCCAGCCCGATATAACTGCCGCCGATGATGGTGAGATGCCGCGGCACCGTGTCGAGCTGGATAATCGAGGTGCTGGTGAGGTAGTCGATGTCGTCGATGCCGGGTAGCGCGGGGATGACCGGCCGCGCCCCGACATTGAGGAAGATGCGCGGTGCGGTCAGCGTCTCGCCGTTGACGCTGACGGTCTTCGGGCCTTCGAAACAAGCGTGGCCGTAAATCACCGTCATGCCGTCCATGCCGGCGAGCCAGCCGATCAGGCCGTTGCGGGCATTCATCGTCACCGTTTCGGCGCGAGCCCTGACCACCTTCATGTCGATGGCGATCTCGCCCGGGATATTGACGCCATAGGCGGCGCCGGTTCTTGCGACATGGGCGGCGCGGGCGCTGGCGACCAGCGTCTTCGTCGGCATGCAGCCGGCATTGACGCAGGTGCCGCCGAGGAATTTGCGCTCGATCAACGCCACCTTCATGCCCTTTTCGACCATGCGGGCGGCAAGCGATGGACCGGCCTGGCCGGCGCCGATAACGATGGCGTCGAAGCTCTTCATGACACGGCCGCCACGATCAATACCGCGCCGATGACGGCGACGGCGTCTTCGATGAGAGCAGCCGGCAGGTCCTTGCCAAACGAGGCGGCAAGCCGGCTACGGGCGGCAGCGCCGCCATATGTGCCGATGACGGCGCCGATCACCCCGGCGATCAGGCCGCCGAAGAGCAGGCTGCTGGCGGCGCCGATCGTCGCCCCTGCCAGGGCGCCTGAAACGATGCGGGCACCGAACTGCATCGGCACCTTGCGCGACGGCGTGGACGGCAGCTGGTCGGCGATCAGTTCGACGATGGCGAGAACCGTGAAGATCCACGGCGTCCATCGATACCCCATGAAGGCAAGCGGCGTCTGCGACACGTCGAACCAGCCGAGTGCTGCGCCCCAGGCGACGGCGGCCGGTGCGGTCATGGTGCGAAGGCCCGATATGACACCGATCAGCAATGCAAGAAGCAGAAACATGCATGACCCCTTTTTGCCGGCGCTTGCCGCAATTAAGGAAAGTTGCACATTGTCAGGCGCGTGGCAATTCGCCTTCCCGGCCTAGTTCGCAAAGGCGGCGATGCCGGTGATTGCCCGGCCGATGATCAGTGCGTGGATGTCGTGTGTGCCCTCGTAGGTGTTGACCACTTCGAGGTTGACGAGATGACGGGCGATGCCGAATTCGTCGGAGATGCCGTTGCCGCCGAGCATGTCGCGGGCTGCCCGCGCGATCTCCAGCGCCTTGCCGCAGCTGTTGCGCTTGAGGATCGAGGTCAGTTCCACCGGCGGATGGCCTTCCTCCTTCATGCGGCCGAGCCGCAGGCAGCCCTGAAGGCCGAGCGAGATCTCAGCGGCCATGTCGGCGAGCTTCTTCTGGATCAGCTGGTTGGCGGCAAGCGGCCGGCTGAACTGCTTGCGCTCCAGCGTATATTGCCGTGCTCTCGCATAACAATCCTCGGCCGCGCCGAGCGCGCCCCAGGCGATGCCGAAGCGGGCCGAGTTCAGGCAAGTGAACGGTCCCTTGAGGCCGGTGACGCCAGGCAAAAGGTTTTCCTCGGGCACGAAGACACTGTCCATCACCACTTCGCCTGTTATCGAGGCGCGTAGGCCGACCTTGCCGTGGATGGCGGGCGCCGAAAGCCCTTTCCAGCCCTTTTCGAGGATGAAGCCGCGGATGAGCCCATCCTCGGTCTTTGCCCAGACGACGAAGACATCGGCGATCGGCGCGTTGGAGATCCAGGTCTTCGAGCCGGTGAGGCTGTAACCGCCGTCGACCTTTCTGGCGCGCGTCGCCATCGAGCCGGGGTCGGAGCCGTGATCGGGCTCGGTCAGGCCGAAGCAGCCGATCCATTCGCCGGTGGCGAGTTTCGGCAGGTATTTCAGCTTCTGCGCCTGCGACCCGAAGGTTTCGATCGGCACCATCACGAGTGAGGACTGGACGCTCATCATCGAGCGGTAACCGCTATCGACCCGTTCGACCTCGCGGGCGATCAGGCCGTAGGCGACGTAACCGAGGCCGGCGCCGCCGTAGTCGGGAGAGATCGTCGGGCCGAGCAGGCCAAGTTCGCCCATTTCGCGGAAGATTTCGGGATCGGTCTTTTCATGGCGGAAGGCGTCGAGAACCCGGGGCGCCAGCTTTTCCTGCGCATAGGCGTGGGCGGTGTCCTGCACCATGCGCTCTTCACTGGTCAGTTGCTCCACCAGCCGGAATGGATCGGCCCAGTCGAAAACTTCGCGCGTATGCTGCATGGCCGCGTCTCCTCGTCCCGGTTCTGGCTTGCCTCGCTTAAGTGGCCATAGACCCGCCAGCCGACCGCGTCAACAGAAGGCGGCAGTCTCGAAAAGACGGGCCGCGCCATCTTTTCAAAAGTCTCGGCATGCTCCACTTTGCCCGCGATCGATTCTGCAACGAGGAGGCGGAAATGTCGTCAAGCGATCTGTTCGTATCGGCCGAAGGCGCCGAATGGGTCAACCCGGAGCCCGGCGTCGTGAGGCGCATCATGACCTATCTGCCCGAGATGATGATGGTGGAAGTGGCCTTCGAAAGCGGCGCCGTCGGGGCTGCCCATTCGCATCCGCATATCCAGGCAAGCTATGTCGCCGAAGGCAGTTTCGAGGTGACGATCGATGGCCGGACCGAAGTCCTGCAGCAGGGTGGCAGCTTCATCGTGCCTCCCAATCTCGTCCACGGCGTCAAGGCCCTGGAAAAGGGCCGGCTGATCGATACGTTCACCCCGCACCGGGCTGAATTCCTGAAATAATCAGCTTTCCCTTGCCCGGCGCGCCGGGCCGGCGGCGGTGACATAGGGCGGCACGAAGCGCGTATCCTCGCCGCGCACCGCCTCGCGCAGGAAATCGATGACGGCGCGCACGCGCGGCGCCTGTTTCAGGTCGCGGTGGCAGGTAATCCAGTAATGGCGCTTGAGGTCGATTTCCTCGGGCAGCACGCGCACCAGTTCGGGATAACGGCTGGCGAAGAAATAGGGCAGGATGCAGAGGCCGAGACCGTTTCTCGTGGCGGTGAGCTGCGCGAAGATGCTGGAGCTCTGGAATTGCGGCTTGATGCGCGGATGCACATCGCCGAGATAGTCCAGGCCCGGCGCGAAGATCATTTCCTCGATATAGCTGACGAAGGGATGCTCAAGCAGGTCTTCGCGGCAGGTGATCGCAGGCGCCTTCGCGAGATAGTCGCGCGAGCCGTAGATCTGCAGATGGTAGTCGGTCAGTTTCTCGGCGAAATAAGGCCCGCCCTTCGGCTCGTCGAGCACGACGGAAAGATCGGCCTCCTTGCGCGACAGCGACATGATCTGCTGGATCGTCACCAGTTCCAGCGACAGGTGCGGATGCTGGGCGGCAAACTGCGGCAGCACGGTCGCGAAGAAGAAATTGGCAAATCCCTCCGGCGCGCTGAGGCGCACCAGGCCGCGCTGCGCCATCGAGCCGTCGGCAAGGTCGGCGCGCAGCCGTTCTGTCTCCTGCTCCATCCTTTCGGCCGTCTCGACGAAGCGCGTGCCCATGGCGGTCAGCACATAGCCGCGCGGATTGCGCTCGAACAGCTTGACCTTGAGGGTGAACTCCAGCCGGTCGATGCGGCGCGAGACGGTGGCGTGGCTGGAACGCAGCTGGCGCGCCGCCGTCGACAGCTGTCCGGTGCGGGCGACGGCTAGAAAAAACTGCAGATCGTCCCAAGTAAACTGCGGTGGATTGTTCATCGCGATCCTCTCTGTTCAAAAATGAACAGATACTGTTTGGAATTAGTTGTAAACCACCCGTTGCCTCAGGGCGGAATTTCCGTGATCGTAAGGTGAGGGTCCGTCGTTCTGAGGAGTGCGGCTGGCCAAATTTGAACAGATCCGCAATCTGGCCAATCTCTGGGAGGAGAGAAAATGCGTAAGAATCTTATTGCATCAGTTGCATTTCTGCTTGCGAGCAGCACCGCAGTGCTCGCGCAGAGCGCGACCGACGGCAAGGTCAAGATCGGCATCCTGAACGACCAGTCGGGTGTCTATGCCGATTTCGGCGGCAAGTCCTCCGTCGAAGCCGCCAAGATGGCGGTCGAGGATTTCGGCGGCAAGGTGCTCGATGTGCCGGTTGAGATCGTCGATGCCGACCACCAGAACAAGCCGGATATCGCCTCCAACATCGCCCGCCAGTGGTACGACACCGAGCAGGTGGATGCGATCATGGAACTGACGACTTCGTCGGTGGCGCTCGCCGTGCAGGCGATCGGCAAGGAGAAGAAGAAGATCGATATCGTCACCGGTGCGGCGACGACCGATCTCACCGGCAAGGCCTGCTCGCCTTACGGCTTCCATTGGGCCTACGACACCCATGCGCTCGCCGTCGGCACCGGCGGCGCACTCGTCAAGCAGGGCGGCGACAGCTGGTTCTTCCTGACCGCCGACTATGCCTTCGGCTATTCGCTGGAGCAGCAGACCAGCGATTACGTCAAGGCGAGCGGCGGCAAGGTCGTCGGCGCCGTCCGGCATCCGCTGTCGAGCCAGGACTTCTCGTCCTTCCTGCTGCAGGCGCAATCATCCGGCGCCAAGGTGATCGGCCTTGCCAATGCCGGCCTCGACACCTCGAATGCCATCAAGCAGGCGGCCGAATTCGGCATCACCCAGGGTGGCCAGCATCTGGCGGCGTTGCTGTTCACGCTCGCCGAAGTGCACGGGCTCGGGCTCGAGGCGGCGCAGGGGCTGACGCTGACGGAAGGTTATTACTGGAACCGCGACGACGAGAGCCGCGCCTTCGCCAAGAAGTTCTTCGCCCGCACCGGCAAGATGCCGAACATGATCCATGCCGGCACCTATTCGGCGGTGACGCAATATCTGAAGGCGGTGCAGAAGGCTGGCACCGACGAAACGGAAGCCGTCGCCAAGCAACTGCATGAAATGCCGGTCGATGACGTCTTCGGCCGTGGCGGCACGGTCGGCGCCAACGGCCGCATGATCCACGACATGTACCTGCTGCAGGTCAAGAAGCCGTCCGAAAGCAAGGAGCCGTGGGATTATTTCAACGTGCTCGCCACCATTCCCGGCAAGGAAGCCTATATCGATCCCGCCAAGAGCGGCTGCGATCTGGTGAAGTAAGCACGATGGCGGTTTCCGCAATAGAAACTCAGGTAAAGCCGCGGGTGGTACTCTCCGCCCGCGGCCTGCGCCGCGATTTCGGCGGCTTCACGGCCGTCAAGAATGTCGATCTCGACGTGCATGACGCCAGCGTGCATGCACTGATCGGCCCGAACGGCGCCGGCAAGACCACGGTCTTCAACCTGCTGACCAAGTTCCTGCAGCCGACATCGGGCACGATCACGCTGATGGGCACCGACATCACCGGGACGCCGCCCGACAAGGTGGCGCGCATGGGACTGGTGCGCTCCTTCCAGATCTCGGCGGTCTTTCCACACCTTACCGTTCTCGACAATGTGCGGGTGGCGCTGCAGCGGCCGAACAATCTCTCCACGCAGTTCTGGCGGCCTCTGTCGGCGCTCGACCGGCTGAACGAGCGCGCCGAGCAACTGCTCGCCAGCGTCGGGCTCTCCAAGGAGCGCGATCATATCGCCGCCGATCTTTCCTATGGCCGCAAGCGCGTGCTGGAGATCGCCACCACGCTGGCGCTCGATCCCAAAGTGCTGTTGCTCGACGAGCCGATGGCCGGCATGGGGCTGGAGGATGTCGGCGTCGTTTCATCCATCATCCGCGAGGTTGCCCGCGAGCGCGCGGTGCTGATGGTCGAGCACAATCTCTCCGTCGTCGCCAACATCTGCCAGCACGTCACCGTGCTGCAGCGCGGCGAAATCCTCGCCGAGGGCGACTATGCCACCGTCAGCCAGGACGAGCGCGTCCGCGTGGCTTATATGGGCACGGAGGAGCATTGATGGCCGCTCTCCTCGAAGTCCAGGGGCTCAATGCCTGGTACGGCGAAAGTCACGTCCTGCACGGCGTCGACATGCGGGTGGCCGAAGGCGAGACGATCACCATTCTCGGCCGCAACGGCGTCGGCAAGACAACGACGCTGCGCACCATCACCGGCATCGTCCGCGCCCGCAAGGGCAAGATCAGTTTTGCCGGCAGCGATATGATGCAGGTGCCGCTGCACAAGACGGCGCACCGGGGCATCGGCTTCGTGCCGGAGGAGCGGGGTATCTTCTCGACGCTCACCGTTTCGGAAAACCTGCTGCTGCCGCCTGTCGTGGCAGAGGGCGGCATGACGCTCGACGAAATCTACGAGCTCTTCCCCAATCTCTACGAGCGCCGCGGCAGCCCGGGCACCAAGCTTTCCGGCGGCGAGCAGCAGATGCTGGCGATCGCCCGCATCCTGCGTACCGGCGTCAAGCTGCTCATTCTCGACGAGCCGACGGAAGGGCTTGCCCCCGTTATCGTCCAGCGCATCGGCGAGGTGCTGAAGACGCTGAAGGAGCGCGGCATGACGATCCTGCTCGTCGAGCAGAATTTCCGTTTCGCCAGCCGTATTGCCGATCGCTTCTATCTGATGGATCATGGGCAAATGGTGTCGGAATTCCCGGTCGGTGAACTGCCGCAGCGCATGGATACGCTGCACAAGGTTCTGGGAGTGTGACCAGATGACGATGATCTTCGGCATTCCCCTGCAGGCGCTGTTCGGCCAGCTGCTGATCGGCCTGATCAACGGCTCCTTCTATGCGCTGCTCAGCCTCGGCCTCGCCATCATCTTCGGCCTGCTGCGGGTGATCAACTTCGCCCACGGCGCGCAATATATGCTCGGCGCCTTCGTCGCCTACCTCTTGCTGACCTATGCCGGCATCGGCTACTGGCCGTCATTGATCGTGGCGCCCGTCATCGTCGGCCTTGCCGGTGCCATCATCGAGCGGCTGTTCCTCCGCCGGCTCTACGATCTCGATCCGCTCTACGGCCTGCTCTTCACCTTCGGCCTGGCGCTCGCGGTCGAGGGCACCTTCCGCTATCTCTACGGCTCTTCCGGCCAGCCCTATGCGACGCCGGCAGCGCTTGCCGGCGGGGCCAATCTCGGCTTCATGTTCCTGCCGATCTATCGCGGCTGGGTGGTCGTCGTCTCGCTCGTCGTCTGCCTCGGCACCTGGCTGCTGATCGAGAAGACCAAGCTCGGCGCCTATCTCAGGGCCGCCACCGAAAACGCCGTGCTGGTGCAGGTGTTCGGCGTCAACGTGCCGGTGCTCTTGACGCTCACCTACGCGCTCGGCGCCGGTCTTGCCGCCTTTGCCGGCGTGCTGGCGGCGCCGATCTACCAGGTCTCGCCGCTGATGGGATCGAATATGATCATCGTCGTCTTCGCCGTGGTCGTCGTCGGCGGCATGGGATCGATCATGGGCGCGATCATCACCGGTTATGTGCTCGGCATCGCCGAGGGTCTGACCAAGGTCTTCTATCCCGAGGCTTCCAACATCGTGATCTTCGTCATCATGGCGATCGTGCTTCTCATCAGGCCCGCGGGCCTCTTCGGACGGGATGCTTGACATGGCTGACATCACCGAAACCATCCGAACGGAAAAAAACCGAACCGCTCTGTCGGTGCAGGCGGGTTTCCTGCTGGCGGGGCTGCTGCTCCTGCTCTTGGCGCCGTTCTTCTTCTATCCGATCTTCCTGATGAAGCTGCTCTGCTTCGCGCTCTTTGCCTGCGCCTTCAACCTGCTGCTCGGCTATACCGGCCTGCTTTCCTTCGGCCATGCCACCTTCTTCGGGGGAGCGGCCTATTTCACCGCCTACACGGTGAAGACATGGGGCCTGCCGCCGGAACTCGGCATTCTGATCGGGGTGGTGGGTGCTGCGTTTCTCGGCCTGGTCATGGGCTTCTTCGCCATCCGCCGCCAGGGCATCTATTTTGCGATGATCACGCTGGCGCTGTCGCAGATGTTCTTCTTCTTCTGCCTGCAGGCGGAGTTCACCGAGGGCGAGGACGGCATCCAGTCCGTGCCGCGGGGCCATCTCTTCGGTTTCATCGATCTGAACAGCTCGACCAACATGTATTATTTCGTGCTTGCTGTTTTCATCATTGGCGTCTTGATCATCTGGCGTTTCATCAACTCACCCTTCGGCATGATCTTGAAATCGATCCGTGAAAACGAGCAGCGGGCGATCTCGCTCGGTTATTCCGTGGCGCGCTACAAGCTCGGCGCCTTCGTCATGTCGGCAGCGCTTGCCGGGCTCGCGGGTGCTGTCAAATCGATTGTCTTCCAGTTCGCAACGCTGACCGACGTTGCCTGGCAGATGTCGGGCGAGGTGATCCTGATGACGCTGCTCGGCGGCATCGGCACGCTGATCGGCCCGCTCTTCGGCGCCGGGTTGGTGGTGGCGCTGGAAAACTACCTGGCCACGTCGGAATTTCCTGTGACGATCATCACCGGCATCGTCTTCATGGTCTGCGTGTTGATCTTCCGCCGCGGCATTATCGGTGAATTCTACGCCTCGCGGCTGGGGCGGAAACTGGGCTTCGTCTATCGCCGCTGAACGGGCGGACCTCTCTTTTTCCAGGAAAGAATCCCTCTTTCCCGGGAAAGGAGACGGGCGGCGGCGCTGCGACTCTTCCTCTCCCCGCGCTGCGGGGAGGGGGAAGCGGCAAGCATCTGGAGTTTCGTGCAGGGCACATGGATCGTTACGACTACATCATCATCGGGGCAGGCAGCGCCGGCTGCGTGCTCGCAAACCGGCTGTCCGCCGATGGCCGGAGCCGGGTGCTGCTGCTCGAAGCCGGCGGCAGCGACAACTACCACTGGATCCATATTCCGGTCGGTTATCTCTATTGCATCAACAATCCGCGCACCGACTGGTGCTTCACCACTGCGCCGGAAGCCGGTCTGAATGGCCGGGCGCTGAGCTATCCGCGTGGCAAGGTGCTCGGCGGCTGTTCGTCGATCAACGGCATGATCTACATGCGCGGTCAGGCGCGCGACTACGACCTCTGGCGGCAGATGGGCTGCAGCGGCTGGGGCTGGGACGATGTACTGCCCTTCTTCCGCAAGTCCGAGGATTTTTATCGCGGCGAAGACGAGATGCATGGCGCCGGCGGCGAATGGCGCATCGAGAAGGCGCGTGTGCGCTGGGCCGTGCTCGATGCCTTCCAACAGGCGGCCAGGGAAGCGGGCATCCTGGAGATCGCGGATTTCAACCGCGGCAGCAACGAAGGGTCCGGCTATTTCGACGTCAATCAGCGTTCCGGCATTCGTTGGAACACCTCGAAGGCCTTCCTGCGCCCGGCGATGAAGCGCTCCAACCTGACTGTCATCACCAAGGCGCAGGTCCGGCGGCTGCTGGTGGAGGAAGGCGCCGTTGCCGGCGTCGAATTCCAGCATAGCGGCGTGGCAAAACGCGCTTATGCGGTGAAAGAAACCGTCCTTTCAGCCGGTTCGATCGGATCGCCGCATATCCTGGAGCTGTCCGGCATCGGCAGGGGCGAGGTTCTCAGCCAAGCCGGCATCGATGTCGTCGCGGAGGTGAAGGGTGTCGGTGAAAACCTGCAGGATCATCTGCAGCTGCGTCTCGCCTATAGGGTGACGGGTGTTCCGACGCTGAACGAGAAGGCGACGAAGCTGATCGGCAAGGCGGCGATCGGGCTCGAATATCTCGTCCGCCGCTCCGGGCCGATGGCGATGGCGCCGAGCCAGCTCGGCATCTTCACCCGCTCCGGCCCGGACCGGGAAACGCCGGATCTGCAATATCACGTGCAGCCGGTCTCGCTGGATAAGTTCGGCGACCCCGTCCATCCTTTCCCGGCGATCACCGCGAGCGTCTGTAATCTCCGGCCGGAAAGCCGGGGTTCGGTGCATCTGTCGAGCCCGGATTTTGCCGCCCAGCCGACGATCAGTCCGAAATACCTCTCGACGCAGCGCGATCGTGACATAGCTGTCCGTTCTATACGGTTGACGCGCAAGATCGTCGCGCAGCCTTCCTTTGCCCGTTTCAGGCCGGAAGAATTCAAGCCGGGGCCGAGCTATCAGACGGAGGCCGATCTGGAGCGGGCGGCGGGCGATATCGGCACGACGATCTTCCATCCCGTCGGCACCTGCCGCATGGGCGCCGACAGGGACAGCGTCGTCGATCCCAGGCTGAAATTCCGGGCGCTCGGCAAGCTCAGGATCGCCGACGCCTCGGTGATGCCGTCGATCACCTCGGGCAACACCAATTCGCCGACGATCATGATCGCCGAAAAGGCGGCAGCGATGATCCTCGAAGACAATCGATAGGAGAAGACCATGGCAAGGATCGCATTCATCGGGCTTGGCAATATGGGCGGGCCGATGGCGGCCAATCTGGTTAAATCAGGTCACGAGGTCCTCGGCTTCGATCTCGCGGCGTCGGTGCTGAAGGCGGCCGAGGAGAGCGGGGTCAAACCGGCAAGCCATGCCAGCCAGGCGGTCAAGGACGCGGACATCGTCATCACCATGCTGCCACAGGGCAAACATGTGCTGACGGCCTGGGCCGATATCCTCCAGACCGCGGCGCAGGACACGCTGGTCATCGATTGCTCCACAATCGATGTCGAGAGCAGCCGCAAGGCGCATGAGATGGCCAAGGCCGCCAGCTGCCTGTCGCTCGACGCCCCCGTCTCCGGCGGTACCGGCGGGGCGACCGCAGGCACGCTGACCTTCATGGCCGGCGGCGCGGAAGAGGCCTTCACCAAGGCAAAGCCGATCCTGGAGGCGATGGGAAAGAAGATCGTCCATTGCGGTGAGGCCGGCGCCGGCCAGGCGGCGAAGATCTGCAACAACATGATCCTCGGCATTTCGATGATCGGCGTCTGCGAGGGCTTCGTGCTTGCCGAGAAGCTCGGGCTTTCGCATCAGGCACTGTTCGATGTCGCCTCGACATCCTCGGGCCAATGCTGGTCGCTCAATACCTATTGCCCGGTTCCGGGGCCGGTGCCGACCTCGCCCGCGAACAACGGCTATAAGCCGGGCTTTGCCGCGGCTTTGATGCTGAAGGATCTGAGACTCTCCCAGGAAGCGGCGCTGACGAGCGGCGCTTCCACGCCGCTCGGCGCGGAAGCAGCACAGCTTTTTGCGCTCTTCGAGAAGCTGGGCAATGGCGGAAAGGATTTTTCCGCGATCATCGAGATGTTTCGCGACAAGGCGTAGGCGCCACGGCGCCAACTCAACCCTTCGACACCGAGAAGCTCAACCTGGTGTCACCGAGCAGGATGTCGATGTCGCCGGGTTCGGTCAGTTCGATCGCGCCGCTCAACGTGCCCGTCGTGATGAGCGCGCCTGCCTTCAGAGATGTCTCGGGGCGCAAACCGTCATTGGCGTAATCGATCAGCCAGGTGAGAACGTCGCCCTTCGGATGCTGCGCCGGGCCATCATAGATCGTGCGGCCGGCATGGGTGACCTTGAGCGGCGTCCCGCCGACGGTGTCGACGACGCTTTTTTCCAGCGTCGGACCGAGCACATAGCCGCTATTGCCGAGGCGGTCGGCGACGAACAGCAGAAACGAAACGCTGCCGCTCTCGCTGACGGCGCTGACCAGCAGCTCGGCGCCGAGATGGACGGCGGAGATCGCCCCGACCACTTCGCTGCGGCTGTAGGCTGTGCCCGCGCGGATCGGCAGGTCGCTGCCGAGGCGCACCGCGATCTCGGTCTCGAATTTCAGGCCCGGATACCAGGGAATATCAGCGCCCGAAACGGCTTCGGCATAGGGATGCAGCGGAGCAGCGACCGCTTGGCCCTGCGGCGAGACCGTCACCTTCCAGGCATTGCTGGAAACGCCGTCTGCGGCGGCGAGCAAATTCTGCACCTCCATCGCCTGATGCAGATCGGCTGGCAGCGCGAAAGTGCTCGTTGCCTCCTGGTGACCCGCCTGGTGCAGGCCGTGAAGCCTGGCTGCAAGGGCGCGCGGATCGAATGTCTCTGTCATGCTATCTCCTCGACCTGATTTTCGAGGTGCACACTAACCACAAGACAGGGATGAACAAGGTCCGTTCTTGGAAAAGCTCCTATTCCGTCGCCGCGTACCAGTGGGTGCGATAGGCGGCCAGACCCGGGATATCGGTCGGCGGAATATGCGTCTCGGCACCCGACGCCGGCCGGATGCCGGTCAGAAGGGCCGCCCCCTGGCTGGTGCCGGTCGAGCCCGGAAGGGCCATGACTTCACGACCGGTTAGGGCGGCGAGCAGCTTGAGATAGGTGCCATTCAGGGCAAAAGGCCCTTCGACGATAACCGGGCCTTTGGCGCCGATCAGCCCGAGGCAGGCATCGGTCATCAAAGCGAGATAGAGGCAGGCCGTTGCATAGCGCTGCTCGCGGCTTGCCTCTTCGGCGCCGATCCAGCGGCTTGCCTTTCCCGGAAAAGGCCCGGAACCGGCGGCGATATTCGGCAAGAGCATCATGCCCTTGTCGATGACCGGGCCGATTGCCGCCTGGACGGCCTTTTCGTCGACTGGGCCGATTTCGGCAGAAAGGATCTCGAATTCCCGGCCGCCCATGAAACGCGAGGAGGGAACGGCGCGGCCATAGGCATCGACATTGGCGAGCGCATCGCGGTTGGGGTCGAGATGGTCGAGATCGCCGCCGACGCCGAAATTGATCACCCATGTGCCGGTGGAGACGACGGCGAAGGGCGCCTCCCGATGGACCAGATGCGGCAGCAGCGAGGCATTGGAATCGTGAATGCCGCAATAGACCGGCACGGGTGCGGCAAGGCCGAGTTCTGCGGCGATCTCGGGCAGGACCGGGCCGAGCGCATCGAAGGCGGAGCGGATCGGCGCCATCAGGTCGCGGATCCCGAGCCTGTCGACGAGCGAGGAATAGCTGCCGGCTCTCGGGTTCCACAGATCGGTATGGCAGCCGAGCGAGGTCAGCTCATTGGCGGCAATACCCGTCAACCGCGCCGTCCAATATTGCGCATAGGTGAGGATGGTCGCAGCTTTAGCGAATTCCTCGGGAAAGGCGGTCTTCTGGTAGTGCAGCTGCGCGCCGACATTGAGGCCCATCGCAAGGCGCGGCGAGAAGGTTTCGTCGAAGGAGGGACGCAACGCCGTATAGGCATCGCGGATCTCCTGCGGATATTCGTGCTCGTAGTCGATAACAGGCATGGCAAGCGCGCCGTCCCGGGCAAGGAGTGCTGCGGAGGCGCCATGGGTGGTGATCGAAATGGCGTCGAAGCCCGGCTCACGCGCAAGGCTCTTCAGCGCATCGAGGGCGAAGGACCAGAGCGCCTCAATATCGTAGTGCGGATAGAGACCCGTTTTGATCGCGATGTTCGGTCGCTTCAGCACGGCGATTTCGGCGCCGGTCTCGCTGTCGAGCACGACGACCTTGGCATTGGTCTTGCCGATGTCGAGGACGGCGATGCGGTGATAGGAGGGGGCGTTCATGGCATATGGAAGAGGGTGACGAGGTCGCTTTGCACGGGCGAATTATCCGGATTCGTCGCCATGATATCGGCCATATGGGCCCACCATTTCTTCATCACAGGGTGGTCCGGCAGGCTCGCCATCGTATGGTCGGCCGGCCGCGTCAGCACGCCGAACAGCGAGTTGGTCTCGCGGTCGAGATGGATGGAATAGTCGCTGGCGCCGGACTTGTGCAGGAGATCGACCAGTTCCGGCCAGATCTCGTCATGCCGCCTGCGGTATTCGGCTTCCATGCCGGGATGGAGCTGCATCTTGAAGGCGTGTTTTTCTGCTGTCATCGGGAACTCATGAGCTTGACGCGGCGGGCGATGATCGGGATGGCGATGGTGATGATCAGCAGCAGGCCGATGAAGATCGACATGACGATGCCGGGCACGTTCAACAGGCCGAGGCCGAAGGTGACGAGGCCCATGACGAAGGCGGCGATGACGACGCCGCCGATCGTGCCGGAGCCACCGAGGATCGAGATACCGCCGAGCACGACCATGGTGACGACCTCGAGTTCCCAGCCCTGGGCGATCGACGGCCGGGTCGAGCCGAGGCGCGAGGTCAGGCAGACGGCGGCGACGCCGCTCATGACGCCGGTCAGCAGGAAGAGGATGAATTTGACGCGCTCGACCGGGATGCCGGAGAAGCGGGCGGCGAAGTCGTTATTGCCGATCGCATAGACCTGCCGGCCGAAATTCGTCGCATGCAAGAGGATGGCGAAGAGGATCGCCAGCACGATGAAGAGCACGAATTCGAAGGAGAACACCCAGACGACATAACCCTGGCCGAAATAGGCAAAATCGGCGGGGTATTTGCCATAGGCCTGGTCGCCGAGCACGATATAGGAAATGCCGCGGAACAGGCTCATCGTGCCGATGGTGACGACGATCGACGGCAGTTTCAGCACCGAGACCAGCACGCCGTTGAAGATGCCGCAGGCAAGACCGGTGCCGATGCCGATCGCGACCAGGCCCGGCGTGCCGATGCCGAGCTGCGCTGCCGCGCCCATCGCCGTCGAGGCGAGCGCGATGATCGCGGCGACCGAGAGGTCGATTTCGCCAGCGATGACCAGCAGTGCCATGGCGAAGGCGATCATCGCCTTTTCGGTAAAGTTGAAGGTGGCGTCCGAAAGGTTCCAGGCATCGAGGAAATAGGGCGAGGCGAGGGAATTGAAGATGAAGATCAGGACGGCGACGGCAAAGAGCAGCACTTCCCAGCTTGCAAGGATGCGGCGGAAGGGTGTGCCGAGGCGGTCGGGAATGACCCGCTTTTCATGTGTGGACACGGTGCTCATGCTGCTGCCTCCGTTCTGACCTCGGCTGCGGCGCGGTCGCGCAGGATGATGCGGCCGCGGTTGCGCTCGCGCCGGGCATTGAAGGCGACGGCGAGAATGATGACGGTTCCGGAGATCGCCATCTGCGTGAAGGGTGAAATGCCGATCACCGGCAGCGCATTCTTGATGACGCCGAGGAAAAGTGCGCCGAGCACGGTGCCGGCGACCGACCCGACACCGCCGGCAATCGAGATGCCGCCGATGACGCAGGCCGCGACGCTGTCGAGTTCGAAGCCGTTGGCGATATCGACATAGGCCACCGCATAACGCGATACCCAGAGATAGCTCGCCAGGCCGGCTAGCACGCCCGACAGGACGAAGGCGAGGAATTTCGTCCAGCCCGTATCGATGCCGGCATAGACGGCCGCGGTCGGATTGCCGCCGGTCGCATAGGCCGAGCGGCCAAACTGGGTATATCGAAGCAGGACATACATCAGGAGCACGATAACGATGCCCACCCAGCCGAGGACGGGTAGGCCGAGGATCGGCGTGCGCGGCACCGACAGGAAAACCGGCGTCATCTGATGGGCGTTGACCCACGCCCCGCCCGACAGCACGAAGGCCATGCCGCGATAGATGGTGAGCGTGCCGAGCGTGACGACGATCGGCGGAATTTCGAGCGCCCAGACAAGAAAGCCGTTGATGGCGCCGAGGCAGGCGCCAATGACGATCGCGGCAAGGATGAGCAGGACGAGCGGCAGGTCGGGATAGGCGGCATTCATCATCGCGATCGCCATGCCGGTGAAGGCGAGGTTGGCGGCAACCGACAGGTCGATCGATTTCGTCAGGATGACCGTCATCTGCGCCAGCGCCAGGATGAGCAGGATGGAGGTATCGTTGAAAATGCCAGCGAGATTCTCCGGCGTTGCGAAATCGGCAGCGCGCGTCGAAAAGATCGCGATCATCACGACGATGATGGCGAAGAGCAGGGTTTCGCGTTTTCTGATCAGTCTTGCCATGTGTCTACCTCATGCATTGCCGGTGGCGGCGCGCACCAGCGCTTCCGGTGACAGTTCGGCGCGTTCGAAAATTCCGGCAGACAGGCCTTCCTTCATCACCAGCACGCGGTCCGACATGCCGATGATTTCGGGCAGTTCGGATGAGACCATGATGATCGACAGGCCCTCGGCGGCGAGTTCGCTGATGAAGCCGTGCACGGCCGCCTTCGAGCCGATATCGATGCCCTTGGTGGGTTCGTCGAGGATGATGACCTTCGGCGCGGTCGCCAGCCATTTGCCGATGACGACCTTCTGCTGGTTGCCGCCCGACAGCGTGCCGACCGGCACGGAAAGGGCCGCGGCGCGCAAATCCAGCCGCTCGGCATATTTGCGGGCGAGCGCGAATTCTTCGGCCGCCCTGAGGAAACCCCGGCGCGAGGTGCGGGCCAGTGACGGCAGTGTCATGTTCTGGAAGATCGGCATCGGCAGCGCCAGTCCATGGCGGCCGCGTTCCTCCGGCACGTAAACGATGCCGGCGCGGATCGCATCCTGCGGCGAATGGATGGTGATCTCGCGGCCTTCGAGCATCATCTTGCCGGAGAGCGGCCTGGTGATGCCGAAGAGCGATTGCGACAGTTCCGAGCGGCCGGCGCCGATCAGGCCGTATATGCCGAGAATCTCGCCCTGGCGCAGGGTGAAGGAGATGTCGCGGAATTCGGTGCGGTGGCTGTAATGACTGATCTCGAGAACCGGGCCGCCAATGGCGACATCGATCTTCGGAAAGGCGTTTTCGACGTCGCGGCCGACCATCATGCGGACGATCTCGTCCTGCGGCGTCTCCTTGAGCCGGCCCTGGCCGACGGCGCGGCCGTCCCGGAAGACGACGAAGTCGTCGGCGATCTCGTAAACCTCGTCGAACTTGTGGCTGATGAACAGGATCGCCTTGCCCTGTTCCTTCAGGCCCCGGACGATGCGGAAGAGATCGTCGATCTCCTTGCGGGAAAGGGCTGCCGTCGGTTCGTCCATGATGACGATGCGGGCCTCGATCGACAGCGCACGCGCAATCGCCACCAGATGGCGCTGCGCGATCGAGAGGTCCTTCAGCCGGATCGTCGGATCGATATTGCTTTCGAGCGCGGTCAGCAGCGCCTTGGCGCGGCTGTTCATCGTCTGCCAATCTATGGTGCGCCAACGTGTGCGCGGCGCATGGCCGAGGAAGATGTTTTCGGCAACCGTCAGCTCGTCGAACAGCACGGTTTCCTGATGGATGGCGGTGACGCCGGCATCGATCGCGGCCTGGGCGCTGGCAAAGGTTACCGGCCGGCCGTCGACGAGGATCTCGCCTTCATTCGGCCGGTAGATTCCGGTCAGGATCTTGACGAGCGTCGATTTGCCGGCACCGTTTTCGCCGATCAGCGCCGTCACCGTGCCGGGATGCAGCGCGATGCTGACATTGTCGAGCGCCTTCACGCCCGGGAAGATCTGGGAGATGCCGCGCATTTCCAGAATGGCTGGCGCATCACCGGTTTTGCTGTCCGTGGCGGTTTGTTGAAAGGCGGCGTTCATCAAGCTTCTACCAGTGTCGAATGAGAATCCCGGCGGCCGTCGAGCCGCCGGGCTTTTATGCGTCGCTCCGGATCAGAAGACCTTGGAGAACTGGTCGATGTTCGAAGCATTGTAGACGAAGGGATCGGCCATGGCGGCTTCGCCGTTGTCGCCGACCTTGATCTTGCCCATGCGGCCGACTTCGATCTCGCTGCCCGGCTTGCCGTCGGTTTCGCCCTTGACGAGGCGATAGGCGATCTGCGTTGCGGAGTAGCCGAGGTCGATCGGGTTCCAGATGGCGAATTCCTTCGTGGCTCCCGACTTGATCGCGCCGGCCATTTCGGAAGGCAGACCGAGGCCGGTGACGTAGACCTTGCCGACAAGGCCCTTGTCTTCGACGACCTTCGAAGCAGCGAGAACGCCGACCGTCGTCGGAGCGACGATGACCTTGACGTTCGGGTTCGACTTCAACAGGCCTTCGGCTTCACGATAGGACTTATCCGAGAGGTCGTCGCCATAAACGGTCGTGACGAGGTTGAGGCCCGGGAAATCCTTGAGCTGCTTCTTCATCTGGTCGATCCAGATGTTCTGGTTGGTCGAGGTGGTCGTTGCCGACAGGATGGCGAAGTCGCCCTTGCCGCCGTCGAGATGGTCCTTGGCGAGCGTCAGGCACATCTTGCCGATCAGCTCGTTGGACGACGGGTTGAGCTGCAGGATACGGCCTTCAGGCGCGACGCCCGAATCCCAGGAGATCACCTTGATGCCGCGTTGCGCCGCCTTCTTCAGCGCCGGAACGAGCGCGTCAGGATCATTGGCCGAAACGGCGATGGCGTTGACGCCCTGGGCGATCAGCGAATTGATGACTTCGATCTGGCCTTCGGCCGTCGTCGACGTCGGACCGGTATAGATGACCTCGACACCGCCGAGTTCCTTGGCGGCTTCCTGCGCGCCCTTGTTGGCGGCATCGAAGAAGCCGTTGCCGAGCGACTTGACGACGAGGCCGATCTTGATGTCGGCGGCGCTGGCCGTTCCCGCCATCATGGCGACGGCAAATGCCACGCCGATTGCGAGTTTCTTTGCGAGTTTCATGCTTTCATCCTCCCACTTGATTGACACTCTTCACACCTGGCCGGCGCCTCATGCGACCGACGAGGAATCCTCCTTGATTGCCTGGGCGACCGGGCTCGCGACAATGAGCCTGATGCCGGCATTTTCGATCATCCTGGCGGCTTCCTCCGGAATGCCGTCATCGGTGATCACAGTCGACACGCGCTCGAGCGGGCACAGAATGAGGCTCGAGCGGCGATGGAACTTGCTGGAATCGGCCATGACGACCAATTCGTCGGCCTGATGCATCAGCTTCTGTTCGCTCTGGATGATCAGCGCGTCGGCTTCCATGATGCCGAGCGGGCCGATACCCTGCGCGCCGATGAAGAAACGGCGGGCGTAGAAATTGCGGATCGCGTCATTGTCGAAGGGGGAGAGGATCAGGCTCTGTTCGCGATAGATCGCGCCGCCCGGCACTGTCACCGTGTTCTTCGAATGCTTGACCAGATGTTCGGCGATCGCGAAGGAATTGGTCATCACCTGCAGGCGGTGCGCCGCCATGAAATGCACCATCTGGAAGGTGGTCGTGCCGCCATTGATGATGATCGCGTCACCCGGATCGCAAAGCTCGACCGCCTGCCGGGCGATTGCGCGTTTCTTGTCGATGTTGACCGATTCCGAAACACGGAAAGGGCGCCCGGCAAGATTGCCGAGCTGCGGCGGATGCACCGCCTCGGCGCCGCCGCGCACACGCCGGATCTTGCCCTGGACATGAAGAGCCGCGATGTCGCGCCGGATCGTCGCCTCGGAAGCCTCGGTCAGTTCGGAAATATCCTGAACCGTCACGACGGACTTTTCCTGAACGGCGCTCAGAATAATGCGATGGCGTTCGCGTTCGTGCATGGGGCTCCTCCTTCAATCGTTTATTTCCCACATATGACAATGTGTCAATCAAAAACGATCATAAATTTTCATATTGCGCTGCACAATAATCGAATTTGATCGTTTTCGATTGACAAGCTGCATTTTGATGAGCGATACCGTCAACGAAAAGGGGCGCGAACCCTCGCGCCCCGATGACGATTTCATATGGGAGGATGACATGGCGGCGAACGTCCGGCTTCTGGAAAACCGGTGGGATGATGGTTACGCGGCAGGTCTCGACGAGCCCGGCAAGCTGCTTTATCGCTCCAACCTGCTCGGCGCCGACAAGCGCATCACCAATTACGGCGGCGGCAACACCTCGGCGAAGGTAATGGAAACCGATCCGTTGACCGGCGGCAAAGTCAAGGTGCTCTGGGTCAAGGGTTCGGGCGGCGATGTCGGCACGATCAAGCTCGACGGTTTCGCGACACTCTACCAGGACAAGCTGGAATCGCTGAAAGGCATCTACAAGGGCGTCGAGGATGAGGACCGCATGGTCGGCTTCCTGCCGCACTGCACCTTCAACCTGAACGCCCGCGCCGCCTCGATCGATACGCCGCTGCACGGTTTCGTGCCTTTCACCCATGTCGACCACATGCACCCCGATGCGATCATCGCGATTGCCGCATCGAAGAATTCCAGGGAGCTGACGCAGCAGATCTTCGGCGACGAGATCGGCTGGCTGCCCTGGCGTCGCCCGGGCTTCCAGCTCGGCCTCGACCTCGGCGCTTTCGTCGCCGCCAATCCGAATGCCAAGGGCGTCGTGCTCGAAAGCCATGGCCTCTTCACCTGGGCTGACGACGCCAGGGCTTGCTATGAGCTGACGCTCGATATCATCAACAAGGCGATCGTCTGGTTTGCCGGAAAGACCGAGGGAAAGACGATTTTCGGCGGCGCCGTCACGCAGAGCCTGGCCGTTGCCGAGCGCCGCGCCATCGCTGCCCGGCTGATGCCGGAAATCCGAGGCCGCATCGGCAAGCAGGAGCGCAAGCTCGGCCATTTCGACGATCAGGACGCCGTGCTCGAATTCGTCAATTCCAAGGATTTGCGCCCGCTCGGCGCGCTCGGCACCAGCTGCCCGGATCATTTCCTGCGCACCAAGATTCGCCCGCTGATCGTCGATTTCGATCCGGCCAAGCCGGATGTCGACGCGATCGTCGCCGGTCTCGACCAGGCGCTGGAGGACTACCGCGCCGATTACGCCCGCTATTACAACGACTGCAAGCATGACAATTCGCCGGCCATGCGCGACGCCAATCCAGTCATCTTCCTCGTCCCCGGCGTCGGCATGCTGTCCTTTGCTCGCGACAAGGCGACGGCCCGCATCGCCAGCGAATTCTACGTCAACGCCATCAATGTCATGCGCGGGGCGTCGACGGTCTCGGAATATCAGGGCCTGCCGGAGCAGGAAGCCTTTGATATCGAATACTGGCTGCTTGAAGAGGCCAAGCTCCAGCGCATGCCGAAGCCGAAGAGCCTCGCCGGCCGCGTCGCCTTCGTCACCGGCGGCGCCGGCGGCATCGGCCGGGCGACGGCCGCGCGCCTCGTCGGCGAGGGCGCCTGCGTGGTGCTTGCCGATATCGACCAGGCGGCGCTCGAGGGCACCGAAGCTGATTTCGTCAAGAAATATGGCGCCGACGCCGTCCGCAGCGTCCGGCTCGACGTCACCCAGGAACATGCGGTGATCGCCGCCTTCGTGGAAGCCTGCGTCGAATTCGGCGGCGTCGATATCCTCGTCTCGAATGCCGGCATTGCCTCCTCCGCGCCGATCGAAACAACCGAGCTGTCGACCTGGAACCGCAATATCGATATTCTGGCGACCGGTTATTTCCTCGTCTCGCGTGAAGCGTTCCGCCTGTTCCGCCGTCAGGCGCTCGGCGGCAACGTCATCTTCGTCGCCTCGAAAAACGGTCTTGCCGCCTCGCCGAACGCGTCTGCCTATTGCACCGCCAAGGCTGCCGAAATCCATCTCGCCCGCTGCCTGGCGCTGGAAGGTGCCGATGCCGGCATCCGCGTCAACACGGTCAACCCGGATGCCGTCCTGCGCGGCTCGAAGATCTGGAGCGGCGAATGGCGCGAGCAGCGCGCCGCCTCGTCCAAGATCGAGGTGGACGATCTCGAGGAACATTACCGCAAGCGTTCGATGCTGAAACTCAACGTGTTTCCGGAAGATATCGCCGAGGCGATCTATTTCCTCGCTTCGGATCTTTCGGCGAAATCGACCGGCAACATCATCAACGTCGATGCCGGCAACGTGCAGAGCTTTACGCGCTGATTTTTGATTGACGGCGGATGCGCCGGCCCCTCAGCCTAACCCTCTCCCGGTCATGACGGGGAGAGGGGACTTGCCTGACGAAACGTTGGGGCGGGACGGAGACGGCGCGGCAAATTCCCTTCTTCCCGTCTGAACGGGGAGAAGGTGCCGGCAGGCGGATGAGGGGCTGCCGCCACGGCAAAGTCCCAATGTTTAAAATGCATAACCGGGAGGAAGACATGGCCGAATTCAGGATCGCGCAGGATCTGGTCGCAACGGATAACGACAAGCGGGCAACCGCGCTGAAAGCCGATTACGAGGCGCTGGGCGCGGCGCTTGCCCGCCGCGGCGTCGATATCGAGGCGGTCACCCGCAGGGTTGCCGAATTCTTCGTCGCCGTTCCCTCCTGGGGTGTAGGCACCGGCGGTACGCGTTTTGCCCGTTTTCCCGGCACCGGCGAGCCGCGTGGGATTTTCGACAAGCTCGACGATTGCGCCGTCATCAATCAGCTGACGCAGGCGACGTCGAATGTCTCCCTGCATATTCCCTGGGACAAGGCGGATGCACGGGAGTTGAAGGCCAAGGGCGACGCGCTCGGCCTCGGCTTCGATGCGATGAATTCCAACACCTTTTCCGATGCGCCCGGCCAGGCGCATTCCTACAAATACGGTTCGCTCAGCCACACCGACGCGGCAACGCGGGCGCAGGCGGTCGAGCACAATCTCGAATGCATCGAGATCGGCAAGGCGCTCGGCTCCAAGGCATTGACGGTCTGGATCGGCGACGGCTCGAACTTCCCCGGCCAGAGCCATTTCACCAAGGCTTTCGAGCGTTACCTCGCCTCGATGGCTGACATTTACAAGGCGCTGCCCGACGATTGGAAGCTGTTCTCCGAACACAAGATGTACGAGCCGGCCTTCTATTCCACGATCGTGCAGGATTGGGGCACCAACTACCTGATCGCCCAGACGCTAGGCCCCAAGGCCTATTGCCTCGTCGATCTCGGCCACCATGCGCCGAACACCAATATCGAGATGATCGTCGCCCGCCTGATCCAGTTCGGCAAGCTCGGCGGTTTCCACTTCAACGATTCGAAATATGGCGACGACGATCTCGATGCCGGCGCGATCGATCCTTACCGGCTGTTCCTGGTGTTCAACGAGCTGGTCGATGCCGAGCAGCGCGGCGTCAACGATTTCAACCCGGCCCATATGATCGACCAGTCGCACAATGTCACCGACCCGATCGAAAGCCTGATCAACAGCGCCAACGAAATCCGCCGCGCCTATGCGCAGGCCCTGATCGTCGACCGCAAGGCACTCTCCGGTTATCAGGACGACAATGATGCGCTGATGGCGTCAGAAACGCTGAAGCGCGCCTATCGCGCCGATGTCGAGCCGATCCTCGCCGAAGCCCGCCGTAGGGCCGGCGGCGCGATCGACCCGATCGCCGTCTACCGCGCCAGCGGTTACCGCAAGAAAGTGGCGGCCGAGCGTCCGGCTTCCGCTGCCGGCGGCGGCGGTATCATCTGAGCGTCAATCGTCTCGCATGATCTGAGGTCATGCCAACAAAAAGTGGCCGCCGGCAGCGCAGAGGTGATGCACTGCCGGCGGCTCGCCGTTTTACGGCTTCCATTGCCCTGCGACCTGTCGGGTGGCGACGTTCAGCCGGTTCCAGATATTGATATTGGCGATGGCGACGACGAGGGCCGCAAGGCTCTTGCCATCGTAGTGCCGGGTCGCTTCATCCCAGATATCATCCGGCACCGGATCCGCCCGATCGCTGAGGCGGGTGATCGCCTCGGTGAGCGCAAGCGCGGCGCGTTCGGCATTGCTATAATAGGGGGCGTCGCGCCAGCCGGCGACGGCAAAGAGCCGCTCGTCGGTCTCGCCGTGTTTGCGGGCAATGCGCCAATGACCATCGATGCAGACGCTGCAGCCGTTGATCTGGCTGGCGCGCAGATTGACGAGTTCGAGCAGCTTTAGCGAAAGACCGGTTTCTGTCGGCACCTTGCTGAGCGCATTGAGCGCCTGCATGGCCGCGGGAAGGACGAGGGCTGGATTTCCCATTCTCTCCTGCATGACCAATTTTTCCTGCATGATATGTCTCCTTGATGCGTTTGTCGTTTGACGATCCGCCGGCGCTGTCACATCGGCCGGGTTTCATGCGTCATGGCTCTGACGGAACGCAGCGGAGGAATGTGACACATGGACGAGAAAAAATGGCTGGCCGATGAATTCGAGGCGAACAGGGCGCACCTGAGGGCTGCCGCTTATCGCATGCTCGGCTCGCGCAGCGAGGCAGATGATGCCGCTCAGGAGGCCTGGCTGCGGCTCCACCGCACGGACACGACAGGGGTCGGCAATCTCGGCGGCTGGCTGACGACGGTGGTGGCGCGCATCTGCCTCGACATGCTGCGCGCCCGCAAGACCCGGCGCGAGGAGCCGCTGGAGGCGCCGCTCCACGCCGGGATCGCCGATCCGGCGAACGATCCAGAGCGTGAGGCCGCCTTTGCCGACTCGGTCGGTATGGCACTGCTCGTGGTGCTGCAGACATTGGCGCCCGCCGAACGTGTCGCCTTCGTGCTGCACGACATGTTCGATCTGCCCTTCGACGAGATCGCCCCGATCATCGGCCGTTCGTCGGCCGCCACCCGCCAGCTCGCAAGCCGCGCCCGCCGCCGGGTGCAGGGCTTGGACGAAGCGCCTGATGTCGATCTCGGGCGCAAGCGGACGATCGCCGAGGCCTTTCTGACCGCGTCGCGGAACGGCGATCTGGAAGGCTTGATCGCGGTGCTTGCTCCTGACGTCGTCTTCCGGCCGGATGCGACGGCCGCCCGCTTCGGCACCATTGGCGAGATGATGCGCGGCGCAGCTCAGGTGGCCGAAGCCTTCAAGGGCCGGGCCCAGGCAGCCGAAATCGCCATCGTCGGTGGCGAGCTCGGATTCGTCGTGCAGATCGCGGGCCAGCTGCGCGTCGTGGTGGCGCTGACGATCGACGATGGCAGGATCGCCGCGATCGACGCCATCGCCGATCCGGATCACCTGGAACGGCTCGACTATTCGATCCTTCGAGATTGAAAACAAACGTCAATTTTCCGGATCTTCGAAACAGGCGCGCTTCGAAAGGAGCGTGCCGCTGGCGTTTCCTCAGTGGCGGGGGCCGTGTCATTTTCCTTGACAGCGGTGTGTCCGGCCTTATTCTATTATAAAGATTTATATAGCATAATTATGGAATTGTGATGGATATGCGCTGCGGCATCATCTCCAGCTTCCCCCACCTTTTCCATGATGACAAGAGATGACCGAGAGTGATCTCGGTCCGAGACTTCGAAAGGAATGCATATCATGTCCGGCGATCAGGCGAAGAAGCCGCTCCTCCTCACCAATGTCAAACCGATGGCTTTCGCTGCGGGCACGTCCGAGGGGGTGATCGACATTCTCGTCAATGCCGACGGCAGGATCGCCGAGATTGCTCCGTCGCTTGCGGTCTCGCAGGATGTAGCGCGCATCGACGGCAAGGGCGCCTTCATCTCACCCGGCTGGGTCGACCTGCATGTGCATATCTGGCACGGCGGCACCGACATTTCTATCCGTCCCTCCGAGTGCGGTGTCGAGCGCGGTGTCACCACGCTGGTCGATGCCGGTTCGGCCGGTGAGGCGAATTTCCATGGCTTCCGCGAATATATCATCGAGCCCTCGCGCGAGCGCATCAAGGCCTTCCTGAATCTGGGCTCGATCGGCCTCGTCGCCTGCAATCGCGTCGCCGAACTCAGGGATATAAGAGATATCGATCTCGACCGCATCCTCGAAGTCTATGCCGAAAACAGCGAGTATATCGTCGGCATCAAGGTGCGCGCCAGCCATGTCATCACCGGCTCCTGGGGCGTCACGCCGGTCAAGCTTGGCAAGAAGATCGCTAAAATCCTGAAAGTGCCGATGATGGTGCATGTCGGCGAGCCGCCGGCACTCTACGACGAAGTGCTCGAGATCCTCGGCCCCGGCGACGTCGTCACCCATTGCTTCAACGGTAAGGCCGGTTCGAGCATCATGGAGGACGAGGACCTCTTCAGCCTTGCCGAGCGCTGCGCCTCCGAGGGCATCCGTCTCGACATCGGCCATGGCGGCGCCTCCTTCTCCTTCAAGGTCGCCGAAGCGGCGATTGCGCGCGGGCTGCTGCCGTTCTCGATCTCGACCGACCTGCATGGCCATTCGATGAACTTCCCGGTCTGGGACCTGGCGACGACGATGTCGAAGCTGCTGAGCGTCGGCATGCCTTTCGACAAGGTGGTGGAAGCCGTCACCCATGCGCCGGCATCCGTCATCAAGCTGTCGATGGAGAACCGGCTTTCGGTCGGCTCTCAAGCCGAATTCACGATTTTCGACCTGGTCGATTCCGACCTCGAGGCGACGGATTCCAATGGCGACGTCTCGGTTCTCAACAAATTGTTCGAGCCGCGCTACGCGGTGATCGGCGCCGATGCCTTCGCCGCCAGCCGCTATGTGCCGCGGGCACGCAAGCTGGTGCGCCACAGCCACGGCTATTCCTACAGGTAGGATTGGCTGAAGAGGGCGACGCTCAGCGGTTGCGCCAGCCCATCAGCTTTTCGATCCGTTCCGCCGAACTGCGCACATGCGCGGTGTAGTGGTTCTCGTCGGAAAAGGCCTTCTGTTCCGGCAGCACGATGGAAATGGTGGCGACGCACTGGCCGTCGCGGTCGCAGATCGGCGAGGCGATGCAGGCAACCGCATAATCCGATTCCCCCGCCTGGATCGACAGGCGCGACTCGAAGGCCTTGGCGGCGGCTTCCGACAGTGTGCTCGGATCGATCTCGGCGCGGCCGGTCGGGGAAGAGCGGGCGCAGCGCTTGAACAATTCGATGCGCTCGTCTTCGGGCAGGTGGCCGACGAGCAGGCGACCGGACGCCGTCCAGTTCAGCGGCACCCGGGTGCCGACGCGGGAGGCCACCTGGAAGTGGCTCGGGCCGTCGGCCATGGCCAGCACCAGCATATAATCGCCGTCGCGGCCGCAGACCTGCACGGTTTCGCTGGCCTGGCGGCAGAGATCGTGCATCTCGTGGGTGGCGATGCTCATGAAATCCAGCGACCGCGCATAGGCAAGGCCGTAGTGATAGAGCCGGGCGCCGAGCCAGATCGAGCCGTCGGCCTGGCGCGTCAGCATGTTCTTCTCGACGAGATCGTCGACGATGACGTAAACGGTCGACAGCGGCGCCTTGACCGCCTTGGCGATAGCGTAGACGCCGGCGGGCGATCCGGTCTCATAGAGATGATCGATCACCTGCAGCGCACGGTCGATACCGCTAACACGCGCGCGGCGAGCACCCTTGCCACCGGCCTCGCCGGCAACGCTCTCATCTTCGGAATAAACTGCGGGTGATGTCTTTCCGTCCAATTCCACGCACCTCATGAAAACTGCGATTATGTTACATTACTATGGCATAGCTGTCGCCGTGGCAAATCGCAACATCTTGTAGGTTGATCGTCTGGGCGGATGTGATGGCGGTGGACTGACGTTGGAACAACCAGCCGCAGCCTGAGTTTGCCCCTCAACCCAGGAGGTCATGATGACGAATTATCCAACACCACCCTTCCCATCCCAGAAACAGCCGATGCCGGGTTTTACCGCGCAGATGGAACCGATTCCCGACCATGGCGAAAAAAGCTATCGCGGATCCGAACGGCTCAAGGGCAAGCGGGCGATCATCACCGGCGGCGATAGCGGCATCGGTCGGGCCGTGGCGATTGCCTATGCCCGTGAAGGCGTCGATCTGCTGATCTCCTATCTCGACGAGGATGAGGATGCCGACGAGACGAAACGGCTCGTCGAGCAGGCCGGGCGCAAGGCTGTGCTCGTCAGCGGCGACATCCAGGATCCCGCCCACTGCAGGCAGATCGTCGAGACGGCGGTCAAGGAACTGGGCGGTATCGACATTCTCGTCAACAACGCCGCGCATCAGGCGAGCTTCAAGAGTATCGACGAGATCAGCGACGAGGAGTGGGAACTGACCTTCAAGGTCAATATCCATGCGATGTTCTACCTGACCAAGGCAGCCGTCGCCCATATGAAGCCCGGCAGCGCCATCATCAACACGGCCTCGATCAATTCGGACAATCCGAACCCGACGCTACTTGCCTATGCGACGACCAAGGGCGCGATCCAGAATTTCACTGCCGGCCTTGCCCAGCTTCTGGCCGAGAAAGGCATTCGCGCCAATGCGGTGGCGCCGGGCCCGATCTGGACGCCGCTCATCCCTTCGACGCTGCCGGAAGAAAGCGTCAGCAATTTCGGCAAGCAGGTGCCGATGAAGAGGCCGGGCCAGCCGGCCGAGCTTGCCACAGCCTATGTGATGCTGGCCGATCCCTTGTCGAGCTATGTCTCCGGCGCGACAATCGCGGTCACCGGCGGCAAGCCCATTCTCTAATGCATGTCGCCTGGAAGTGTTCAGCGGTTCCTAGATAGGAGCTAAACCGGCTTGCCGTAGCCACCGCCGGTCGGCGTCGTGATGATTACGGCGTCACCGGCTGCGAGTATCGCCTGATCGCAGCCTTCCAGCTTTTCGACTTGGCCGTCGCCGCGGCGGATCTCGGTTTTCCCCAACTGCCCGTCTTCCCCGCCGAACAGGCCGAAAGGCCGGATCGTACGGTGCGAGGAGAGGATGCTGCAATCCATCGTCTCCAGGAAGCGGATGGTGCGCTCGGTACCGCCGCCGGAACTATATTGCCCCTTGCCACCGGAACCGCGGCGGATGTGGAAATCTTCCAGCACGACGGGAAAACGGAATTCCAGCACCTCGGGATCGGTCAGCCGCGAATTGGTCATGTGGCTGTGCACGCCATCGGCGCCGCTGAAGCCGGTGCCGTCATTGAGCACGCCGGCGGGGCCGCCGGCGCAGATCGTCTCGTAATATTGATAGGTGGCGTTGCCGAAAGTCAGGTTGTTCATCGAGCCCTGGGCTGCCGCCAGTGTTCCGAGCGCTCCGAACAGCGCATTGGTCACATGCTGGCTGGTTTCGACATTGCCGGCGACGACCGCGGCCGGATAGGCCGGGCGCAGCATCGAGCCGTCGGGCACGATGATGCGGATCGGCCGCAGGCAACCGGCATTCATCGGGATCGGCTGCTCGACCATGACACGGAAGACATAGAGCACGGCGGCGCGTGTCACCGGTTCCGGCGCATTGAAATTGGTCGGCTGCTGTGCGCTCGTGCCGGTGAAGTCGACCGTTGCCTCGCGCGCCTTCCTGTCGACGGTGATCTTCACCTTGATGACGGCGCCCTGATCGGTGGGGTAGGTGAATTCGCTGTCGCTCAGCCGGGCGATGACCCGGCGCACGCTTTCTTCGGCATTGTCCTGGACATGGCCCATATAGGCTTCGACGACGTCGAGCCCGAAATGGGCGACCATCTTGCGCAATTCGTGCACGCCCTTTTCGTTGGCGGCGATCTGCGCCTTCACGTCGGCGACATTCTGGGCAGGATTGCGGGCGGGGTAGGGGTGGTCCGTCAACATCGCCGCGAAGTCGGCCTCACGAAAACGCCCCTTATCGACCAGCAGGAAATTGTCGATCAGCACGCCTTCCTCATCGACCTTCGTCGCCCGCGGGGTCATCGAGCCCGGCGCCTTGCCGCCGATATCGGCATGATGGCCGCGCGAGGCGACATAGAAGAGGATGACCTCTCCGGCATCGTCGAAAACAGGCGTGACGACGGTGATGTCGGGCAGATGCGTGCCGCCATTATACGGTGCGTTGAGCGCGAAGACGTCGCCCGGGCGGATGTTGCCTTGGTTGAGGCGGATGATCGTTTCGACCGAACGGTCCATGGAGCCTAGATGCACCGGCATGTGCGGCGCGTTGGCGACGAGCGCGCCGGTGCGGTCGAAGACGGCGCAGGAGAAATCGAGCCGCTCCTTGATATTGACAGAATGGGCGGTGTTCTGCAGCGTCACGCCCATCTGCTCGGCGATCGCCATGAACAGGTTGTTGAAGACTTCGAGCATGACGGGGTCGGCGCTGGTGCCGATCGCCGCATTGCGCGACAGCGGGACTTCGCGGATGAGGACGATATGGTTGCGGCCGGTGAGCCTTGCCTGCCAGCCCGCCTCGACGACGATCGTCTGATGCGGTTCGATGATCAGCGCGGGGCCTTTGAGGACGGCGCCCGGCTTTAGCGCCTCGCGCTTGAAGATGCCGGCCTCGTGCCATGTTCCGCCGGAATAGAAGCGGGTGGTGCGCAGCGCTTCCGGCGCCGAGGCGTCCGCCTGAATGTCCGCCTCCTGAATGTCGGCGCCGCCGCCGATGCCCTCGACTTCGATGGAATCGACGACAACAGGCCGGTCGTCGAAGATGAAGCCGAACTGCTTCTTGTGGGCGACGGCAAAGGCTTGCGCCATCTCCTCCTGCTGCCCGAAAGCAACGGGCAGGGCCGTGTCGGTGCCCTTATATTGCAGGTGCAGTCGGGTGACGATCTCCAGATCGGCCGCCTCGACGCCTTGCAGCGTCATTTCCCCACGCACCTCCTCTTCCAGCTCGGCCCTGACGGCGCCGATCGTCGTCAAGGCCGTGTCGAGTTCGGTCAGGACGGCGCGCTGGCGCGTGGCGCGGATATCGGCAAGACCCATGCCATAGGCCGAAAGGATGCCGGAGAAGGGGTGGATCAGCACGGTCTTCATGCCGAGGCTGTCGGCCACGAGGCAGGCATGCTGGCCGCCGGCGCCGCCGAAGCAGGTGAGCGCATAGTCCGAAACGTCATAGCCGCGCTGCACGGAGATTTTCTTGATGGCATTGGCCATGTTCTCGACGGCGATGGCGAGAAAACCGTCGGCGACGTCTTCCGCCGTCCGCCCGCTGGCGATCGTCTGCGCCATCTCGGCAAAGGCGCTGCGCACCGCCTCGGCATCGAGCGGCTGGTCCTGCCCCGGCCCGAAGATTTCAGGGAAGAAATCCGGCAGCAGCTTGCCGGTCATGATGTTGGCGTCGGTGACGGCAAGCGGACCGCCGCGGCGGTAGGATTTCGGACCGGGCGTCGCCCCGGCTGAATCGGGACCGACGCGGAAGCGCGAACCGTCATAACTCAGGATCGAGCCGCCGCCGGCAGCAACGGTGTGGATTTTCATCATCGGCGCGCGCATGCGCACACCGGCGACCTCAGTCTCGAAAGCGCGTTCCAGTTCGCCGTCGTAATGCGAGACATCAGTCGAAGTGCCGCCCATGTCGAAGCCGATCATTCGGTCAAAGCCGGCGATGCGCGAGACCTCGACCGCGCCGACCACGCCGCCGGCGGGGCCGGACAGGATCGCATCCTTGCCCTGGAAGAGGTGCGCGTCGGTCAGCCCGCCGGAAGACTGCATGAACATCAGCTTCGGGCCTTCTGCGTCGCCGGTGCCGAGCTCGGCGGCAACCTGATCAACATAACGCCGGAGAACCGGAGACAGATAGGCATCGACGACGGCGGTGTCGCCGCGCCCGACGAGCTTGATCAGCGGTGAAACGACATGCGAGGGCGAGATCTGCGTGAAACCGATTGCGCTGGCGATGGCGGCGGCCTGCTGCTCATGCTCGGGATAGCGGTAGGCATGCATGAAGACGATGGCGACGGCGCGCAGGCCGCTGGCATAGGCGGCTTCAAGCGCTTGTCGCAGGTCATGCTCGTTAAGGGCACGTTCCACTGTGCCGTCCGCCAACACCCGCTCGTCGGCCTCGATGACATCGGCATAAAGCAGTTCCGGCTTGACGATCTTCTTGGCGAAGATATCGGCGCGGGCCTGGTAGCCGATCTCCAGCGCATCGCGGAACCCCTTCGTCGTCACCAAGAGGGTTGGATCGCCCTTGCGTTCCAGGAGGGCATTGGTGGCGACCGTCGTTCCCATCTTCACCGCGCCGATGAGGTCGGAAGGGATCGGTTCGCCCGGCTCAAGGCCAAGCAATTCACGGATGCCGTGCACGGCCGGGTCGCGATAGGCTTCCGGATTTTCTGAGAGCAGCTTATGGGCGATGAGCGAACCGTCCGGACCGCGTGCGACGATATCGGTGAACGTGCCGCCGCGATCGACCCAGAAATCCCATTGCCTGCCCATCGTCCGGTCTCCTGTTAAACTGAAATTTTATTGACGATTTATCGATAAAATGTCAACGTTTTCCCTCTTGGATCATGGAGGGATGCGCATGTCGGATGGACACGGACGACAGGAAATCGGACCGATCGTCTCCTCAGCCCATCTCGCCGATGGCGCGCTTCCGGCCCTTTCGGAGCTCGAGTTCGGCCTTATCCTCGCCGGCAACGCCTTCGACCGCTGGATGGTACGCTGCATGACGGCCGCGGGCGAGCCCGGATGCGCCGCGATCGACGTGCTGGTGCTGCATTCGGTGGCTCACCGGCAACGGCCGAAGCGGCTCGGCGATCTCTGCAGCGTGCTCGGTGTCGAGGATACGCATCTGGTGATTTATGCAATCAAGAAGCTGGAAAAGCGCGGCCTGGTGACAAGCACCCGGGCGGGCAAGGAGAAGCTGGTTGCCGCTACCGGAAAGGGCGTTGAAACCTGCCTGAAATACCGGGCGGTGCGGGAGGCGCTGCTGGTGGAATCGGTCAAGGGGCTCGGCCTCGATGCCGCAGCGACATCGGCGGTGGCCGCCACGCTCCGGGCGCTGTCGGGCCATTACGATCAAGCGGCAAGGGCCGCCGCCTCTTTCTGACGGCAGCCCTTGACGGGGGCAGGGAGAGATCCCCCGAAATTTTCAGGCGGCGTGTTCAGCCGAAGCAGGGCATTGCCGGCAGATTGGCGCGGCTTGCAAGCGCTCCGATCACGTTGCCCACCGAAGTCGGCCGCGGTTCGCGTTTGCCGGCGGCCGTCTCCAGGAGCTGCTTGAAGTCTTCAAGCTTCACGCCGTCGGCGCGCAACACCATGGCGATCAGGGGGTCGCGAAGAGCTTCGGATATCGTCAGGTCGTCTCTGGTCTTTCTCATGGTTGTCCTCCTTTCGTGGGCGGTCGCCCGTGTTCCACTTGCCGCTGCCATACCCTCGGCATTGACTTTCGCAGTTCGTGGTGTTACCGGTAAGTAACAATGCATTTGTTACCGATCGGTCACATTGATGTCAAGGACTACGTCCGCAAAAAAATCAGAAACTTCGAATGAAATCTCTGTAGTCGTTTCAGAAGATCGCATCCCGCCGCGGGAGCGTATCGTCTCGACCGCCTCGGAGCTTTTCCGCGAGCGCGGCATTCGCGGGATCGGCGTCGATGCCATCGCCGACGCGGCGCTCACCAACAAGATGACGCTCTACCGGCATTTCGGCTCAAAGGACGAGCTCGTCTGCGAAACGCTGCGCCGCGCCTCCGAAAAGGCCGGCGCCATCTGGCACGATCTGGAAGCGGCCTATCCCGGCAATCCGCGCGCCCAGCTCTACGCCTGGGTGGAGACGCGGGCGCAATGTCTGAACGGCGAGCCTGCCGGCTGCGATCTCGCCAATGCTGCCATCGAGCTGAAGGGCGAGGGCCATCCCGCCCACGAGATGATCGAGCGGCACAAGGCCGAACAGCGTGATCGCCTGGCCGCGCTCTGTTCGGCGGCCGGTGCGCGCGAACCCGAGCTTCTTGCCGATACGTTGACACTGCTGCTCGAGGGTGCGCGCGTCACGCGCCAAGCCATGGGCACTGCCAACTGCTGCGGTCATTTCGCCAAGGCCTGCAACGCAGCGATTGCCTCTTTCGCCTGACCGCCACTCTAAAGCGCCGCGCGTCTTTTCAGACGCGCGAAGGACACGCGTAGCATTTTGAACCATGCAGTCGGGGAACCTTACCGCTTCCGTGTCGTTTTTCCATCACCGGAGGGCAATGTGGAGGCAGGGAGATGAACTACGTCTATCTCAAGCGCCTATATGCCAAACGCGCCGAGCTCGAAGCCAAGCTGGAGCTTCATGATGCGCGCTATTGTTTCGGCGAGGAAGAAGTCGATGATGGCACTGACAGCGATCTGCGTCAGCGGTTGAGCGAGATCTCCGAGGAAATTGCGACGCTGGAGAGCAGGCCGGGCGGCTAATCCGCGCCAAGGATCTCCGTCGTCCGCTCGTCGAATTTTCCCTGATAGAAATGCTCGATCACCCGGTGGAAGGGCGACCCATGGTCGCTGATGGCGGCAAACAAGGTCATCGAGGAGCGGAGCTTGAGGTCGTCCGGCGAGCCCAGGATTTCATGCGCTGATCGGCCGTCAACCGACAAGATCGCCTCGACACAGCGCAACAGCCGGCTTGAGAGAATGGGATCGGCGAGATAGGCGGTGGCTTCCTCAGCCGAACGGATCGCATATTTTTCGGCCATTGCAGAGGTGCCGAGACCGGCGATCTGCGGAAAAATAAACCACATCCAATGGGAGGTCTTGCGCCCGGCCTTCAGTTCCGACAGCGCCTGTTCATAGACGCCGTTCTGGGCATCGATGAAGCGGTCGAAGTCGTAGTCGATGTCACCGGCCATGGTCCCTTTTCCTGCTGTCAACGCAGCCTGGGCCAAGGTCTCCATGCCCGGCGAGCTAGCTTTCCTGTTAGCAGACCCTTTCAGCGTAGGGGCTGCTGTCACGGCAATGGCCGTAAGCCGGATGATGCGGCGTGTTATCATCTGATGTGGCGGCAATGGCTGATGTCGTCATCGGGTCCGTACCACCGGAAGAATATGCGGCGAAGCCCGCAAAGCTCAAGAGAACCAAGGCTCCGACCACGACGATGCGCTCGAAGGGCGAAAGTTTCTGGGCGCTGACATGGTCTACATAGTCGCGCTCGCCCAAGCCGGTGGTTTCATCCTCTTTCGCATGGAGGGTCACCATATCCTGGCGACGGCTCAAAGTTTCACAATCTGTCATTTTAATTACTCCTGCAACACATGCGCAGCCGGCCTCTCAAGAGTAAGCTCTCGCCCTCATGCCGAAGCGGCTTCGCATGCGTGCAGCATGTGTGTCTTCGATCGTGGCAATTGAAGGGGCGATATGCAAACTCAGTGTTCAAAAAATCGCACTAATAAACGCAAAATATCGTGAAGCTCTGGCCCGTCGGAATGATCCGGGGTAGTTCAGAGGGTCATCTTTTTTCTGGATCGTCTCATGAGCAAATCCTTCGGCGCGATGTCGGTCGCCCAGCTTTCTCTCCTCATTCAAGGCGGTGCGGCCGATCCGCTTGAAGTGGCCGAGACGGTCTTCGATTCCATCGCGCATTATGCCGACAAGGCTGTCTTCACCGCGCTTACCGAAAGCCGGGCGATGGAGGAGGCGCGCGCCGCCTCGAACCGTCTGCGGGAAGGGCGCTCGCTGGGATTGTTGGACGGAATTCCGATCGCCTGGAAAGATCTTTTCGACATGGAGGGCGTGCCGACGACAGCCGGTTCCGTCGTCCTGGCGGCGGACGCGCCCGCCAAGCGCGATGCGGCCGTCGTCGGTTTGCTCAGGCACGCGGGCATGGTCGCCGTTGGGCGCACCAATATGAGCGAATTTGCCTTTTCCGGCCTCGGAATCAATCCGCATTACGGCACGCCGGTTAATCCGCGTGGCACCGATCTCCCGCGCATTCCCGGCGGCTCCTCCTCCGGCGCCGGCGTCGCCGTCGCGGCCGGGTTGGTGCCGGTCGCCATGGGCACCGATACCGGCGGCTCGGTGCGCATCCCCGCCGCCTTCAACGGTATCGTCGGCTACAAGGCGACACGCGGCCGCCATGCGATGGCAGGCGTCTATCCGCTGGCAAAGAGCCTGGATTCGCTGGGGCCGCTCTGCCGCAGCGTCAGGGATGCGGTCTGGATCGATGCGGCGATGCGTGGATTGACGGCGCCGGCGGTCATTGAACGCGCCTTGCAGGAGCTGGAACTGATCGTGCCTGAGAATGTCGTCTTCGACGGAGCCGAACCCGGCGTCGTCGCTGCGTTCGAGGCGGCTCTGGAACGTCTCCAAAAGGCCGGCGCCCATGTCGCCCGCACTGTCATCCCCGCCTTCAACGAGATCTTCGATCTGATGACGAGATACGGTCCGCTGGTGACGGCGGAGGCTTTTGCACTTCACCGCGAACGCTTGGACGGACCGGATGCGGACAGAATGGATCACCGTGTCGTCATGCGCACGCGGCTCGGAAGCAAGACGACGCTGCCCGATTACCTCCGAATTCTCGAGGCGCGCAGCCGCCTGATCGCCGATGTCGAGCGGCTTGTCGGCGACCGGCTGATTGCCTTTCCCACCGTTGCCCATGTCGCGCCGCCGATCGGACCGCTGGAGCAGGATGACGAGCTGTTCTTCGCAACGAACAACAAGACGCTGCGCAACACCGCACTCGGCAATTTCCTCGACTGGTGCGGCGTTTCCGTTCCCTGCGGCACGGGAGAGGCCGGTATGCCGGTCGGCCTGCTGCTGTCGGCGACCCGCCATCGCGATGAGGCGCTGCTGGGGTTTGCCCTTGCCGCCGAGGCGGTCATCCGCGGCGATTTCGCCTGAATTGCAATTGAACCGCCGGGCTTTTATTGCCATTGATGGCAGGGGGAGATCCTGGAGGAAGACACGTGCAGGTTTTGCAAAACGGACGTTTCGCGGTTTCGACATGGTCGCTGCATCGGCTGCTCGGCGCCGTGCATGCCTATAGCCCCGATCCTGATAAAAGTGCCGCGCCGAAGGAACCCTATGGCCCCGGCGCCGCAGCGCTGATCGACGTGCCGGCGGCACTCTCGGCGCGCGGCATCAACCGGCTGGAGATCTGCTCCTTCCATCTGCCGAGCCTCGATGCTGCCTATATAAGCGAGTTGCGTGATGCGATGGCGGCCTCGAACGTGTTGTTCCAGACGCTGCTTGTCGAGGACGGCGATCCGAGCCATCCCGAGACGGCCGAACGCGACGTCAAATGGATGGCGGAGTGGATCGATATCGCCGCTGCCCTTGGAGCGCAAAGGATGCGCGTCATCGCCGGCAAGCAGAAACCGACGGAGGAAAACCTTGCCCGCGCCGCCCGTCATCTGAACTGGCTGGGCGGAAAGGCAGAAGGCAGCGGCGTGCGCGTCGTCGTCGAGAATTGGTTCGACCTGCTGCCGTCGCCCATCGAGATGAACTGGCTGCTGGACCGGCTGGACGGCAAGGTCGGCCTCAACGGCGACCTCGGCAACTGGGCGGCGCCGGCGAAATATGAAGGCCTGGCCGACATCATGGGCCGGGCGGAAATTTGCCACGCCAAGGCCGATTATGGCGTCACCGGCCTCGATGCCGACGATTATCGCAAGTGCCTGGAGATGTGCGAGCGGGCCGGCTACGACGGTCCCTTCACGCTGATCTACGACTCGCCCTTCTTCCCCGATGAATGGGACGGCATTCTGTTGCAAAAGGCGTTCATCGAGGATTTCCTGCGCGAGGTGCCGGCGCGCAGGACGGCTTAATCAGAGGCGTTTCGCTCATTCCTGGCGCGGGAACCTCTGGTTTTCCTCCAGCACGTTGAGATCCATGTGGTTGCGCATATAGCGCTCCGAGGCTTTCTGCAGCGGCTGGTAGTCCCATGGATAATAGGCGCCGTTGCGCAGCGCTGCATAGACCACCCAGCGGCGCGCCTGGCTTTCGCGCACGGCTGCGTCGAAAGCGGCAAGATTCCAGCGGCGCCCGGCCTGTTCGGCAAGCCTTGCCAAGATGTCGGCGTGCGCCGGGTCGGCCGCCAGATTGTCGAGTTCTTGGGGATCGGCCTCGAGGTCAAACAGCATCGGCGGGTCCTTCTCGCAGAGCGAGAGCTTGTACCGTCCGTCCCGAATGCAGACGAGCGGTGCTTCGGAACCCTCCGCGGCATATTCCATCGGCACCGGGCTGCGATTGCCGGTGCCTTCGGCAAGCAATGCCAGATCCTCGCCCTCGGTCCATGGTTTCAACGAAGCGATATCGATCCCAGCGAGACCGGCGAGCGTCGGCGTCACGTCGAGCGTGGAGACGGGCTGATCGATGCGTTTGGGCTTCCAGCCGGGGGCTGCGATCATCAGCGGAACGCGGGCCGATCCTTCGAAGAAGTTCATCTTGAACCAGAGGCCGCGATCCCCGAGCATGTCGCCATGGTCCGAGGCGAAGAGAATGATCGCATTTTCCGCCATGCGGGTCCGTTCCAGGACGCCGAGAATCTCGCCGATCTTGTCATCGACATAGGAGATATTGGCGAAGTAGCCCCGCCTTGCCCGCCTGATTTGCTCATCGCTGATGTCGAAGGCATCGTGGTCACAGGCTTTCATCAGGCGCTGCGAATGCGGGTCTTGCCGCTCGAAGGCAATCGGCGCAACTGCCGGATCAAGGGCCGGGCAATCCTTATAAAGGTCCCAGAATTTGCGGCGCGCGACGTACGGGTCGTGCGGATGGGTGAAGCTGACGGTCAGGCACCAGGGGCGTCCGTCGTGGCCACGCGAGAGATCGAACAGCTTGCGGGCGGCATGGTAGGCGACCTCGTCGTCATACTCCATCTGGTTGGTGATTTCGGCAACACCGGCGCCGGTCACCGAACCGAGATTATGATACCACCAGTCTATGCGTTCGCCGGGCTTGCTATAGTCGGGTGTCCAGCCGAAATCGGCCGGGTAGATGTCCGTCGTCAGGCGCTCCTCGAAGCCATGCAGTTGGTCGGGGCCGACGAAATGCATCTTGCCTGATAGCGCCGTCTGGTATCCGGCAGCGCGCAGATGATGCGCGTAAGTCGGGATGTCGGAGGCGAATTCCGCCGCATTGTCATAGACGCGCGTCCGGCTCGGCAATTGTCCGGACATGAAGGAGGCTCGCGCCGGCGCGCAGAGCGGGCTTGCCGTATAGGTGTTGGTGAAACGCACGGAGCGCTCTGCCAATGATCTCAGATGCGGCGCATGAAGGAAATCCGCGGGGCCATCCGGAAAGAAGGTCCCGTTCAGCTGGTCCACCATCAGGATGAGGATATTCGGACGCGGCATGGAATTCCTCTTTTGCTATTTGAGAAATTTATTCAATCGCTTATTGTTACGGCTGTAAAGACAGCTTTTTTCGATGGGTGACTAAAGGATTTTTTATGTCAGACCGCCCGCCCGAGCTTGGCTGGATGCGCATCTTCGTCGAGGTCGCGACACTCGGGAGCTTTTCGTCGGCGGCAGCACGTATCGGGCTCACGCAACCGGCCGTCAGCTATCAGATGCGGCGGCTGGAAGAGCAATTCGGGGTCGGCCTGTTGCGCCGCCAGCATCGCGGCGTCGAGCTGACCGCGGAGGGCGAGCGGCTTTTCCAGGTCGCTGCCAAGACCGTCGGTGATATCGATGCGCTGGCGCGCAGCTTCCGCACCGAGGCTCAAAGACCGGTCGTCAGGCTGAGAACAGACTATGCTTTTTCAGCCCTTTGGCTGATCCCGCGCATGCATGGCTTTCGCCAGCTTCATCCGGAAACGGATATACAGATCGTCGCGACCCAGCGGCTCGAGCCCGGCTTTGGTGACGACGCAGATGTAGTGGTGGTTTTCGGGACGCGGGCGGAATTCGGCGCCTTCGGATCGCTGCTGTTGCAGGAAAAGGTCGTGCCCGTCTGCACACGAGGATTTCTCGATCGCAACGGCCCGTTCGACGATCCGCAGCAGCTTGCCAAGACGATCCTGATCCACCTCGATTCGCCGATGCCGCCACCCTGGTTCGATTGGCGAAGCTATCTTGCCGAATTCTCCGTCACGCGCGATCTCCATGCCGGCCGCGGGGATATCAGCTTCAACACCTATTCGCTGGTCGTCCAGGCTGCTCTCAGCGAGCAGGGCGTGGCGATCGGCTGGATGGGGCTGGTCGACACGCTTCTCTCCGCGCATATGCTGGTGGAAGCCGGGCCGCCGCTCGAGGCGCCCGACCGCGGTTACTGGCTGATACCGCCGCAATCGGCAAATATTCATAGCGAAAGGCTCAGCACCTGGCTGGTGGATGAAGTCGGCAGGACATGACATTCGGGAATATCGTCGCGTTTGGGAGAGAAGCCTTGTCATCAACGATGCCGGTCGACATTGTGACACTGATTCATAAGAAGGGTTGCCGAAGCATGTGGCGCACAATTGGATATGTCGTGGGATTGCTGATGATCCTCTCGGGGCTGATCTGGGTCGCCCAGGGAAGCGGCTATTTTCCCTATCCGTCATCCAGCTTCATGATCAACCAGAGCATCTGGATTCTCTGGGGAAGCATCACGGCTGCAGCCGGGCTTGCCGTGACAATCATCGTTTCACGGCTGCGCCGGAGAGGATGAGCCGGCAGAACATGCATGGCTTCGAGGAAATTCGACACCGAAGAGCTCCTCGAGGTGAAATATCTGGCCGCTGACGGCCTGTCGAAGTGAGGAGAATGGCATGAGCGCAGCTGAAATCGACGGCTTTGCGGAGCGGATCAGGAGCCACCGGGGCGGCATGATCTCCGCCTGGGTCGGCATTCCCGACGCCACGCTCGTCAATCATCTGGCGCAGGAGGCCTTCGATGCCGTCGTGCTGGATATGCAGCATGGCATGTGGGACATGCCATCGGCGGCGAACGCCGTCGGTCAGGTGCGGCTTGCCGGCAAGCCGGCGCTGGCGCGCATTCCGGTCGGCGATTTTGCTTCCGCCTCGCGCCTGCTCGATGCCGGCGCCTCCGGCATCATCGCGCCGATGATCAATTCGGTCGAAGACGCGCAAGCCCTGGTGCGGACCACGAAATACCCGCCCGCCGGCGAACGCAGCTGGGGACCGTCGCTGGCGCTGAATTATACCGGCCTGTCGGGTGATGATTATCTGAAGAACGCCAACGCGCTCACCGTCGCCATCGCCATGGTCGAGACCCGGGCGGCGCTCGACGCAATCGACGGTATCCTGGGTGTTGCCGGGATCGACGGCATTTTCGTCGGTCCGTCCGATCTTTCGATCGCACTGTCGAACGGCGACCAGGTGGCGCCGAACGCCGCCGAGATCGACAGCGCCATGCAGCATGCGGTTTCGCGCTGCCGCGCTCACGGCAAATTCGCCTGCGCCTATGCCGGCGATGGCGAACGAGCCGGCGAACTGCTGAAATTTGGCTTCGATCTGGTCATTGCCGGTGCGGAGACCACGCAATTGCGCTCCGGCGCCCGCCGGGCCATCAATGCCGCCCGCCGGATTGCTTCCGTTTGAGCGTCATTTCACCGGCTTGACGGCCAGCCAGATGACGTGGCGGGCGCCGCCGCGTTTGCCGTTGGCGCGGGTGTTGACCGCATCGACGGAAAAGCCGCTGTCCTTGAGACGGCGGGTGAAATCCGGGTCGGGGCCGGACGACCAGACGGCGAGCACGCCGCCGGGACGAAGCGCATCGCGGGCGGCGCGAAGGCCGGCGAAATCATAGAGCCGGTCGTTGGATTTGCGGGTCAGGCCATCGGGGCCGTTGTCGACATCGAGCAGGATCGCATCATAGGCAGCCTTGCCGGCGCGGATCGCCTCGCCGACATCGCCCTGATGGATGCCGACGCGCGGATCGTCGAGGCAACCCTGGAAGACCTCCGCCATCGGCCCGCGTGCCCAGGCGACGACGGCCGGTACCAGTTCGGCGACGGTGACACCGGCATCTTCAGGCAGGACGGCGAGGGCGGCGCGCAGGGTGAAACCCATGCCGAGCCCGCCGATCAAAATCCTTGGCTTCGGGTGCGTCTTGATCCGTTCCCAGGAAAGCGTTGCCAGCGCTTCCTCCGAGCCGCTGAGGCGGCTGTTCATCAGCTCGTTGGCGCCGAGCATGATCGAGAACTCGCTGCCGCGCTGTTTCAGCCTGAGTTCCCCGCCTTCGCCGGGAATGGTCGCGGAATCGAGCTGGATCCAGGGCAGCATGACGGCTTCGCCTCATATGAAAGGAACCGTCCCCCTAGCATAGGCCGAGGAGTGAGGCCAGCAAGCTGGCCTTAGATCATCCGCATGAAATGTCCCTGCTCCACTTCGACGGTCTCATCCTGCGGCACGGCCGAACGGCGGCGGATATCCTCCACTTCGTCGGGCCTCAGCCGGGCTTTCGGGTCCTCGAAGCGGACGTCGGGATCGGGCACGGCCGAGAGCAGCAGCCTCGTATAGGGATGCAGCGGATTGTCGATCACCTTGGCGACGCTGCCCCATTCGACGATCTGGCCGGCATACATCACGGCGATGTCCTCGGCGACATAACGGGCGGTGGCGATATCATGGGTGATGTAGAGCAGGCCGAGTTTCATCTCCTGTTTCATCTCGTTCAACAGGTTCAGCACGCCGAGGCGCACGGAGACGTCGAGCATCGAGGTCGGCTCGTCGGCGACGATGACCTCCGGCTTGACGGCGAGCGCGCGGGCGATGTTGACACGCTGGCGCTGGCCGCCGGAAAGCTCGTGCGGATATTTCGGCGCGACGAGATCGGGATCGAGCCTGACGCGCTGCAGCAATTCGCGGACTGTCGCGTCGATCTCAGTTCCCTTGATGTCAGGACGATGCAGCTTCAGCGGCCGCCGGAGATGATGGGCGATGGTATGGGCCGGGTTCAGCGAGGCGAAGGGGTCCTGGAAGATCATCTGCACCGAACGGCGGTAGCGGGCGATCTCGGCGGATTTCGCCGCCTCGACCGGCCGGCCCTTGTAGAGGATCCGGCCGGATGTCGGCAGATATTCGCGCATCGCCATGCGGGCGCAGGTGGTCTTGCCGCTGCCGGATTCGCCGACGAGTGCCAATGCGCGGCCGGCATGCAGGGAAAACGAGATGGCGCGTGCCGCATGCACGGCCCCGGAGCCATGGCCGAAGGTCTTGCTCACCTGATCGAGTGCGAGAATGGCATCCGTCATAACAGCACTCCTCCATGCAGCGACGGGAAGGAGGCCCAGAGCTTTTTCGTGTAGTCATGCCTGGGCGTCCTGTAGATCGCCTCGGCCGTGTTCTGCTCCACCAGCCGGCCTGACAGCATGATGCCGATGCGGTCGCAGAACTGCACCATCAGCCCGAGATCATGGGTGATGAACAGCACGGAAAAGCCGAAGCGGCGGCGCAGTTCGTTGATGCGCTGCAGGATCTCGCGTTGGACGACGACGTCGAGCGCCGTCGTCGGCTCGTCCATGACGACGAGTTTCGGATCGAGCGCCATGCAGATGGCGATGACGATGCGCTGGCGCATGCCGCCGGAGAATTGGTGCGGATAGTCGCGCATGCGGTCCGGCGCGATGTCGACGAGCGTCAGCATCTCGGCGGTACGCTCGCGGGCCGCCGCACGGCTCATGCCTTTGTGGGTGCGCAGCATGTCATAGAACTGCGCCTCGATGCGCAGCACCGGGTTCAGCGAGTTCATGGCGCTCTGGAAGACCATGGCGACATCGCGCCAGCGGAAGGCGCTGAGCGCCTGCCGGTCGAGGCCGAGCACATCGCGGCCGTCGAGCAGGATGCGGCTCTCCTTGCGGATCAGCGCCGGCGGCTTGTGCAGGCGGCTGATGGCAAAAGCGATGGTGCTCTTGCCGCAGCCGGATTCGCCGGCAAGGCCGAACACCTCGCCGGGCGCGACGTCGAAGCTGACATCGTTGACGGCGCGGAAATCCTTCTCCTCGCCGATATAGTCGATGGTGAGGTTCCTCACCGAAAGCAGCGGCTGCGTCACAGGCGGCCCTCCCCGGAACGAACGAGCAGGGACCAGCGCTTCAGGTGATTGCCGGTGCGCAGTCGCGGATTGGCGATCTCGTCGACGGCGAAGTTCAACAGCGACATGCCGATGCCAAGGAAGGCGAGCGCGAAGCAGGGGGTGAGAATATCCCACCAGGCGCCGACCGAAAGGGCTGAAGCCTTCTGCGCATTATAGAGCATCGTGCCCCAGGAGATGGCTCGGGGATCGCCGAGGCCGAGGAACTCCAGTGTCGCCTCGGTGATGATTGCGAAGATGACGCTGCCGATGAAATTGATGCCGACGATTGAAATCACGTTGGGGAAGATCTCGAATGTCATGATGCGCCATTGCGGCTCACCCATCATCTCGGCCGATTTGACGAAATCCTTCTGCTTGACGGAGAGCGTTTCGGCGCGGGTGACGCGGGCGCCCCAGGCCCAGGAGGTGGCGCCGAGGATAAGGGCGATGACGAGGGGGCTTGCCTGGCCGATGAAGGCGGCGAGCACCAAGAGCAGCGGCAGGTTGGGCACGACCAGCACCATGTTGGTGAAGAAGCTGATGATCTCGTCGGTCCTGCCGCCGCGATAGCCGGAGATGATGCCGAGCGCGGTGCCGACGAGGGTGATCAGCAGGCCGGCGCCGAAGCCGACAGCAAGCGAAGTACGGGCGCCGTAGATCAGCCGGGCGAAAACATCCTGGCCGATGCGGGTCGTGCCGAGGATGTGGTCGAGCGACGGCGGCTGATGCGGCCGGCCGGTGCGGGCGGCGGGATCGTATTGCGTGAGCAGCGGCGCGGCGATCGCGACGATGACGATGAGGGCGATGATGACGAGGCCAACCAGCGCCTTGCGGTTTCGAAGCAGGGTCTTCATCTCATGCTCCCTTTAGCCGCGGGTCGAGCAAGATATAGCTGACGTCGACGATGAAATTGGCAATCAGCATGGTCGCGGTCATGATCAGAAGCTGGCCCTGGATGACGGGATAATCGCGGGCGAGGATTGCTTGGTAGAGAATGTTGCCGAGGCCGGGATAGTTGTAGACGACCTCCGTCACAAGCGAGCCGCCAAGGATGGTGCCGATCGCGATGGCAAGGCTGGAGACGGTTGGCAGCAGGGCGTTGCGCGCCGCGTACCAGAGCATCACATGCCGGTTGGAAAGACCCTTGGCCCGGGCCATGACGATATAGTCCTCACCGAGCAGGTTGATCATGTTGTTGCGCATGGTGACGGTGAAACCGCCGATCAGCACGGTGCAGAGCGTCACCATCGGCAGGATGCCGTGATAGGCGACGCTGCCGATATATTGCAAGCTGAAGGCCGGATCGAGTGAGGGATCGGCGGCATAACCGTTCGGAAACCAGCCGAGCGTGAAGCCGAAAATGAAGAGCACGATCAGCGAGGTGACGACGGCCGGTACCGAGGTGGCGAAGATCGCGCCTACCGAGACGACGACATCGAACCTGCTGCCGCGCCGCCAGGCGGCGACGATGCCGAGGAAGGTGCCGAGCGCGAAGCTGAAAATCGTCGCCGTTCCCATCAGGCCGACGGTCCAGAGGAGGGCATGGCCGAGCACCGACGTCACCGGCAGCGGGAAATATTTGATCGAACGGCCGAGATCGCCGGTGAAGATGCTGCCGAGATAGGTGAGGTACTGCTGCCAGAGCGGACCGTCGACGAAGCCGAAAGTGAGCTTCAGCGCCTGCAGGCTTTCCGGCGGCAATTCGGTGCCGGCGCTGGAGAACATGATCTGCACGGGATCGCCCGGCATCAGCCGGGGCAGGAAGAAATTGATCGTCGCTGCCGCGATGAAGGCTGCCATGTAGAAGACGAGGCGGCGAAGCAGGAAAGCCATGGGAACTCCGTCGTCGCGGAAGCGGCGTTTTCTACGCCGCTTCCGGAGATCATGATGCTTACTTGACCGGCTCGAGAGCGAGCAGGTTCAAGAGGCGTGCCGGATTGGTCCGCGAGATCGACGGATTGACGAAGGGGTTTTCCTTGGTCGACCACCCGGTGAAGCGCTTGGTGTTGTACTGATACCAGTTCGGATTGTTGAACAGCGGAATCATCGGCATGTTTTCGGCGACGATGCGCTGCGCCTTGTTCATCGCTTCCTTCTGCTTGGCAAGGTCGGCGGTCTGGGTGAACTCGGTGACGAGTTTCTCGACCTCCGGGTTGAACCAGCGCTGCGCGGTGAAGCGGGTCTTGCCCTTGTCCGAAGCGCTGAAGGCACGCTTGTAAGGATAGTAGGGCGAGGCCGATGCCGGCAGGCTGTTGATCGCCGCATCGAAGGTGCCGTTGATGAGGTTGCCGGTCCAGACGGCTTCCTCAGGCGTTTCGATCTTGGCGTCGATGCCGACTGCCTGCATGCCCTCGACGGCGAGGTTGACGGTGTCGATCCAGTCGGTCCAGGCGCTGGGGACGATGATCGAGAAGGAAATCTTCGTGCCGTCGGGATTGTCGCGGAAGCCGTCGCCGTCCTTATCCTTGTAGCCCGCCTCGTCGAGCAGGGCCTTGGCGGCATCGGCATCATAGGTTGCGAACTTGCCGAAGTCGGCCTTGACGGACGGGTCCGCCCAGCTCTTGTAAAGCTCGCCCATCAGTCCAGGATCTTCGTTCAGCGTCGGATAGCCGTAGCCGGCGACGTCGATCATCGTCTTGCGGTCGAGCGCCATGCTGACAGCCCGGCGGAACTTCAGATCGTTGAAGGCCTTCTTGTTGTTCTCGTTCGCCGTTTCCAAGTTGAAGAGGAAGGCGACCATGCTGCTCGGCGAATACCAATAGTGGAAATGCGCCGGATCCTTGGAGACATAGACATTGTCGATATCGGGAATGAAGGAGACACCCCAGTCAAGCGTGCCGTCGGCTGTCGCGGTCAGCATCTGGTTGTTGTCGGCAAGCTGCGGGAAGCGCATGCAATCGACCTTCAGGTGCTCGTTGTCCCAGTAGTTTGGGTTGCGGCACTGGTCGTAGGTCTGGCCGGTAAAGCGCGGCACTTCCGTCAGCGGGCCACTGCCGACCGGGGTTTCGTTGGCGAAGGTGACGGGATCGGCGACATCCTTCCAGACATGTTCCGGGACGATCGGCAATTGCGAGATCTGCTCGGCGGCGAGCGAGCTCGGATTGGCGAGCGTGAAGCGCACCGTCTGGGCGTCGACCGCCTGCACATCGGTGATGAAGGTCCAGATGCTGACGAAGTCGAGCGCCGGGAACTTCTTCAGGTAATCATAGGTGAACTTGACGTCGGCTGCGGTCAGCGGCTTACCGTCAGACCATTTCAGGTTCGGGCGCAGCTTGAACTCGATGCTCTTCAGATCGTCGGAGAGCTTGAAACTTTCGGCCAGGCGATAGACCGGCTTGTTGCTGTCGAAGCGGTTGAAAATAACCAGCGGCTCGTAGATGAAGTCGAGCGTCGACTGGCGCGATGAGGTCTGGTTGAATGGGTTGAAGTTGCGAACCCAGGTCGTCGCCGGTTCGATATTCGCCGTCAGAATCGTCTGCGCCATGGCCGATCCCGAAAGCAGCGTCAGCGCGGCGGCGGCAAGAAGATATTTTTTCATGTTTTATTCCCCTTTTCTTATGCGGTGAGAGTTGACGGGCCGGTCAGGAGACCAGCGCGCTGGCAAACATGTCTTCGACTTCTGCGTGGGCGGCGCGGACATCGACTTTGAGATTGCCGAGGCGCGCCTTGCCGGCGACGATCCGCTTGAGGGCGGCTTCCGTCAGCGGACGGGCGGCCTTGGCGGCAGCTTCGCTTTCCGGAATGTCGCCGTGGCTGTGGAGCGCGATGTCGAAGCCTGCGTCGAGCACCTGTTTGACGCGTTCCGGCAAGGTACCGGAGAGCGACTCCATGAAGATGCAGTCTGATATCAGCACGCCCTCATAGCCCATGTCCTTGCGGATCACGTCGTGCATGATGGGCGAGACGGACGCCGGCAGCTCCGCGTCATAGGCCGAGTAGACGACATGGGCGACCATCGCCCAAGGCGTATCCTTCAGCGCGACGAAGGGTTTGAAATCGGTCGCGGTGAGCGTCTCGCGGCTGGCGTCGACCACCGGCCGCTCCTTGTGGGAGTCGAGCGTCGCACGGCCATGGCCGGGAATGTGCTTGATGACGGGGATATTGCCGGTCTCGAGCAGGCCATCGACCACCTCGCGGCCGAGGGCCGCGATGAAATCGGGATCAGGGCCGAAGGAGCGGGCGCCGATGACCGCGCTCGTCGTCTCGAAGACGAGGTCGAGAACGGGCGAGCAGCCGCTGGAAAGGCCGAGTTCCGTCATCATCGCGCCCATGGCCTGGGAGGAAAGGCGCAGTGCTTTTTTGCCGAGATCGAAATCGCGGCGCGCAAGTTCGGCAAACTGGCCGAAGCTGCGAAAGAGCGGCCAGGGGCCGGCATCGAGATGCTGAACGCGGCCGCCTTCCTGGTCGGTGAAGACAGGTGCGTCGTCGCGGCCGACGGCTTCGCGGAAGCGGGCGATCAGCCGCTTGGTCTGCTCCGGCTCGCGCTGATTGCGCCGGCCGACGAACAGGCCGAGCGGATTGGCGTCGCGAAAAAGGGCGAATTCATCATCCGAAATCGTGGGAGTGGGAAGGCCGACGAAAAGGGCGAGCGGGGTCGAGGACAATTCTGTAGCTCCGGGATCAGATGGTCATTTCGGCGTGCTTCTCAGCATGCCTTCGTAGATGCCCTTGTCGGGGGCGGGGATGATGGTTGCGCCTGCGGTCTTGGCGTAGAAATCGACTGGCCCGGCATCGCCGATGAAGGCATAGGCGTGGCCGAGCGTCTTCATCGTCTGCAGGCAGGCGGAGAAGAGGGCGAGCCCGATACCTTTGCCGCGCGCTTCCGGGTCGACGCCGGTCGGGCCGAAGAAGCCGCGCGCCGTCGTGTCATAGCAGGCAAAGCCGAGCAGCTTGCCGCCGTCGACGGCGATCAGGCAGGCAACCGGCTGGCGGGAGAAGGCGACGGCGACTTCGCTCGCCCAGTTCTCGCTGAACCGTTCGCGAACCCAGCTGATGATAAGATGCAGTTCCGGGGGGAGGGCCGGACGGATGGAGATGCCGACATCATCGGCTTTCCGTTTCAGGTCGGCGAGCTCAGCGGAATACAAGCTCACAAGCAGGTCTGGCACCTGTCACTCCTCCAGTTATTCCTTTATTGCGGAATGTATCCCCTTTTAGTGTTATAGATTTGGCCATCTGACCGGGCTTGTCAACAAGGTTTTTCAGAAGGTCAAAGGGACTGCCCGCACTGCAACTGCGGTTTCAACGCAAAGTAGCTGCGGAACGAAAAAACGGCCCGGGAGGGCCGGGCCGTTTCGATTGGCTGCATCTATGCCGAGCGAGCGCTTATTCGCCGTCTTTCCACAGCGCATGAAAATGCTGCACCGGACCGTGGCCGGAGCCGACGGTGAGGCTTCCGGCTGCCGCGACCGCGCCGGCGAGATATTGCTTTGCGATGGCGACCGCCTCCCGCGCCGAGGCGCCCTTGGCAAGTTCGGCGGCCAGCGCGCTGGAGAGCGTGCAGCCGGTGCCGTGCGTGTTCTTGGTCGGCACGCGCATGGCTTCGAACCAGTGCAGGCCAGCGGCGGTGGCAAGGACGTCAGGACTTTCGTCGCTATCGAGATGGCCGCCCTTGACCAGCACTGCGGCCGGGCCAAACGCCCGCAGATGTTCGGCCTGCGCCGCCATCTCGGCTCGGTTTGTCGCCACCGGCTGGTGCAGCAGTGCGGCCGCTTCCGGCAAGTTCGGGGTCAGGAGTGTCGCAAGCGGCAGCAGCCGGCGGGTCAGCACGTCGACCGCCTCAGGCGCGAGCAAGGCGGCGCCACCCTTGGCGATCATCACCGGGTCGATGACGATCGGAATGTCGCGGTGGTCAGTCAGTGCACCGGCAACGGCATCGGCGATGCCGGCATTGGCGATCATGCCGATCTTGACGGCATCGACGCGCACATCGGCAAAGACGGCATTGATCTGGTCGGCGACGAATTGCGGCGGCACCAGATGCACGCCGCTGACGCCTTGGGTGTTCTGCGCCGTCAGCGCGGTCAGCACCGCCATGCCGTAGACGCCGCGGGCGGAAAAGGCCTTGAGATCGGCCTGGATGCCGGCGCCGCCCGAGGGATCGGAGCCGGCGATGGAGAGAACGTTGCGGATCATGCGCGGGCCTTTCGAATTTCTGCGGCGATGCGGCGCGTGGCCGCTTCGGGATCCGGCGTACCGCAGATGGCGGAGACGACGGCAAGGCCCTTGGCGCCCGCAGCAAATACTTGGGCGACATGATCCGCCTTGAGGCCGCCGATCGCAACCGACGGCACCGGCGAGGCCTTTACCAGCGTGGCAAGACCGTCAAAACCGATCGGCTGCTTGTGATCGGCCTTGGTCGGCGTCGCAAACACCGGCCCGACGCCGGTATAATCGACCAGATCCGGATCGACGGCGGCGGCAAGCGCCGCGGTCTCGACCGAGAGGCCAAGGATCATGGCAGGGCCGATCATCGTCCGCGCCGTGCGCGCGTCCATATCCTCCTGGCCGATATGCAGACCGTCGGCGCCGATGGCGATTGCCGCCTCGACATCGTCGTTGACGACGAGCAGGGCGCCGGTCCCGACAAGCGCCTGTTTCAAGGCGCGACCGGTCTCGATCATCCCGGCGGTGCCGGCATGTTTGTCACGCAGTTGCACCATCGTCGCGCCGCCGGCAACGGCAAGGCGCGCCGTTTCCACCATGCCGATCCCCGCGCAGAGATCGGGGTCGAGGACGAGATAGAGCGAAAGGTCGAAAGCCTTCATGCCGCCGATATCCTCGCCCTGGCGTCAAGCGTTTCGGCGTCGAGCGCTGCCAGCGCATCGAGGAAGCGCCAGGAGAAGGAGCCGGGGCCGGCGGCGCCGAGTGTCGCGTCTTCGCCGGCGATGGCGAAGGTCGAAAGGGCGGCGACCGTGGCGCCGAAAATGTCCTCGGGCGCCGTTGCCGCAAAGGCGCCGACGAGGCAGGTGAGCGAGCAGCCGAGCGCGGTGACTTGCGGCATCAAGGCCGATCCGCCTTCGATGCGCACGGCCCGCTCGCCGTCGGTGACGAAATCCACGGCGCCGGTCACGGCGACGACCGCCCGCTGACGCTCGGCGAGCCATCGCCCCGAACCTTCCGCCTGCTCGACCGGGTCGCGGCTGTCGACGCCCTGGCCGCGGCTCTCTCCACCGGCCAGCGCGATGATTTCGGAAGCGTTGCCGCGGATGATGGTCGGATGCAGCGCCAGGAGATCGGCGACGGCGTTGCGGCGGAAGGCCGTTGCATAATGGGCGACCGGGTCGAGCACCCAGGGCTTGCCGGCCGAGGCCGCCGTCTTCGCCGCCGCCTGCATGCCGTCGATCCATTGCGTCGACAGCGTGCCGATATTGATGGTCAGCGCACTGGCGATCCCGGCGAATTCGCCGGCTTCTTCCGCGGCATGCACCATGGCGGGCGAGGCGCCCGCGGCAAGCAGAACATTTGCGGCGATGTTCATGGCGACGTAATTGGTGATGCACTGAACGAGCGGCGGCTTCTCGCGCATCGCCTTCAGCATCGCTCCGGGTGTGGTCTTGGTCTGCATATGGCCCCTTTCAGGCGGGGGCGGCCACGGGGCGGTTCGTGCGGGCGATGCCGCGACCCCGAGCGACTCCCTCCGCCGGCATTATCCGGTTCAGGTTCGAAGGGTGCTTCTCAGCCCGTCTGTCGACGAACGCCCCTGTCTCTCATCGCGTTTCTTTTCGCAGAGAACGGGGCTGATGTCACCTCGAAAATGACAATCATGCGACCGACGCGGCGCGCGATGGCTATGGATGATTTATGGGTCGGGATCGCCTTTCATGAAGGACGAGAGATCGCCGCCGATTCGGGTCTTGACCAGGTTTTCCCGAAAGTCGTCTGCCGGTTCTCTTCCGGGTTGGCCGAGTCCTTGCCTTTTCGCCATGCGGCTATCCTCTCCTTTTTCAAAAGGAATAACCGCAGCAACCGTGGGTGCAATCAATTTCTAAAATACATCTTCGTCTTTGTGAGGGGTTGGCTGCCAGCATTGGTGAGGGTGCTGATGCGGGAAAGCAGTCTTTTCTTTGAAAGAATGAAGTTCATCTTCCCAAGACTTTTCTGCATTTGGAATAGCGCGAAGTTATTCATCCTATCCGTTCATCGATGGAATTTTTCAATGTAGCCGAGCACGAGAACAGCTTCGCGTAAGTTGCGTGTCGTCTCATCGCCTCGCCATTCAGTTTTATTCCGGCTGTCGAGATTTGGTGGCGATTTCGTTGCGGTAAGCCTCTCCCAGGGCGTGGAATCAAACTCCCAGAACGCGAAGTAAATATCTAACGGAAACTTTACCGTGCTGACACGCTTAGGTTGACCAAACGATGGATTGTAGCGATATGACTTTACACGCCAATAAAATCTTCCTGAAGTTGTATTTTCAATGAGAAAATTTTTGAAAGCCGATATGAAGTGGGGCCTCCAGACAGTCGCCTCCGTTCTGATATTCATCGCTTGGGCGAATCCTTCTTTTTCGCAATCTGCTGTTCCTGCCGATCAGGGAGCGGGGCAGGTGCAGGCGCCGCCGATAAAATCCCAGAAATTCGACGACTGGTATTATCGCTGCTCGGGTTCTGAAGGCACCGAGGCCTGCGAAGTCGCCCAGATCGCGCAAGTCGCCAAAGATGGCGAGAACGTCAATGTCCTGACGCTGGCGATCGCAGCTGCGCCGGCCGGGTCCCAAGGCAAGGGCGAGAAGGGCGGGGGCGAGAAGGGCAAGGGCGAGAAAGGCAAGCCGGGGCTGACGCTGACCGCTCTGCTGCCGCTCAACGTCTTCCTGCCCTCGGGCCTGTCGATCAAGGCCGACGGCAAGCCCGTTGCGAAACTTGACTACCGCAATTGCAACCAGGCCGGATGCTGGGCGCAGCTGGCGCTGGATACGAAGACGGCGACGGCGCTCAAGAAGGGCTCGACCGCCGAAGGGTTGGTGCGGCTGATGAACGGCCAGGACGTCAATATCCGTTTCTCGCTGAAAGGGCTGCAACCGGCCCTCGACGAACTTCAATCCATTGCCGCGAAGTAGCCGAATTTCAAAATGACCACTGAAATTCGATACTCCCTGGTCGCTGGCGCCGTTCTCGTGATGGGTGTCGCACCCGCTTACGCGCAGTCGCCTGCCGATGATTTCAACCGGCGCCAGGAGCAACAGTCGCAGACGCAGCGGCTGGATGCCCTGCGCCGCGCAACACCGGGCGGCGATGCGGATACGGAAGACGGCTCTTTGCCGGCCAGCCAGGCAAATGCTGCCTGTTTCGACATCACTCGCGTCGAGATCGATGGGGCAAATCTGCTATCGGCGCAGGAGATCGGCAAGGTGACGGCGCCTTACGGCAACCGATGCGTCGGCCTGGCAGAGATCAATGCCGTTCTCAGGGATGTGACGCACCTCTATATCGATCATGGATATGTGACCTCGCGTGCCTACGTGCCGCAGCAGGATATCGCCAAGACCAGGGTCCTCCGGCTGCTCGTCGTCGAAGGCACGCTTTCCGACATCTATCTCAATGGCCAGAAAGTGGCCGGCAACGCGTCGCTGGCGACAGCCTTTCCCGGCCTGATCGGCCGGGTCGTCAATATCCGCGATATCGAGCAGGGCCTCGACCAGATGAACCGGCTGCAAGCCAACGACGCCAAGTCGGCCATGCTGCCCGGCCCGAAGGACGGAACCTCCATCCTGAACATCGAAAACCGCCCAGGCCGCCCCTGGCATGTCTCCTTGGGCAACAACAATATGGGGCAGGAAAGCACCGGTTTTTCCAGGAGTTCGGCATCGCTCGGCTTCGACGATCTGCTTGATATCAACGATCAGTGGTCGTTCTCCTACGAGCATAGCGGTCCGGACTATCCGTGGAGCAACGACGGAAACGGATATGGCAACAGCTATTCCGGCAATGTCAGCGTCCCCTACGGCTATTCGACGGTTTCGCTGAACGGCTCCTGGTACCAGTATGAAAGCACGGTCGAAGGAAATTTCTCATCGCTCGAAACCTCGGGCAATTCAGGGCAGGCGGGACTCGGCCTCGATCGCGTCGTCTTCCGCGACAAGGATTCGATCACGACGGTCCGCAGCAGCCTGACCTACAAGCAGACCAACAACTTTCTGCTCGGCAATCTGATCGAAGTCGGCAGCCGCCGCTATACGGTCGGCGATATCGGCATTTCCCACTCCCGCCGCATGTTCGGCGGCATCTGGGTATTCGACGTCAGTTATGACAAGGGGCTCGGTCTCTTCGATGCCGTGGACCCCGGAGATCCGGGTGCCGGAAATGCAGACCCACGCTTTTCCAAATTCAACGCGACGGTCAGCGTAACGCAGCCATTCCAGGCCGCCGGCCGGCAGTTCGAACTGACCTCGCTGGTCAGCGGTCAATATTCCCCCGACAATCTTCTCGGCGCCGAGCAGATCTCGCTCGGCAGCTACAGCAATGTCCGCGGCACGCGCGAAAGCGTGCTCTTCGGCAATAACGGCATGTTCAGCCACAACGAGATCGTCTGGAGAACGGGGTCCAACCAGGGTGGCGGCGCGGCTGCGAAGGCATTCGGCGAGCTGCGCCCCTATCTCGGCTTCGATTACGGCCACATCTACGCGCAACAGCGCCTCGATATATCAGGCGGCGATCTCGCCAGCTGGACGGCCGGCATCCGCGCTGTCGGCGGCACCCTCAATCTCGACATCGGCTATTCACACCTGGTGACCGGCAGCATCGACAACGGTGCCGACGGCCTGTTCTACGCGAGCACGTCGATGCGCTGGTGACCAACAAATATCTGATTGAATTTATAAGCGAATTCTGGAGCTTCTGTATGCGTATCGTGCGTTTTCTAACCCTTCTCCTTCTGGCAGCGACGCTTGCGTCCTGCGTCACCACCGACCCGCGGCTGGTCTCGGCTCTCAAGCAGACCTCGGTTTCGCAGATCCGGGTCGAGACCGCTCCCGACGTCACGATGGGCGGCTTCTTCAATCGCACGAAGCCGGACCCGCAGCTGCCCGCCGTGGTGCGGACATTGCAGAGCACCATGGCGCGCGACCTGACTGGTCTTCCCGGCGGACCGGTCAAAGGTCGGCTGGTTGTGACACTGCATACGGTCGACGTGTCGAGCAAGGCGGGACGCGTCATCGCCGGAAGCGATAGCTACATCCAGGGAACGGTGCGGCTGGAAGATGCCAAGACCGGCCAGCTGATCGCCGAAGCCCAAAGCATTCGCGGCGACGATAAGGGCGTAAAGGGCGGTGGCGAAATCGGCATCGTCATTGCGATGGCCATTAATGCTGCGCAGTCCCAGGGAGAGGACGCGCTCGCCCAAAGGCTCTCCAATTCCTTCACCCGCAATGTGAAGACCTGGCTCACCCAGAAATAGGCCTGCGATGAGGTTCAGTGCCGCCGCGGTGACGGCGGCACTGAGCAACGATTGATATCGAGACACAAAACCAGTTGTGCGTTTGGGAAGACAAAACGATGCGTGAGAAAACCGGTCTTGGTTCTGAAGCAAGGGGTCTTGGCTGCCGGCTCGGCAGATTTGCCAATCGCTCGCTTGCCGTCGTGCTCAGCGCACTCTTGGTCTTTCAGCCGATGCTGGCCAATGCCCAATCGGTTTCCGCGAGCACCACGGCGCCCGTCGCCAACCAGCCGGGCGTCGGCACCGCCCCGAACGGCGTGCCGCTCATCGACATCGTCACCCCGAATGCGAGCGGCCTGTCGCATAACAAATACGACAATTTCAACGTCGGCACGCCGGGCCTCATCCTCAACAACTACAAGGGCGAGGTCGGCACCTCCAATCTCGGCGGCTTGACGCCGGGCAATCCCAATCTCAACACATCAGGTCCCGCATCGGTCATCCTCAACGAGGTCACCAGCGGCAACCGCTCGGGATTGAACGGCCCGATCGAGGTGTTCGGCGGCCGGGCGGATGTCGTCATCGCCAATCCGAACGGCATCACCTGCGACGGCTGCGGCTTCATCAACACGCCGCATGCGACGCTGACCACGGGCGCGCCTCAAATCGGCGCCGATGGCAAGCTCAACGGCTTTACCGTCAATGGCGGCGACGTCACCATCGGGCCGAACGGCGGCAATTTCTCCGCCGGGTCTGGCGCCGTCGACCTCTTCGACATCGTTTCTCGGGCGGTTCACGTCAACGGTCCTGTCTATGGCAAGGATCTTCGCGTCACGGCTGGCCGCAATCAATTCGATTATGCCACCGGCAACGCCACGGCACTTGCCGCGACGTCCGGAACGCCGGAATATGCGATCGACGGCACAGCACTCGGCGCCATGCAGGCCGACCGCATCAAGATCGTCGTCACCGAAAAGGGTGCCGGTGTGCGCATGAGCGGCAATCTTGCCGCCAACACCAACGAGCTGTCACTGTCGGCCGACGGCAAGATCTCGCTCGGCAACGTCTCCGGCCAGCAGGGCGTTTCGATCTCCTCGAAGGCGAAGGTGACGGCCGCCAAGGTGGCCTCTAAAGCCAAGGTCGCAGTTCAGGCGGGGCAGGGCATCACGCTGGATACGGTCGCCGCCGATGGCGACATCGTGCTGTCAAGCGGCAGCGGGCTGTTGAGTGTCGGCGGCGAGGTGAACAGCGCCGCCAACGTGCTGATGTCGTCGGCGGCCGGCATTGCCGCCGGCAGCATTACCGCCGGCAATGCGCTCTCTTTGTCCGCTACGTCGGGCGACATCCAGGTTGTCGGTGCGGTCAAGGGCACCGGCGCGCTCTCCATCACCGCCACATCAGGCGCGATCTCGGCTGCCTCGCTCGTCAGCAGCAACAATATCGCGCTTTCCGCCGGCGCCGATATCGGCGTCTCCGGCGATATTCTGGCGCAGGGCAACGTCACGGCGTCAGGCCGCTCGATCTCGGCCGATACGGTCGTTTCCGGCCTCGACATCGCTGCGACCAATGCGGCAAACGGCAGCACGGTTCTATCAGGCGCCGGCGACATCCAGCTTGCCGCCAGCAGCGGCGCGGTCGATGTCGAGGCACTTCTGTCGGCCGGCGATACGTCGGTCACGTCAGCGACGCTGACGGCCCAGAGCGTCATCGCGCATGGCGCGGTCGCGATCAACGCGGCCACGGACGTCAGCGGTCAGATCCTCAGTGCCGGCAACATCGACCTCACCGGCTCGGCCATCTCGGCCGACGCCATCATGGCCGGCATCGACTTTGCGGGAACGGAAGCGGCCGGCGGCAATATCGTGCTGACGCAGAGCGGCGATCTCTCGCTTGCCGCGAGCGGCGACATCGATGCCGGCACCCTGCTTGCTGCCGGCAATCTCTCGGCTTCCGCCGCCAATATCGGTGCGGCGACCGTGACCAGTCATGGCGCGATCACGCTGTCCGGCAACACGGATATCTCCGGCCAACTCCTCGCCGCCGGCGATGTATCGATCGGCGGCGGCTCGATTGCAGCGGGCACGATCGTCGCCGGCATGGACTTTGCCGCCACCGCCGCCTCGCCGAGTGGCGCCATCGCCGTCGGCACGGCCGGCGACCTGACGCTTGATGCCGGCAGCAGCGGGAGCGTCGATATCGACACGCTGCTTGCCGCAGGCGCGCTCCTCATCGATGCCGGTCGTTTCCAGGCCGACAATGTCAGCGGCCACGGCGCCGTTGCCATCAACGCCGATACATCGGTCACCGGCCAGCTCCTTGGCGCCGGCGACGTCTCGGTCACGGGTCCCGCCATTCAGGCCGGCGCCATCGTCTCCGGCGTCGATTTTGCCGCCACCGCCCAGTCGGCCAATGGCGACATCGCTCTGGGGCAGGCCGGCGATCTCACGCTCAAGGCGACGACCACCGATATCAGCGCCGGCAACCTGCTTGCCGCCGGAAGCGTCGATGCCAGCGCAGCGGGGGATGTCAGCGCCAACGTCGTCGCCCATCAGGACATGACGATCGTTGCCGGCGGCTCGATCGATCTTACCGGCCAGTCGCTTGCCGCCGGCAACGCCAGCCTCTCGGCGCGGGATATCACCGTCGATACTCTCGTTTCCGGCCTCGACTTCGCGGCCACAGCTGCATCCGCCGGCACGCTGAAGCTCCAGCAGACCGGCAGCATGAGCCTTGCCGCAACAAGCGGTTCGATCACCGCCGGCAACGCCCTGCTGAGCAGCGGCGCTCTTTCGGCCAGCGCCAGCCAGAATATTGCCTATAACAAGCTCCAGAGCCTCGCCAGCGCTGCGCTCACGGCGTCGGGCGGCCAGATCAGCTACGGCAATCCCACCCGCACTGCCGGCAACCTGACGCTCAGCACGACCAATATCGATCTCTCCAATGGCCGGGCGAGCAACATTGCCGCCGGCGGTACGCTGACGCTCAATGCGGCGAGCGCCAACCTTGCCAACAGCAGCCTCACACTCGGCGGTCTTGCCCTCAATCTCTCCGGCACGGCCGATATCAGCGGTGCCCGGGTCAACGCCGTCACCAGTGCCGGCGGTTCCGGCGATGTCGCCATCAAAGCGGCCGGCCTTACCACGACGGCCGGCACGGCGCTGCTCGCCGCCCACGATTTGACGCTGACGCTGCCGTCGCTGACCAATACCGGGCAGTTGGCCGCCGGCCACGATCTCACATTCAACATTTCCGGCGACTTTACCAACAGCGCCACGGGCCTGACCTATGCCGGCAACAACGCCAACCTCTTCGTCAGCGGGGTGCTCACCAACAATCAGGGCGCCATCATATCAGGCAACGATCTGACGATTGCCGGGGCGACATCAGCGCAGAGAAATGCGGCGGTCACCAATGTTTCCGGGCTGATCCAGGCCGGAAACGACATGTCGATCCTGACCAGCAACCTGACCAACCAGCGGGCCGCCACGCCGCAATGGACCACCGGTACCCTGGTGTCGTCAGGCGTCGTCAGCGGTTTCACGCTGAATCCCGTCGCCGCCGGCCTGCCGTTCGGCTACCTCGAGACCGCAGACCAGAACATGTACCAGCTCTATGCGGGCGTGGATCCGGCCTTGTGGCAGGATTATGAACCGCTGCTCTGGTCGAAGGCGACGCTTGCCGACGGCACGACCTATCATGCATGGACATGGATCTCGGCCGACGGACCCGAGAAGGTCGGGCCGATCATCGACTGGATCAGGGACCGGGTGCCGAGGGACGCGAACGGCAATCCCGTTGTCGATCCCAACAATCCGTCGCGCTATTTCATCGTCGACGAGGTGAATTTCAGCGGCTCGGACGAAAGCACCACCTACACCTGGGATTGGTCGTCCAATCTCAGTCAGTCGGTCTATGAGGACCGCTTGGTCGGCACGCTCAGCCCGGAAGCGACGATCCGGGCGGGCCGCAACCTTTCGATCGACGCCACGAATCTGACCAATTCCTACAGCTCGATCGAGGCCGGCGGCAACGCAACGCTGAAGGGCTCGACACTCAACAATACGGGCGTCACGCTCTTTCGCACGACGACGACAACCTGCAACGCCCAGGGCGCCTGCACGGCCTATGATGGCAATGGCAACGCCAATCCCTCGAAGAACATCGCCAACGGCTCGACGATCGTCAGCTCCGTCCAGGCGATCGGCGGCGTCTCGGCCAACATCAAGGCCGGCGGCGCGCTTTCCGTGGATTTCGGCAGTGTCAACAACACCTCAGCAGCCGGCTCGATGGCCGGCGGCGCCAGCCTGGCGGCATCAAGCAATCCCGGCGATCCGCTCTCGGCGCTCTCCGGTCTGACCGCCGGCGGCGCGATGTTCAACGTCAACTCGGCGCTCGGCGGCGTCACCGCCAACGGCGGCAGCCTGCTTGCCGGGCTCGGCAATATTGCCGAGCGCATCCGCGTCGACGGCGCAGCTCTTGCGGCCGCCGCCAAGCCGCAATCGGGCGGCTTCGGCGGCACCATACGCGGACAGATCTTCCTGTTCGAAACCCGCGCCGAATTCCTCGACGTCGGCAAATTCTACGGCTCCGGCTATTTCATGAAAGAAATCGGCTACGTGCCGGAGACGACGGTTCCGTTCCTGGGCGATGCCTATTTCGAGAACCAGCTGATCGACACGCAGTTGCGGCAGCTTGTCGGCGAAGGGCTCGGCAGAAGCACCTTCATCGCCGGCAATGACGCCATCGAGCAGATGAAGACGCTGCTCGACGAGGGTGTCGACTATGCCAAGAAGCACCACCTGGCCGTCGGCCAAGGCCTCACGCCTGAGCAGGCGGCGGCGCTGACCACGTCGATCGTCCTCTACCAGTGGCAGACCATCGACGGCGTGCAGGTGCTCGCGCCCGTCGTCTACGTCGCTGCCGCCGACCGGCAGAAGCTGACCGGTGCCGGCGCCGCCATAGCGGGCGGCTCGGTCAATATGAATGTCGGCAATCTCGACAATTCCGGCCTGATCGCATCCGCTGGCGGCCTGACCGTCTCCGGCAGCTCCATCCAGGGCAGCGGCACGTTCCTGTCGCGCGGCGACACGGTGCTCAATGCCACCAACGGCATCACGCTTGCCGCCCAGACAATGACGATCGGCGGCCAGAACCTCGTCAACACCAATGCAGGCGTGACGGCAGGCGGCAATCTGCAGCTCGCCGGCGGCAGCGGCGATCTGGCGCTGAAGGGCGTCAAGGTCAATGCCACAGGTTCCGCCCAGCTCTCCGGCAACAATGTCACGCTCGCGGCGGCCAAGGTCGACAATGCAGGCCAGCAGAATGCCACCGGCAGCCAGATCGCGAGCGGCGGCAGCCTGACGATCAAGGCAACCGACAACGTCAACGTCATCGGCAGTTCGGCCAAGGCGGGCACGACGCTCGATGTGACTGCCGACAACGGCTCTGTGGCCGTGGTGTCGACCGATGTCGCCCGCAGCAACCAATCCGGCTACACCAAGACCCTCTCCACCGACCAGCAGCAATCGCAGCTTTCCTCCGGCACGGATACGACGATCAAATCAGGCGACGACATCCTGCTCTCCGGCTCCTCCATCAAGGCCGAGGGCAAGGCGGCGTTGAGTGCCGGCGACGACATCGATATCACCGCCGCGCAGGAGCAGTCCGCATCCACTTTCGGCAAGAAGTCCGCCTCGTCGATCACACATGTCGGCTCGGAGATATCAGCCGGCGGCGATCTCTCGGTCACCGCGGGCAACGGCAGCGGCGATCACGACCTCAACATCGTCGGCAGCAAGCTCGCCGCCGACGGCAAGCTCGCTCTCAAGGCCGACGGCGACGTGACGATCGCCGAAGCCACCGACACCGCGACCCTCGACACCAGGCTCAGCACCAAGGGCGGTTTCCTCGGCACGAGTGAGAAGACCACCACCCATCTGGAAACGACGACGGCTATCGGCTCATCGATCAGCGGCGGCGCAGGCGTCGACATCACCTCCGGCAAGGACACGGTCATCTCCGCATCGAAGATCGAAGCCGGCAAGGCCGACGACACCGACCCGGCGGACCTCAACATCAGCGCCGGCGGTGACCTGATCATCGCCTCCGGAATGGATACCAGCGCCAAGGACGACAAGGGCTCGCGTAGTGGCTTCCTGTCCAAGGGTTCGTCCAGCCACAAGAGCTACGATGAGACCACCGTCGCCTCCGAGCTCGGCGCATCGGGCAATATCAATCTGACCGCCGACGGCGCGGCTGTTATATCGGGTTCGAAGGCCACTGCCGACAAATCGATTTCCGTCATGGCCGACAGCGTTTCGATCATCGGCGCGCAGGAAACCCACGAACTCGAGGAGCAGCGCAAGAAATCCGGCTTCGGCGTCGGCGGCGGTGGCGGTTTCATTTCGATCTATGGCAGCCAGCAGAACAGCGGCAAACAGGCCTCCGAGCTCAATGTGGCATCGGTGCTGTCTGCCGGAACGGACGTCGCACTCAAGTCACGCGACACCGACATCAACATCCTCGGCTCGCAGATCTCTGCGACAGACAACATCACGCTCGACGCGGCGCGCGACGTCAACATCACCCCGGGCGCGGAAAGCGAGTCGTCCGAGGAAAAGGAAAAACGCTCCGGCTTCGGCATTTCCTTCGGCTCAAGCAGCAGCGGCTTCTCCGTGGGCATCGGCATGTCATCGGTTTCCGACACGACGAAGCAAGGTTCGCAGACCAACGCGATGGCCACGCTGTCCGCCGGCAACGACTTGACGATCAAGGCCGGGCGTGACGCCAACCTGCAGGCCGCTGACGTCTGGGCCGATCGCGACGTAGCGATCATTGCTGAGCGTGATGTCAATTTGCTGAGCGCGGAAGACAAGTCGAACTACGAGAGCGTGCACGAGCAGTTCTTCGCCGGGGTGACGCTGTCGGTTTCGACAGGGCTGGTTAGCGCAGGCCAGAGCATTGCCGGCGCTGCACAGAAGATCGCCGGCATTTCGGACGGCTACACGGCAGCCAACGCCGCCTTCGCCTCGCTCAAGGCCTATGACGCCCTCCAGCAGCTTTCCAGCATCGCCAAGGACGGCGGCAGCATCGCATCCGTATCGCTGACGGCAGGCTTCAGCTACGAGAAGAGCAGCGCCTCCTCGTCCACTTCCACGCCTGTTGTCACCAGCGTGGGGGCCGGACGATCGGTCACTATCGAAGCGACTTCCGGCGATCTGACGGGGCACGGCGCGCAGATAACGGCGGGATATGACTACGGCGTGGTTGCATCCGATGACGACAAGTCTGGCGACATCACGTTGAAGGCCGGGCACGATATCATGCTCGAAAGCGCTCAGGCGACCAGTGAGACGGCCAGCGACAGTAAATCGGCAAATGCCAGCTTCGGCTTAAACGCAGGTATCGGCCTGCAAGGCGTCGGCGTAGGTCTCACCGGTGGCGCCGGCGCGGGAATGTCGAAATCCGATGCCACTTCGGTCACACAAGTCAACAGCCATGTCACTGGCAGCGGCGATATCACGATCAAATCCGGCAACGATACGACACTTAAGGGCGCTGTCGTTTCTGGCGATACGATCACAGCTGAGGTCGATGGTGATCTCAGTATCATCTCCAGCCCCGATACTGGCAGCAGCACGAACAGTTCTGCCTCTGCCGGCTTTACGCTCGGGGGCACCTTGCTCTCTGGTATCCAGTTTGGCGGTGGCCTTGGTTCCGGCACAACGAACTGGATTAACGAGCAATCTGGCCTTCTATCCACTGGTAAGATGGATATCGAAGTCGGTGGCAATACCGACCTTCAGGCCGGCAAGATCATCTCTGATAGCGGTGACTTGGCGCTTTCGACCGATACGCTGACCTACAGCGATTTCCTCGGACAGAAGGGCTATGAGGGCTTCAGCGCCCAGATCGGCATTGAGATTCCCGGCAACGAGTTGCCCGGTGCGTCGCCGGCAAACAACACCCTCGAAGGCACTTACAAGCTCGACGACACGCGCCAGACCGTACGTGCCACCGTCGGCCCTGGCACCATCACCATTCGTAACGAGGAGAAGCAGGCGGCCTTGGAGCAATCCGGAGCCACCGCGCCGCTCGCTGACCTCAATCGCGATCCCGACAACGCTTACGAGATCACACGCGACAAGCATATTGATCTGGAAATCTATCTTTCAACGCGAAGCGTCAACGCGCTTGCAGAAGGCATCCAGAATGCGTTCGCCCCGGGCGGATTCATTGATCGATACCTTCTTGGCAAGCGGCTTACGCCAGAGGAAGTCGCCAATGTCAAAGCTGGCGTTGATGCGCTGGTAAACGGTGGTGAATTTGTCGGCTGCGGTCAGAAGCAGGGTTTCAATCTGCTCGACCTCTTCTTCACGCCCGCTTACGCCGACGGTTTCTCCACGGATTGCACGATTAGGCAGGCGGACGGCCAATTTATCCATCTGGGTATCAAGACTTATCAAGCGTGCCAGGATGCCATTTACGCCTATCTCAACTCCCTCGATACCGAGGAACGGCTGAATGTTATCAAGGCTGCCGCCTTCGCGTTTGGTGTCGACCACCCCATCGACGCGGACAGCCAGATCAAAAATAGCTGGCTGCTGGACGCAATTGATAGGCTTGACGGCGGAATCTCCGGCGGCACAGCCTATCAGGCGTATCTTGACGCAAGGCGTGACGCGGCTCTCATCGGAGAGCAGTTGCAAGGGGAACAGTGGGCGATTTGGAACGACCCCTCGACGACGCTTTCCGAAAAGTTCCAGAAATTGGAGAAGACGGGCCTCGACATCAACGCCGTGATCGCAATAGCGATCACGGGAGGGATAGGACCCGGACTTAACGCGGCCCTCGTAAGAAATATCGTCCGGGAGAACACGACGCCATTTGGAACAAGTGGGAAGGCATACAACATCAAATCGGAGACCGAGCTAACGTCTTTATTCAGCAGACTTACAGTCGGCGCAAAAGACGTAGGCGCCAAGAATTATGACGGCACAATGAAAATGTTGCCAGATGGAACGAGAATTGGTTTACGAGAAACCTCGGAAACCGGAGGGAAAACGATAGACATATTTCCAGGAAAAGGAACTCCCTACAAAATCCATGTGGAGCCGGAGTAAGACTGTGGACAGAGAATATGCAAAGACAATCGTGGACTACCTCTATGATGAAGGAGATAGGGATATAATATTCTTCGGGTTCATCATCGGTGTCGTTAGCTTCGACAGAGAGGATGCCCCATACGAAAAATCTGAAGCCGACAGATTTAACCACGCACTCCGGCTGGCTAATTTCCTGATTTCTGAAGGAGATTTTAGTCCTGGAAAATCAATCCGCCAGGAAAATGGTAACTTTAGAAAAACCTTGTACGAAGACGGATTTGAAGAGTTTCGTCAAGACTTGGAGAATTTATTTGATGGAGGCGGCATCGACAATATCGATCTCGTTGCCGGTCCTTGGTTGATCAAAAACAACATTGGCAAGTCGGCGCCAACCGTCCCGAACAGCATTTCTGAATTATTTGGTGACTCAACCATTGGGTGACCTTGCTAAAGGACTTTGAGAGGGATCATCGATGATGCTCTCGGACGGTACGGGCCACCGTCGGTCCGGGCGACATCGTCATTCGCGATCAGAACCAGCAGGCCGCTCTCGAACAGAACGGCACTTCCACGCGTCCGCTTGATGAACTCAACCGCGATCCCGACAAGGCCTACGAGATCACCAGGGACAAACATGTCAATCTCGATGTGTATCTGTCGACCAACAGTCTCGAGGCGGCAATCAAGGCCGGGCAGACAGTCGCGGAAGCGATTGGCAACGCCCTTGATCGATTGGCTGCAGATGGCAAATTGTCAGCCAGTGACCATAGCTCTGCGGCAGCGCTGTCCGCTTACCGCAATGATCCGAAGGTTCTGGCGCAGTTAGCGAGCTGCGGTCAACAGAGTGGCGATGCGGGTTTTAGTATCTTCGATTGGCTGATTACGCCTGCGTATGCCAACCCTGCGAGTTGCCTTATCACTGCCGGAAGCCAGACGTACACAATTACGCCGAGCGGAGCACTGGACTGCTTGGGATTGTTCCTGACGGAGACACGGCTTGCCGCATCGCAAGCGAGCGCAGCAGCGACAGCCGCCACTATAGCTCTCGCCAGCTTGTTCCTCCTCGTTTCCGCCGGGCCAGCAGGTGCAGCGATCGACCAAAAGACGACGCTCAAAGACGGCACTATCGTCCATCTTACGGGGCAACAGGACCAATTTAAAAGGAGCGTTCTTGTCACCTTGCCTAACGGTCAGGAGGTTTCACTGGTCCTCAACCTCACGGCAAGTGGTGGTTATGAACTGGTTGCTGGAAGGGTGCTGGACGGGGCCATGCCGGTCACAATGCTTGCCGATATGGCAAAGCAGCTGTCTCGTGGAGGTATAAGTGTTGTCTATAATGAGACGAGCAATTCAAACAACGCAAATGAGGAAAAGCCTAACCTTCTCGATCCTGACGCCGCCGGGGATGTCTTGGACGGGGATGCGGAAGGCGGAGGTCATCGTCCTGGTACGGGAAACCCAGGAAAAAGCGAGTTTCCAAGCGGATGGTCCGACGAAAAAATTCTCGGAGAAATTTCAGACGTCGCGACTGATCCTGCTTCTGATCGATTGCCTGGTCGGGATGGCGCAACGGTTGTTATAGGCGAGCGCGAGGGTGTTAAAATCAGGGTTATCGTAGGGTCCGATGGCAAGATCATTAGCGGTTGGCCGGTAAAAGGTCCGGGTGTCGTGCAAAACCCGAAATAGGAGATGCAGTTGTCACGCAGATTTGAGGAAATTGAATTGCTATTTCAGGGCCTAATGGAATCAGCAAAATCAGAGCTATCTGAATCGGAATGCACTGAAATACAAGAATATATCGATGTCGGTGAGTATGGACTTGCGTTGAGAACAGCAGTCGCGATTTATGCCGAGGAAAACAAGGTGGCGAGCATTGCGGTAAGGGACTTCATTCGTCGTTTGGCGAGCGCCATGAATATTGACGTTGATCAGCTGCTAGGGCGATTACCGAATTGAAATGCCGGGGTATCAGCATTGGAGGTGTTAGGTCAGGATTCACTGACCGCCTCTATTTCATGCTAAATTATGACAAGGGAAAGCGAGGTGTTTTCAGAAAGATAAAATACAGGCCCGCAATGCGAAGGCTTGCGGGAGGTTCTTCATGACTAGGGGCAAGGCTATTCGGCCAGTCCGCAGGCGTCTGACGTTGATGGCCGAAGTCCAATGTTGGGCGATTTGGGACATGGAAATGCGCGACAATGTTGACCCCTACACGCTGCCAATTTCGCGACAGCTTGCCGAGGAGATAAATCAATGGTCGGATCGGCTTGATGCCATTTACAAGCTGGATCACGTCCTGGCACATCTGTGCGCCAGGCGGATAGTGGCTTTTGCAAAACCCTATACGAAGGTGGATTTGAAGAGTTTCGAAAAAATTTAGAGGGGTTATTTGATGAAGGCGGCATCGATAATATCGATCTTGTTGCCGGTCCTTGGTTGATCAAAAATTATATTGGTCAATCCGCGCCAGCTATACCGGATAGCGTTGCCGAGCTGTTCTGATGATATCCCCAATGAATGGTGCCGAGCGGCAAGCTGATCTCCGGCGGTTGAACGCAATACAGATCCTCAACTCAAATCATGTAGCCCCGTCGTAATCGCCGGCCCAACCGAAAACTCCGAAAACTGCACCCTCAGCCCGCTGCGCTCCGGCGTGCAGGCAGTCGGTCCGACCTCATAGCGCGTGGCCGCCGGGAAGGGCGCTAACCGCAGCAGCGGCCAGACGCTGCCGTCGCGCGAGGCCTGGATGCGCATGGCGCCGTTTTTGATGGTCACGCGGATGTGGAAATCCTCCAATTCCCTGAAGGGCTGCGCCACCGACCAGTCGGACTTGCCGTCGGTGACGACGGTGCTTAGGAAGGGTTCGCCGTCGGTGAACTCGACGCCTGACTTCACCCAGCGTCTTTCGTCGATGCGCACCATCAGGCCGGCCTGGTCGTAGAGGGTGCGGAATTCGCCCTGGACGCGGATCTGCGCGGTAAAGCTCTCGGTCGTGGGAAAGGTGAGGAAATGGCCGCTGTCGCGGGTGAAGCCGTAGTGGGTTTCACGCCAGAAATCGGTCTTCTCATCGGTCGTCAGGGTGAGGGCGGCTTCGTCTGCCCGCCAGTTGGCCGGCTCGTTCAGCCATGTCCCGTCGTTGAAATCGATGCTCATCCTGTTCTCCCGTTCCGTTGAAGCCTTGCCGCAGGGCGATCGCCTTACTTTGGCATAATACCCGGCCGTGGTGCAGAGGGCGTGCCGCAGCCGAAGATGGTGTTTTTCCGGCGTCACCTTCGAAGAGCAGATCATTGACGCACTCGACCACGTCGGTGCTGCCAGGAATGGCGTACCAGTGACTGTATCGCTTAAAAACGGCAAAGAGGTTACGACCATTCCCGATCTTTGGGACAAAACTGTCGTGGGAATAGTTGAGGCGAAGAATGTAAAATATCTATCCAATTCCGATCAACTGCGCGCGCAACTGAGAGCTGCTGAAGCGTTCGGGCAGCCGTTTAACCTCGTCGTTAGTCCGAACACTAGGCCTACAAAGCCCCTGGAGCGCGAAATCAGACGAATAAATGAACTTGTTGGGGGCGGCATTTATCGTTTCGATCCTGCAACCGGTTTAATAACCGATTTTTAGAGGCGCGACATGAAACACCATATGATGCGCATGTTCATCAATACGGACGCTGCTACCACTGATTGGTCCGTTGGCAAGGAGGTGCTGTTGGCCTTCTGCGAGGCGGATTTTCGCCTGGTACCTGAGAGCATATATCAATGGGAGACGCGCATTGGCGAGTTTCATTCTATCGAGCAGTGTGAGCCCCATTGGGCAGGAATTGCGCGCTCGCGCATTAGGGGATCATTGATTGAGTTTCCTATCGGCCTAGGCTGGAGAAGAAAAAAAGACATCAGATATCAAGCTGAAATCAAGCATAGCCAAACCAACATGCTTGGACATTGGCTTAGTGGGAAGCTTTCGGTTTATGCCGCGCCACATAAGACGGTTGATTGGCTGCCGGCTTTCCGGCGTCTGTGCCGCGTCATGAGGCCCACTTTTGGTTTGCTGCATTACTTCGTACCTATCGAAGACACGGAACGGTCTGGGACACCTGAGAGTTATTTTGGTGGAGGAGTGGTGCCCCCTAGAGGAACGCTTAAGGACATTCCGAATCTCGGTTGGGCCACATTTCTTGGAGGAGAGTTGGCCAAAGCAGTCAAAGCCGAACAAATTGAAGAAGCGGGCTTCACTATCGAAAAAATCAATGACGGCTACTTGTTGAGACTGACGGACAATATAAATGACTTAGCCGACAATTATTCCCATTTCTCGAAACGGAGGGCGGAACTCAAGAAGTTGTTTCCCGACGATTTCTTTCTCGTCAAGCATGAGCCGATCTCAGTATAACGGCGGGTGTGTCGCCGCCCGTGAAACCCCATGTGATCCGTTATGTTCGTCAATACCGACGCTGTAACCACCTGACCTGCCACTGAGAATTTCCTCCAGAATGGATTAGAGTCCGGCCCCTTGAGGACGGACATATGAAGAAGCAGAGATTTACGGAAGAGCAGATTATTGCGGTGCTGAAGGAACAGGAGGCAGGTGCGAAAGTGGCCGACCTCTGCCGCAAGCAAGGGATTTCAGAAGCAACGTTTTATAATTGGAAAGCCAAATACGGCGGCATGGAAGTCTCCGAAGCGAAGCGTCTGAAGGCGCTTGAGGACGAGAATACCAAGCTAAAGAAGTTGCTGGCCGAGCAGATGCTCGATGCAGCCGCACTCCGCGAGCTTCTTGCAAAAAAATGGTAGGGCCTGCCGCCAAGCGTGAAGCCGTCACCCATCTGAAGGCCGTCATGGGTCTCTCGGAGCGGCGGGCCTGCCAGATCATATCCGCCGACCGCAAGACGGTCCGCTATCGGTCAAGTCGACCACCGGAGATAGAATTGCGGGCGAAGCTGCGCGACCTCGCCAACGAGCGGCGGCGTTTCGGCTATCGTCGGCTGTTCATCCTGCTTCTGCGGGATGGAGAGCCGTCCGGCGTCAATCGCATCTACCGTCTTTATCGCGAGGAAGGGCTTTCCGTTCGCAAGCGAAAGGCCCGGCGGCGTGCTGTCGGCACGCGTGCACCGATCCTGGTCGAGGCGAAAGCCAATGCCCGCTGGTCGCTGGATTTCGTCCACGACCAGTTCGCCTGCGGCAGACGATTCCGGGTCCTCAATGTCGTTGATGACGTGACGCGCGAATGCCTGGCAGCGATCCCGGACACGTCTATCTCTGGTCGACGTGTCGCCCGAGAACTGACAACGCTGATCGAACGACGCGGCAAGCCCGGAATGATTGTCTCCGACAACGGCACCGAACTAACGTCGAATGCCATTCTCGCATGGTCGAGGGATCACAAGGTGGAGTGGCACTACATCGCACCGGGGAAGCCAATGCAGAACGGATATGTCGAGAGTTTCAACGGTCGAATGCGCGACGAGTTACTCAACGAGAGCATCTTCTTCGGCCTGGATCATGCCCGCAGCGTCATTGCTGAATGGGCTGACGACTATAACCATTTCCGGCCACACTCGTCGCTCGGATACCAGACCCCGGCAGGCTACGCCGGGAGCATCGCCGCAACCGGCTCCAACGCTGCGCGAGATGAAAGCTTCGCGTTCCGCCGGTTGCTCCCACCGCGCCAGTTGGCATATTTAGAACCACCGAGGCTCTAATCGCGGCCGGATGAAACTTCAGTGGCAGGTCATTCGAACCCGGCCAATGATCAGATTCTTTTGAGTAGATTTTCGGACGCAGCAAAACAAATATCCTCTGCGGGAAGTATCGAATACAATAAGGTTTACAATATGAACGGCTGGGAACTGATTTTTAGTGAACGGCCAACAGACCTCCTCCCTGTGATCAAGCATGCGTTGTACATCCCATGAGTGATATAATTTTTGACTCTGAAACCGTTTCCTTAGGGCTAAGCTTTTTAGAACTGGATCCGAACGATCAAGCCTCAATGCGTTGGAGCGTCGAGTTGAGCATAAAACACTCCACTGGATGTTTTTCCTATCTGGCGACGGACGTTTGGTTCGATACGGACATTTGGGATGAATTTACAATCGCCCTTTCATCGCAAGAACCGAAAATCCTCAGGCTTGTGGACATGAGCGAATACTTCCGTTTTGTTATTGAGCGAACTGCAACATCCTTTGAAACTACAATTCAAGTACTTGAACCAATCATTTCACAAGGGATGATACGCCTTGAAGCGCGCTTGGAAAGCGATCTCGATGGGCCGTTGCTGCGCAGCCTAAGGGATTCTTTCGCCGCCTGCCCCAAGTTTTGGTAGGTTCATCGAATTGAAAAACGACAGGGGCTAACTTAAATTATAACGAACATCAAAGACGTTGTTGTAATTGGGAGGTGCCGTCGATCGTTTGCAAGTGCAGAAACCGCCTGAATTTTGGCGAAATACCGAACCCAATTGAATGGCTTTTGTCTCAGATACTCGTTTGATACGAAGGTGAAGCTAACTTAAACGCTCCCCGTCTCCGGTTCGCGCTGGTCTATTCCCGCAAGGCGTGCCTCGTCGACATTTTAGTTATGCCTAACCTTCAGTTAGGCATGCGCTTCCCTGCCGCGATAGACCTCCGGATCGGGGATTGGAACTGCGGCGATCAGCGCGCGGGTGTAGTCATCCCTTGGGTTCTCGAAGATATCCCGCCGCGTCCCGGTTTCGATAATGCGGCCGGCGCGCATGACGGCGACGTTGTACGACATGCGCTCGATCACTGCCATGTCGTGAGAGATGAAGAGATAGGCGAGCCCCAGCGTTTCCTGCAGTTCGAGCAGCAGGTCGAGCACGCGGGCGCGGACGGAGACGTCAAGCGCTGCGACGCTTTCGTCGGCGACGATCAGCTTGGGCTCCAGCGCCAGCGCCCGGGCGATGCAGATGCGCTGGCGCTGGCCGCCTGAAAACTCGTGTGGATAGCGCGTCGCGGCATCAGGCGTCAGGCCGACCCGGCGCAGCAGTTCGGCGACGCGGTCCTGCCTTTCACTGTGGTTGCCGATGCCGTGGATGACCATCGGTTCGCCGATCGCCTTGCCGACGGCCATGCGCGGGTCGAGCGAGGCATAAGGATCCTGGAAGATCATCTGCGCCGAGCGGCGTACGGGCCGCATCTCGCGCTGGCTGAGCCCGGCGATATTGCGACCGTCGATCAGGACGTTGCCCTTGAAGGGGATGAGACCGAGGACGGCCTTGCCCGTCGTCGATTTGCCGGAGCCGCTTTCGCCGACGAGGCCGAGCGTTTCACCCGGCAGGATATCGAAGGAGACGCCATCGACGGCCGCCACCGGCGGCTTGCCCCTGAAAAACCGGCTTGCGGCATTGCCATAGGTGACGGTGAGGTCGCGCACGTTCAGGACCGGCGTGCGGTCCGGATGCAGCGTTTCGACGGCGCGTTGCGTGACGCGCGGTGGACGGTCGGTGCCGGCAAGCGCGCCGAGCCGCGGGACGGCGGCAAGCAATTGCTGCGTATAGGCCTCCTTCGGCCGTTGGAAGACGGCGAGCGCCGTTCCTTGCTCGACGATCCTGCCATTCTGCATGATGACGACGCGATCGGCCATTTCGGCGACGACGCCCATGTCGTGCGTAATGAGGATGATCGAGGCGCCGAATTCGCGCTTCAACTCGCGCATCAGCCTGAGGATCTGCGCCTGTACTGTGACGTCGAGTGCCGTCGTCGGCTCGTCGGCGATCAGCACCTTCGGCCGGCAGGAGAGCGCCATGGCGATCATCACCCGCTGGCGCATGCCGCCGGAAAGCTCGTGCGGATATTGCTTCAGCCGCCGGGCCGGCTCGGTGATCTGCACGGCATCGAGCATCTTCAGCGCCACTGCCTCGGCATTCTCGCTGCCCTGGTGCGCGCGGATTGCCTCGGTCAGCTGGTTGCCGACCGACATGACCGGGTTGAGCGAGGTCATCGGCTCCTGGAACACCATGGCGATATCGCCGCCACGCACGCTGCGCATCGCCCGGTCGGAAAGCGTGAGCAGGTCGCGCTCGCCAAGCAGCACGCTGCCGGAGGCGACCTTCAGCGAGGCTTTCGGCAAGAGCCCCATGATCGACAGCGAGGTGACCGACTTGCCGGAGCCGGATTCGCCGGCAATGCAGAGCGTTTCGCCGCTTGCAAGGTCGAAGCTGACATCCTGGAGCACCGGCTTGCGGCCTTCGGGGGTGCGGGCATCGACGCTCAGATTGCGAAGGCTGAGCACCGGTGCTGCGGCGGGCATGGCTTCGTTCACGCGAACACGATCCTCGGGAAGTAGAAGGAAACCACCCAGTTCGGCTGGTCGACGATCTCGCTGATCCGGAGATCGCCGCAGACGGAGCAGAGCAGATAGGCATCGACGGCGCTCATGCCGTGTTCCGCGCCGAGAAGATCGATCATTCGCATGACGCTTTCGCGCGCCCCGGTCATCAGGTCAGGGCCGATGCCGGTCGTCACCTCGTAGCCGGCGCCGTCGAGATGGCGGGTTACCGGTTCGGTCGTGGTGAAGCGCGGCGTCTGCAGCTTGGCGTCCTTGACGAGCTCGATCGTCGCTTCGACGTTCATCTGGCTTTCGATCGCCGTGCCGCAGACTTCGCCATCGCCCTGGGCGGCATGGGTATCACCGATCGAAAACAGCGCGCCGTCGACCTCGACGGGCAGATAGAGCGTCACCCCCGCCGTCAGGTCGCGGATGTCCATGTTGCCGCCGACGCGACGTGGGGGAACGACGGAATGGGTGCCGGGCTCGGCGGGGGCGACGCCGATCGTGCCGGCGAAGGGCTTCAGCGGCACGCGGCCGCCCGGGCCGTAAAGGGCGGGCACCATGCTTGTCGCGTCATAGGACCAGACATGCAGCGCCGGATCCTTGAATTGATCGGCGAGCAGGCCGAAGCCTGGGATATTGGCCGTCCAGCCGATGCCCGAGGGAATGAACTTGCGCAGCGTCACCTTCAGCGCGTCGCCGGGTTTGGCGCCTTCGATATAGACCGGGCCGGAGACCGGGTTGATCTTGCCGAAATCGAGCGCGTTCAGCGTTTCCAGGGTCGCGTCGCTTCCGAGCTGGCCACCTGATGAATCCATGCATTCGAAGTGGATCGTCTCGCCCGGCTTGGCGACGACGGCGGGGGCGAAATCCTTGTTCCAGCCGAAATTATGCTGGGCGCGGTGAATGGTGTGGGTGCAGGCGATGCACATGTCATGTCTCCCTGAAATTTATGGCCTTCCCGGCTAGCGCCGGGAAGGCTTGATCCTTGGGTCTATTGCTTGACGTAGATCGCGTCGTAATTAATGACGCGGGTCGGATCGATGTAGATGTTGTCAGCGCCGCCCATGCGCAGCGACTTGGCGACGACGCGGCGTTCGTTGATGACAGGGATCCACGGCGCATCGGCCATGATGTCGGTGAAGATCTTGCCCCAGGCCGCGGTGCGCTCGGTTGCCTTTGCCGGATCGGACATCGAGTCGGCGGCAACGGCGCGCTTGTCGAGATCGGCGTTGCAGTACCATGACCAGTTCCAGCCGCCCGGAACCGCGCCGGCGCAACCGAGGATCGGGCCGTAGAAGTTGGACGGATCCGGGAAGTCGGCGATCCAGGCCATGCCGCCCGACCAGATCATCGGCGCTTCGCCTTCCGTGCCGCCGGCCGAGATGACGTTCGCCTGGGCCAGCGCCCGGACTTCGGCCTTGACGCCGACGGCAGCCAGATCCTGCTGGATCGCCTGGGCGATCCGCGGCTGCGGGTCGGTGTTGGTGGAGTAGAGCACGGTCTCGAAGCCGTCGGGGTAGCCGGCTTCGGCAAGCAGCGCCTTGGCTTTCGCCAAGTCATAGGCATAGCCGGTGAAGGACTTGTCGTAGCCCGGCATCAGCGGCGGCAGCGGCTGGTTGGCAGGCGTTGCACGGCCATTGAGGATTCGGGTGATGCGCTCCTTGTTGATCGCCATGTTCAACGCCTGGCGAACCTTGACGTTGTCGAAGGGCTTCACCTTGGTGTTGAGCGTGATGTAGCCGGTGTGCAGCTGCTCGCCGTCGACGATCATCTGCGCGCCGTCGGCCGAATTCTTGATCTCGAGGAATTTTGCCGGCGGAATGCCGTCGCCGGCAATATCGACCTCGCCCTTCTGCAGGCGCAAGAGCGCCACCAGCGGCTCCTGGCCGACCTCGACCTTGAAGCTGTCGATATAGGGAATGCCCTTGACGAAATAATCCTTGTTGCGCTCGAAAACGAGCTGCTGGCCGATCGTCCAGTCCTTCAGGATGAAGGTGCCGGAGCCGACCGGCTTCTTGCCGAAGTCGCCGGCGGCTGCCTCGACGGCTTCCTTCGGCACGACCGAAGCGAAGTTGATGGCAAGCACGTGCAGGAAGGTGGCGTCGGGGCGCGAGAGGTTGAAGATGACGGTGCTATCGTCAGGCGTCTCGATGCCGGAGAGCGTCGTCGTCTTGCCGCCGGTTTCATCCTCGAAGCCCTTGATCGCGCCGAAAAATCCTGCGCCGGGCCCTTGCGTCTTCGGGTCGACGGCGCGTTCGATCGAATATTTCACGTCTGAGGCGACGACCTCGCGGCCGTTCGAGAACTTCACGCCCTTGTGCAGCTTGAAGGTATAGGTCAAGCCATCGGGCGAAACGGTGAAGCTTTCGGCAAGCGAGGGGACCGGGTTCGGCGTGCCGGGCGCATAATCCATCAGTCGGGAATAGAGGCTCTTGATCATCGACCAGTTGACCCAGTCGTAGCCGATCGCCGGGTCGAGTGTGGTGATGTCGTCCTTGTAGGTGACGACGATATCGCCGCCCTGCTTGGGCGTTTCCTCGGCCATGACGGACAATGGGGCGAGCGCCACCATCGTTGCCATGGTCGTCTGTTGCAGCCAGCGTTTGAACATTTGGGTTCCCCTTCTTTGGTTGCTGTCAGCGTGTGCGGATGCGCGGATCGATGACCGGCGCGATGAGGTCGGCAAGCAGATTGCCGATGATGATGGCGAGCGCAGACGTCAGGGTGACGCCCATGATGATCGGGATGTCGACCTGCTGGATCGCCTGCCAGGCGAGCTGGCCGATGCCGGGCCATCCATAGACGGCTTCGACCACGACCACGCCGCCCATGAACTGGCCGATATCGATGCCGATCATGGCGATGATGGGCAGCACGGCATTGGGCAGCGCATGGCGCAGGATGACGCGCTTCGAGGAAAGACCCTTGGCGCGCGCCGTGCGGACATAATCCTGGTTCAGCACTTCGATCATCGACGAGCGCACCATGCGGGCGTACCAGCCGGCGCCGCAGATGCCGAGTGTGACGGCAGGCAGGACGAGATGCGAGAAGCTGCCATAACCGCTCATCGGAAACCAGCCGAGCGTTGCCGCCAGCAGGTAGAGCAGCAGCAGGGCGACGAGGAACTGCGGCGCCGAGGTGCCGACAAAGGAGGCCATCATCACCAGCCGGTCGACGAAGCCGCCGCGACGCACGGCGGCGATGGTGCCCAGCGTCAGGCCGAGCACCACCTCGACGAAGATGCCGGCAAGCATCAGCGTCAACGTCGCCGGTAGCCGCGCGGCGATCAGCGTCCAGACATCGGTTTTCTGCGCATAGGAGCGGCCGAGATTGCCATGCAGCAGATTGCCGAGATAGGTGCCGAACTGGACCAGCAGCGGCTGGTCGAGTCCGAGCTCATGGCGGATGTTGGCGACCGTCTGAGCCGTGGCACTGCGGCCGGCGATCATGCGGGCCGGGTCGGCCGGAAGGGCGTAGAGCAGCACGAAGGTGATTGCCGCGACGCCGAGCAGGATGAGGGCCGCCTGTGCCAACCGGCGCAGCATGAGGGACGCCATCAGCCCCTCCCGCGCTGGGTCGGGTCGAGTATGTCGCGCAGCGCGTCGCCCACCAGATTGAAGGAAAGCGCCGTCAGAAGGATGATCGCGCCGGGAATGAAGACCAGCCAGGGGGCGGCCTGGAAATAGCTTTGGCTCTCGAAGATGATGTTGCCCCAGGAGGGCTGCGGCGGCTGGACGCCGACGCCGAGGAAGGAAAGTGTCGCCTCGAGCAGTACGGTGGTGGCGATGCCGAGCGTGCCCCAGACGATTGCCGTCGGCACGAGATGCGGCAGGATATGCATGAAGAGCACACGCATATGGCCGGCGCCGAGCGAGCGCTCCGCCATGATAAAATCGCGCTCCACCAGGCCGCGAGTCTCGGTATAGACGATGCGGGCGACCTGCACCCAGTTGACGAGCGCGATCACCATGGCGACGATCCAGAGGCTCGGCTTCAGCAATGCGGCGAGCACGATGGCGAGCAGCAGCGCCGGAAAGGCCATCATCAGATCGGTGAAGCGCATCAGGATGTTGCCCGGCAGCCCGCGGAGATAACCGGCAACGATGCCGACGAAGAGGCCGATCGCCACCGCGATGCCATTGGCGACAAGGCCGATGATCAGCGAGGTGCGGGCGCCGAACAGCAGGCGGGAAAAGAGGTCGCGGCCGAGCGTGTCGGTGCCCAGCAGATAGGGGCCGCCCGGCGGCAGCGGCGCGCCTTCGAGTGAGAGGCCGTCAAACATCTGCTCGTCCGGACTGAACGGCGCGATCCACGGCGCTGCGATGGCGAGCCCGATGACGAGTGTGACGACGATCAGGCCGAAGAGGGCGGTCGGCTGGCGAATCATCTGTTTCAGCACATGCATCAGCCCGCCTCCGGCAGAGGTTCTGCTCCTGCCAGAATGAAGGCTGATATCTGCTCCATCGGCAGGCGGCGGCGCATGGCGCAGTTGCGCAGGATTGCGTAAGCGCTCTCCTCGTCGATGCCGTGTGCGGCCCGAAGCTTTTCGACGGCGGCGTGAACGAGCGGCCGCAGCCGGACGCGCTCTTCGAGATATTGCAGCTTTTCCGCAGTCGCCTTGCGTTCCTGATGAATGGAGACGGCCATGACAAGCGCCGGATAGACGGCCGATGTGGCGATCGGTTTGGCGATGATCGCGCCGGCACCCTGTCCGAGCGCCCAGGCGATGCGGCCGGGCGCTTCCGAACCAAGCAAGGCGACGACGGGGCAGGCAGGCGTTTCGCCGTTCCAGGGCAGCAGATCGTCCCAGCCCTGGTCGGCATCGACGATAACGAGATCAGGCAGTACTGCGGCCGAAAGCGGCGCCCATTGCAGCGTTGCATCGATGCCGAGCAGGCGAAGCTGGCGGACCAGCTTGTCGGTGTTGCCGTCCTCGCGATGCAGGACCGTCGCCAGCCAGCCGGTGAAATTGGGTGTCTCTCTCATGACACCACCCTCAGCCGCGGCAAGGCCTGTCGGTTACGGCCGGTCAGATAGGGGTCGGCGGCGAGCGGCGGCCGCGAGGCGACGACATCGAAGCCGTTGTCGGCGTTGATCCGGCCGAGATGGAAGGGCAGGGCGGCGTGATTGGTCTCGCGGTCGATCGCCAGCGCACCGAACAGGGTCGGCCAGGATCGATTGTAGAGCTCGCGCCGGACGGCGTCGGGCTCATCACCGCCGGCAGCGACGATCGCGTCGACGCAGAGCCGGACGGCCGTATAGGCACTGGCAAAGACGCTGGAGACACGCCGCTCCGTGCCGTGACGCTCTGTGACACGGGCCTTGAAGGCAGCATTTTCGGGGGTCGCGATACTGTCGAAATAGGACGCGGCGCAAAGCTGGCCGGCGGCAGCTCCTGCGGCTATATCGTCGAGCTCGCATTCCATCAGGTCGCAGCTGACGACCGGGCAGTTTTCCGCGCGGAAGGCCGGGTCGCGATCACCCAAGGCCTTGATCGCCTCCAGGAAGGCGTAGCTCGACGGGCCGATGAGATTGTTGAGGATGAAGCTCGGGCGGCGCTGCGCGATCTCGGCAACGATGCGTTCGACGGCGGTTTCCTCGAGCGGGAGATAGCGTTCGCCCAGCACCTCGCCGCCGGCATTGGTGATGAGTTCGCGGGCGAGCCGATTCATCTCCCAGCCCCAGACATAGTTGGCGCCGACGAGATAGGGCCTTGACCCGTAACGCGGGATCAGGTGCTCGAAAAGCGGCAACAGATGCTGGTTCGGGCAGCCGCCGACATAGATGACGTTCTCGTTGGCCTCGAAACCTTCATAGGGGCACATGTACCAGAGCAGGCCGTCATGTTTCTCGACGAGCGGGATGACCTCCTTGCGCGCCGCAGAGGTGATCGTGCCGACGATGTGGCGGCAGCCGGCGCGCAAAAGATGGCGCGCACCATCGAGATAGGCGGCAAGATCGGCATGCGGATCGAAGAACACGGGTTCGATCGCCAGTCCTTCGGCGCCGGCATATTCGGCCATCGCGAAAACGGCGCCGTCGCGCGCGTCGCGGCCCATCGAGCCGTAAGGGCCGGTGGTCGAAAAGAGGATGCCGATTTTCAGCGCGTCATTCATGAAGTGACCACATCAAAAAACCCCACGACGCTGGTCCCATCGAGCGATGAGGCGTCATGGGGCGAAACTGCCCAGAGACTATCGGAGTCATGTCAATGCGGCGGCCTTCTGCCTATTCCGCAGGCTTGAGTAAAATACAGGCATCTTATCTTTGTCAAGTGTGCTGCCCTGCACTCGCAGTCATTTGATCTTGTTCTTTCGGTAGTGTCGCTCTTCTAGCTCAAATCATGCAGATCCGTCGTAATCGCCGGGCCGATCCAGAACTCCGAAAACAGCACCCTCAACCCACTGCGCTCCGGCGTGCAGGCAGCCGGCCCAACCTCATATCGGTCAGCTGCCGGAAAGGGCGCTAACCGCAGCAGTGGCCAGAAGCTGCCATCACGTGAAGCCTGGATGCGCATCGCGCCGTTGGCGACGGTGACGCGAATGCGGAAGTCTTCCAATTCCTTGAAGGGCTGCGCCACCGACCAGTCGGATTTGCCGTCGGTGACGACGGTGCTGAGGAAGGCTTCGCCGTCGGTGAATTCGACGCCGGTTTTTACCCAGCGTTTCTCGTCGATACGCACCATCAGGCCGGCCTGGTCGTAGAGGGTGCGGAATTCGCCCTGGACGCGGATTTGTGCGGTGAAGCCGTCGGCCCTCGGAAAGGCGAGGAAATGGCCGCTGTCGCGGATGAAACCGTAATGGGTCTCTCGCCAGAAATCGGTCTTCTCATCGGTCGTCAGGGTGAGGGCGGCTTCGTCTGCCCGCCAGTTGGCCGGCTCGTTCAGCCATGTTCCGTCGTTGAAATCGATGCTCATCCTGTTCTCCCGTTCCGTTGAAGCCTTGCCGCAGGGCGATCGCCTTACCTTGGCATAATGCCCGGCCGTCGTGCAGAGGGCTCGCCGCAGCCGAAGATGGTGTTTTTCCGGCGTCGCGCTACCCGGGAGGGCATAATCCGTCGCGCGTGCTTGACAGGATCGATGCATCTCTTATTCTCTTACAAAAATATGAATTACATAATTGTGGAACTAAATCGGGAGATCTCGCATGAAAACACTGGTCGCATTCCTGCTCGGCACTGCGCTCGTCGCCCTGCCTTCGACGCTCCTTGCCCAGGAAAAGGGCGGCGTCATCAACGTCGCGACGATCGGCGAGCCGCCGACGCTCGATCCGATGTCGTCGACGGCCGATCTTGTCGGCATCGTCACGCAGCACATTTTCGAAACGCTCTATACCTTCGACAAGAGCTGGAACGTCACGCCGCTTCTGGCCGAAAGCCTGCCCGAGATCAGCGCCGACGGCAAAACCTATACGATCAAGCTCAGGACCGGCATCAAGTTCCACGACAATAGCGACATGACTTCGGACGATGTCGTCGCCTCGCTCGGCCGCTGGATGAAGATCGCCTCGCGCGGCAAGCAGGTGGCCGGTTTCATCGACAAGATCGCGGCCGTCGATCCGGCGACCGTCACGATCACGCTGAAGCAGCCCTATGCGCCGCTGACCTCGCTGCTTGCCTTCAACAATTCGGCCGCGATCATCATCCCCGCCGAAAAGCAGGACGAGCCGATGAAGGAATTCATCGGCACCGGTCCCTACATGCTGAAGGAGCGCAAGGCTGACCAGTATATCCAGCTCGTCCGCTTCAACGGTTACAAGTCCCGCGAGGGCGACAGCAATGGTTATGGCGGCGCCCGCCATCAATATCTCGATGAGATCCGCTTCGTGCCGGTGCCGGATCCGAACACCCGCGTCGAGGCCGCCGTTTCCGGCCAGTATGATTATGTCGACTCGATCCCTGTCGAATCCTACGACAAGCTGAAGGCCTCCACGGCCTCGCAGCCGATCATCCTGAAGCCCTTCGGTTATCCCGTCTTCGTCTTCAATACGGCCGAGGGTATCAACAAGAATGTCGAAGTGCGCAAGGCCATCCGCCAGGCGCTCAGCATGGAAGACATGCTGGCCGCGGCTTTCGGCAGCACGGATTTCTACGCTCTCGACGGCGCCATCTATCCGAAGACCTTTGCCTGGTCGACGGATGCCGGCGTCGAGGGCGCCTATAACGTCGCCGATCCGGAAGGGGCGGCCGCTGCCGCCAAGAAGGCCGGCTATAACGGCGAACCGATCCGTATCCTGACCAGCCGCCAGTACGAGTTCCACTATAAGATGGCGCAGGTCGCCGCCGAATATCTGAAGCTCGCCGGCTTCACCGTCGATATGCAGGTTGTGGACTGGGCGACGCTGACGCAGCGCCGCGCCGATCCGAAGCTCTGGGATATCTATATCACCCATAGCCCCTTCCTGCCGGAGCCGGCCCTCATCGGCTCGCTCTCGACCAGCTCGCCCGGCTGGTGGGATACGCCGGCCCGCAAGGCAGCCGTCGATGCCTTCACTTCGGAAGTCGATCCGAAGAAGCGCGTTGCGCTCTGGGCCGATGTCCAGAAGGCCGTCTATGCCGACGCACCCTTCATGAAGATCGGCGACTTCAACGCCGTCTCGGCCGAGTCGACCAAGCTCGAAGGCGTCGATCCGGCGCCGTGGCCGTATTTCTGGAATGCTTCGATCAAGAAGTAAACATCGCCACCGGTACCGGCCTTCCGCGGCCGGTACCGGTCATCTTTTCTGCCGCATCCGCAAAGGCTTAAGGCCAGGCATTCATGATACGCTACATCCTCCAGCGCCTGTTCGGCATGATCGTCGTGATGTTTCTCGTCGTCACGATCGTCTTCGTCATCGTGCGCGTGACGCCGGGAGATCCGGCCGCCGTCATGCTCGGGCCGGATGCGACGCCGCAGGATATCGCCGATCTCCGATCCCGGCTTGGCCTCGATCAGTCGCTTGGCCTGCAATATGTCTATTATATCGGCCAACTGCTGAAGGGCGATCTCGGCCAGTCGATCTTCCTCAACATGCCCGTCACCTCGGCCCTGCTCGACCGCGCCGAGCCGACCTTCTTCTTGACGCTGCTCTCGCTTCTCATCGCCAGCATCATCGCTTTGCCGATCGGCATCTACGCCGCCTATCGCCGCGGCTCCCTGGTCGACCAGGCGGCGACGACGCTTGCCATGTTTGCCGCCAGCATTCCAAGCTTCTGGCTCGGCCTCATCCTGATGCAGTTTTTCGCCGTCCGGCTCAACCTCTTCCCGGTTTCCGGTTATGGCGGTCCCGGCTCGACCTTCTTCGACCGCATGTATCACCTGACGCTGCCGGCCTTCGCGCTCGGCATTGTCTCCTCGGCGCTGATCCTGCGCTTCACCCGCGCCTCGATGCTCGATGTGCTCGGCGACGATTATATCCGCACGGCGCGCGCCAAGGGGCTGATCGAGCGCCGGGTGATCCTCAAGCACGCGTTGAAAAATGCGCTGATCCCGATCCTGACGGTGATCGGCCTGACGGCGGCGGTGCTGATTTCGGGTGCCGTCGTCACCGAGACCGTATTCGGCCTGCCGGGTGTCGGCAATCTCGTCGTCTCGGCGGTGCTGCGCCGCGATTATCCGGTCATCCAGGGCGCGCTACTCGTCATCGCCGCGCTCTACGTGCTGATCAATTTTGCGATCGACATGCTCTATCTGCTGATCGATCCGAGGGTGCGCTACTGATGGCCGATATCGCAATCAAATCAGCCGTCGAGGGCGAGCGCAGCAAATTCGTCCGGCGCCTGCTGAAACGCAAGACGGTCGCCTGCGGCCTCTTGATCCTGACGATCTTCGTGCTTCTGGCGGTCTTTGCGCCTCTCGTCGCGCCCTATTCGCCGTCGAAGCTTTCCATCGTCAACCGGCTGAAGCCGCCGAGCGGCATGTTCTTCTTCGGCACGGACGAGTTCGGCCGCGACGTCTTTTCGCGCACGATCTTCGCCGGCCGACTGTCGCTGCTCGTCGGTGTTGCGGTCGTGACGCTCTCGGCCGTGATCGGCGTGACGCTCGGGCTGCTGGCCGGTTTCTTCCAGAAGCTCGACACACCGATCGCCCGGCTGATCGACGCCATGATGGCGTTTCCGGATATTCTGCTGGCGATCGCGCTCGTCGCAGCCCTCGGTCCCTCTCTGACAACCGTGATCATCGCGCTGTCGATCGTCTATGCGCCGCGCCTTGCCCGCATCGTCCGCGCGTCGACGCTGGTTATTCGCGAACTGCCCTATGTCGAGGCGGCGAGGGCGCTTGGCATTTCGACCTTCCATATCATGACGCTGCATGTGCTGCGCAATCTGCTGTCGCCGATCCTCGTGCAGGCCACATTCCTCTTCGCCAGCGCGATGCTTGCCGAAGCCGGCCTGTCTTTCCTCGGTCTCGGCGTCAGCCCCGAAATCCCGACCTGGGGAACGATGATCGCCGCCGGCCGGCAATATATTGGCCAGGCCGACTGGATGACGCTGTTTCCCGGCATCGCCATCATCCTCTCGGTGCTGTCGCTGCAGATGGTCGGCGATGGCCTGAGGGACATGCTCGATCCAAGACTTCGCAAGGATCTCTAATCCGCCGACCGTGGGTCGGCCTATTCCAATTCGCCAAATCGAAAATTGCATGACAGGAGTTTGCGTGAATCAGTTTCCCACCGCCGCCGGCAAGGTCGAGAACTCGCCTTACGAACGGCTTGCCGCCCTCGGCATAACGCTTCCGCCGCCACCGCCGCCGATCGCCAATTTCGTCACGCATGTGCTCGAAGGCAATATGCTTTATCTCTCCGGTCAGGGACCGCGCGAGGCTGACGGTTTCCTGCATGCCGGCAAGGTCGGCGGCGGCATCAGTGTCGACGAGGCCTACGGCCATGCGCGGCTGACCGGCATCAACCTGCTTGCCGTCATGCAGGAGGCGCTCGGCGATCTCACCCGGGTCAAGCGAGTGGTTAAACTGCTCGGCATGGTCAATGCCGTGCCCGAGTTCGAGGATCATCCGAGCGTCATCAACGGCTGCTCGGATCTGTTGATCGCAGTCTTCGGGCCGGCCGGCGAACATGCCCGCTCGGCCGTCGGCTTCGGCTCGCTGCCCGGCAACATCACCGTCGAGATCGAGGCGATCGTCGCCTTGCACGGCTGACGAGAACTTTCATATTTGGAGTAGCGTCCCATCTTATCCCGCTACCCGCCCCAGAATTCTGGAGAACTTCATGTCCACTGATATGAGACCATCAATCGGTCTTCGCCCTGTCATCAACGTATCCGGCACGATGACGAGCCTCGGCGCCTCGATCGTCGTGCCGGAAGCGATCGAGGCGATGGCATCGATCCTGCCGCACTTCGTCGAGATCAACGACCTGCAGCGCAAGGCAAGCGGCGTCATCGCCCGGCTGACCGGCGGCGAGGCGGGCTTCGTCACCGCTTCCTGCTCGGCCGGCATTTCGCTGGCCGTTGCCGGTGCGATTACCGGCAACAATCTGCTGGCGATCGAGAGGCTGCCGGATGTCGTGCCGGAGAAGAACGAAGTGCTGGTACAGATGGGCCATGTGGTGAGCTACGGCGCACCTGTTGACCAGGCGATCCGGCTTGCCGGCGGCAAGGTCGTGCTTGTGGGCCAGGCGACCTCGACACATCGTTTCCACATGGAAAACGCCATCACCGACAAGACCGCAGCCGCCGTCTACGTCGTCTCGCACCATGTCGTCGATTACGGACTTTTGAACCTGAAGGAATTCGTCGAGATCGCCCATGCCAAGGGCGTGCCCGTCATCGTCGATGCGGCTTCGGAATATGATCTGAAGATTTTCCTGGAGCAGGGCGCCGATATCGCCCTTTACTCCGGCCACAAATTCCTCGGCGGTCCGACTACGGGCATCGTTGCCGGCAAGAAGGAGCTGGTGCGTCATGCCTTCCTGCAGAACATGGGCATCGGCCGCGGCATGAAGGTCGGCAAGGAGAGCATCTTCGGCGTCATGGCGGCACTCGAAGCCTGGGAGAAACGCGACCATGCCGGCATCCGGGAACGCGAAACCAGCTATCTCAATCTGTGGAAGCGCACGCTCGACGGTCGCCCCGGCCTCACCGCACTGATCGAACCCGACCCGACCAGCAATCCGCTCGATCGGCTGCGCCTGATCGTCGATCCCGAGCAGGCCCATATCACCGCCTGGGATCTGGCCGATGCGCTTGCCAAGGGCAGCCCGCCGATCATCGTGCGCGATCACGAAGTGGAGCATCGCTATTTCTATCTCGATCCGTGCAACCTGCATCCGGGCGAGGAGAGGATCGTGGCGGAGCGCCTGGCTGAGGAACTCGACAAGGCGCGCGCCTCCAACGAGATCATCGCCACGCCGATCGAGAACCGCAGCCGGCACCGCTTCGACGGGCTGTTGCGCTGGCCGGATTGAACCGTAGAGGAGCAGACATGGCCAACGTCCAAGCGCAACCGATCCAGACGACGACCGACGTTCTTGCCGTCGACAGGCTGACGACGTCCTTTCTGGTGGATGGCGTCTGGAAACCGGTCGTGCGCGACGTCTCCTTCACCGTGGCGCCGGGCGAGACGGTGGCGATCGTCGGCGAATCCGGCTCGGGCAAGAGCGTCACCTCGCTCTCCATCATGCGGCTGCTGCAGGCGGAGACGAGCCGCGTCGAGGGCCGCGTCATGCTCGGCGGACGCGACCTCCTGGCTTTGCCGGAAAATGCCATGCGTCAGGTGCGCGGCAATGAAGTGGCGATGATCTTCCAGGAGCCGATGACATCGCTCAATCCGCTCTTCACCATCGGCGATCAGATTTCCGAGGCGCTGCTCTGCCATTCCGATATGAGCAAGACGGACGCCAAAGCCGAGACCATCCGGCTGCTGGAAAAGGTCCGCATTCCCTCGGCCGCCTCGCGCTTCGGCGAATATCCGCATCGTTTCTCCGGCGGCATGCGCCAGCGGGTGATGATCGCCATGGCGCTCGCCAGCCGGCCGAAACTGTTGATCGCCGACGAGCCGACGACCGCGCTCGACGTAACGATCCAGGGTCAGATCCTCGATCTCATCAAGATGCTGCAGGACGAGGAGGGGACCTCGGTTCTGTTCATCACCCATGACATGGGCGTCGTCGCCGAGATCGCCGACAGGACGGTGGTGATGTATCGCGGCGAACAGGTCGAAAGCGGCGCCACCGCCGATATCTTCCACCGCGGCAAACACCCCTATACCCGGGCGCTGCTATCCGCCGTGCCGGTGCTTGGCTCGATGCAAGGCAGGCAAAGGCCCCTGCGCTTTCCGGTGGTCAATACGGCAACGGGAGAATCGGACGTTCCCGCCGAGGCCGCCGATACCGTCGCTGCAAGGCCGGTCCTTGAGGTGAAGAACCTCACCAAGCGCTTCGACATTCATACCGGCCTGTTCGGCCGGCTGACCAGCCGGGTGCACGCGGTCGAAAACGTCTCCTTCGATCTTCACGCCGGCGAGACGTTGTCCCTCGTCGGTGAATCCGGCTGCGGCAAATCGACGACCGGCCGCGCCATCATGCGTCTCATCGAACCGCAGGCCGGTTCCGTCCTCGTCGAGGGCAGGGAGGTGCTCGGCCTCGACAAAAAGGATCTGCGCGAGATGCGCAAATCCGTGCAGATGATCTTCCAGGATCCCTTTGCCAGCCTCAATCCGCGCATGACAGTCGGTGCTGCGATCGCCGAACCCTACCTCGAACATAAGATGGGCAATGCGAAACAGGCAAAGGACGTCGTCGCTGATCTGCTGATGAAGGTCGGTCTGTCGGCGGATATGGCCGCGCGCTATCCGCATGAGTTTTCCGGCGGCCAACGCCAGCGCATCTGCATCGCCCGCGCGCTCGCCTTGCGGCCGAAGGTCATCGTCGCCGACGAAAGCGTCTCGGCGCTCGACGTCTCGATCAAGGCGCAGGTCATCAACCTGATGCTCGATTTGCAGCAGAGCCTGAACCTCGCCTTCCTGTTCATCTCGCACGACATGGCGGTCGTCGAACGCGTCAGCCACCGGGTGGCGGTGATGTATCTCGGCGAGATTGTCGAGATCGGCCCACGGGCCGCGGTCTTTGAAAATCCGCAGCATCCATATACGAAAATGCTCATTGCGGCGGTGCCCGTGCCCGATCCCGACCGCCGCCATGAAAAGCGGATGGTGGCGAATGACGAGATCAAGAGCCCGATGCGCCCGGTCGACTATCAGCCGGCGAACGCCTCCTATCGTGAGGTCGGGCCGGGTCATCTGGTGATGGCCGACCGGTAGGCTATAGCGCCGCGCGCTTTTCGAGACCCGAGCTCGGACGGCGCGGCTCGACCCATTGGGAGTTGCCTAACGCGGCAACGGCGCATAAAGCAGATGCACAATCAAAAGCCGCGAAGCCTGGACCGATGAACAGAGATTATTATTCCAAACTCGGCGGACTGCCGCCGCAAACCGAGCTGCTTTCCAGCAAGGCCGTCTTCACCACAGCCTATGCAGTCATTCCGCGCAGCGTCATGACCGACATCGTCACCAGCGTCCTTCCCCATTGGACGGGGACGCGGGCATGGGTTCTCTCCCGGCCGCTCTCCGGCTTCTCCGAGACCTTTTCGCAATATGTGATGGAGGTCCAGCCGGGCGGCGGAAGCGATCGGCCGGAGCCCGACAAGCGGGCCGAAGCGGTTCTGTTCGTCGTCGAGGGCGACATCACGGTGGAACTCGACGGCGTCAGCCATGCGCTTCGCAGCGGCTCGTTCGCCTATCTTCCGGCAGGTTCAGTCTGGCGCCTGAAAAACGACGGTTCGACCGCGGCAAAATTCCACTGGATTCGAAAGGCCTTTCAGGAGGTCGACGGGCTGGAACCGCCGCCGGCGATCTTCACGCATGAGGACGAGCACGCCATCTCGGCAATGCCCGACACCGATGGCCGCTGGGGAACGACCCGGTTCATCGATCCGGCCGATGTCCGCTACGACATGCACGTGAATATCGTGACGTTGGAGCCGGGTGCCGTGATCCCCTTCATGGAAACCCATGTCATGGAGCACGGTCTCTATGTGCTGGAAGGCAAGGCGGTCTATCGCCTGAACCAGGATTGGGTCGAGGTCGAGGCCGGCGACTTCATGTGGTTGCGCTCCTTCTGCCCGCAGGCATGTTACGCCGGCGGCCCCGGCCGGTTCCGCTACCTGCTCTACAAGGACGTCAACCGTCATATGACGCTCTGGTAGGATCTGTCGCGGAGGGGCGATGAGGCTCGAAAGCGAACGACTGATCTTGAGACCCTGGCGGCAGCAGGATCGTAAACCCTTTGCTGCGATCAACGCCGAACCCGACGTCGTCCGATATCTCAATCCTCTGACAGATGAACAGTCGGATGCGATGCTCGACCGCATCGACCGTCACTTCGAGGATCATGGCTGGGGCTTCTGGGCGCTGGAGGAGAAGGCAGGCGGCGCGTTGATCGGCCTCTGCGGCCTCAACAACGTTTCGCCGGCTTTGCCGTTTGCCCCGGCAGTCGAAATCGGCTGGCGGCTTTCAGCGTCGCGGCACGGCGCCGGATATGCGCGCGAAGCAGCGGAACGGTCTCTCGACTTTGCCTTCAACGATCTGAAACTTGACCGCATCGTCAGCTTCACGGTGCCCGCAAACAGCAATTCCTGGGGTTTGATGAGGCGATTGGGAATGAACCGGATCGGTGACTTCGATCATCCCAATTTGGCCGAAGGGCATCCGTTGCGCCCTCACGTGCTCTACGAACTGCGATCACCAAACGTTATTTGAAAGCGGATATCAGGGCTCGTGCCGGCCGACTATGGAGCATGATAATTCATGGCTGTAACGATATATTGCAAAGCATAGCTCAGAGTCCGAAATCGATCTTCGAAAGCTCCTTCAGGAACAACGTCTCGGGCACCGAGAGCCCGATTTGCGGATTGGTGACGACATAGGCCGATGCGCAGGGCTCGTCCCGATAGGGCGGCAGGCGCCACAACTTTCCCTGGTCGACATACGGTTCGGCGAGATGCAGCGGCAGGAAGCCTATTCCGAGGCCGCATTCGATCATCCGCCGTATCTCGCTGACATAGCTCGACTGACCCCGTACCCGTTGACCGATCGAGGCGCTGGCGCGGTAGGCGGTGACATCGCCCATATGCGTGCCGCCGAGCACATCTGCGGTGAAGCCGATAAATGGTTCGGCACGCAGTTGTGCGACGGTCAGGTCCCTGCGGCCAGCCAGCCGGTGGATTGCGCCGCAAAACAGGCCGAACCTCTCTCGCATCAACTCGCGGGAAGCCAGGAAATCCGGAATCACCCCGTCCGAGATACCGAAGGTACAATGGCCGAGTTCTACGGCACGGATGATGGCCGCCGTGGTGCTCACTGTGATTTCCAGATCCACGCCTGGATACCGTGCGAAGAAAGACGTCAGCGCACGATCCAAGGTCTCGTTCACCACTTGGTCGATCATGGCGATCTTCAACCTGCCGGACAACGCCGCCGGCGCCGCTTCGAAACCGACCGGCAAGCGGGAAATCGTCGCGAAAATCGATCGGACCTGTTCGAGCAGCATTTCGCCCGCGGGCGTTGGTATCAGGCCGGTACGACTGCGTTCCAGAAGCTTCGTGCCGGCCGTTTCCTCAAGCCGCTTGATCCCCTGGCTGATCGCCGGCTGGGTGCGGTGCATCACGTCGGCGGCCCGCGTCATGCTCCGTTCCTGCGCCACGATCATGAAAGTGTGCAGCAGGTTCCAGTCAAGTTGCCGGACGAAGTCGACCATCTGGCATGTCTCCATAAGCGAAATTTATTTCTAGAAGAAGAAATAAGAATTTTCAATATTCACCATCTTCCGGAATCCTGAACCGCCCTCGGAGCAAAGCCCGCACCCATCAACAGGAGACCGCCATGCGATATCTTAGAATCCTCGCCCTGATTGCCGCTGCTGCCGCGACCAATGCGGCGGCGGAAGACGGTGTCGTCCGAATGGGAACTGAGGGCTATTACCCACCGTTCGAGTATTTTGACAGCGCCGGCAATCTGAACGGCTTCGATATCGACATCGGCAACGCGCTCTGCGAGACAATGAAGGTGAAGTGCGAATGGGTGTCCACCGATTGGGATGGGATCATCCCGGCGCTGAATGCGAAGAAATTCGACGCCATCCTTTCCTCGATGGCGATCACCGCTGAACGCGCGAAGGTGATCAGTTTCACCGCTCCCTACTATTTCAACCCCGACCGCTTCGTCGCCTCCAAGGATTCGGGACTGAAGAGCGCGCTGCCAGCCGATTTGAAAGGGCTGGTGGTCGGCACCCAATCAGGCACGACCGAGGTCGCGATCCTCAAGCAATATTTCCCCGAAGCGGAGGTGAAGCTTTATCCCAAGCTCGACGACGCTCTGCTCGACCTCGACAATCAGAGGCTTGATCTGGTCCTGGCCAGCCAGTTCGTGCTGGCGGATTGGCTCGCCAAGGACAGCGGCGCCTGCTGTGATTTCGTCGGAGAGGCCTTCGGCGATGACGGCATGAAGGGCACGGGGATTGCCGTCCGCAAGGACGATCAGGCGCTGCTGAAGCGGCTGAACGACGCGCTGGCCGAGATCCAGGCCAACGGCACCTATGGCAAGATTCGCGCGCGCTACTTCAAATTCGACATCATGACACAACCGAAGCTCGCCGGCGAAATCTTCAAGTAGTCCGCAACCAGGTTGGACGCCACACAGTCAGCGTCCAGCCAGCCCCGCCAAGCAATCGGAAGATAATTCGCGATGGAGTTCATCTCACTGCTGTTATTCAGCGACGAGGGCTGGGGAGACGAGTTGCTGCGAGGCCTGAGTGTAACACTCGCACTCGCCTTCGCCACCGCTCCGCTGGCCCTGGTCCTATCCTTCCTGCTGGCTTGGGGCAAAAACGCCCGCAGTCCGATTGCCCGCTGGTTCGCGTTCGCCAGCACGACAGTCTTTCGCAGTCTGCCCGAGCTGTTGACCCTCGTCATCATCTACTACCAGCTCCAAGTGCTCATTGACTGGGTGGTGCATCTCGCTTTCCCGAACGCCAACATTTCACTCAATGCCTTTGCGGCTGGCGTGGTGGCGCTGACGCTCGTCTTCAGCGCACTCGGCAGCGAAGTCGTCCGTGCCGCCTATCAGGCGGTCGGCAGGGGACAGGCAGAGGCGGCGGCATCGCTGGGCCTGCACCGGAGACAGGCCTTCTTCCTGGTCGTCCTCCCCCAGATGTGGCGGCATTGCATTCCCGCTTTCGGCAATCTGTGGTTGATCCTTCTGAAGGATACGTCGCTGGTTTCGATCATAGCGGTGAACGACCTCGTCCGTTACACCAATATGGCGATCTCGACGACCAAGAAGCCGTTCTTCTTCTATACCGTGCTCGCCCTGATCTACGTCGCGCTTGCTTTGCTGTCGGGCATCGGTCAGGCGCTGTTGGAACGACGCACGGCTCCTCGCGGTAGGGGGCGTTAGAAGATGCTGACGCTTCTCACCGACAATCTCGCCCTATGGGCGCAAGGGCTTCAGAATACGGTTACGCTGACATTGCTGAGCGCGCTCATGGGCTTCAGCTTGGCGCTGCCACTCGCACTGGCCCGGCTCAGTCGCAACCGGACAATCTCCGGCGTGGCCTATGGATATATCTACCTCATGCGCGGCACGCCGCTGCTGGTTCAGGTTTTTCTGATCTATTATGGCCTTGGCTCCTTCAGCCGCGAACTGCGGGATATTGGCCTTTGGTGGTTCTTTCGCGATGCGTTCTATTGCGGCCTCCTCGCCTTCGCACTCAATTCCGCGGCCTATCAGGCGGAAATCTTGCGCGGCGGTATCCAGGCCGTGCCGCGAGGGACGATCGAGGCAGGGCGGGTGCTCGGCCTTTCGACCGTGCAGATTTTCCGCAAGATCGTGCTGCCGATCGCCACGGCACGGATGCTGCCGACCATCGGCAATGAACTGGTGCTGCTGCTCAAGGCCTCGGCCATCGTCAGCGTGATCACCGTGCCCGATATCATGGGCCAGGCGCGATCCCTTTACGCCCAGAGCTTCGACCTCACCGTCTTCTACGTGGCGGCGCTTAACTATCTGGCCGTCGTCCTCCTGATCGAAGCGCTCTGGCGCCGCCTCGAGGGTCGCAACCGATGGCTACATTTCGCAGGAACAGTTTGAAATGAAAATACAATCCAATCAGAGCATCTTCGGCCATGAAGGTGTGTTCCAGACCGTGCCCGGTCCGGACGGGACCCATGTGGAAATGCCTTATTCCGGCATCCGCACCTTCCTTCGGCGCCGTCCCAGCCTGGATTTCACCGGCGTCGATCTTGTCGTCTATGGCATTCCCTTCGATCTGGCGACCTCCGGCCGCTCGGGTGCACGCTTCGGCCCGTCCGCGCTACGCGAAGCCTCGACCCAGTTGGCCTGGGGCGAGGTCTGGCCCTGGGGTTTCGACCCCTTCGACCGGCTCTCGGTGGTGGACGCTGGCGACGTGCCGTTCCGGCGCGGGCAGCCACAAAAGATGCTGGAAAACGCGGTGGAATTCGCCCGCCGGATCGTCGAGGAGGGGGCCGGAACGGTCATGCTGGGCGGCGATCACAGCACCACTTTCACCGCCTTGAAGGCCCATGCCGAGCGGCACGGGAAGCTCGCCTATGTCCAGTTCGACGCCCACCGTGACACGCAGGCGAGCAAGGAATTCGACCATGGCACATTCGTGCATCATGCAATGTGCGATGGATTGATCGACCCCGCTCACGCAATCCAAATCGGCATCCGCACCCATTACGACCATACCGACTCGATCACCGTGCTCTACCGTGACTGGCTGCACGAACATGGTTGGCAGGGTGCCCTTGCTCGCCTGCGCGAAGTGGTGGGTGACAGGCCCACCTATCTGAGCATCGACATCGACTGCCTCGATCCTGCCTTTGCTCCCGGCACAGGCACCCCGGTCGTCGACGGACTGGCGCCGCACGAAATCCTCTCGATCCTGCGCCGGACGACGGATGTCAATTTCGTCGGGATGGACCTCGTCGAGGTGGCGCCACCCTATGATCCGACCGGCGTGACAGCGCTCCTGGGCGCCTCGCTGATCCTGGAATATATCTGCGCCCGCGCGGCAGGCCGGCAAGGAGTATAAGATGGGCTTTCGCGTCGCTCTGATCGAATTCTCTCACGAAGGAAACACCTTCACCATTCGCTCGACCCCGATCGAGGCCTTCCATGCCAGTCGCTATTTCCAAGGTGTCGAGATTGTCACGAAGATGCGCGGCACCAATTCCGAGATTGGCGGCGCCCTCGATCTGGCCGAGGCGAGGGGTTGGGAGGTTGTGCCGATTCTTGCCGCTCATGCTCAGCCGGGCGGCACGGTCACCGAAGCCGCGCGCCGCACGATTACCGCAGATGTCGTTCACGGCCTTGAAACGGCCGGGCCGATCGACGGGATTTTCGTCGCACTCCACGGCGCGATGGTCACCGAGACATCCGAGGATGGAGAGAGCCAGTTTCTCGCCGCCATCCGTTCGGTGGTAGGGGCCGATCTCCCGATTGCGGTGACGCTCGATCTGCATGCCAATATCTTCGATGCAATGGCAGGGCTTGCCGATATCGCGGTAAGCTTCAGGACCTATCCCCATATCGACATGCGCGAGCGCGGACGCGAGGCCTGCACGCTGCTTCATGCGGCAATGGCAGGCGAGACGGCGCCGCGCCTGCTCATCGCCCGGCCGCCGATGCTGGTCGGCTGTGACGACGGACGAACGACGCAGGACGGGCCGATGTGCCGGCTGCTGGAAGATGCAGCGCTGGAAATGATGACGCCGGGCATCCTCAACGTCTCCGTCAACGCCGGTTTCACCGATGCCGATGTCTGGGCGGCAGGCCCGAGCGTTCTCGTAAATTACGACGAAAAGATCGTCTCCGCCGTCACGGCTCAAGCAACTGCCGACAGGATCTGCGCGCGGATATGGGACTTCCGCGACGACTGGGCCCGGCCGATCCCTCTCTGGGAGTGTATCGCCCGGCTGAAGGCGCACAAATCCACCGACAAGCCGATCGTGGTGGCCGACTTCTCCGACAACCCGGGCTCAGGCGGCTATGGCGACAGCACGACATTGTTGGCTGCGCTGCTTGACGCAGGGCGGGGCAATATTGCTCTCGGTGTGCTCTACGACCCGCAAGCGGCTGACCTGCTGGCATCCGCAGGTGTCGGCGCAGAATGCACTGTATTGCTCGGCGGCAAGACGGATCCGAGCACGGGCGGTGGGCCGATCGAAGTCACTGGCACTGTTGCGGCCGTCTCCGATGGGGCCTTTACATTTGAAGGGCCGATGTTCACCGGCCTTCCCGGCACGCTCGGCCGCTCCGTTTCTTTCCGGGTCGGCGGGATAGAGGTGCTGATCGCATCTGAAAACCAACAGATGCTCGACGCCAACATCTTCCGCGCGCTCGGCATCGAACCGACGGCGAAGGCGGTCCTGGCGGTGAAATCCATGCATCATTTCCGCGGCGCCTTCGCCCCGCTCGCAAGTGAGATCCTGGTGACCGATGCCGGCGGATTATGCTCGCCGGATCTCACCCGCCGCAACTACCGCAATATTCGACGCCCAATTTTTCCACTGGATCCAATCAATGGCTGAACATTTTGACATTGCCATCATCGGCGGCGGCATCGTCGGCGCCGCACTGGCACATACCATCGGCAATCGCCGTTCGGTCGTGCTGCTGGAGCGGGAGGAGGCATGGGGCTATCATTCCACCGGCCGCTCGGCGGCGGAATTCTCGCTGCGCTTCCAGTCCGAAGGCGCGGGGCGGCTGATCCGGGCCAGCGCCGGATTTCTCCAGACGCCTCCGGATGGGTTCTGCGACCTGCCGCTCATCCGGCCGCGCGGAAACCTCTGCATTGCCCAGGCCGAGAAGGCCGGGCATCTCCATCACATCTTCGAAGTCGAGCGCAACAAAAGCGCGCCCATGGCCCGGCCGCTTCAATTGCTCACGGTTGCCGATGCGCTGGCGCTGGTCCCGTTTCTCGACCCCGACTGGGTCGCGGCTGCGCTCTATGACCCGGATTGCTGGGACATCGAGGTCGACAGCCTGCTGCAGTCCTATCTGAAATCGGCGCGACACGCCGGGGCCGACCTGCGCCGCAACGCCGAGGTGACGGGCGCCCGAATGGACGGATCGGCATGGCGGCTGGAGACGAACGGCGCCGATCTGCTGGCCACGACGGTGGTGAACGCGGCGGGCGGCTGGGCCGATCCCGTGGCGCTCCATTTCGGCGCGACGCCTCTCGGCCTAGTGCCTTATCGCCGAACCGCCATCACCGTGCCAGTTGAGGGCTACGATGTTTCGGCCATGCCCGAAGTCAACGAAATCGACGAGGATTTCTACTTCAAACCGGATGCAGGCCGGCTCCTGGTTAGTCCGGCGGATGAGACGCCGGTCGCCCCGCATGACGCTTGGCCGGAAGAATTGGATATCGCCCAGGCGGCGCAATATCTGAGCGACTGCACCAAGCTCGAAATCCATCGGATCTCCCATAGTTGGGCGGGCCTGCGCACCTTCGCACCGGACCGGCTGCCGGTCATCGGTGCCTCAAAGCGGGCGCCGGGCTTCTTTTGGCTGGCCGGGCTCGGCGGGTTCGGTATTCAAAGTTCGCCAGCGGTCGCTGCGCTCGCGTCGTCGCTGCTTCTGGAAACCCCGATTCCGGCAGCCCTCCGCCAGGAGGGGATCACTGCGGAAACTTTCTCGCCGATCCGCTTTGAATAATGGGCTTATCGGCTAAGTCGTTCGTCCAAGGGTGGAAAGTGCGTCCTGTAGCCTGAGTGCTGCCAGTGCCTCGGTTGCCTCCTCGGGAGGCCAGCCCGCTTCCAGCGCCGCAGCGAGGACCAGCGATTCGGTTTGCAGCTCAAGCTTCTCATAAAGCGGCTCGATGGCTTCGCGCGCTGTGACAACATGCTGGTCAGGCGGGGTGATGGGTGTCGCGGCAACCGTAGGCATGAAATGCTCCTCCTATTGAACGCTAAGGTTCGAAACCCGTTAGGGGCATCCTTGTTCCATTTATATCGCCTTTTCGGTGTTCGAGCGGCGATGCGAAAGATGACGACGCCACATCTGGCGGAATTTCCTCCATCGCAGGAACGCGCGAATGAGGATTGCCGGTGGGATCTTCTTGTGGTCGCCGACAGTTCCCTGCCTGGTGATCGCTGCGTTCGGATCGAGCAGAAACGCGACCAACATGCTTGCACTCTGCGCCTCTACTTCGAGCTTGTCATCCAATAAATGCAGCCCCTGCTCGCCTTCGGCGAATGTCTGCTTATCGACGACGACACAACCGCTGAAGACATAGAAATAGAGGTCTCGGCCTTGCTTGCGCGGAAATTCCACCCTTGCGCCCGCGTCCAGCCGCATATCGAAGACGTCGATCGTGCTGCGGACATAGAAGGGCGCGCCCTCCGCTTCCGGCCCGACCAGGTGTCGCCAGGTGTTTGCCGCGGCAACTGGCACCGGTCCGTGTTGGACCTTCGGTTCGAGGTCGATGGCGTGAGGGCGAATGAGGATTTGCAGCATCCGCAGAGGCGGATCGGATGCCAGCGTTTCTTCGGAATGCCAAAAGCTTGCTCCGGCATTCATCACCATGAGATGGTCGCGGTCGATCACCAGTCGGCCCGCAGCCTTGTCGTCGTGACGCATGACGCCTTCGGGCACCCAGGAAATGATCTCGTCGTTTCTATGCTCATGCATCGCGATCAGGCGACCGGGATCGAGGATGGATTCTGCGATCATGGCGAGGGGGCCATGGCCGTGATCGGTCGGCTTCGGCGTCAACCAGCCCGGCATATTGACGTGCGCGACGAAACCTCCCGCATCCCGCACCACGAAGGTTCGTTCGCCCTTGAGCAGCATCGCATCCTCCATGCAAGGCAATGATGACACCAGGCCATTAGCCATCTGCTGGAAGGGCGGGTCAGCGCATTCGTCCAGGCATTATGATGGCTAGAGCGTCGCTCTCAGCTCGAGATAGCGTTCGGTCAATGTCGTCAAGGTGAAGGCTCTGTTGAGGCCACTCGGATTTGGCAACAACCAGACGACGGCGCCGGCAAATTCCTCGGCTTGCCGACCCCATTCGACATTGGCTCGAAGACTGATTGCCGCATATGCCGCCTTTCCAAGAAAGGCCAGATTGGCCGGCGCAAACGTTCGTATCTTGCTTTCCAGAGCAGGTGCTGCGCTGAGGTAATCCTGCTTCTTAAGTTCGCCTGCGCTTTTCGTCGGGCGTGAAACCGCGGACGTCAGGCCACAGCCATATTGCAGCAACGCGCGCTCTTCATCTGCTCGCAGCAAGCGCGGCGTAAATCCAGCCAGATGCAAGACCCGCCAAAAACGGTTGCTCGGGTTCGAGAAATTATGCCCGTCGCGAACGGCGGACAGAGCCGGATTCAATCCGCAGAAAACCACGGAAAGGCCGGGCGCGAGGATTTCCGACAATCCGGTCCGTGGTATTGCAGGGTCGTCTGGACCATCGAGGTCCTCGGACGTGGCATCTGGCATTGTAAAACCATTGTTCGGATTAAATGGGTCGCGTCGATCGAAACGAGCTTCATCAGCGCCATCAAGGAGGGCCGATCCGACAGACACACGGTGCTAATCATCTTGCTGAAAATGCCGATGAATGGCCTTAGTGGCAATTTGAAAAATATCGGGCGCAATCGATTCTTTGACAGGATCCGCAATGACCACCGAAGCAGCGCGTAATTCGCATCCCATCTATTTCATCGGTGCTTTTGCCACGGGTGGGCTCTTGACGTTCATGGTGCACTTCAACGGGGAATTGGCCCATTATGGCAATCCCCTGTTCTCCTCCTGGACCGCTCATGGCACAGGCATCTTCGCAGCCGTCATTCTTCTCTTGCTGGTCCACCGCCGGCGCAGGCCGACGGTGGGAAAAGCCCCCAACGCGCCGTGGTGGGCTTACTTCGGTGGGATATCCGGCGCGGCAACGGTCATTCTGACCTCGACCGCGGTCAACTCGCCGCTCGGTTTGGCAGGCCAGGTCGCCTTCAGCGTCGCGGCCGACAGTTGGGGACTGTTCGGTTTGCCGAAGCGGCGTCCGGATATGCGAGACATCGTAGCACTCGGCCTGGTCGTCACCGGGGGTGCCCTCATCATCCTGTTTGGACGAGGTGGAGCGTGACACTATTCATTCTCCTGGCGTGCCTCGGCGGCGCGCTCGTCGGTCTCAGCCGCCAGCTCAATGGGCGGTTGAGCATATCCACCACGCCGCTGATCGCATCCTTCTGGAATCATGCCATAGGCTTTGCCGTTCTCACATGCCTCGGTCTCTTCGTCGGGGGCCTGCTTCCTGCAGGCGCCGCCGAGGCGCCTTGGTATGCCTATCTGGGCGGCTCCATCGGTGTTGTTTTTGTGGCGGCGGGCAGTTGGGCGATTGCGCGCATAGGCGCGGTCAATTCGGCTCTGCTGATCATCGGTGGTCAGATGGTGACAGGCGTGGCGCTTGATTATATCAGCGCCGTTCCAACGTCGTTTTGGGCGAACGCGACCGGAATCGTCCTCATCGTCGGCGGCATGATGGTCAGCCGGAGGCGACGCAAAGGCGACGGCTCGCAATAGCCAAGCGCTTCATGCGGTTATTGCCTGCCGATACGCCCAGCTATTCTCCGAGCGGAAGAGTGACGTCCGCTATGGAGGCGCCCAATGTCACACCGTGACTTTCTGCCTGCGCCATCGCCTTCACCAATGCGATGACCGTTTCGCGGATATTGCGGTCGGCGATCTTCAGAAAGGCGCGATTGAGCACCAATCCTTCCTTCGTTCGCAGGAATTCGGCGACCGGATCGGAATTCGCCGACAGATCCAGCCCTTGCAGCGTCAACGGCTCGGAATTCTCCTGTTCGAAAAAGAAACTTACCGAGGTGTGGAGCACATCGGCGATCCGCTGCAGGCGGCTCGCGCCGATGCGGTTGATGCCCTTCTCGTATTTCTGAACCTGCTGAAAGGTTACGCCGATCTGCTCGGCAAGCCGTTCCTGGCTCATCCCGAGCAACTGCCGACGCATTCTTATGCGCGCTCCGACATAGCTGTCTATTGCATTCGGTGTCTTGACATTCATCGCGTGTTTTCAGCCTCGATCGCATTTTCAATCGGCGCAGCTGTAGTATTCCCCGCTTCGGTTTTCCATGGTTGTTTTCATATAGCGTACTCAATATGCGATGATCGCGACTGACTGTGATATGAAAGCCCCCGTCCGGAAAGACATAAAGCCACGCTGGAATCGGTCGACAAAAGGGCAAATCAAACAAAAGCCGTACCAATCCCGATGAAACTGGGCTGTGATTGCCGCCCGGCTTACGCTAAATGCAATTCAGCGACCGCCGCTCGATAGTCTTCCCAGCCCCGATCGCCTAAAATCCATCGAAAAAAGACGCGGCACGGCACCGACCGGCCTGTGCAGGAGGAATATTGATGGCAACGGTTGCCGAAGGCGCGCCCCGTTTCGAAAAAACAACGATGTCTATCCTCATGGCGGTCAGCTTCTGCCACATGCTGAACGACATCATGCAATCGCTGCTCGCCTCGCTCTATCCGCTGTTCAAGGCGAATTACGATCTCGATTTTGTGCAGATCGGCCTCCTCACCATGACGTTCCAGGTCACCGCTTCGCTGTTGCAGCCGCTGGTCGGCATTGTCACCGACCGCTGGCCGATGCCCTATTCGCTGCCGGTCGGCATGGCGAGCACCTTCTGCGGCCTCATCCTGCTCGGCAACGCCGGCAGTTTCGCGCTGCTGCTGGTTGCCGCAAGCCTGATCGGGTTTGGCTCAGCCGTCTTCCATCCGGAATCCTCGCGCGTCGCCCGTCTGGCCTCCGGCGGTCGCCACGGTTTCGCGCAGTCCTTCTTCCAGGTCGGCGGCAATGCCGGCCAGGCGATCGGTCCACTGCTCGCCGCCTTCATCGTGCTGCCGCTTGGGCAACACAGCGTCTCCTGGTTTGCCGCCATCGCCATGGTCGGCATGGTCGTGCTGAGCTGGGTGGGCAACTGGTACATGAGCCACCGACGTCAGAATGCCAGCAAACCGGCGGTGAGCCGGGCCCTGCCGCTGCCGCAGAACAGGGTCGTCTGGGCGCTGCTGATCCTCGTGCTGCTGACGGCGACGAAGAATGTCTACATGGCGAGCGTGTCGAGCTACTTTACCTTCTATGTCATCGACAAGTTCGAGCTCAGCGTGCAGCAGGCACAGCTGATGCTCTTCCTGTTCCTCGGCTCGGTCGCCGTCGGCACATTCCTCGGTGGGCCGATCGGCGATCGCTTCGGTGCGCGGTTCGTCATCTGGTTCTCGATCCTGGGCGTCATTCCCTTCGCGCTCCTGCTTCCTTATGCGAATCTCCTCTGGACGGGCGTGCTCAGCATCGTCATCGGCCTGATCTTCGCTTCGGCCTTCTCGGCGATCGTCGTCTTCGCGCAGGAACTGGTGCCCGGGCGCGTCGGACTGATTGCCGGCGTCTTCTTCGGCTTCGCCTTCGGGGCAGGGGGACTTGGTGCAGCATTGCTCGGCGATTTCGCTGATACCCACGGCATCGATTTCGTCTACCGGATCTGCTCCTACCTGCCGCTGCTCGGTCTCCTGACGGTCTTCCTTCCGCGCATACCCAAGCAGAAATCGGCCTAGAGTATTCCGGCTCGACGCATCATGCGGTTCACACGTCGCTATCGCGACAGGCACGAACGTATTTTTCTCCTCATATGGGGAAGAGGGATCACCATTCCTTTAATCCACTATTTTTATAGATAATATTCGTTGGAGAATGACATCGGTTTCGGCACGATATTGGAAGGAAATGGCATGTCTGCTCACAAACTGGTCGGCCTTGCGGGTAGCTTCAACCGCCCCTCGAAGACCTTCGCGCTCGTCGAAAACGTTGCTGGCCTCGCCGGCGAGAAATACGGCTTCGACAACACCATCTACGACCTGACCGATGTCGGCCCCTCGCTTGGCCAGGCGCTGCGGCGTGGCGATCTCGACAGTCGCGCCAAGGAGGTCATCGACGACATCGTCAATGCCGACGTGCTGGTGATCGGAGCGCCAACGTACAAGGGCAGCTATCCCGGCCTCTTCAAGCATCTGATCGACCTGATCGACCCGCATGAGCTGCGCGCCAAGCCGATCATCATCACTGCGACCGGCGGCGGCGATCGGCATGCGCTGATGGTCGAGCACCAGCTCCGTCCGCTCTTCGGTTTCTTCATGTCTCACACGCTGCCGACCGCCGTTTACGCGTCCGACCGCGACTTCACCGATTACCGTGTCTCATCCGAGCCGCTTTCCAAGCGGATCGGGGAGGTTATCGGTGAGCTCTCGGCCTTCTTTCCCAGCCGGAATCAGGCGCTTATCGCCGCCGAATGAAGAGTTAGGGATAGGCTTGAAACGGCGCCGCGGAGGCGCCGTTTTCGTTTTTGGGCCACCCTTCTCACGTCGTCATAATCCACAAATTTGATGGAAATTTATCCTGCCGATACCAATGGCAGGGCAAGAGTTTTTCCGACCCTTCCTCCACATCGGACAATCGTGCTTCGCTACCGATCCGCGCATTTGCCATGATCGGCCTGGTCGGGGCGTATGGCCTCACTCAGTCAGACGGGATATAAAATGACCAAGAATAAAAATCTTCACGACTTCCACCTTTCGCGCCGGGCGGCTCTTGTCGCCGTTTCCGCTGCCGCGCTCTTCACCTTTGCAGCACCAGCTCCTTCCTTTGCCGAGGACAAGTCGATCAGGGTCGGCATCATGGCCGGCGAGGATGAAGACGTCTGGCGCGTCGTCACCAGCGAGGCGGCCAAGAAAGGCCTGAAGATCGAGACGATCACCTTCAACGATTATACGCAGCCGAATGAGGCGCTGGAGCGCGGCGAAATCGACGCCAACGCCTTTCAGCACCAGCCCTATCTCGACAACCAGATCAAGCAGCACGGCTACCACATCGCTCGTGTCGGTTATACCGGCGTCTGGCCGATCGGCCTCTACACCAAGAAGTACAAGTCCGTCGCCGAGATCCCGGAAGGTGCCGTCATCGGCGTGCCGAACGATCCCTCCAACGAAGGCCGCGCTTTGCGCGTTCTCCAGAACGAAGGCCTGATCAAGCTGAAGGACGGCACCGGCATTCTCGCAACTGTCGCCGACGTCACCGACAATCCGAAGAAGATCGAAATCAAGGAACTCGACGCGGGTATCGTCGGCCGCTCGATCGACGACCTGGATGCCGGTGTCGTCAATACCGACTGGGCGCTGAAGAGCGGCCTTTCGCCGGCCGAGCGCATTGCGCAGGAGCCGATTGCCGACAATCCATATCGCAACTTCATTGCGGTCAAGGCCGACAATAAAGATGCCGAGTGGGTCAAGACGCTTGTCTCTTCCTATCAGAACGAGACCGTCAAGGCCGAGTTCGACAAGGTTTACAAGGGAACGGGTCTCAGCGCCTACTGATCCGAAGCGGGGCGGGGGTTAAGCCCTGCCGAGAGGCGGTCCAGGCGTTCCTTGCCCGGGCCGCCTTCGGTGTTTGTAAGGAAAAGCACATGAATTCCTTTGTTTCCACCACGGCGATCGAGACACAGCCGCAAGCGGCGGCCGAAGACGTGGTGAGGCTTACCAATGTGAAGCGGCGGTTCGGAACCACGGCAGCACTCGACGGTATTTCGCTGACGGTGAAGAGAGGTGAGATCCTCGGCATCATCGGCCGCAGCGGCGCCGGCAAATCGACGCTGATCCGTTGCCTCAACGGCCTGGAGCGCGCCGATAGCGGCGAGATTCTCATCGAAGGCCGAGATATCACCGGACTTTCAGAACAGGAACTGCAGCCGCTGCGCCGCCGCATCGGCATGATCTTCCAGCATTTCAACCTGCTTTCCGCCAAGACCGTCGAGGAAAATGTCGCGCTACCGCTGAAGATCGAGGGCGTTGCAAAGAACGAGCGCTTGAAACGGGCGCATGAGCTGCTCGATCTGGTCGGGCTTGCCGACAAGGCGAAAGCCTATCCCTCATCGCTCTCCGGCGGGCAGAAACAACGCGTCGGCATCGCTCGGGCGCTTGCGGCCCGCCCGGCACTGCTTTTGTCCGACGAGGCGACGTCGGCACTCGATCCGGAAACGACCCGGTCGATCCTGGCGCTGTTGAGGGATATCAACCGTAAGCTCGGGCTGACCATTCTGCTGATCACGCATGAGATGGAAGTGGTGCGCGGCATTGCCGATCGCGTCGCAGTCATCGACGCCGGGCGGATCGTGGAGGAAGGGCAGGTCTGGTCGGTCTTCGCCAACCCGCAGGCTGACATCACCGGGAGCCTGCTCGGCGGTATCCGCCCGCAGCTTCCGGATCACATCGCCGGTCGGCTGTCGGCAACGACGGGGAGCGAGGCGATCCTCAGCGTCGATCTCGCCGGGCCGCAGGCGCAGGGCGCGCTGTTTGCCGAACTCTCGGCGGCGCTGCCGCATTCCTTCCGCCTCGTCCATGGCGGCATCGACCACATCCAGAACCAGCCGGTGGCACGGTTCTTCATCGCCGTTCCCATGCGCGACCCCGCGCTTGCCGGAAAGGTCGAACAATTCCTGACGGCCCGGTCCGCCCGGGTGGAGGTGCTTGGTTATGACACCGATCATGGTTGAACTGCTTCTTCGCTCCCTTTGGGAGACGGTCCTGATGACCGTCGCCTCGGGAGTGATCTCGCTCGTCGCCGGCCTGCCGCTCGGCCTTGCCCTGGTGGCGACGGCGCGCGGCGGCATCGCCGAAAATCTGTGGATCAATCGCGTGCTCGGTGGGATCATCAACGGCTTCCGCTCGGTGCCCTTCATCATCCTGCTGGTGGCGCTGATCCCGCTGACGCGGCTGATCGTCGGCACGGCGCTCGGCACCTGGGCGGCCATCGTGCCGCTCGCCATCGCCGCAACGCCCTATTACGCCCGTATCGCCGAAGTGTCGTTGCGCGAGGTCGACCGCGGGCTGATCGATGCCGTCCGCGCCATGGGCGGCAATCGCTGGACGATCATCCGTGAGGTGCTGGTGCCCGAAGCTTTGCCGGGCATCGTCGCCGGCTTCACCGTCACGCTGGTGACGCTGATCGGCGCCTCGGCGATGGCGGGCGCGATCGGCGCCGGCGGTCTCGGCGATCTCGCCATCCGCTATGGCTATCAGCGCTTCGAAACCAATGTGATGATCGCGGTGGTGGCCGTCCTCATCGTCCTCGTCTGCGGCATTCAGTGGCTGGGCGACCGGCTGGTCGCCAAGCTGGACCATCGATAGTCAGTGCCGGAACTGGGCGGCGGGATGCGCGGCGGGCAACCTGCCGTCCCCGCCGCCGAAAAGCTTCTGCCGCAAAGGTCCTTCCACGTAGTCCGCCTTGAAGAGACCGCGCTCCTGCAGCACCGGCACCACCAGGTCGACGAAATCGCGCAGGCTTTCCGGCGCCACGGTCCGCGCCAGATTGAAGCCGTCTATGCCGCCCTCCTCGATCCATGCCTCGAGATGATCGGCGATCTGCTCGGGCGAGCCCACCACCGGCTTCATCCGGCTGCCGAGTATCATCTGGTCGATGATGTCGCGCAGCGTCACCGGCTTCGCCGCCTGTTTGGTGATGGCCGCAAGCGCCGACTGATTGGCGTTCGTCGAGCTTTGGTCGATGACGTCATCCAGCCCATATTTCGAAAAATCGATGCCGACGGAGGCGGAGTAATGCGCAAGCGAGGCCTCGACGCTCGCATGGCGGCGATACTCCTCCAGCCTGTCCCGTGCTTCCTTCTCCGTCCGCCCGACGACAACAGTGATCAGGCTCAGGATCTTCAGTGCGTCGGCGCCGCGGCCGAATTCCTCGGCCTTCGCCCGCAGCGCATCCACCGTCGGCCGCATCGCCCTGGGGTTCGAGCCGGCGAGGAAGACGCATTCGGCGTGCCGGGCGGCAAAGTCCTGGCCGCGTGCGGAGGCGCCGGCCTGGAAGAGCAGGGGCGTGCGCTGTGGAGAAGGTTCGGAGAGATGGATGCCCTCCATCCGGTAATATTGACCGTCATGACGGACAGTGCGCACTTTGGAGGGATCGGCATAGATGCCGCCCACCTTGTCGCGCAGCACCGCATCGTCATCCCAGCTGCCTTCCCAGAGCTTGTAGACGATCTCGAGATATTCCTCGGCTGCGTCGTAACGCGCGTCATGTTCCGGCAGCCTGTCGAAACCCATGCTGCGGGCAGCACTATCGAGATAACCGGTGACGATGTTCCAGCCGATCCGCCCCTTGGTCAGATGATCGAGCGTCGACATGCGCCGCGCCAGCAGAAAGGGCGGCTCATAGGTGGTATTGACGGTGACGCCAAAACCCAAATGTTTGGTGACATAGGCCATCGCCGAAATCGGGATGAGCGGATCATTGACCGGGATCTGCGCCGCCGTCGTGATCACCGGCGCCGGGCTTCCTCTGAAGATGTCATAGACGCCGACGATATCGGCAAGGAAGATGCCGTCCAGCTTGCCGCGTTCGGCGGTCTTGGCAAACTCCGTCCAATAGTCGAGATCGGTATAATGCGCTGAGCCGTCGCGCGGATGCGTCCACAGGCCGTGGTTGATATGCCCGACGCAGTTCATGTCAAAGGCATAGATCTGCATGGTCTTCATGAGGCGGGTCCCAAAACCGGCAATAGAAATCAAGGATTTGCCGCATTAATTATCCTAGAGCGTGATGCCGAAAAGTGCGTGCGGTTTTCGGACGACATCATGCTCTAACTATATAATGTAGAACAGGATTCAGATTTTAGGCCGGCTCGGCCCAAAATCATCCTGTTCGGGCTCTATCGCACGAAGAGCCTGTGAAATGGTAGGGTTGGGATGAAAAAAGCCGGAGGAAACGCATGACGAAGAAGACGCTGTCGGATTGGGCGGAGCTTGCGCAAAAGGATCTGCGCGCTTCACCTGAAACGCTGACCTGGCAGACGCCGGAAGGCATTGCCGTCAAGCCGCTCTATACGGCCGAGGATCTGGACGGTGCCGAGCATCTCGGCTCGCTTCCCGGTTTTTCGCCTTTCACCCGCGGCCCACGCGCGACGATGTATGCCGGCCGGCCATGGACGATCCGCCAATATGCCGGCTTCTCGACGGCGGAGGAATCGAACGCCTTCTATCGCCGCAATCTGGCAGCCGGCCAGAAGGGCCTGTCGGTCGCCTTCGATCTTGCCACCCATCGCGGTTACGACAGCGACCATCCCCGCGTCGAGGGCGATGTCGGCAAGGCAGGTGTGGCAATCGACAGCGTCGAGGACATGAAAATCCTGTTCGACGGCATTCCGCTCGGCGAAATGTCGGTGTCGATGACCATGAACGGCGCCGTCATCCCGATCCTCGCCGCCTTCATCGTGGCTGGCGAGGAGCAGGGCGTTTCGCGGGCCGAGCTCTCGGGGACCATTCAGAACGACATCCTCAAGGAGTTCATGGTCCGCAACACCTATATCTATCCGCCAGAACCCTCGATGCGGATCGTTGCCGACATCATCGAATATACCGCAAGGGAGATGCCGAAGTTCAATTCGATCTCGATCTCCGGCTATCACATGCAGGAGGCCGGCGCGACGCTCACGCAGGAACTCGCCTTCACGCTTGCCGATGGCCGCGAATATGTCAGGGCGGCGATCGCCAAGGGCCTCAATGTCGACGATTTCGCCGGAAGGCTCTCCTTCTTCTTTGCGATCGGCATGAATTTCTTCATGGAGGCGGCCAAACTTCGCGCCGCCCGGCTGCTCTGGACCCGCATCATGGAAGAGTTCCAGCCGAAGAAGACTTCCTCGCTGATGCTGCGCACCCATTGCCAGACGTCGGGCGTCTCGCTGCAGGAACAGGACCCCTATAACAACATCATCCGCACCGCCTTCGAGGCGATGTCGGCCGTGCTCGGCGGCACGCAGTCGCTGCACACCAATTCCTTCGACGAGGCGATCGCGCTGCCGACGGAGTTTTCCGCCCGCATTGCCCGCAACACGCAGCTCATCCTCCAGCATGAGACCGGCGTCACCAAGGTCGTCGATCCGCTCGCCGGCTCCTATTACGTCGAAAGCCTGACGAAGGAGCTTGCCGACAAGGCCTGGGCGCTGATCGAGGAGGTGGAAGCGCTCGGCGGCATGACCAAGGCCGTCAATGACGGCCTGCCGAAACGGCTGATCGAGGAAGCGGCCGCGCGCCGGCAAGCGGCCGTCGACAAGGGCGAGGAGGTCATCGTCGGCGTCAACCGCTACAGGCTCGACAACGAACAGCCGATCGACATTCTGGAGATCGACAACAGTGCGGTGCGCATCGCACAGATCAGGCGGATCGAGGAAACCAAACGGCGCCGCGATGGCGGGGCCGTGCGCCAGACGCTGGCCGCGCTGGCGGAGATCGCCCGGACCAGCAAGGGCAACCTGCTGGAAGCCGCCATCGAGGCGGCCCGGGCTCGTGCCACGGTCGGCGAGATATCGGATGCCATGCGCGATGCCTTCGGCGATCATGCCGCGATCCCTAATGTCATCAAAGGCGTCTACGGCGAGGCCTATAGCAACGAGCCGGAACTCGCCGTCTTGAGGACCCGCATGACTGAGGTGACGGAAGCGATGGGCCGCCGGCCGAAAATCATGGTCGCCAAGCTCGGTCAGGACGGGCACGATCGGGGCGCCAAGGTGATCGCCTCGGCCTTCGGTGACATCGGCTTCGATGTGCTCGCCGGTCCCCTGTTCCAGACCCCTGACGAAGCCGCCAGCGTCGCGCTCAGCGAAAAGGTCAATGTCGTCGGCGTCTCGTCATTGGCGGCCGGTCACAGGACGCTGCTGCCGCAGCTGATCGACAGGCTGAGGGAAAAGGGCGGTGGCGATATCATCGTCGTCTGCGGCGGCGTCATCCCGCGGCAGGACTATGACTTCCTGCACGAACACGGCGTTGCAGCCGTGTTCGGGCCCGGCACGAACGTTCTCGAGGCGGCAAACTCCGTTCTCGACCTTTTAGAGGGCAAGCGGCGAAACCAGTAGCTTACAGCAATCCACGCTTTGCGAGATTACTCATCAGCGCCGAAATGCCGAAGGTCCAAGGCGGGCATTCGGTGGAGAGCCGAACGGTGTTGACGAGCGCGCCGAGCCCTGCCGAGGAAATCTCGACGACATCGCCGATCTTGTGGGTGAAGCCCTGCTTCGGCGCCTCGCGATCCTGCGTCGGTGCAAACAACGTGCCAAGAAAGAGCATAAAGCCGTCGGGATATTGGTGATGCGCGCCGACCGTCTGTTTGACGAGATCGGTCGGATCGCGGCTGATCTGCGACATCGAACTCTTGCCGCGCAGCACGAAGCCGTCCCGGCCGGTGACCTTCAGATCGAGTTCGGCCTTGCGAACATCATCCAGGCTGTAGCCGGCATCGAACAGGCGGATGAAAGGACCGATCGAGCAGGAGGCATTGTTGTCCTTGGCTTTACCGAGCAACAGTGCCGAGCGGCCCTCGACGTCGCGCAGATTGACGTCGTTGCCGAGCGTCGCGCCCTTGATTTCGCCGCGGCTATTGACCGCGAGCACGATTTCCGGCTCCGGATTGTTCCAGGTCGAGATCGGATGCAGGCCGACCTCCGCACCCCAGCCGACGGAGGAAAGCACCGGGGCCTTGGTGAAGACTTCGGCATCCGGCCCGATGCCGACTTCGAGATATTGCGACCACATGCCCTCGTCGATCAGCGCCTGCTTGACCTTGGCAGCCTCCGGCGAACCCGCCTTCAGATTGGTGAGGCTGCCGCCGATCAGCGTGCTGACACGTTCGCGGATGGCGGCGGCACGTTCCGGATTGCCGGCAGCCTTCTCCTCGATGACGCGCTCGATCATCGACTGGGCGAAGGTGACGCCGCAGGCCTTGACGGCCTGCAGGTCGACGGGCGCCAGGAGATAGGGACGCGCTTCGTCCGGCTTGCCGGTGCTGTTGGCGACGATCTGCTCCACTGAACCGACCGCCTTGCCACTTGCGGCGCGGACGAAGCCGGCGGCGTCCTGCCGCTCGAAGAGAGCGCTCAGCGTCGGCGCCTCGCGCGAGGTGATGTCGACCAGCACGCCCTCGCGTGATGTCACAATGCTCGGTCCGGCAACGTCGGGATTCCAGACGCGGCCGACGAAAAGACCATCCGAAGCGGCGACATCGAGAAGAGCTTGAGACATGGTGATCTTCCGTCAAGGTGAGCGAGAAGCGCTCTTTTGAGAATTGTGGGGTGTTGCCGCCCTCCGACCCGGCGACTGCCGAAATCGATCACATTCATGAAGGCGGGGCAAGATGCACTGGGGAAAAAGACTTTTGCCTGATCGGCTCAAGCCGCGGTATTTCTCGTAAATCCAATCGCTAAAGCCCGCAAAATAACTATTTAGATACAAAATACATATTTTATTTCAAATAGTTAACTACATGGTGCGGCGATTTTTCCCCTCATCTCGCCTTGACAGGAGCCGGCTTTCGTTATCTGTTTTGCCCGACATGGAGGCTGCTGGCGTCAGCCGGCGCTAAGAAAATCCCGGGAGGATATTACAGCGATGTTGAGATTTGCCGTCGTCGGAATCGACCATGGGCATACGTTCGATCACGTGAAGGGTTTGCTTGCCTCTGGCGGCGAGTTCGTCGGCTATTGCCCGCAGACTTCGGTGCCGACATTGCGCGAGGCCTTCGAGAAGACCTATCCCGATGCGCCGCAGATCGACCGGGAAAAGCTGTTCGACGATCCGTCGATCGATGTCATCTGCATTTCAGCGATCCCGCGCGATCGTGCCGGGCTTGCCATCCGCGCGATGAGATCGGGCAAGGACGTGATGACCGACAAGCCCGGTGTGACGACCTTCGCCCAGCTTGAGGACGTCAAGCGCACCGTCGCCGAGACCGGCAAGATCTTCTCGATCTGCTTTTCCGAGCGCCACTGCGTGCGCTCCGCCGTCAAGGCCGGCAAGCTCGTCGCCGACGGTGCGATCGGCAAGGTCATCCAGACGCTCGGTGTCGGTCCCCACCGGCTGCAACTGCCGACGCGGCCCGACTGGTTCTTCGATCCGGAAGCCTTCGGCGGCATCATCGTCGATATCGCTTCTCACCAGGTCGACCAGTTCCTGTTCTATACCGGCTCGACCACGGGCGAGGTCATCGCCAGCTCGATCGGCAATTTCGGCATGCCCGACAAGCCGGCCTTCGAGGATTTCGGCGAGGTGCTTCTGCGTTCCGACAAGGCGGCGGGTTATGTCCGCGTCGACTGGTTCACGCCGGAGGCGCTGCCGACCTGGGGTGACGGGCGCCTGACCATTCTCGGCACCGAAGGTTATATCGAGCTGCGCAAATATATCGATATTGCCGGCCGGCCGGGTAAGGATCATCTCTTCCTGGTCAACGGCAAGGAAATGACCCATATCGATTGCAGCGGCGAAAAGCTCGATTATTTCGACGCTTTCACCGCCGACGTCGGCAACCGCACGCAGACGGCGATGACGCAGGATCACGTTTTTGAAGTCTGCCGTCTTTCGCTCGAAGCCCAGACGAAAGCCGCGCGGATCGGCGCTCGCTGAGGAGGATATCATGACCAGGAAATTGCGCGTCGGTGTCATCGGCGCAGGCATCGCTGCGCGGCATCTGGCCGGCTTCGGCTGGAACAAGGAGCTTTTCGAGGTTCCTGTGCTCTGCTCGCTCGACGAGGAGCGCGGCCGGGCGCTGTGCGAGGAGTACGGCATTGCTGAATACACCCAGGATGCCGATTCGCTGTTTGCCCGTGACGATCTCGACATCATCGACATTTCGACGCCGCCGAGCTCGCATTTCGAACTCTGCCGCAAGGGCATCGAATCCGGCAAGCACGTGATCTGTGAGAAGCCGCTTTTCGGCTCGATTGCCGAGGTCGACGAGATGGGCCGCATCCTTGCTCGGTTCCCCGGCAGGAAGCTGATGCCGATCTTCCAGTACCGCTACGGCTCCGGCCTGCAGAAGCTGAAGCTACTGATCGAGCGCGGTCTTGCCGGCAAACCGTTCCTGACGACGATCGAAACCCATTGGTGGCGCGGCCCGGATTATTATGCCGTGCCATGGCGCGGCAAATGGGCAAGCGAACTCGGTGGCGGTCTTCTTGGTCACGCCATCCACGCGCATGATATGCTGAATTATGTCCATGGCCCCTGCGCCGAAGTGTTTTCCTATGGCGCGACACTGGTCAATCCGATCGAGGTCGAGGACACGGCAGCCCTTTCGGTGAAGATGCAGAACGGCTCGCTGGCGACGCTGTCGATGACGCTGGGTTCGCGCAAGGAGATCTCGCGGCTGCGCTTCTGCTTCAACGACCTCGTCGCCGAAAGCATCATCGAACCCTATACGATGGGCCGTGATCCGTGGACGTTCGTCGCCGGAACGGAGGAGCATCAGGCGCGGATCGACGCGGCGCTCGCTGGCTATGTGCCAGGCGAAGATGGCTACACCCGTCAGTTCGAGCTCTTTCATAAGGCGATCGTTGAGGACAAGGAGCCGCCGGTGACGCTGCAGGATGCCCGCAATTCGCTGGAGCTGGTGACAGCCGCCTATTTCTCGCAGCGCACCGGCCGGCCGACGCCGATGCCGATCGCCGCCGATCATCCGCTCTATCGCTCCTGGCTTCCGGCGGGGGAGTGGCGCAGCGCCGCTACGGTCTGAATCGGGAAGGGCTCTCTCATGCTGAAATCCTTCGAGCATGTCGGCATGACGGTCGGCGATATGGACCGTGCTATCGATTTTTACTGCGGCCTGCTTGGCCTCAGCCTCGTGCTGCGCAAGACGATGGCGAATGGCATGCAGGTGGCGTTCCTCGATGCAGGCGGCGGCATGCTGGAGATCTTCGCGCCGCCCGGCGGCGCTTCGCGGGCGGTCGACGTGCCTGAAGATACGGCCGGCGTCCGGCACCTCACCTTCCATTTCGACAATGTCGAGGAGACCTTCGCCCGCCTTGAACAGGCGGGCGTCGAGATCAAGGAGCGGCCGCGCTTCGCCGTCCACTCCGAGATGCTGAACAAGATTGCCTTCGTTCGCGACCCCGACGGCATCATCGTCGAGCTTGCCGAACGCTCCCAGAGCCGCCAGGGTTGACGCAGGTGCTGCCGATCGCTTCGCTGCGGGCGGCCAGACCGTCCCGCAGCAGATCGATCAGGCGCCGGATGAGCTTTGCCGCCATGAAAGGCTCCCCTCAGCTCGCCAATTTGGCGCGGATATAGTTGCGCCAGCCGCCAAGCGCGGTGATTTCCTCGGCACCCTTCACCGCATGCGCTTCGCAGACGAAGCCGGAGACGCTGGAGCCATCTTCGAGCACCAGCTTGCCGATGCCGAGGGGTGCCGGAATCTTCTGGACGAACCTGCCGAAAGCATCGGCCGGCAGTGCCCAGACCTCGACCTCCAGCCCCTGACCCTTATGGCCGGGTTCGCGCAGCAGCCCCGGCTTCGGCGGCGTGGTATTGGGCAGAACGAAGAGGCGATAATCGCCTGATGTGCGGCAGGTCTTGACCAGACGCCCGCCGGCCAGTTCGTGATTGAGCGGCATGCCGGTCAGATGCGCCCCAACGACCGCGATTTCGATGAAACCGTCATCGCCAGGCGCAACACGACTGGCTTCGGGGATCGCCGCCTGCCGGTCGATGCCCATGCCGGAACCTGCGGCACGGTGCAGCGCATCGGCAAGCGGCGCCAGCGCATCGTCGGTGAAGGCAGGGGCGATCACCGTCACCCCACCTGGCAGGCCACCCTTTCCGAAACCGGCCGGAACGGCGATCGCAGCGCAATCGAGCAGGTTGACGAAATTGGTGTAGCGGCCGAGGCGACCGTTGAGCACGACGGGATTGGCCTGCATGTCGGCAACCGTATAGGTGGTCGGAGCGGTCGGCAGCAGAAGCACATCCGCCTTTTCCCATTCGGCTTCGGTCCTGCGGCGCAATTCTTCCAGCCGGTAGCGGCCGTTGAAGGCCTCGACCGCGGTCTTGCCCTTGGCGCCTTCGATAATCCCGCGCACCGTCGGGTCGAAATCGGCCGCGTTCGTGGCGAGGAAGGTCTCGACCGCCGCCAGACGTTCGGCGACCCACGGCCCGTCATAGAGAAGGGCGGCGGCCTCGCGGAATGGTGCGTAATCGAACGGCACGATGGTCGCGCCGAGCGCTCTGGCCCGCTCGATCGCCTGATCGTAGAGCGCCTCCACCTCCTTGTCGCCGAAGAATTCCCGCTCGGCGCCAGCAAGGACGCCGATGCGCAACCCCGATACCGGCAGGTTCGCCGGCTTGGCGTGGCGGGAAAAAGCATCGGCGGCATCGAAGCCTTCGGCGACCTTGCGGATCGCAACACCGTCGCCGACGGTCGCGGCAAAGATCGTGATGCAGTCGACGCTCTTGCAGGCCGGTATGGCGCCGGTATTCGGCAAGAGACCCGGGGTCGGCTTGATGCCGACCAGATTGTTGAAGGCAGCCGGCACACGGCCGGAGCCGGCCGTATCGGTGCCGAGCGCAAAGGCCGCGAGGCCGGAGGCCACGGTGACCGCCGATCCGGAACTCGAACCGCCTGAGATATAGGCCGCATCGAAGACCGAACGCGGCGCGCCATGGGGCGAGCGCGTGCCGTTGAGGCCGGTCGCGAACTGGTCGAGATTGGTCTTTCCGATGACGAGCGCGCCGGCGGCCTTCAACCGGGCAACGACGGTGGAGTCCGCCTCCGGCCGATACGCATAGGCCGGGCAGGCAGCAGTCGTCGGCAGGCCGGCGGCATCGATATTGTCTTTCACCGCGAAGGGCACGCCCCAGAGCGGCAGGCTATTTGCCTCGGGCGCACGTGCCATCAAGGCTTTGGCGGCGGCGCGCAGCTCTTCGTCGGGCACCGGGGTGATGAAGATTGCCGGATCTTTCGAGGCGGCACGCCGCGCAATCACCTCTTCGATGGCGTCGAGCGGCGTCAGGCCGGATTGATAGGCGGCGCGAAGGCTTGAGAGATCGAGAATGGTCGGCAGCATGTCAGCATTCCTCCAGAACGACGATGATATCGCCCGCTTTGACGTTTCTTCCCGGCGCGGCGCGCAGGTCGCGGACGCGGCCTGCCGCATGGGCGGTGACGTTGATTTCCATTTTCATCGATTCGATGATGGCGAGTGTATCGCCGGCCGCAACCGGGGCGCCCGGCTCGACCAGCAATTTCCAGATATTGCCGGGCACGGCGCTGGCAACTCCGAAGCAGCCGTCGGGAATATCCCCATCCGGGCTTTCGCCTGTGCCTTCATCGGTGACGAAGCTGTCGAGACCGGCGTCCTTCCAGCGCTGGCGTTCGGCCTCGAAGGCGGCCTGCTGCGTTGCCTTGAAGCGGCCGATCGACGCCGCATTCGCCTGCAATTCCTTCTCATAGGCGGCATAGGAGAATTCCGTCTCCTCGATCCGGATCGGATAACCGCCATGCGGGAAGGCGGCGCGCGCCTCCGTTAGCTCCTGATTGCTCACGGGGAAGAAACGGATCTGGTCGAAGAAATTCAGCAACCAAGGTTTGCCCCTGGCAAAAGCCGGTGTCTCCCGCCACGTGTTCCAGACCTGGATGGTGCGGCCAAAGAGCTGGTAGCCGCCCGGTCCTTCCATGCCGTAGATGCACATATAGGCGCCGCCGATGCCGACGGCATTTTCCGGCGTCCAGGTGCGGGCGGGATTATATTTCGTCGTCACGAGGCGGTGGCGCGGATCCGTCGGGGTCGCAACCGGCGCGCCGAGATAGACGTCGCCGAGACCCAGCACCAAGTAGCTGGCTTCAAAGACGATATCGCGAACGGCCTGTTCATCGGCAAGACCATTGATGCGGCGGATGAACTCGATATTCGAGGGGCACCAGGGCGCATTCGGGCGCACGAGCTCCTGATATTTGCTCATGGCAAGCTCCGCATCCGGATCGTTCCAGGAAAGCGGCAGATGCACGATGCGGCTCGGCACCGTGACCTCCTGGGCCGCCGGAAGCGTCGCCTCGATCTCGGAGAGCAGCCCGAGCAGGCGCCGGCGCGTCAACTGCGTGCCGTCATAATGGATCTGCAGCGACCGGATACCGGGGGTGAGGTCGATGACGCCGGGGAGGCGGGCCTCCACGACCGCCTGCATCAATAGATGCACCCGCAGCCGCAGCGCGATATCGAGCGTCATCGGCCCATATTCGACGAGCAGATTGTCGTCGCCCTGGCGGCGATAGACGACCGAAACCGGGCCATCCTCGCTGGCGCCGACGATCGGCGAACCTGTTTCTTCCGGGGGCCGCCGGACAGCCGGCCCGGCGATCGGGTCTTCCGGCCGTGCCAAGGCATGAAAACGGATGCGGTCGCCGGGTTTGAACTGACCCATTTTCCATTGCTCGTCTCGGGCAATCACCGCCGGGCAGACGAAGCCGCCAAGGCTCGGACCGTCAGGGCCGAGAATGATCGGCATGTCGCCGGTAAAATCGATCGCCCCGATCGCATAGGCATTGTCGTGCAGGTTGGAGGGGTGCAGCCCCGCCTCGCCGCCATCGCTACGTGCCCAATGCGGGGCCGGGCCGATCAGGCGCACCCCGGTGCGGGCGCTGTTGAAATGCACCTCGTAGGCCGTCGAAAACAGCGCCTCGATATCGCTAGCCTCGAAGAAATCGGGCGCACCATGCGGGCCATAGACGACGCCGACATCCCATTCACGCGTCAAGGCGGCGGGCTCCGTCGCAGGTCTTACCGGTTCGACCGGTGCCTGGCGCGCAAAATGCAGCACATGCCCTGTCTTCAGCGTGCCAGTGGCGTTGCCGCCGAACTGGCCGAGGCCGAAGGTCGCGCGGGAGCCGAGCACAACGGGAGCGGCAAAACCACCGGCGACGGCGAGATAGGCGCGTTGTCCCGGTCCTTCGATCGAACCGATCGACAGAACCTGACCCGCCCGGATTGTCACCGGGGCGTCATGTGGCAATTTTACGCCGTCGCATGTCATTGGCATCCGCGCGCCGGCAAGCGCGATCGTCTGGTCGGCATAAAACCGCAATGTCGGACCGGAAACGGTCAACTCCAGCGCAGCCGTCACATCGTCATTGCCGACCAGCCGGTTGGCATGGCGGAAGGAGCGCTCGTCCATCGGTCCGCTCGGCGGCACGCCGACATGCCAAAGGCCGAGCCGGCCCGGCAGTTCCTGGATGCTCGACTGTGCGCCGGGCGCGAGTACCTCGACGACATCGGGAACGAAAGCAAAATCGCGTAGTGCCGTCGTCGCCACCTTGGCGTCGGCAAGCAGTTCGGAAGCGGAGATCGCCCTGAGATAAGCGAGATTGGTCTCGATGCCGGATATCGATGTTGCGGCGAGGGCTGCCTTCAGCTTCGCGATCGCCGCCGGCCGGTCTTCCGCCGCCACGATCAGCTTGGCGAGCATCGGGTCATAGAAGGGCGTGACCTCGGTTCCCGTCTCGATCCAACCGTCGACGCGGGCATTGTTGGGGAAAACGACTTCGGTCAGCAGGCCGGCGCTTGGGCGGAAATCGGCATGCGGCATCTCCGCATAGATCCGCATCTCGATCGCCGCACCCTTCGGCGTCAGGGCCCGAGCAGCCGAGAGCACATCCTCGCCCGCCGCCTGACGGATCATCCATTCGACGAGGTCGATGCCGAAGACGGCTTCGGTGACGGGATGCTCGACCTGCAGGCGGGTATTGACCTCGAGGAAATAGAATTCCTCGCGCTGGGGATCGTAGATGAATTCGACAGTGCCGGCCGATTCGTAGGACACCGAGCGTCCCAAGTCGACCGCCGCCTTGTGCAGTCGCGCCCTTGTCTCCGCGGAAAGGCCAGGCGCAGGCGTCTCCTCGACGACCTTCTGGTTCCGCCGCTGCAGCGAGCAGTCGCGTTCGCCGAGCGCAATCACTCCGCCCTTGCCGTCGCCGAAAATCTGCACCTCGACATGGCGCGCTTCGGCAACGAAACGCTCGATATAGACCCGCGCGTCGCCGAAGCTGGCGCGCGCGGTCCGCTGCACGCTTTCGAAAGAGGCCTTGAGGCCGGCCGCATCGGTGCAGAGCTGCATGCCGATACCGCCGCCGCCCGCCGTGCTTTTCAGCATGACGGGATAACCGACGGTCTCGGCAGACGAAAGCGCCTCTTCGACGCTCTGCAAGAGATCGGTGCCGGGCAGCAGCGGCACGCCGCTCGCTTTCGCCAGCTCGCGCGCCGTGTGCTTCAGGCCGAAGGCCGACAAATGCTCCGGCCGCGGGCCGATGAAGGCGATACCTTCGGCGGCGAGCCGCTCGGCAAAGCCGATATTCTCCGACAGGAACCCATAGCCCGGATGCACGGCCTCAGCGCCCGTCGCCTTGCAGGCGGCGATGACGGCATCGACGTTCAGATAGCTTTCCCCGGCAGGCGCCGGGCCGAGGCGGACGGCCTCGTCGGCGGTCAGCGCCGGCTTCGAGAACCGGTCGGCATCGGAATAGACGGCGACCGAAGCGATGCCCATCTGCTTCAATGTGCGAATGACGCGGACGGCGATTTCGCCGCGATTGGCGATAAGGACCTTGGTGAACATCGGTCAGTCCTCGCCGTCCCAGATCAGCACCCGGATCGGCGTCGGATCGAAGCCGTTGCAGGGATTGTTGATCTGCGGGCAATTGGAGATGACGCAGAGCACGTCCATCTCGGCCACCAGTTCGACATAGTCACCTGGTGCCGAGATGCCGTCGACGATGGTCATCTCGCCGTTCGGCTTGATCGGCACGTTCATGAAGAAATTGATGTTCGGCACGATGTCGCGCTTGCTCATGCCGTGTTTGGTCACCTCGAGCACGAAATTGTCGCGGCAGGCATGCAGGTATTTCGTGCCGTGGCCGAAGCGCACGGTGTTGCTCTCGCAGGAGCAGGCGCCGGCTGATGTGTCATGGCGGCCGCAGCTGTCGGCGGTCATGACCAGCATGACGTTGCCTTCGTTCGAGATGATCTTCGTGCCGGTGCCGATATAGGCGCCACCCTGCGCCCGCATCGTATCCTGGTTGGAATAACGCTCGGCAAAATCATCGGCGCGATAAAACAGCGTGTCGATCGCCTGCTGGCCGTAGCTGTCCTCGATGCGGATGGTCTGGCCCTTGCGGATGATACCGGACCATGGCGCCTCGGCCGGAATGAAATGATCCTGCACGGCGTTTTCGAGGCTGCGCGAAGCTGAAGTCTTGATGAAATCGGTCATTACAATCCTCCCTCAGGCCAGCATCGCGGCATTGTTCTCAAAGCCGCGAAGGGCTTCAGCGGTCGCGGTGCGCGAGAGATCGTCGGCTGCGGGCGAAGGCGCGCGATAGCGCGTGACGATCACCGGCTTCGGCGCGTAGACCGGGTCGGGATCGAGCGGATGCGGGCAATTCGAGAAGCCGACGATCATGTCCATTTCGGCGCGCAGCTCGGCATAATCGCCGCTGTTGGAGAGCTTGCCGCGCCAGTGGAAGCCGCCGGCGTCGTCGACGCGGACAGGCGCAAAGAGATTGAGAATCCCCGGGATGTCACGCCTGGCAAGACCAAGCTTGCCGGCGACGAGCACGAGATTGTCGCGGGTGTTGCGGGTCCTGACGTGAGGATATTTTGTGGCATTCGAAGCTGCCGTCGATCCGCCCATCAGGCAGTCATGGGCGCCCGAACTGTCCTCGATCAGCGAAAACATCACTCGGCCCATATCCGAGAAGATGACGCGGCCCTTGCCGAGGGCGGTCGTCCACTGCACCTTGACCGTATCGACGAGATTGAGCCGTTCGCTGGTGTCAGCGGCGTTCCAGGCGACGAGCGCCACGGTCGATGCGCCTTCGCCCTGGTCGATGCGGAGCGCTTCGCCGCGCTTGACCGCAGTCGACCAATACCAGCCGCCGGGGATGGTTTCCTGATGGATGATCGCAGCCGCATCGATTGCGGGGGCGGGCAGGGGGCTCGGCGCCGGCAGGGCCTTCGGCGCAAATTCCAGCCCCTTCTTCTGATGTTCTTCGTAACGCTGCCGGTTGGCGGCGATCTCTTCGGGCGAACGTCTGACATGCATCATGGTTTTTCTCCTGACGGACTGGAAGCCGGGTCGTCCCGGCGAGGGCCCAGAGAAATGACCGGGCCGTCCCGGTCGGGGCTGAAGACGGAGGGCGCGCCGGCAAGCCTGGGCGGCCAGATCGAAATGTCCTTGGTGATCGTCGCGCCGTAGCGCTCTTTTTCCTCCGGGCGGTCACGCCGACGCTCGAAGGCGACGACGCGCGTCGCCAGCGTGAAGGCCTCGCGCATGTCGTGCGTTACCATGACGACGGTCATCTGCGTTTCGTGCCAGAGCCGCTTCATCAAGGTGTGGATCTCGGCGCGGATGCCGGGGTCGAGCGCGCCGAAGGGCTCATCGAGCAGCAACACCTTCGGTTTCATGATCAGCGCCTGCGCCAGCGCCAGGCGCTGCTGCATGCCGCCTGACAGTTGCGCCGGATATTTGTCCTCGGCGCCGGAAAGGCCGACTTCACCGATCAGCCGCCGGGCTTCGTCAATGGCGTTGCGACGGGCAGCGCCGAAAAGCTTGGCTTTATAGCGAGACCCCGAGAGTTCCCGCCCCAGCAGCACATTGCCGAGCACAGTCAGATGCGGGAAAACCGAATAGCGCTGGAAGACGACGCCCCGATCCGGACCTGGCTCCTGCGGCAGAGCTTCGCCGTCCAGCAGGATCGTGCCGCGCGTTGGCCGTTCCTGGCCGAGCAGCATGCGCAGGAACGTCGACTTGCCGCAGCCGGAGGGACCGACGAGGGCGACGAAGGCGCGCGAGGCGACAGTCAGCGACACATCTTCCAGGACGATCTGGTCGCCGTATTCCTTCCAGACCTTTTCGATCACCAACTCGCTCATGCCTGCTTCTCCAGTTCCGACCAGGGGAAGATGGCAATGCGGATGCGATCGAGAATGTAATTCATGACCACGGCGAGCAGCGTGATCCAGACGACATAGGGAAAGATGACGTCCATCGAGAGGTAGCGGCGCACGAGGAAGATGCGGTAACCGAGGCCGGAATCCGACGAGATCGCCTCGGCCGCAATCAGGAACAGCCAGGCGGGGCCGAGCTGAAGCCGGAGGCAGGTGATCAGCCGGGGCAGGATCTGCGGCAGCACGACACGGAGGCCGATCTGCCAGGAGGAGCCGCCGAGCGTTTCAGCTTTGACGATCTGCTCACGCGGCAGCTCCAGCGCCTTCAGCGCAAGGTCGCGGATCATCGTCGGCGCAACGCCGATGACAATGAGCGCGATCTTCGAGGCTTCGCCGAGCCCCATGGCAATGAACAGGATCGGCAGCAGCGCCAGCGGCGGCACCATCGAGATGACGGCGACGAAGGGGGAGAGCAGCGCCCGGAGATATGGCAGCATGCCGATCAGCATGCCGATGACGAGCGCGGTGATCGTGGAGATGCCGAGGCCTGCAAGCAGGCGGATCAGGCTCGCCCCCGTATCGGACCAGAGCAGATATTCGCCGGTGCGCGGATCGGCGACGAAGGCCAGGCGATCGATCGCATCGGCAAACCCGGCAAGACCGGGCAACAGCTTGTCATTGGCGTTTTCCGCCAGCCGTGCCGCCGAGCCCATCGTGTAGGCAACGATCAGCAGCACGAAGGGCAGCAGCGTCAAGGCAAGCTGCGCGCCCCGGCTCGGCCTCGTGTTGATCCAGCGCATGAGGAAAGCTCCGCTGATGAAGATTGGGCGGCGCGGTCAAGACCGCACCGCTGCTTGGACATCGCTCAGAGCGAACCGTCGGCGGCCGCCTTCATGTAAGTCTCGGTGAAGCGCAACTTGACGTTGCCACTGTCGCCGAGGATCTTGCCATCCGGCATTTCGATGCCGATGACGTCTGCCGATGGCGCGCCATTGCCGAGCAAGCCTTTTTCGAACAGGAAATTGCGGACAAGATCCATTGTCTTCGGCAGGCTGCCTGAGGCAGTGAAGGCAACGGCATCGGCCGGCTTGGCAAACAGCTTGGTGGCGGCAAGCTGGGATTCGAAACCCTTGAGATCGGTGCCCGATGCCTGGCCCATCGCTTCGCGCGCAGCCTTGCCGTCGGCACTGTCGGCAGTCAGCAGTGCAGCGGTTTCATACCAGATGCCGGCGAGTGCCTTGCCGAAATTCGGATTGTCCTTCAGCACGCCTGAATTGGCGACCATCAGGTCGATGATCTCGCCCGGCACCTGCGAGCTGTCGAACACCTTCTTGGCGGTGGGATCCTCGAGGATGGTCGAGACCAGCGGGTTCCAGGTGACAACTGCGGTCACGTCAGCCGTCTTATAGGCGGCGACCATGTCGGCATCGGAGGTGTTGACCACCTTAACGTCGCGCTCGGTCAGCTTGATGCTTTCGAGCGCGCGGGCCAGCAGATAGTGCGAAACGGAAAATTCGACGAGATTGACGTTCTGTCCCTTGATGTCGGCAAGGCTCGCCTTGTCCTTGAGGATAACGGCATCATTGCCGTTCGAGAAATCGCCGACGATGACCGCTGTCGTATCAACGCCGCCGGCGGCCGGGATCGACAGGCCGTCCATATTGGTCAACGTCACGGCGTCGAAGGCGCCTGCGGTATATTGGTTCATCGATTCGACATAGTCGTTGAACTGGGTGACCTCGATCTTGATGCCGTATTTGTCGGCCCATTTCTTGACGATGCCGTGATCAGCAGCATAACCCCAGGGCATCCAGCCGACATAGATCGACCAGGCGACCTTGAAATCGGCCTTCTGTTCGGCCTTGGCGATGGAGCCGAGCCCGAGCGCCAGGGACGCCGTCAGGGCGGTGATCGATAGGATCTTCGAAAAAGTCTGCATTGAAATTCCCCTTTTGCTTTTCTTCAAAAGGGATCGGCAATGACCATCGTGCCGCCAATCCCTTGGCTTACGAGGTCTCCCGGGCTTTTGTCCCGCCGTGCACCCGGCGGGATGTCTCCCCTGCCGGTGGTAGCTCTCGGACCAGCCACGCCTTGCGACGCCGGAACCCTAGCCACCAACTCTGCAACTATCGAAGCAAAGTGCGTGCCAAATTATAAACCGTTGATTTTATTGAGAGGTCGATGGCGCCAATTCCCCAGCAAATGCAATAGTGCATGCACTTGCACAGAAAATGTGCGTATTCTGCCGCCAGCTTAGGCGCTGGTTCTTTTTTGCCCAGCGGAAAACAAGGCCCCAGGCAGAACGCACAGAACGCCGAATTGCGGCTGCCCTGAGTTAGTTCCGGAAAGCGCCGGCCGGGACCGTCGTCACCAGCCGGATGTCACGGCGGAAGTCCGACGGCGACATGCCGGCGATGTGGCGGAAGGATTTGTTGAAGGCGCTGATCGAGCCGAAGCCGCTGTCCATCGCCACCTGCAGCACGTTGGCGCCCTCGCTCATCAGCATCGCCTGAGCGCGCGACAGCCGCAGCAGCGTCACGTATTTGCTGAGCGTCATGCCAGTCGATCGCTTGAACAGGTTCATCGCATATTTCGGATGCAGATCGGCGGCGCGGGCGATATCGACCGAATCGATGTCCTGCAGGAAATTGGCGGCGATGAAATCGCACATGCGCGCGACGCTGCGCGAGGAATGCGGATACGGTTGATCGCCGTCGAGATTGATGGCCGCCTGCGACGTCATCGAATAGGGTTCGAGCGCGATCCGCTCGATGCGCAGCAGCAGCTCGTCGACGGCGTGCTGGGCCTTGGCGGGATCGCCTGAGTTGGCATAGCGGAACCAGCGGGTGAAGTTCTCGCTGTCGGCGGCATCCGTTGCCGAAGTCAGCAGCGTCTCGCCCTTCATCAGTCGGCTGGAAACGCTGATCGGCAAGCGCAGCCGGAAGAAATAGACGAGCGGCAAATGGGCGCCGGCATAGAGCGAATCATCCGAAGATTCATCCATCTGATGCGGCTGACCACCCCAAAACAGGCACATTTCGCCGGCGTTCAGCCGGAATTCGTGGTCGCTCATCCGGTAGTGAACGGTTCCGCGCATCACGTAGTTGACCTCGACCTGCGCGTGCCAGTGCGGCATCGCCATAACAGGCGGATGGGCATGAAACATCTGCAGCGCTGTCGGCAAACCCTCGATGCTGCTCGCGCCGGGCTGGTAGATTGCACGTGTGCCGACCTTACTTTCCGCCAAATTCATGTTCCCTTTTTAGGAGACACCCGCTCCCTTACAGATAGTCTAACCGCGTTCGTGAAAGATCGGCAATTGAAAAGGGAGGATTTTCAATGCGCTTCAAACTTCTCGCTGCGACCGCAGCTGTTGCATTGCTTGCTTCCGGCTCCGCATTCGCGCAGTCGGCCAATCTTACCATCTGGAGCTGGAATGTCGCCGCATCGGCATTGAAGTCCACGCTTCCAGGCTTCAACAAGCAGTTTCCCGATATCAAAATCACCGTTGAGGACCTCGGCAACAGCCAGGTCTTCGACAAGACGCTCGCTGCCTGCGCCGCCGGCGGCGACGGCTTGCCTGACATCGTCAGCATCGAGAATTTCGAGGCTGAAATCTTCTGGAGCCGATTCCCGGATTGTTTTGCCAATCTGAAAGAGCTCGGCTATACGCCCGAGATCCAGGCAAAATTTCCTGACTTCAAGCGCACTGAGCTCGAGGTCGGCGATGTCGCTTACGCCATGCCGTGGGATTCCGGCCCTGTCGCCGTCTTCTACCGCCGCGACCTCTACGAAAAGGCCGGCGTCGATCCGAGCACCATCAGCACCTGGGACGATTTCATTGCCGCCGGCAAGAAGATTTCCGCCGCCAATCCCGGCGTGGTCATGGCGCAGGCAGACTTCAATGGCGACAGCGAATGGTTCCGCATGATCGCCAATGAACAGGGCTGCGGCTATTACTCGACCGACGGCCAGAACATCACCATCAACCAGCCGGCCTGCGTCGCTTCGCTGCAAAAAGTGAAGGAAATGAAGGACGCCGGCACGCTGACGGCGGCCAACTGGGACGAAAAGATCCAGGCCAATACCGCCGGCAAGGCCGCAAGCCAGTTGTATGGCGGTTGGTATGAGGGCACCGTGCGCTCGACCTCTCCCGATCTCAAGGGCAAGTGGGGCGTCTACAGAATGCCGAGCCTGACGGCTGATGGCCCGCATGCGGCCAATCTCGGCGGTTCGTCGCTCGCCATTTCGGCGACGTCCGCAAATAAGGAAGCCGCCTGGAAATTCGTCAACTACGCCCTCGGCACGGATGAGGGTCAGATCACCATGCTGAAGGAGTTCGGTCTGGTTCCGTCGCTGCTTTCGGCCGAGAAGGATCCCTTCGTCAATGAGCCGCAACCCTATTGGGGCGGCCAGAAGGTCTGGGCTGATATCCTGGCGACACTGCCGAAGATCGTGCCGAGCCGCGGTACCGCCTTCCAAAGTGATGCCGAAGCCATCTTCAAGGCGACGCAGGCGAAGTTCTTTGCCGGCGGCTATCCCGATGCGAAGGCGGCTCTCGACGATGCCGCCAAGCAGATCGCTTCAGCGACCGGCCTTCCGATCGCGCAATGAATGACGATGCCGGGCGCTTGAGGCGCCCGGCTTTCCCCCGGCTTGCAAAGCGGCCGGTCATTCGTTCGTGAGGAGGAGGCTTGATGCCGTTCAGAACCCGGAGCGCCTATGCGTTCCTTGCCCCCTATCTGCTGGTCTTTGCCACCTTCTGGGTCTGGCCGATCATCAATTCGTTCCTGATTTCCTTTCAGAACACCCGCATCAACCCGTGGAAATACAGTTTCCAGGCCAATTGGGGCCGGCTCTTCTACGACCCGGCCTTCTACAATGCTCTTTACAACACGCTGATCATCCTGCTGATTCAGGTGCCGGTGATGATCGCGCTTGCGACGGTCATGGCCGTAATGCTCAATTCGCCGCTGCTGAAAGCGCGGCCGCTTTTCCGCTTCGCCTTCTTTGCGCCTGTCGTCGTCGGCGAGGTCGCCTATGCTGCCGTCTTCCGGCTGATGTTCAGCCTCGATTTCGGGATCATCAACAAGCTGATTTCCGCCGTCGGTCTCAGCCCGGTCTCCTGGTTCGACAACGCGAATGCCGCCATGGCGCTGATCATCCTCGCCGTCACATGGCGCTGGGCGGGCTACAACGCCATCATCATTCTCGCCGGGCTGCAGTCGATTCCCGACGATGTCTACGAGGCGGCGACACTCGACCGGGTGAGCAAGATCCAGCAATTCTTTCATATCACCCTGCCACTTCTGAAGCCGATCATCCTCTTCTGCGTGGTTCTTTCGGTGATCGGCACCATGCAGCTCTTCACCGAGCCCTTCCTGATCACCAACCGCGGCGGTCCCGGCGGCGGCACCGAGACCCTCGGCCTGCTGCTCTACCGCCAGGGCTTCACTTCGCTGAACTTCGGCTATGCCTCGGCGATCGCCTATACGATGGCTGCCCTTGCCGTGGCGATCTCGCTTCTCAATCTCTGGGTCGGGAGGGATCCGAAATGAAGTCCAAATCGCAATCCCTTCTGCTGCGCCAGATCGCGTTGCATGCCGCACTGGCGCCGCTGGCGATAATCTGGCTGTTTCCGCTCTGGATGATGTTCGTCTTCTCGACCATGCCCGACAACGGCATCTTCAGCCCTGATATCGTGCTCTGGCCATCGACCAATTTCGTCGAGAATTTCAAGAACCTGCAGGCCGATACCGATTTCATCGGCGCCATGGTGATCTCCGTCGGCGTCGCGCTCATCTATACGGTCCTGTCGGTACTGCTGACCTCGATGGCGGGCTGGGCGCTGGCGCGTTACCGTTTCGTCGGCCGCTCCATCGTCATCGCCATCATCCTCGGCACGATCACGCTGCCGTTTTCGGTGGTCGTCATCCCGCAATTCATCATGGTGGCACGCGAATTCAAGCTGGCAAATACCTGGGTGGCGCTGATTGTGCCACCGTTGTTCAATTCGCTCGGCGTGCTGTTCATGCGGCAATCCTTCTCGATGATGCCGGGCGAACTCTTTGATGCGGCTCGGGTCGAAGGCGTCAAGGAATGGCAGATCTTCCTGCGCATCGCGCTGCCGCTGGCGCGTCCGACCATGGCGGCACTGGCGATCATCCTGTTCCTGGCCTCGTGGAACAACTACCTCTGGCCGCTTCTGATCAATTCCAAACCGGGAATGATGACAGCGCCGGTGGCATTGGGAACGCTGATCGGCCTCACCAAGGTCTCTTGGGGCGGCATCATGGCCGGCGCGGTGCTGCTGACGGCGCCGATCCTCGTCGTCTTCGTGGCTCTCCAGCGCCATTTCATCGCCGGCATCGCGGCCGGCGCAATCAAATAATCGAACAATAGGGAGGCCGCATGGCAGAGCTTTCACTCAGCAACATCGTCAAGCGCTTCGGCGGCTTTGAGATCATCCACGGCGCCAATCTGGAGGTGAAGGACGGCGAATTCGTCGTCTTCGTCGGCCCCTCCGGCTGCGGCAAGTCCACGCTGCTCAGGATGATCGCCGGCCTCGAGGACATCACCTCGGGCGAGCTTCAGATCGGCGGCAGGGTCGTCAACGACGTCGAGCCGGCCGATCGCGGCATCGCCATGGTGTTCCAGTCCTATGCGCTCTATCCGCACCTGACCGTCGAGGAAAATCTGAGCTTCGGCCTGCGCATGAACGGCAATCCGAAAGGCGACACTGAACGGCGCGTGCGCCATGTCGCCGAGATCCTGCAGATCACCGAGTTGATGAAGCGGCGGCCGAAGCAGCTTTCCGGCGGCCAGCGCCAGCGCGTCGCGATCGGCCGCGCCATCGTCCGCGAACCCCAGGTCTTCCTGTTCGACGAACCCTTGTCGAACCTCGATGCGGAACTGCGCGTGCAGATGCGCGTCGAAATCTCCCGGCTGCACAAGCAACTGGGCACGACGATGATTTATGTCACCCACGACCAGACCGAGGCGATGACGCTCGCCGACAGGATCGTCGTGTTGCGCGCCGGCAATATCGAGCAGATCGGCGCGCCACTCGACCTTTACGACGACCCCGCCAACCAGTTCGTCGCCGGTTTCGTCGGCTCGCCGAAGATGAATTTCCTGAAGGCCGTGGTGATCGAGACGCAGCCGGGCAGGGCGGTGATCGCGCTGGAAAGTGATACCAATACACGGCTGTCGCTGCCCGTCGCCGATCCGATCGAAGCCGGCGCGAAGGTGACGCTCGGCATTCGTCCCGAACATTTCGTCGATGCGGGCATGGGCGATGCCGACCTCACCGTCACCATCGACGTCGCCGAACACCTCGGCAATACCAGCTACATCTACGCCACCATCGGCCCCGAGCAACTGATCATCGAGCGGCCGGAATCCCGCGTCGCCGGCAATCGCGAGACGCTGACGGTCGGCCTTCCCGCCAACCGCACATTCCTTTTCGACGGTGCCGGCAGGCGGCTTCGCTAACCTATCCCAAGACCGAAAGACGAAAGAGGATTTTCCATGAGTTCAGATCAACCGATCCGCTGGGGCATCATCGGCCCCGGCACCATCGCCCGCACCTTTGCCGACGGCGTCGCCCATTCTCGCACGGGAAAGCTGGTGGCAATCGCCACCCGCAATCCTGCAAAACCCGGCCTTGCCGAAAATTTCCCCGGCGCCCGCATCGTCAATGGCTACGAGGCGCTGCTTTCCGACCCTGAGGTTGATGCCGTCTATATCTCCGTGCCCCATACCGGCCATGCCGAATGGGCGATCAAGGCCGCCCGCGCCGGCAAGCACATCCTGGTGGAAAAGCCGATCGCGCTGTCGGCCTATGATGCCGAAGCCGTTTACTACGAGGCGAAAAAGGCCGGCGTCTTTGCCGGCGAGGCCTTCATGTACCGCGTGCATCCGCAGACGGAGAAGCTGGTCGAGCTCGTCAAAAGCGGCGTCATCGGCACCGTCCGCATCATCCGTTCGAGCTTCGGCTTCAACATGGGCAGCTATAGGCCGGAACACCGGCTTTTCGCCAATGATACCGCCGGCGGCGGCATTCTCGATGTCGGCGGTTATCCGGTTTCGATGGCCCGGCTGATTGCCGGCGCGGCGCAGGGCAAGGCCTTCCTCGAACCCGAGAAGGTCTCGGGCGTCGCCCATCTCGGAGAGAGCGGCGTCGATGAATGGGCCTCTGCCGTGCTGAAGTTCCCGAACGAGATCATCGCCGAAGTCTCCTGCTCGATCATGGCGAATCAGGACAATGTGCTGCGCATCATCGGCTCGGAAGGCCGGATCGAGGTCCAGGACTTCTGGTTCGCCTCCGGCCACAAGGGCGGCGTCGGCAAGATCGAGATCTTCAAGGGCGGCAGCCGGGAAACCGTCGAGCTCAGGGAAGACCGCTGGCTTTACTCCTTCGAGGCCGATGCGGCGGGTGACGCCATCCGCGCCGGTAAGACGGAATTCAGCTCTCCCGGCATGAGCTGGGCGGATTCGATCGGAAACCTGCGCGTGCTCGACCAATGGCGTGCCTCGGTCGGTCTGGAATACGGCGTTGAGAAAGCCAGTAAGCGCACGGCAAACATTGCCGGCGGCACGGTCGCGCGTGGCAACAGCATTCCGCAGCGTCAGATCCCCGGCATTTCCAAGCCGGCCTCGGTCGTCACGCTCGGCTTCGAGTTCTTCCCGAACTTCGCCTCTGCCTCGCTGACGCTCGACGCCTTCTACGAAGCCGGCGGCAATGCCTTCGACACGGCCTATGTCTATGGCGGCGGCAAGACGGAAGCGATCTTCGGCGACTGGCACACGAGCCGAAAGGTGCCGCGCGAAGAGATCGTGCTGATCGGCAAGGGTGCGCATTCGCCGCTCTGCTATCCCGATATGATCGCAAAGCAGCTCGACCAGTCGCTTTCCCGGCTGAAGACCGATTATGTCGACATCTATTTCATGCATCGCGACAACACCGACGTGCCCGTCAGCGAGTTCGTCGATGCCATGGATGCCGAGGTCAAGCGTGGCCGCATTCGCGGCATCTTCGGTGGCTCGAACTGGACAAGGGCGCGTTTCGACGAGGCGATCGCCTATGCCGAAAAGACCGGCAAGGCGGCGCCGGCAGCACTCTCCAACAACTTCTCGCTCGCCGAGATGCTCGATCCGATCTGGGCCGGTTGCGTCGCCGCTTCCGACGACGACTGGAAGAAGTGGCTGAACGAGAAGCAGATCCCGAACTTTGCCTGGTCGAGCCAGGGCCGCGGCTTCTTCACCGACCGTGCCGGCCGCGACAAGCGAGACGATGAGGAGATCGTGCGGGTCTGGTATTCCGAGCGCAACTTCGGACGCCGCGACCGCGCCATCGAGCTGGCCAACAAGCTCGGCCGCAATCCGATCCATATCGCGCTCGCCTATGTGATCGCCCAGCCTTTCCCGGTCATTCCGCTGATCGGGCCGCGCACCGTCGCCGAGCTGGAAGACAGTCTCTCGGCGCTCGACATCAAGCTGACGCCCGATCAGGTGAAGTGGCTGGAAGGCTGACCAATAGGAAAGGGCGCGGTTCACGTCGCGCCCTTTCCATTCTACTTGCGTGACTCGGAAGCCCTCTTCCGGGCGGCATCGTCCATCAGCTCATACCACATGGCGTTGAGGACGGCGAAGGCGGCGGCCAGCGGCAGTCCGAGCATCCATGCAAAATACCACATCGTTTCGTCTCCTTCAGAGCAATTCCAGGCAAAGCGTGAAGCGCTTTTGCCGGGAATTGCGTAAAAACAAAAGGTTAGAGCGGTTCTACTGAGCCGCTCTAGTAAGCGTGGCTATTTTTGTCGGTGATGGACTTCTCATCGACCTTGCCCCACAGAACCTTGTAGACCCAGGCCGTGTAGGCGAAGATGATCGGCAGGAAGATCACCGTCACCACCAGCATGATGAACAGCGTCATGTGGCTGGAGGATGCATCCCAGACCGTCAGGCTCGATCGCGGATCGAGTGAGGAGGGCAGGATGAACGGGAACATCGACAGGCCGACCGTGGAGATGATGCCAAGGATCGCCACCTTGCTGAACAGCAGCGTCATCACCTCGCGTTTTGCCCGCATGGCAATGAAGGCCAGTGCCGCGCCGACGAAGCCGAGCACGGGCGCGATGATCATCCACGCATGGGCAGCGTAGTTGGTCAGCCACGCGCCTTTCTCCAGCGCCACGGTCTTCAGCAGCGGGTTGGAGGGACCGATCGGGCTGATATCGCTGGTGATGCGATAGCCGCCGACACCGATCCACAGGAAGAGGCCGCCGAGTGCGAAAAGCACGATGACGGCAAGAGCGGCGATGCTGCCATAGCGTCTGGCACGTTCGGCCACCGGGCCGCTTGCCTTCAACACCAGCCATGCCGCTCCATGCATCGTCAACATGGCTAGGGAAAGCAGGCCGCAGAGCAGCGCATAGGGGTTGAGCAGGGCGAAGAACGAACCTTCGTAGAAGATCCGCATATCGTCGGCAAAGCGGAAGGGCACGCCCTGTAGCACATTGCCGACGGCAACGCCGAAGATCAGCGACGGCACGAAACCGCCGATGAAGAGCGCCCAGTCCCAGCCGCTCCGCCAAGTGGCGCTTTCCCGCTTCGACCGGTATTTAAAACCGACCGGGCGCAGGATGAGCGCGAAGAGGATCGCAAACATCGCCAGGTAAAAGCCCGAGAAGGAAACCGCATAGAGCGGCGGCCAGGCGGCGAAAATGGCGCCGCCGCCGAGGATCAGCCAGACCTGGTTGCCCTCCCAGGTGGCGCCGATGGTGTTGATCGCCACGCGCCGTTCCGTGTCGGTCCTGGCGACGAAAGGCAGAAGCGTGCCGACGCCGAGGTCGAAGCCGCCCGTCGTTGCAAAGGCGATCAGCAATACGCCGAGCAGCAGCCACCAGATGAGACGCAGGCTTTCATAGTCGATGAGTTCGTGAAGGATCATGACAGTCACTCCGCGGCCGGGACGAGGGTTTCGGAAATCAGAACGGCTTCCGGCTCGTCGTCCGGTTCCGGTCCTTGGCGAATCGCCTTGATCATCAGGCTCATCTCGATGACGATCAGCACCGTATAAAGTGCGCCAAAACCGATGATGGTCAGAAGCACAGTGCTGGCGCCGAGGCTGGAGACGGCGGCAGCCGTCGGCAGAACGCCTTCGATCACCCAGGGCTGGCGGCCGAACTCGGCGACGACCCAGCCGAGTTCGATGGCGACCCAGGGCAAGGGGATCGCCAGCACGGCAATCTTCAGAAGCAGCGGATATTTGTCGAGATGGCGGCGCGCCGACAGCCAGAAGAAGGTGGCGGTCAGCAGGATGAAGAAGATGCCGAGGCCGACCATGATGCGGAACGACCAGAACAGCGTCGGCACGTGCGGGATCGTATCACGCGCGGCCTGGACGATCTGCTCGTCGGTCGCCTGGCGAGGATCGTCGACGTAGCGCTTCAGAAGAAGGGCATAACCGAGATCATGGCCGAGATCCTCGAAGGAGCTGCGCACTTCCTGCGCAACCTGATCCTGTGCCGGTGCCGAACGGATCTGCATCAGCGCGTCGTAAGCCTTGATGCCGTCGCGGATGCGGGTTTCGGCTTGCTGTTCGAGCTTGTCGATGCCGGGGATCTCGGTCGTCAGCGACCGTGTGCCGATCAGGCCCATGACCCAGGGAATATGCACGGCAAAATGCGTCTCGCGCGCCTCCTGATCGGGAAAACCAAAGGCGGTGAAGGCCGCCGGAGCGGGCTCCGTCTTCCACATGCCCTCGATCGCGGCGAGCTTCATCTTCTGGTTTTCGGTGGCGAGATACCCGCTCTCATCGCCGAGCACGACGACGGAAAGTGCCGAGGCGAGGCCGAAGGAGGCGGCCACCGTCATCGAGCGCTTGGCAAGCTCGATATGCCGGCCCTTCAACACATACCAGGCCGAGACGCCGAGCACGAAGATCGAGGCGCAGACGTAACCCGCCGACACCGTGTGGACGAATTTCGCCTGGGCCACCGGATTGAAGACCACGTCGAAAAAGCTGGTGATCTCCATACGCATCGTCTGCGGGTTGAGCGCCGATCCCACCGGGTTCTGCATCCAGCCATTGGCGATGAGGATCCAGAGTGCCGAAAAATTCGAGCCGAGCGCCACCGCCCAGGTGGCAACGAGATGCCCGACCTTCGACAGCTTGTCCCAGCCGAAGAAGAACAGCCCGACGAAGGTCGCCTCGAGGAAGAAGGCCATGAGGCCTTCGATCGCCAGCGGCGCGCCGAAGATGTCGCCGACATAATAGCTGTAATAGCTCCAGTTCATGCCGAACTGGAATTCCATGACGATGCCGGTAGCGACGCCGATCACGAAGTTGATGCCGAACAGCGTGCCCCAGAATTTCGTCATCTGCCGCCAGATCTGGCGACCGGTCATGACATAGACGGTTTCCATGATCGCCAGGAGCACGGACAGGCCGAGCGTCAAGGGCACAAACAGGAAGTGGTAAAGCGCCGTCAGCGCGAATTGGAAGCGCGATAGCGCGACGATATCTAGTTCCATTATCTTTCTCCCACGGTCCCACGGGATACAAAGCGTTCCTCCGCGCCGGCCGGCGCGTGAGGGCATGTTTGCTCAATCCGGCCGAAGCCGGTTAAGCGCCTTTTCGAACGCCGCCTCTCCGCGGCGCGAAATCTCTGAGATGCGGCCGCCTTCGATGACGGCGATGCGGTCGGCGATTGCCGCCTCGCGACGGATATGCGTGGCGATCACCAGCGACCGGCCTGCCGCCATGCTCGACAGCCGGCCGATCACGTCACGGGCGGTGGCGCCGTCGAGACTCTCTGTCGGTTCATCGAGCAGCCAGAGCGGCGTGTCGCGCAGGAAGAGCCGGGCAAGCGCCAGCCGGCGCGACTGGCCGCCGGAAAGACCGATCCCGCCTTCGCCGAGCGGCGTATCGATCCCCCGCGGCATGGCCTCGATATCGGCAAGCAGGCCGGCGGCGCCGAGCACCTCAAGAAGACGGCCCTCGCTGGCATCCGGGTTCGCAAGACAGAGGTTGCCGCGCAGGCTGTCCTCGAAGAGTTCCGTCCGTTGCGTCAGCAGGGTCGCCGTTGTCACGGCAACACTTCCCGTCCGGGCCGGCAACTCGCCGGAAAGGAGAGCAAGCAGGCTCGACTTGCCGGCGCCGCTGCTGCCGATGACGGCGAGACGTTCGCCCTGTTGAAGCGTGAGTTCGATACCCTCAAGCGCCGGCGCGGCGGAGTTTTCATGGAAGGCTGACACATCAGCCAGTGAGAAAGCATATCCCGGCAAAGGCGCTGCCAATGGTTCGGGTTCTGTCGCGGCGGCAAACCGCGGCGCGATCCGCGCTGCCGCGAGCAGCGTTCTGCCGAGTTCCAGGGCGCCGCGGCGTAGTGCTGCAAAGGGTTCGACCGCGGCAAAGGCGACGAGCAGGCCGAGCGCGGCGACGGGAGCGGTAATCACCTTGGCTTCCGCAAGCGCTGCGACGGCAAGCAGCGATGCCGTCAACAGCAGCGTCGAAACGAGGCCGAAGCCGAATGTCACGCCGGTTTCGACACGGTTCAGCCGGTCGTCGGCGTGGGCGGCATAGCTGTCGGCTGCCATGATCGCATGTCTCTGCGCGGCAAGCCGACCAGCCATCAGGAGATCGGTCTGGCCGGCGACGAGATCGATCGTCCGCGACCGCAACCCCTCGATACCATGGGCGCGCCTGCGGGCATGTTTGCGCGCCCCCCGGCCGGCGATCAGAGGCAGGCCGAGCCCGGCGCCGGCGAGAAAAAGGCCGAAACACAGACCGAACACGGGATGCATCAGCCCCAGTGCGAGGCTTGCCGCCAGCGCTGCGCCGATCGCCACCGCAGCCGGCACGAGAATGCGCAAATAGAGGGAATCGAGTGCATCGATATCGGCCGTCAGCCGGAAGAGTAGTCTTGCGGGACGATAGAGCAGGGTGCGAGCCGCACCCGGTTCGGCAAAGCCGCGAAACAGCCTTTCGCGCAGGGCGGCGAGCACGCCGAGCGTTGCATCATGGGTCGCAAGCCTCTCGCCGTAGCGCGCGGCCGTCCGGACGATGGCGAGCAGGCGGATGCCGGCCGACGGCGCAAAGACGTCGAAGGTGATGGCGGCGGCGGAGAGACCGGCGAGCGAGGTGGCGGTGATGAACCAGCCGGACAGGCCGAGCAGGGCGATGCCGGCCGCCACCGTCGCCGCCGAAAGTGCTGCGCCGAGCAGCAGCGCACGCCGGCGTTCGGCAAAGAAGAGTCGCAGGATCGGCTTGAGGTTTGTAGCAAATGTGCTCATTCGGCGGCCTCCCTCATGACGAGGTCAGTGTCGATGCGCATGATGCGATGCATGCGGGCGGCAAGCAGCGGATCGTGGGTCGCAACGATCAAGATACGGTCCCTGGCGAGCGAAAGCAGGCTCTCGGTCACCTCGGCGGCGGTGGCGGCGTCGAGATGCGCAGTCGGCTCGTCGGCAAGGATGATCCTAAGATGCGGATTGCAGGCGGCCCGCGCGATCGCCAGCCGCAGCGCCTCGCCGCCGGAAAGTCCGATTCCGCCCTCGCCGAGCGGCCGGCTGCCATAGGCCTCGGCGACATTTCGCAGTCTCGCGGCATCGAGCGCATCCGTCAGATCGCCGCGCAGCATGCCGGGCCTGCCGAGCGCGATATTGCTAGCGATGGTACCGGCAAAAATATGCGGTCTCTGGCCGATCCACGCCATGCTGCCGCGCAGGACGGCGGCGGTATCGTCCGCAAGCTCGATGCCACCGATGACGATCCGGCCACCGGTGCAGGGCGCCAGTCCTGAAATCAACGAAAGAAGCGTCGATTTACCGGAACCGCTGGCGCCGAGAAGCGCCAGATGTTCGCCGGCTACGATATCGAGGTTGAAATCGTCGAGCACCAACGGTTCGTCGGCGGCGTAGCGAAAGGCGAGATTTTCAAGGTGGATATCAGGCGCTTTGGCGACGGCAGGTACCGCCGGCGCGACTTCGACTGCTCCTCGGATGGACAGGCCGTCGGCAGCGATGGCGTCCATGGCTTTCAGCGCCGCTTCGCCCGCCGCCCGATCGTGCCAGACGGCCGAAAGTTCACGCAACGGTTCGAAGAAGGCCGGCGCCAGCAGCAGGATGAACAATCCCTCCGTCAGGTCGAGCCGGCCTGACCAAGTGCCGAAGCGGATTTCGCCGAGCAGGCTGAAGCCGACGTAGACGGCTATCATGGCCACGCCGAGGGCTGCGAAAAGCTCAAGCACGGCCGAGGACAGAAAGGCGATCTTCAGAACCGCCATGGTGCGCACTCGCAGCGATTCCGCTTCCGAACGCAGCCGCAGGGCGGTTGCATCCACCGCGTCGAGCGCGCGGATCGTCGCCAGTCCACGCAGCCGATCGAGCAGGAAGCCGTTGAGGCCGCCGGTCGCAACCAGCTGTCTTTCGCTGGCCGCCTGGGCACGCCAGCCGATCAACGCCATGAAGATCGGGATCAGCGGCGCGGCGAACAGCAAAACCAGCGCGGCGATCCAGGAGACCGGAAGGATGAAGGCAAGGATGATGAGCGGCACGAGGCTCGCCTTCATGCGCGCCGGCTGAAAACGGGCGAGGTAAGGCACGATAAGTTCGGCCTGTTCGCCAAGCACACTTGCGGCTTTGCCGGAGGCCGGCCGGCTGCGATCGATCGGCGACGACATGGAAAGTGCCGCGGCGGCAATCTTCCGCCTGCGGCTGAGCTCGCCGCGCGCGGCATGAAAGGCCAGGCGGCCGCCGGCCGCGTCGAGACAGCTTCTTGCAAACCCGAGGACAAGGATGCCGAGGGCCGGCCATAGAACGTCATGCCATCCGCCGCCATCGGCGATGCGGCCGACCGAGACGGCCAGCAACCCGGCCTGCGGGATCCAGATGGCGGCGCCCAGCGCCTGCAGCATTGCCGCTCTGCGCAGCCCGCCTTTCGCACCGTTGGGACCTGTGACAGGCGAGACAGGATCGCCCTCCGGCATTGGCTCGGCCTCTTGTCTGTCCTTCGCGTCGAAGAAAGCAGTGCCCATGGCGCTAACTCTTGTTCGCAGGATTTGGCCGGCGGCTGCGGCCGAGCGAAACGACCCGGTCCTTGGCCTCCAGAAGCTTGGTCACTTTCGCACCCAGCGAGAGTAGCGTTGCGAGCCTTTCCGTTTCAAGTTGTTTTACGTCGTCATACCAATGCGTCAGCTGCTCGATCAGCGTGTGCATCTCGCTCATCCGCTGCTGCGCATGGCGCTCGGCGTCGCTCGCCGGCCGCTGCATCAGGATTTCGCGCAGAACAGACAGCGTCGGATCGACTTCCCGCTTCTTTCTCTCCTCGGCAAGCGTCCTCAATATGTGCCAGACATCATCTGGCGTCGTGAAGAAATCGCGGCGATCATCCGGCCTGTGTTTGAGAAGAACGAGGTTCCAGGCTTGCAGTTCGCGCAGGCTCATCGACACATTGGAGCGCGAGATGCCGAGCGACTCGGCAATCTCCTCGGCGCAGAGCGGCGCCGGAGAAACGAAGAGCAGGGCGTAGATCTGGCCGACCGTGCGGTTGATTCCCCAGCGGGATCCCATTTCGCCGAAATGGAGAACAAAGGACTGGACGAGAGGCGGAAGGTTCATAGTCGTTTCCGTTGCGTCTGTGATTTCAGAAATTTCTGAAATTAATATACTGACTTTCGCGTCTCGCCGGCAATGGGCAAGGCAGGCCTGCGTCAATTTGGGTGTCCCGTCGTTGATCGTTGGCTATCTATAGCCGGGCGCAACGCCGGTGAATTTGACTTGGGTCAAATCCGGAGCCCTTTGCAGCGATGACGCAGAAACGCCCGGCGATGCGCTAGGCATGCCGGGCGTTCTGTCGGATTGAGATGTCTAGGACGCCGCCTCGTATTTGTTCAGAAATGCCAGGCTCAGATCAAGCCGGCCAGGATACCGACGCCCGATATGGCGGCAATGCCGCCTGCCGTACGCGTCACAAAAAGCCCCTGACGTTCACCGGCGCGGCCGATGAGGTAACCAAGCGTGAGGCCGGCGGCATGCAGCAGTGCGGTCGCGATCATGAAGCCGGCAGCATAGGCAGCACCGGCGGCATTTTCCGGCATTTCGGCACCATGTGCATGACCGTGGAAGATGGCGAAGAGGCCGATGATACCGAGTATTGCGGCGAGCGGCGCCTTGACATTGAGCGCGACGATGGCGCCGAGGACGACGACGGAAAGCGCGATGCCGGTTTCAACGAAGGGAATATTGACGCCGGTAGCGCCGAGGACACCACCAAGTGCCATCACCAAGACGAAGGTCGTCGGCACGAGCCAGGTGGCGCGGCCGCCCAGCTGAAATGCGAAAACACCGACCATCACCATGGCGAGGACATGATCGAGGCCAGAGATCGGATGGGCAAAGCCATGGCTGAAGCCGGCGGCTTCGCCGATGGCGGGATGGGCATAGGCGACGGCTGGAAGCGCTGCGGCAGCCAAGGCAAGCAGACCGCTCTTGAGTGCTGATTTCATTGCTCATTCCCTCGTGAGTTTTCGAATATCCTGCGGCCGCCGAACACAGGCGTGGTTCCAAGTCGCGTGCATCACGCTAGTTCAAAGAATTCTCGCCGTCAACGAAAATGCCGCGAAATACCAAGCCGATTCAATTGCTTATCTGATAGGCAGATGCCGCTTTCGATAGCGCCTCTCGGCGCCGAGCGTCCTCGTTTTTCAAAGTTCTTTTCCGCGAACTGGAAACGATCGCGCACAGCGGCTATCAATCGTCCGGCGGAGATGGCGCAAGCCGCCGCGGTGGAGGAGATGCCCATGACGAACACTGAACGGCCGCTGGCGATCAGCGCCCCCGAGCCGCGCACGCTCGACCTGATCTTCAGTAACAAGGCGCGCGCCGAACTGCATGCAAAATACGAGATCATCGAGGCCGACCCCGAGAATATCGCGGCCCTCGGCGACGAGATCCTCGGCAAGGCGCGCTACATCATCGGCCAGCCGCCGCTTTCGGCGGAAACGCTGGGACGGATGCCGGCCCTGCGCTCGATCCTCAATGTCGAAAGCAATCTTCTCAACAACATGCCCTATGAGGTGCTGTTCCAGCGCGGCATCCATGTCGTGACCACAGGCCAGGTCTTTGCCGAGCCGGTCGCCGAAATCGGTCTCGGTTTCGCGCTGGCCTTGGCGCGCGGCATCGTCGATGCGGATGTCGCCTTCCGCCAGGGCAACGAACTCTGGGGAGGGGAGGGCAATGCAAGCGCGCGGCTGCTCGCCGGCTCCGAGATCGGCATCGTCGGCTTCGGCGATCTCGGCAAGGCGCTGCGACGAGTGCTGTCCGGCTTCAGGGCCTGCATCCGGGTGTTCGATCCCTGGCTGCCGCAATCGATCCTCGAGGAAAACGGCGTCGAGCCGGCAAGCCTGGAGGACGTTCTGACGAAGAGCGATTTCATCTTCGTCGCCGCCGCCGTCACCAGCGAGAACAGGGGATTTCTCGGCGCGGAGGCCTTCGCCAGCATGCGCAAGGGCGCCGCCTTCATCCTGCTCAGCCGCGCCGATGTCGTCGATTTCGATGCGCTGATGGCGGCCGTCTCGTCAGGCCATATCGTCGCGGCGAGCGACGTCTACCCTGAAGAGCCGTTGCCGGCCGATCATCCGGTGCGGAGCCTGAAGGGCTTCATCCGCTCGGCGCATCGCGCCGGCGCACTCGACAGCGCCTTCAAGAAGATGGGCGAGATGGTGCTCGAAGACATGGACCTGATGGATCGCGGCCTGCCGCCGATGCGCTGCAAGCGGGCGGAACGCGAGACGGTTTCCCGCATGCGTTCCAAACCGGTCGCAGTGAATTAAAGAGAGTATCGGCTTTGCGCGCCGCATCACGCGGCGCGTTGCTCCGTGCCCTGGATCGCGGCGAGCTTCCAGTCGGCGCCCGGCTTGCGCACGAAGGTCCAGATCTCGACGCTTTCGCTCGGGCGGCGGTCGTCGCCGGAAACGACACGGCCGCTGTCGCGTTCGACCATGGCGTCGATCGAGGAGTAGCGCATGGCGAGCGTGGCAAATTCCTGCCCGTCCTCGCGCCAGGCTTCGGCAATGTCTCCCTGCAGCAGCTTGACGTCGGAAACGCGGTTGCGCACGCCGTTGGTGGCGTTTTCGCCGAGTTCCTCGGCAAGATAGGACATGGCCTCGGGCGTCGTCAGGCGCCGCAACGTGCCGTAATCTTCAGCGCCGTAGGCGGACTGAACGCTGGTCAACAGTTCCTCGAACTGATCGAGATCGGCCTGCGCCAGCCCGATCTCGTCGCTCGGGCGGTTGCCGCGCGAAGACGAAGCTGAACCGGCCCCCGAACCGATCGCCGGGATGTGGAAGGACGAATTGCCGGCAGGCGACATGCTATAGGATTGCTGGCCATAGGACTGTGGCGAGGATCGGCTCTGGCCGCCGACGCCGTAGGAAGGCTGGCGGCGATTGGCGAAATAACGCATGGCGAGCATGACGGCGCCGCCGATCAGCGCGATCTGCAGCAGCATGCCGAGAAAGCCGAAGCCGCCGCCGAAACCGTGACCGAGCAGCATGCCGAGAAGGCCGCCGGCAATCAGGCCGCCGATCATCGAACGGCCGAAGCCGCCGAAGAGACCGGGGCGCTGGGTACCGAAGGGTTGCTGCGCGGTCGCCGGTGCCGTGGTCGGTGGACGCGGCGTCATCGATCTTTCGATCGGTGCCGCAGTCCCGGGCGCGGTGCTGGTGACGGGCGGAGCCTGGAAGGTGCGCGTGCCGCGACTTCCGAAACCGCCGCTACCGGCGCGGCGCGCCTCGGCATCGTCGAGGGAAGCAAAAACGGTAGCGCTCGTCAGTGCGGCAATTGCCGCGATCTTGGCAAAACGCGAAACGGCACTCGGCATTCCTGATCTCCTGTCATGCACAATGACGGCATGTCGAGAGGTAATATAGGTAGTCTTTCCCCGGTGTGAAGTTCTTCGGCCAGTTTTACTGGCAGACATCGACCCAGCTGGCGCCGGTCAGCTCGGCCAGCCGTCCGGTTTCGATGCGCACGGCCGAATTCGTCGAGCCGGCCGCCGGCACGACTTCATCGAAACGTTTCAGCGAGATATCGCAATAGATGGGCAGCGGCGAGGGCAGGCCGAAAGGGCAGACGCCGCCGACCGGATGGCTGGTGACCGCCACCACCTCTTCGGCGTCGAGCATGCGCCCCTTGGCTCCGAAGGTGTCCTTGAACTTGCGATTGTCGAGCCTTGCCGTGCCGCCGGCAACGACCAGCATCATCTGCTCGCCGACGCGCAGGCAGATCGTCTTGGCGATCTGGGCCGGCTCGACGCCGTGGGCTTCGGCGGCAAGCGCCACCGTCGAGGAGCTCTCGGCGGTTTCGATGATTTCGATATCGGGTGCGTGGACGCTGAGAAAGGCGCGGACGGATTCGAGGCTCATGGCGGGACGTTAACGCAGGAAAAGCGCAATTTGAAGCGTAAAAGACGCCCGTCGAAAACCGCCGCTTGCAAGTCTTCCGGACATCGGCATAATAAATTTGCACACGTGCTCAATTTTGTCATTCGGCCGTTACGTTCAGTCCATAAAGCGGACATTGTCACGTTTTCGTGGGGTTTCGGAGCGGCCATCATCAGCAGTGCTGACCCGTCAAGAGGCTTCACACTGCTCTTCTAGGGAGACGAAGAAGATGACTATTCTGCCGAGCTTGAAATCCCTCACGATCGCGGCCACCATTCTGGCCTCGACCTCCGCTTTCGCCTTTGCCAAGGACGTTACCATCAGCGTCTGGGCCGGCGGTACCGGCCCGAACGACGTCTATCGCCTCGACGCCATCGAGATCGCGGCCCAGCAGTTGCAGCGCCAGGCCGCCCTCAAGGGCGAAGACCTGAAGATCACCGTCGACAAGAAATCCTACTCCGCCTGGGAGGACTTCAAGCAGGCGCTGACCCTTGCCGCGGAAGCCAAGACCGCGCCGAACATCGTCGTCAGCGGCCATGAAGACATCGCGCCCTGGTCGCAGGCCGGCCTTATCGTTCCGATCGAGGATTACGTCGATCTCGACTCCTGGCCGCTCAACGGCATCTATGAAAATCTGCTGCAGATAGCCTCCTACAACGGCACGGTCTACGGCATTCCGCAGGATGCCGAGTCTCGTCCGATGTTCTTCTGGAAGCCTTACATGAAGGCGATCGGCTACAGCGACGCCGATCTGGATGCGTTGCCGCAGAGCGTCCAGGACGGCAAGTACACCATGAAGAACCTGCTCGAAGACGCCAAGAAGATGCAGGACAAAGGCCTGGTCCAGGCCGGCTACGGTTTCTATCCGCGCGCCAGCAACGGACCCGACTACTGGCAGTTCTACACCAGCTTCGGCGGCACGATGGAAGAAGGCGGCAAGCTCGTTTTCGACAAGGCGGCAATGACCCGCACCTACCAGTTCTTCGCCGATGCCGTTAAATCAGGTGTCACCAAGAAGAACCACATCGGCATGCCGGGCGACCAGTGGTGGAAGGAAGTCGCCACCGGCAAGGCCGGCATCTGGGACGGCGGCACCTGGCACTATGCCCGCCTTGTCAACCAGGAAGGCCTCAAGGATTTCTTCGGCAATGTGATCTTCACGCTGATCCCGGCCGGCGAAGGCGGAAAGGCCAACACGCTGACTCACCCGCTCGTTTACCTGCTGACAGCGGGTCACGACAAGGAAGACACCGATATCGCCGCCCAGCTGATCACGATCGCCTCCGAGCCGCGCATCAACGCGCTGCATGCGGTCAAATCGGCCCATCTCGGCATTTCCGAGGCGGAATCGCAAGTCGATTTCTACTCGGCCGACCGCTGGACCCGCGAAGCCACCGAGCGCCTGCTGCCGCATGCCAATGCCATGCCGAACAATTCCGATTTCGGCAAATATTGGAACATCATGTGGAAGAACCTCGAGGCATCCTGGACCGGCGCCAAGACCGTCGACGCCGCCATTGGTGATGCCGAGAGCGAGCTGAAGAGCACGCTCGGCGACAAGATCGTCATCCGCTAAGATCGAAGCTCCGGGCGGCAGCACCCGCCGCCCGGTCGGTTCGCGATGAGGGGCTTCCATGAAATCGTCCAGAACGCTCGGACTGGTGATGATTGCGCCTGCGGCGATCATGATCGTCCTGTTCTTCCTGATGCCGGTCGTCCTGACGGCAGTCTTCTCGATGACCAGCATGACGACGGCGACCGGCATATCAGGCGGTGTCTACCAGATCGCGCCCAATTCCCTGATCGCGCTGAAATCGGCGCTGCCCGACATTGCCGCCGAGATGGCCGAACCGCGTTACACGGTCGACGAAGCTGGCCTCAAGGCCGTCGAGGGCCTCGGGCTTGCGCCTGGGATCTCGGCGGAATTGCGTGCCAAACATATGGGCGAGGTCTTTCCAGCACGCCGCGACGTCGAGCGCATGCTCAAGGATCTCGCCGAGCGGCCTTCGACGCGCGAGGTCAAGCAGATCTCCGAACAGTTCAACCGCTCCGTCCTCAACACTCGCTTCGACAGCAAGGAGCAGCTCTTTTCGGCGCTGGATTCTCTGGGTTTCAAGCTGACCCCGGAACAGAAGGAAACCGTCGCCACGGCCACCTATACCGGCTGGATCTGGACGACCGACAATTTCTCGCGCCTGGTCACTTCACCCGACATGGCGCGCGTGCTCTTGAATACCGTGCTCTATGTCGCGCTGGTGCTGACGCTTTTCAATGTCGGCTATGCGCTGCTGCTGGCGATCTGGACGCATTACATGCCGCCGACGCCAGCCTCGATCTTCCGCGGCATCTGGCTCCTGCCACGCATCACCCCCGTCGTCATCTATGTGATGCTGTGGAAATGGCTTGCCTGGGATACCGGCTTCATTTCCATCCTGATGGGCAAGTTCGGCTATCCCCCGAAGAACTACCTGCTCGACAACGCCTATAATGCCTGGATCTTCGTTGTGCTGATCAACGGCTTTATCGGCGCCTCGATGGGCATGCTGGTCTTCTCCTCGGCGATGAAAGCCATTCCGAAGAGCCAGTTCTATGCGAGCGAGGTCGACGGCGCCTCACGCTGGCAGCAGATCCGCTACATCATTCTGCCGCAGATGCGCTGGCCGATCCTCTTCGTCACCTGCTATCAGACGCTGTCGCTGCTCGCCTCCTTCAATGAAATCCTGCTAGCCACCAATGGCGGACCGGGCAACTCGACCGAGGTCTGGGCGCTGGCCGCCTATCACACCGCGCTCAGGAATTATGCCGGCAATCTCGAATATGGGCTGGGTGCCGCCATGGCGCTGGTGCTCGTCGTCATCGGCGTGGTGCTGTCGCTCCTCTATCTGCGAGTCTTCAACTACGGCACGCTTGTCGCCAAGCCCCTGATCGAGGATTGACCATGGCCGAACAATCGCAGCCCTCGGCAAATTACCGCAGCTGGCCCGTCATATCGGCACTGACAATCGTCAGCCTGCCGCTGCTCCTGATGTATGCCTATCTCTTCCTCGACACCGTGACGGTAAGGCAGCCGGATGCCTTGCTGCCCTCCGGCTTGACGCTCGAGCACTGGCGTTTCCTGTGGCAGACGACGGCGGGCAAGGCGAACATCTGGCAAGTGACGGTGAATACGCTGCTCTTTGCAGCCTGCACCACCAGCGTCGTGCTCATCGTCTCGTCGATGGCGGGCTATGTGCTATCGCGGCTAAACGTCCCGGCGCGCGGCTTCTTCCTTGCCGGCGTCATGGTGCTGCATGCCTTCCCCTCGGTGACGCTGATCATCGCCATCTTCATCGTGCTGCAGATGATCGGCCTCTACAATTCGCTGATCGGCGTCATCCTGGTAAAGGCGGCGATCGACCTGCCGCTCGGCATCTGGTTGATGAAAGGCTTCTACGACACCGTGCCGTGGGAAATCGAAATGGCCGGTGTCGTCGACGGCGCCTCGCGTTTCCGGGTCTGGCGCAGCCTTGTGCTGCCGCAAGTCAAGCCCGGCATCATGGCGCTCGGCTTGTTCTCCTTCCTCTCCGGCTGGGGTGAATTTATCCTGCCGCAGGTGCTGGCGCCTGGTAATCAGGTGCAGGTGCTGTCGGTCTATCTCGCCGGCTTCCTCGTCGACGACAACAATTACGATTTCAACATGTTCAAAGCGGTCGGCATCTTCTACTTCCTCCCGGTTCTGATCGCTTACGCACTCTTCAACAAATATCTCATGAACATCTACGGCGGCGGGAGCAAAGGCTGATGCGCATCCTCCTCGACAATTTTTCGAAGAGCTTCGGCTCCACCAAGGTCATCGAGAACATGCGGCTCGAAGTCGGCGACGGCGAGATGCTGGCGCTGCTCGGGCCTTCCGGCTGCGGCAAATCGACGACGCTTTTTGCTGTCTGCGGCATTCACCGGCCGACCGGCGGACGCATCCTCTTCGGTGACCGCGACGTCACCGATCTGCCGAGCCAAGCCCGCAATGTCGGCGTCGTCTTCCAATCCTATGCGCTCTACCCGCACATGACGGTTGCCGAAAACATCGGCTTTCCCCTGAAGGTGAAGGGCGTGTCCGCCGCCGAAATCCGAAAGGAGGTCGACCAGATCGCAGCCCTCGTGCAGATCGGCAACCTGATGGGGCGCCGGCCGGCCCAGCTTTCCGGCGGCCAGCAGCAGCGCGTGGCGCTCGCCCGCGCGCTGATCCGCAAACCCGACGTGCTGCTGCTCGACGAACCGCTCGCCAATCTCGACGCCAAGCTGCGCCTCGAAATGCGCTCGGAAATCCGCCGCCTGCAGCGCGAGACCGGCATCACCGCCATTCTCGTCACCCATGACCAGGTGGAGGCAATGAGCATGTGCGACCGCATCGCCATCATGAAGGAAGGCGAGATCGTTCAGATCGCCACGCCGGCCCAAATGTACAACGATCCGAAGACCGCCTTCGTCGCCGGCTTTCTCGGCAACCCGCCGATCACCTTCCTGCGCGGCGTCGTCGACAAGGGCGCATTCACGATCCCGGAAAGCGAGATCCGCGTGCCGCTGCCCGATACCATCGGCGCCGCCGAGGGTACGAAGCTGATGCTCGGCGTCCGGCCGGAGCATTTCACGCCGGCGGGCGACATCCCCGTGCCCGGCAAGATCACCTTCGCCGAAACGCAAGGCCGCGAGAACCTCTACGATGTGGCTCTTGCCGGCGGGCCGCTGCTGCGCTCCATCCAGCCGGTACGCAGCGATATCCATGTCGGCGACGACGTCCGCTGGGCGATCGACAGCCGCGGCATATTCGTCTTCGATGAACATGGCAGGAGGCTCTGATGACCCACGATTTTTCGGGATTTTTCGAGCGTTACGGCTGGCCAGCGGCCAAGGGCCTGCTTCCATTTTGCATCGGCCATCGTGGCGCCAGCGGCCATGAACCCGAGAACACGCTTGCCGCCTTTCGCCGCGCCGCCGAACTCGGCGCTGAGATGTGGGAGCTCGACACGCAGCTGACCAGCGACGGCGTGGTCGTCGTCTCGCATGACGATCATCTCGAGCGCGTCTTCGGCATCGACCGCCGCATTTCCGAAATGACGGCAGCGGAGCTTGCCGGGCTCGACGGTGTCGGCGTGCCGAGCTTTTCGGAGGTCGCCGCTCTCGGCCGCGAGACCGGGACCGGTCTCTATGTCGAGCTGAAAGCGCCTGGAACCGGCATGCGCTGCTGGCGGCATCTTGCCGAGATGAACCAGCGTTTCGCCTGTCTCGGCTCCTTCGACACGGCGCAGGTGCGCGAACTCCGTGACGCGGCTTGCGATTTTCCGCTCTCGGTGCTGATCCGCGTTGGCCACGATCCGCATGCGCTCGGCGACGAGGCCGGCGCCGATATCCTGCATCTCTGCTGGGAGAGGGCAGGCGAGCGTCCGCAGGATCTGGTCACCGAGGCGCTGATGAACCGCGCCTTCGAGGCGGGCCGCGAGATCGTGCTCTGGCACGAGGAGCGACCGGCCATTCTCGACGACATCATGAAGCTTCCCGTTCTCGGCATCTGCACGGATCTGCCCGATCTGATGCGGTCGCCTGCGGTTAAGGAAAAAGCAGTTGGCAGACAGGGATAAGGGACCGCGCAAGGTAACCTCCTTCGATGTGGCGCGTGTGGCCGGCGTCTCGCGCGCCGCCGTGTCGCGCGCCTTCACGCCGGATGCCAGCGTCTCGCCGAAGACGCGCGAGAAAGTCTACCAGGCCGCCAAGGAACTCGGCTACCGGGTGAACTATCTTGCTCGAAGCCTGACCAACAAACGCTCCGATCTCGTCGGCGTTGTCGCTGCCGGCCTCGACAACCCGTTCCGCACGCTACAGATCGAGAATCTCGCAAGAGTGCTGCTCGCCCGTAATTTTCGTCCCATCCTGCTGCCGACCTCGCCGGAGGCCGATACTTCGACGGTCATCGGTCAGCTGCTGCATTACGCCGTGTCAGGCGTCATCGTCACCTCGGACGCACCGCCGACCGAGATCTGCGAGCAGTGCGCGGCCGAAGGCGTGCCGATCGTGCTCATCAACAAGGGCAACGACATCCCCTTCGTCGACCGCATCATTTCCGACGACCGGATGGCCGGCCATCTAGCCGCCACCCAGCTGATCGACAGCGGCGTGCGAAAGCCCGCCGTGATGGCCGCACCTGCCGTATCCTATACGGCGCGACGGCGCAGCGAGGCCTTCATCGCGCGTTGCAGGCAGCTCGGCGTCGAGGCGCAATTCCTGCAGGTAAGGATCAACAACTACCGGAGCGGTTATGATGCGGCAGCCGAACTTGCCGCATCGGGCATCGACGGACTGTTCTGCGCCAACGACTACATGGCCTGCGGCGTGATCGACCGCGTCATGCAGGGCCGCGGCCGCGATGACGCTCCGCCGCTCCGCATCATCGGCCATGACGACATTCCGCAAGCGAGCTGGACCGCTTACGATCTCACGACCATCCGCCAGCCCTGCGACGTCCAGGCCGAAAAGACGGTCGATCTGCTGATGAGCCGGATGGCCGAGCCGGACCTGACGGCGCGTGTCGAATTCACGCCGGTGACATTGATCAGAAGAAGGACTGCCTGATGAATTCCGCATTCGATGCCGCCGCCATCCGCGCTCGGGCGGAGGTCGCCATGTCAGTTGCCCTTGAGGTCGGACGGGAAGCGGCCCGGTTTCGGCGCGACTCTGACCCCGGCATTCTCGCCGTCGAGAACAAGGGATTGCAGGATTTCGTCACCATCGCCGACAGAAAGGCCGAGCAGGCAATCCGCGACGGGCTGTTGTCGCGCTTTCCGGACGATACTTTCATGGGCGAAGAGAGCGGCGGACGATCGGGCGAGGGCGGCACCTGGGTCGTCGATCCGATCGACGGCACCACCAATTATATCAGGGGTTTCCGGCACTGGGGCGTATCGATCGCCTTCGTCGTCTCGGGAAAGGTTGAGATCGGCGTGGTCTATGACGCCGCCGCCGACAAGGTCGTTCACGCCGTGCGCGGCGGCGGCGCCTTCAAGGACGGGCTTCCGGTGCACGCGGCTGCGACCGTTGATCCGGCCAATGCGCTGGTCATTCTCGGTCATTCCCGCAAGACGAGCTTTGAAGACCATCTCGCGCTTTCGCGGCGGCTCCACGAACGCGGCATGGATTATCGCCGCATGGGCGCGGCCGCGATCGACCTCGTCCGCGTCGCCGAGGGCGCTGCCGATCTCTATTACGAACGCCACCTCAATGCCTGGGACATGCTCGCCGGCGCGCTGATCGCCGAAGAGGCCGGCGCTGTGGTGGCGATGCCGCCGGTCGACAGGCTGCTTGCGCAAGGCGGGCCTGTCATAGCCCACGCGCCGGGGCTTGCCGGCGAATTCGCCTTCATCCTCGACATTGAAGGACTATAAATAGCCATTCCCAAAGAGGCGACCCGCCCGATTTGGCGTAACTGCGACCTTGACCCGAAAGCTGCGGAAACGCCGGTTAGGCAACCACGCGATTGCGGCCGCTCTTTTTCGCCGCATAGAGATTCTGATCGGCGATCGCCAGGATCTCGTTCGGAGAATTGGCAGACAGGGTGCCGGCGACACCGATGCTGATCGTAATGTGCAACCCGTTGCAGATCTCGGACCAGGCCCACTGTTCAACGGCCAAACGCAGCCGCTCGCAGACATCGGCGGCGCCCCGGGGAGCGCCGGCGAGCAGGACGACGAATTCCTCGCCGCCAAAGCGAATTGCCTGATCGGTAATGCGCAGTTGGCCGCGCAATATGGTGCCAATGGCACTGAGGACCTGGTCGCCGATCATGTGAGAGAAGTTGTCGTTGACCGACTTGAAGTGATCAACATCCAGCATAGCGATGGAATATGGGCGCTTCTCGGACGTCAGCTCTTTGAAACGGCTGTCGAGATATTTGCGGTTATAGAGGCCGGTCAGCGGGTCCACATAGACGGCACTGGCAAGGATATCGGTTTGCTCCTGCAGCTTCTGATAGGAGGCCTCCAGCGTTTCTGCGCGCTTCGTCTCCGTTTCGGCAACTTCCTTGAACCGCTTGGTTTCATAGTAGATTTCGGCAAGGCGGGCGCGCTGCTGGGTTCTCTCGGCGCTATTGCGCAAATAGGCTTGGTGATATTTTTTATGGGCCGCCAGCGCCGGATCGAACTGTCCCAGCCCCTCATAGGCTTGCGACAGATGAAGATAGATCTGGATATAGGAATCGAAACTGCCGCCATCGTCTATCAGCTCCACCGCCGCGAGCAGCGGCGCTAGAGCTTCCGCGAATTTGCCGGAATTGTTGTAGATCTGGCCCAAGGTGTAGAGATATTGCTGCCTGTCCCTGACATAGCTGTTCTCCTGCAACAGCCGGTAGCGGACCATGCACTGGAGCGCCTTGTCATGCTCGCCCAGGTGGCTGTGGAACTCGGCTTTGTTGCCGAGACAGATGCGGGCAGCCCAGCGATCGCCAGTCTCGGTTGCGATGTCGAGCGCCTGTTCGGTCAGTTCCAGCGCTCTCACCAGCATCTGGTGGCCTTGCTCCGGCTGATCGAGCGCCTGCGCGATATATCCGGCTTCCGAATGAGCGCCGCCGAGATTGATGAGCCACCAGCATTCATAGGTCTTGTCGCCGATCGATCTGGCGAGTTCGACAGACCTCTCGCTCATCAGGATGGCCCGGTCGGGCTGCTTGTTGTACCAGAAGATAATTCCAATGACGTTGGTGGCCAGGCTTTGCGCTTTCGGGTCTGCTGTCTTGTCGGCCAGATCCAACGCGTGCGTGGCTTCTTCGATCGCTTCCTCCGGCAGGCCCAATTCCAGCAGCAGCCATCCGAAATAGGCCCGGGCATAGGCTTCCTGCCTGGGCTCCCCGTTCGTTTTCCAGAAGTCTACCGCCCGGCGGACATGCGTCAGGCCAAGTTCGGCCTTGCCGATCTGAAAACAGTACCAGCCAATGTCGGTGTCGCATTGAGCTGCGAGCCGATCGTCGCCCCGCGCCGTGGCATCCGCAAGGATCTGGCCGGCCAGTGTGAGTGCCTCGACGGAGCGGCCTGTGCACCCAAGATGCCACGCTTCCTGCAAGCTGGAATTTGCTTGTTGCGCAATTGCTTTAGTATCAACAACTTGCATATCGAACACCAACATTTGTCTGCTGGATATGGATAGCATCAGAAGTTTAAAATGATGCAAATTACGCAAAACATGCGACAGGCCGAGAAATAGAGTCCCGACAGCGGCTCACACCTTTCGAAATGATACTCCGATGCTTGTCGTTAGACTGCCATGCGGCGGCGCCAGGCGCGTTCGGTCGCCGGTGCCTCGTCGGTGGTGATCTGATCCGGCTTCAGGGCCATCAGCGCCGAGAAATTCAACCATTCCTCTTCGCTGAAACCAGCCTCCGGATCCTTCAGGGTGAAGGTCCAGGCATCGACGCGTTTGCCTTGATCCTGGCAGAGCGCGATCATGTCGAGACCGTCCCTGGCGGCGTCCAGGATCAGTGACCACTGCAAATAAATCGTGTCCGGTTCGGTCGGGCCGCGCAGGTCGGCGCGCAATTCCGCCTCGACAGCCTTCCAGCCGCGAGCCTTGCTGATATCGTAGAGCTTGTCGGTGGGGTCGATCCCGCGCAGCAGATGCGGAAGCTTCTCCTTGACCGCGACGATGAGATCGAGACTGCCGCCGCTAACGATCACCGAGGCGGCGATATGGCGGAAATGCGCGGCAAGATGCTCAATGCCCCTGGCGCCGATCGCCTCGTAGTCGTCCTTCATGTCGAATTGCAGCAGCGCGGCCGGATGGGCGGATTGCAGCATGGCAGCGAGATCTTCGCTGAGGATCAGCGGCCGGTCGCCCTCCTGCATCCTGATATCGCCGAGGTCACCAAGGCTTTTTTCGGCGATCGGTCCATGCCCGGTCGTTTCGCCTTCGAGGTCCTCGTCGTGCAGCACGACGAAACCGCTATCGGCGCGCACGCGCAGATCGAGCTCCATCGAAGCGCCGGCGGCAAATCCTTCCGCCATAACCTCGGCTGAGAACAGCGGATCGGCAAACCGTTTGCGCAACCTATGCCATTTCAGGCGGGTGCGGTGCCCCTCATGCGAAATCTCCAGGCCCTGCGCATCCAGCAATCTCGTCATCTGCACCAAGTCTCCACGATGCCTCTCTCCTGCCTTGGCGAGCGACGATTATCAAGGACTGAATACGGCTTTATCGGGATGCCGGAGGGTTTTTGCCGGGCCAAGCGTAAGCCGGGCGGCGGCCTTGTGGTCATCGACATGCCGTCCCGGTTCCGGGAACATCTCTCAGCGGCTATAGGCCGACGAAATCGCCTCCGAAGCGGCTGATATATCCGCGAGATGACCGGCCTGCCTGAGGGCCGCGCCATAGGCCACGACATTCGACAGCACCGTCTGGAATGTGGCGCGCGGACCTGTGTGGTTCAGCCGCACGAGACGGGCCGGCGCGGTTCCGACACCTTCGGTCAGCTCGACCCCCAGTCGTCCGGCGGCAGTGATCAGCACGGCAGGTGCCAGCGCCTCCGGCACCGGCACCGCCGTCACCAGGTTCGACGCCTTTGCTGCCGGCACCCAGACCGGAGTTCCGAGTGCCGCAAGCCCCGCCCGTGTTGCCGATGCGGCAAGCGCATGGCGGGCGACCACATTCTCCAGGCCTTCGGCTTCGATGCGGTCGAGCGACGTTTCCAGCGCGAAGAATTCCAGCGGCGCCGGCGTTCCCGGCAGGCCGAACCGGCCGCTATCGACCCAGCTCTTCATGTCCGCCAAAGACAAGATCGAATCGCGCGGTGCGCCATCTCGGAGAATGAAATCCCAGGCACGGCGGCTGACCGAGAGCGCGGAGACACCAGCCGGACCGCCGAGTGCCTTCTGCGGGCCGATCACCGCGATGTCGATGCCGAGATCGTCGACATCGAATTCGTGACCGCCGACCGAGGCGACCGCATCGACGACGGTGACGATGCCGTGATCACGCGCAAGCGCCAGTATCTCGGGCAGGGGATTGAGAATGCCGCTGGCGGATTCGGCATGAACCAGAGCGAGCACATCGATGCGAGAACCGGCGTCGAGTGCTTTGGCGACGGCATCGATCTCGATCGGCAGGCCTGGTTCGGCGACGATATCGGCGACCGTTGCACCGCCCCGCCGCAGCCATTGCCCGAACCAACCGCCATAGAGGCTGGTGACGATGTTGAGTGCGGCAAGGCCGGGGCGCGCAAGGCTGACCGCTGCCGCCTCCAGCGCCACCACTGCCTCTGCCTGCACAAGCAATATGTCGCCACGGCTGCGCAATAGGCGGCCGATCCTGTCGGCAAGGGCTGCGTAGCGTTCCGCGGGATAGGAGGGTACGCCATGCAGGGGATTCCAACCAAGATCGGACATGGATACTTCCTTCAGCAGGGATCGGTCGCGAGACGGGGCACGGCGGCAACGAGCGCGCGAGCGGCATCGGATTGCGGCGCGGCAACGAGCGCCGCGGCCGGACCGGTCTCGACGATCCGCCCGCCATCCATGACGGCGATGCGGTGGGAAACGGCGCGGACCACGGCAAGATCGTGTGAAATGAACAGACAGGCAATGCCCTGTTCTTTCTGCAGATCGACCAGAAGTTCCAGGATCCTGCCGCGCACGGTGACGTCGAGGGCCGATACGGCTTCGTCCAGCACCAGCAGCGAGGGCCGTGCCGCAATCGCCCGGGCGATCGCCACGCGCTGCCGCTGGCCACCGGACAGCGCGCGGATCGGCCGGCCGGCATAGTCGGCGGGCAGGCCGACACGCTCGAGAAGCATGGCGATCTCGCCGGGGCGCCGGTCTTTCGCGACGACGCCGTGGATGCGAAGCGGATCGTCGAGCACGGCGCCAACGCTCGCCAGCGGATTGAAGACTGCGAGCGGGTCCTGGAACACAATCTGCATGCGCGCCCGCCGGCGGCGCAACGACGCACCGTTCAGGGCAAGCCAATCCACCCCCTCGAAGCGGATCGACCCGGCATCGGCGCTGAGAAGCCGCAGCAGGATGCGCGACAGCGTCGATTTCCCACTGCCGGAGGCCCCGACGAGACCGAGCGTTTCCCCAGGCGCGATCGTCAGCGACACATTGTCGAGGGCGGCAACCTGGCGCGCGCCGGAAGAAAACCCTTTCGACAGGTTTTCGACGGAAAGCAGCACATCGTTCATGGCTGCACCTCCGTGATCAGCGGCGGCGTCGCGAGGTCGCGATGGCTGGCGATCAGGGCGGCGGTGTAGTCGCTTTTCGGCGCCGAAAGCACGGAACGGACGGGGCCAGCCTCGACCAGCCTCGCATTGCGGAAGACGGCGATGCGGTCGACGAAACCGGAGGCAAGCGCGATGTCGTGGGTGATGAACAGCAGCGTCATGCCGTCCTCGCGCACCAACCCGTCGAGCAGACGGACAATCTCGGCCTGGACGACCACGTCGAGCGCGCTGGTCGCCTCGTCGGCGATCAGCAGCGCAGGCCTCGCAGCGATGGCTGCGGCGATCGCCACGCGCTGGCGCTGGCCGCCGGAAAGCTGATGCGGAAAGGCCCGCATGGTCTTTTCAGGCTGCGGTATCCGCACCCGTCCGAGCAATTCCTCAGCTCTGACATAGGCTTGTTTCCAGCTGAGACCGAGATGGCGCCTGGCGCCCTCGGCGACCTGCTCTCCGATCGTCAGCACGGGATTGAGACTGGAGCCGGGATCCTGGAAGACGACACCGAAATCGCGTCCCGGGCGGGGCGCATGGCCTAGTCCGGGCCAGAGCATCTCGCCGCCGACCCTCGCACCCTCCGGCAGCAGGCCGGCTAGCGCGCGGGCGAGTGTGCTCTTGCCGGAGCCGCTTTCGCCGATGATTGCCAGTCTTTCGCCGGCGACGATATCGAGATCGATACCGTCGAGCGCGGCCGCGACACCGCGCCCATAGGTGACCGAAAGCTGTCGCAGGCTGCAGAAAATACCGCTCATGCCGCCCCCACGTCATTATCGCCGAGCGCCTGGCCGAGACCCTCGCTAAAGAGATGGACGCCGAGCACGGTCACGGCGAGGGCAGCGCCCGGTATGATCGAGAGATAGGATGCCGAACGCAGTACGCTGCGGCCCTCGGCAATCATCGAACCCCAGGTGGCGATATTGGGATTGCCGAGGCCAAGGAAGGACAGCGCTGCCTCGGTGAGAACAGCACCGGCGACGATGGTGGCGGAAAGCGCCAGCACCGGCGGCAGCGCGTTCGGCAGGATTTCCCGAAAGGCGATTTCGGCCGGATGCATGCCGATCACCCTTGCCGAGGCGACATAATCCTGCTCGCGGATCGCAAGCACCTGCGCTCGCGTCAGCCGTGCCGGATCGGCCCACGTCCCGAGTGCGATGGCAAGGACGATAATGGGCGTCGACACCCCGATGGTGCTGACGAAGGCAAGGGCGAGGAGAAAAGCCGGCACGATCTGGAAGGCGTCGACCACCCGCATCAGCGCCTCGTCAATGAGCCCGCCGGCAAAACCGGCTACCATGCCGACACAGAGCCCCAGCACCATGGCTGAAAACGCCGCCGCCAGGCCGACGGCAAGCGACGTCCGCGCGCCATAGAGCAGCCCCGCCAGGACGTCGCGACCGAGACGGTCGGTGCCGAGCGGAAAAGCCGGATCGGTGAACGGCGCTAGCAACGCGCGGCCGGCGATCCTCAGCGGATCGCCCGGCGAAACGACGGGAGCGAGCAGCCCGGCCAAAAGCAGGATGAGAAGGATCGCCAGTCCGGCCGCACCTTCCGGTGTGCGCAGCAGGCGCCGCAGCCAGTTCATACGCCGCCCTCCGATGCGCCGATGCGCGGATCGAGCGCGGCATAGACGAGATCGACGAGGAAATTGACCGATATGACGAGGACGGCACTGGTGACGACGATGCCCATCAACAGCGGCGCGTCGCGGCCGTTGACCGCCTCCTGCGCCAGCCGGCCGAAACCGGGGATCGCAAAGACACTCTCGATCACCACGCTGCCGCCGAGCATGGCCGCCGATTGCAGCCCGAGCATGGTGACGAGCGGCAGCAGCGCATTGCGCGCCACGTGACGCAGCACGATACGGCCGCGCGACAGGCCCTTGGCGCGGGCGAAGAGCACGAAATCGAGCTTCCAGGCCTCGGCCATACCGCTGCGCATCACCCGCAGGAACAAGGCGAGATAGATCAGCGCGAGCGCGCCCACCGGCAGAACCAAATGATCAGCAATGTCGAGCGCGCGGGCAAATCCCGTCTTGCCGGAAGCGATTGTTTCCACGCCGGCGATCGGAAACCAACGCAGCTTCACCGAGAAAACGATACTGAGAACCAGGCCGAGCCAGAAACTCGGAATGGCATAGACGATCAGTGAGCCGATCGACAGCATCCGATCTCGCACGCTACCCGGCCGCGCCCCGGCAAGGATGCCGAGCGCCGAGCCGATACCAAAGGAGAGTGCCGTCGCGCTGCCCATCAGCAGCAGCGTATTGGGCAGGCGCTCTGTGATGAGCACGCCGACTGGCCGGTTGAAGGCGACCGACCAGCCGAGATCGAACCGCGCCAGCGAGGAAAGGTAGAGCCAGAGGCGCGCAAACATCGACTGGTCGAGGCCGTAGCTCTCGCGCAGCGACTGCCTCAGTGCGGCATCGCCGCCGCCGATCGAACCGAGATAGGCGTCGACGGCATCGCCCGAGGCGGATTCGAGCAGGAAAAAGGTGAAGATCACCACGATCAGCAGCACCGGAATGCTGCTGATTGCCCTGCGCCTCAGGAGGATGATGGCTCGTTTCACGCCGGACAGGGCCTCTGGAAGAGAATTGCTGCCGATCCTATCACGATTGCAGCGCGGTATCGCCCCAGTTCGAGACCGCCCAGCGCGGATTGTCCGCAACATTGAGCACGGTGTCGCGCGCGACGGTGATGAACCCCCATTCCACCACGTTGATCAGCGGCAGATCGGCGACGACGAGCTGCTGAAACTTGCGGTAGAGATCCGTGCGCGCCGCCGTGTCGACCGTCTCGGAGGCCTGTTTGATGATCTTGTCGAGCTCCGGATTGACGTAGCCGCCCTGGTTGGAGAAGGGCACGCCGGCTGGCGTCCCGGACTGAACGAGAATCGTGGTGGAGATCGCCGGATCGCCGCGGAAGACCGGCGGGCCGACGGCAAGGTCGAAGTCGTGGTCGGTATAAACAGCCTTCTGGTGCGCGGCCGCATCGGCATTAACGATCTCGGCATCGATGCCGATGACGGCGAGCGCTTGGCGAAGGTAATCGCCGAACTGGCGGGTCTCGTTGAAATAGGGTGCGGGGCGCAGCTTCAGCGAGAAACGGTTACCATCAGGCCCTTGTTTGTAACCCGCCTTGTCGAGAATATCGTTGGCGGCGGCGGGGTCGAACGCATAGGTCGCGACATCGGATGTATAGAATTCCGGCGCATTCTTCGGCACCGGGCCGGTCGCAGCGGCGGCGTAACCGAGGAAGATGGTGTCGACCACGAATTTCTTGTCGATCGCCTGGGCGATCGCCTGACGGACCCGGAGATCGGCCAGTTCCTTGCGGCGGTGATTGATCTCGACGACGAGCTGGTAGGTCAAAGCCTCGTAGCCTTTGGAGATCACCTTGATGCCCTCGACCTTGGAGATGCGGTCGAGATCGGCAAGCGGCACCGCCGAAAAGGCGGCAAGCTGGATTTCGTCAGCCTCGAGTGCGGCACCCGCAGCCTCGCGATCGGGCAGCACGCGGAAGACGATCTCGTCGAGTTTCGGCTGCTCCTTGTCCCAGTAACTCTCATTGCGCACCAGCCGGTAATATTCGCCGGATTTGTGTTCGGCGAACTTGAACGGCCCGGTACCGACAAGCGTGGTGTTAGCCGGATTGGTGGCAATATCGGTACCGTCGAAGATGTGTTTGGCGACGACGCTGGTGACGACAGGCAGGGCGTTGCGGATGAGCTGGAACGGCGTCGGCTTGGAGAAGCGGAAGATGGCGGTGTAGTCATCGGGCGTATCGACGGCTTCGAGATTGGCGAAGACCAGGCGGCCGAGATTCTGCAGCGGCTTCCAGATGTTGAGCGCCGAGAAGGCGACATCGACCGAGGTGAACGGCTTGCCGTCGTGCCAGGTCACGCCGTCGCGCAGCTTGAAGGTGACGGAGAGGCCGTCGGCCGACCCCTCCCAGGAGGTGGCGAGACGCGGCGCAAGCCCGTCCTTGCCGTCGAACGAGGCTTCGGCAAGCGGCTCGATCACCTTGCTCGCAACGAAGAAGACGCCGTTGGAGGCGACGATCGCCGGATTGAGGTTCTTCGGTTCGGAATCGGCCGCAACGATCAGCCGGCCACCGGCAGGCGCCGCCTGCGCCAGCGCCTGGCGAGCGAGCGTCGTCGAAGCGAGGAGCAGGGCGGTGCCCTTCATCAGTGTGCGCCGCGAGATAGATGGTACGGTCATGACCCCTCCTGATCGATCGAATTTCAAGCGCCCATATTCAGGGTGAAACGCCGATTGTCATAGAGGTTAAATTCTAAACCTCGGACACCGCGAGACATTTTTTGTCACCCCGCCATTATTCACTCAGCCACTGGCGGCGACGCGGGTGGGCTCGCCGAAGAGATTGCGATAGGCAGCCCCGGGATGCGGCGCAACGAGCCGCGGCCCCGCTCCCCCGAGTTTTTCCCGCAGCGTTCCCTTGGCATAGTCGGTCTTGTAGACGCCGCGCTTTTGCAGTTCCGGCACCAGCAGATCGACGGCATCCTCGAAACTCTCGGGTGTCACGGCATAGGCGAGGTTGAAGCCGTCGACATCGGTGTCCTCGACCCATTCCTGCATCAGATCGGCAACCGTCTGCGGCGAGCCGACGAAGACCGGGCCGAAACCGCCGACGCCGACCCAATCGGCCATTTCGCGCACCGTCCATTCCTTGGTGGGATCGATGGTGGTGAAGGTCTCGACAGCCGATTGCACCGCATTGGTATGGCGGTGCCGCAACACTTCGTCCGGCCCGAACTGGCCGAAATCGATGCCGGTCCAGCCGGAGATTAGCGTTAGCGCGCCCTCGAAGGAGGCATATTTGCGGTATTCGTTGAATTTCCGCTGTGCCTCCGCATCCGTTTCACCGAGGATCACGGTCTGCAGGTTGAAAGCAAGGATTTCGCGCGGGTTGCGGCCGACGCGTTCGGCCGCCTCGCGGACATTGGCGACATAGCGCTTCAGCACCGCCTTCGACGGTGAAGCGACGAAGATGCATTCGGCATGGGCGCCGGCGAAATCCTTGCCGCGGCTGGAGGCGCCGGCCTGGTAGAGCACCGGTGTGCGCTGTGGCGAGGGTTCGCTCAAGTGAATGCCGGGCACGTTGAAATGCCTGCCGGAATGGCGGATCGGGTGGACCTTGTCCGGATGGGTGAAGATGCCGGTTTCGCGGTCGCGCACGACAGCGCCATCCTCCCAGCTTCCCTCCCAGAGCTTGTAGCAGACTTCCAGATATTCCTCGGCAAGATCGTAGCGGTCATCGTGCTTCGTCTGCGCCGGCTGGCCGATATTGAGCGCGCCGCTGTTGAGGTAGGAGGTGACGATATTCCAGCCGACGCGCCCCTTGGTCAGGTGGTCGAGCGTCGAGATGCGGCGGGCGAAGGTGTAGGGGTGCTCGAAGGAGAGCGACGCCGTCAGGCCGAAGCCGAGATGTTCGGTCGCGTAGGACATGGTGGGGATCAGCTGTAGCGGGTCGTTGACCGGCACCTGCGCCGAATGGCGCAGGGCGGCATCGACATTGCCGTTCAGCACATCATAGACTCCGAGCACGTCGGCGATGAACAGCCCGTCGAACTTGCCGCGTTCCAGCGTCTTGGCCAGATGCACCCAGTAGTCGAGATCCTTGTAGGTCCAGGACTTGTCGCGCGGATGGCGCCAGAGCCCCGGCGACTGGTGTCCGACGCAATTCATGTCGAAGGCGTTGAGCCTGATTTCGCGGGTCATGTCTTTCTTCCTTGGAATTAGGGATTGCTGCGGCCAAGGCCGTAGGTCAGCGCCAAGGCGCCGACGAGCACGGCGCCCTTGACGAAATCCTGGGTGTAATAAGGGGCGTTCAGCATGGTGAGACCGTTCAGCAGCACCCCGACGAAGACGGCGCCGGCAATGGTGCCGAGCACGTTTGGACGCCTGAGATTGAGGACGGCAAAACCGATCAGCGCGGCGGCGACCGAATCCATCAGCAACGAGCCGCCGGAGGAGACATCGCCACGCCCGACGCGGGCGGCGATGACGATGCCGCCCAGCGCTGCCAGCGTGCCCGAAATCACATAGGCGAGCGTCTTCAGCCGGACTGTGGACGCGCCGGCAAGCCGGGTCGCGACCTCGTTGCCACCGGTCGCAAACAGCAGCCGGCCGATGCGGGTGCGTTCGGTGAGAATGAAAAGCGCGACGGCGACCACCGCCATCAGTACCACGGCAACCGGCAGGGTGCCGAGGATGCTGTAGCGGCCGATCAGAAGAAAGGCCGGGTCGTAGGCGCCGGTCGCCTTCGAACCGTCGGGCAGGGTGAGGCCCGCCGAAATCGACCGGCCGGCGGTCGGGATCAGTTGCAGACCGGAAAGCAGGAACATCATCGCCAGCGTCGCCAGGAGATCCGGCACCTTCAGGCGCACGATCAGGAAGGCGTTGACGAGACCGATCAGGGCGCCGAAGGCGAGCACCAGCGGCACCGTCACATAGGCATCGAGGTGCCAGACGATCATCGCATAACTCGCCGCCATCACGCTCGATGCGGCGACCGCGCCGATCGACAGGTCGAAACCGCCGACAGCAAGCGTCACGGTGACGCCGGCGCCGAGAATGGCGACGACGGACACTGCCTGCAGAATACTCATCAGATTGGCGATATTGATGAAGGCGGGCTCGGCGATGGTGAAGCCGATGACGAGAGCCGTAAGCAGGATGAACACCGCACCCGCCCGGAGGAACGCCCCGAAGGCGGCAAGACGACCATTATCGGCTTGCGGTGATGCCTTCGGCCGGGCGCTTGCCTGCGGAAGAGTGTCGTCGTCGATCGTCGTCATGCGGATATTCCCTGGATTACGGAGGCAAAAGCGGCCCCGTGTGCCGCGGGCCTCAACACGTGGCGGTCGATGACGAGGATGCGGTCGGCCACTTCATAGGCCTCCTCCGGGTCGGAGGTCGCGATCAGCGTCGCCCGGTCGGTGCGGGCGCGGATTGCCCGGATGATGTCATGACGGGCGCCGACGTCGACACCCTGGAAGGGTTCGTCGAGCAGTAGCAGCCGGCTCGGTTCAGCCTCCCAGCGGGCGATCACCGCCTTCTGCTGGTTGCCGCCGGAGAGCGACCAGATCGAGGCGAGGGGACCGGCGGCCTTGATGCCGAGACGGACGATCGCCTGCTCGGCCTCGCGTCGTTCACGGCCACCGACCAGGAAACCGCGCGGATACCATTTGCCAAGATGCGGCAGGCTGATCGTCGCCGACAGCGAATGGCCGGGCCACGCCGGCGGCATCAGCGATGAACGGTGCCGGTCTTCGGCCGCCATCGCCACACCGGCGGCGATCGCTTCGGCCGGGCTTTTCGGCCGGTAAGGCCGGCCGTCGAGGAACATCGCGCCGCGCTCAAGCGCCGTCACGCCGAAGATCGCCTGGAGCAACCGGCTCTTGCCGGCGCCGAGCACGCCGGTAATCGCCACCACCTCGCCCTCATGCAAGGACAGATCGAAGGGCTCAGCTTCGGGGAGCAGGCTGATGTCGCGCATCTCGAAAATCGCCGGACCGGTCGCAGGCCGCGCATCCGGCCGGGCCGCATCCAGTCGGCGGCCGATCATCGTCTCGATGGCGCTCGAAAAATCGATCGGCCGCGAGAAGGTGCCGACGACGCGACCGCCGCGCATGACGAGCGCACGGTCGGCGATGGCTTCGAGATCGGCGGTGCGGTGCGAGATATAAAGGATCGCCAGGCCGCGCTTGCGCAGGCTGAGAAGAATATCGAAGAGGCGGCGGCTTTCCTCTCCGGAAAGGCTCGCCGTCGGCTCGTCGAGGATGAGCAGATCGGCGCGGTTGGCAAGCGCCCGGGCGATCGCCACCAGTTGCCGGTCGGCGCTGCCGAGGTCGCCGAAATCACGATCGATCGGCAGGCTGAAGCCGGCGGCATCGAGCATTGCCTGCGCGGCGCGGCGGATGCCGGCGCGCGAGACGAAGAAGGGCGCGCTCCGATCGGCGAACCGGTTGAGCAGCAGGGCATCGGCAACGCTCAGGCCAGCCGCGCCGACGAGATCCGTCGATTGATGCACCGTGACGACACCGGCCTTTGCCGCGTCGGCCGGGCTGCGCGGCGCAAAGGGGCGGCCATTGAAGCTGACCGTGCCGCCATCGGCCGGAAGGACGCCGGAGAGGATCTTTACCAGCGTCGATTTGCCCGCACCGTTGGCACCCATCAGCGCCACGATCTCACCGCGCTCCAGCGACAGTTCAGCACCGGCAAGCGCCCGCGTCGACCCGAAACTGCGGGTGATATTTTCAATGTGAAGAAGCGGCATCGATCATGTCCGGGACTGCATTTGTATCAGGAGTGTGCCCCGTCCGGGTGGTCGAACTCCAGGCACGCCTTTCCCTCACAAACTGTCCCCGGGAAACAAAGAATCTCCCGCAGCCCGGAAAATCGGATCATTTACTCTACTAAAAACATAGAGATTATATCTAAATAATCCGATGCGTCGCGGGGCTCCCAACCCGTCAGACGACGCTTCCGATTGCTAGAAGGAACGCGACGATGAAATCCCTCGCACGGCTCGCACTGTCTGCCGCCGTCATTCCGTTCATTTTCATTCAAGGCGCAAAAGCCGACGGCCTGTCCGGCGCTCCGGCCCCCTTTGATAAGGGCGGGGTCAAGGTGGCTCTGATCAGCTACATCTCGGCCGGCGATTTCTTCCAGGCCTACCAGGCCGGTGCGGAAGCCCAGGCCAAGGCGCTGGATATCGACCTGCGCGTCTTCCCCGGACGGCAGGACGCCGCCGAGCAGCGCGAGCAGATTCTGCAGGCGATCAATCTCGGCGTCTCCGGCATCGTCATCGACCACGGCCTTCCGGAATCGCTCGGCGACGTCGTGCAGCAGGCGCTCGACAAGGGCATCAAGGTCGTGGCTTTCGACGTCAACCTCAACAACCCCAAGATCCCGCAGGTGGAGCAGAGCGATCACGAGCTCGCCTCGCTGGCGCTCGAACAGGTGGTGAAGGACAACGGCAAAGACTTCAACGCCGGTTATGTCTATGTCGCGGGTTTTGCGCCGCTCGACCGCCGCAACGAGGTCTGGGACAAGTTCAAGTCGGAGAATAAGGGCGTGGTCGAAAAGGCCCGTTTCGGCAATGTCAGCGACACGACGGCGACCTCGACCGCCGACCAGGCGAAGGCCGCGCTCACCGCCAATCCCGATATATCGGTCGTTTTTGCCCCCTATGATGAATTCGCCCGCGGTGTGAAGCTCGCCGCCAACGATCTCGGCATTTCAGCTAAGCTGAAGATCTATTCGGCCGACGTCTCGACCGCCGATATCCAGGAAATCACCGAGGAAGGCAGCCCCTGGGTTGCGACCGTCGCGACCAATCCGGCCGTCGTCGGCGCCGTCTCCATCCGTGCCGCTGCCCTCGAGATCGCCGGTCAGACGGTTCCCCATCAGATTACCGTGAAGCCGACGCTTCTGACGCAGGAGAGCCTGCGGGCGGCCGGCGTCAAGACGATCGAGGAACTGGCTGCGAAGATTCCGGCCTTCAGCACGAGCGATGCGGCAACCGCGAGCTGGATTCCGGACAAGCTTTTCTGAGGAGGTCACGCTGATCCTTCCGGCGGGAGCCTCAAGCTCCCGCCGGATCATCTTTTGGAGAATTGGAGTTTCGCCCATGAGCCAGTCCAATGTCGTCTTCGCGGCCAGCCGCAACCCAACCCGAGCAGACCTCTTTGCCCGTGCGGAGGATATCTCTGCCGATCTTTCCCGGCGCGCCGCAGACCTCGACCGCGAAGGCCGTCCCCCGCTCGCCGAGATCATCAAGTTGAAAAATGCCGGGCTGCTCAATGCGTTGCATCCCACCCAAATCGGTGGCGGCGGCCTCGACTGGGTCGATGGACTGAGGCTGGTGCGCATTCTCGCCCGCGGCGAAAGCTCGATCGGTCAGCTGCTCGGCTACCACTATGTCAACAGCCAGTATATCTATTGGGCCCTCGATGCCGCCCGTGCCCATGCGCTGGGCAGCGATACCGTCGCCAGGAACCTCTATTGGGGTGCGGCGGTCAATCCGCGCGATCCCGGGCTGGTGCTGACTCGTCGTGGCAACGGCTATGTGCTGAACGGACGCAAATCCTTCTCCACGGCGGCACGGGTCTCCGACTACATCAACGCCAATGCCACGCTCGACGACAAGATCGCCGGCTTCGCCGTGCCGACCAATCGCCCCGGCTATGTCGCCAATGACGACTGGGACAATATCGGCCAGCGCCTGTCCGACAGCGGCAGCGTCGAGTTCCGCGACTTCCCGGTCTACGAGGAGGATTTCGTCGGTGCGCCGGCTGCCCCCGACGCAGCGCCGCCTGTATTGTCGACCTTCAACACGCCGTTCATCCAGCTGGTCTTCGTCAACTTTTATCTCGGCACCGCCGAAGGCGCGCTGCAGGCGGCCGTCGATTACGTCAGAACCACCACCCGGCCGTGGATCACGTCAGGCGTCGAGCGGGCGGCCGACGATCCCTATATCCTCGAACGCGTCGGCGAATTCACCGCGGCGCTGAAGGCCTCGGCAGCCCTTGCCGACCATGCAGCGTCAGCCGTGCAGGCGGGTCTTGCCCGTGGCAGCGACGTGACGGCGCGCGAGCGCGGCGAGGCGGCGGCGGAAGCTTATACCGCCAAGGTGCACGCCACCCATGTCGCGCTCGACATCACCTCGCGCGTCTTCGAGCTGACCGGCGCCCGCTCGACGGCAGACAAATACCGTTTCGACCGGTTCTGGCGCAATGTCCGTACCCACACGCTGCACGACCCGGTCTTCTACAAGGCGAAAGAAGTCGGTGAATTCGTGCTGAACGACCGGATACCGGAGGTCAGCCTCTATAGCTGAGGCGGCCACGGCTTCATCGACAATGAAAAACCCCACTGCCGGCAGCGGCGGTGGGGTTTTCGTTTGAAAGCGACGAAGGCTTCAGAGCGCACCGTTCTTCGGCGGCGTCACGCCGTTCAGATGGTAGTTGCCGACGACATGGTATTTCCAGCGCACGGGATCGTGCAGCGTATGGGTGCGGGCATTCCGCCAATGGCGGTCGAGATTGAGACCTGTTTGTACCGACGAGGTTCCGGCAAGCTCGAAGAGCGTATTCGCCGCCTCGATCGCCACCTCTGTTGTCAGCACCTTGGCGGCGGCAACCGCAAGTGTGGCCTCAACCACCTTTTCCTCGGTCGTCTCGACCTGCGCGGCATCGACCTTGTGGCCAGCGCGCTCGACAAGAGCGGTTGCGGCTTCCAGCCGGATGGCGATCTGGCCGACCTTGGCGATCGTCAGCGGGTCGTCGGAAGCGCGATCGAGGCCGCTATCCATCCACGGGCGGGATTTCGTCCTGACGAAATCAAGCGTTTCGGCAAAGGCCGCCCGCGCGATCCCGAGATCGACACCGGCATGGATGATCTGGCCGACGGAACCGATCGTCGTCGGCCGCTCGAAACCCTTGTGATGGAAGACCACGGAATCGGCGCTGACATAGACATTGTCGAGGATCGTCGTGCCGCTGCCGGTGGTGCGCTGGCCGAAGCCGTCCCAGTCGTCGACGATCTCGACGCCTTCGGTGCCCTTCGGCACGAAGGCCATTGTCAGCCGATCCTCCGGATCGAGCGCGAAGACGGTGACCCAGTCGGCGAAGAGAACGCCGGTCGAATAGAATTTGCGGCCGTTGATCCGGTAGCCCGGACCATCGCGGGTGATGCGCGTGTTGTAATGGCCGACCGTCTTGGTGCCGCGCTCGGAAAGCGCATTGCCGAAACGATCGCCGGCCAGCACACGGCCGAAGAAATAACGCTGCTGCTCCTCGCCGCCATCGGTTCTAAGCGCCTCAAGAATATAGAAATGGTTCTGCGGGATCTGGCCGATCGAACCATCCGCCTCCGACAGGATCGCAGTGATCTCGGCAAGCACTGCGTTGGAGACGTCGAGCCCGCCATATTGCGCAGGCACGGTGATCGCGAGCAGACCGGACTGGGCGAGAAGATCGAGTTCGGTAAACGGCAGGATCCGGCCGGCATCGCGCTCGGCGGCGCGCGCGGCAAATTGGGCCGCCAGTCTGCGGGCGGTGGCGATCGCTTCCTCGTCGCTGCCGATACGGGCGGCCACGGGCCGGATCTGATCTGTTGACCTCAGCACTGTGTTCATCGATGTCTCCAATTCTGACGAGCCTATCGGTGAAAGAAATCGAGCGTCGAGATAAGAGCACAAATTCTATAGAAGCCATCGAAAATGAAAAGTGTTTGCTTATCAGTCTCCAACCGCCGCGATTAGGGTTTGCGTTCTGCACCGGCGCGGGCCAGGTAGCTTGGCAAGCGATAAAATTCCCACCCGGAATTGCCGCTTCCGGTCTCGATTTGATTTCGGCGACTTCCTACGTAACCGATATCCCGCTGCGTCGCCGCGACGGTTGCAGAAAGAACGCCCAATGCGGGGCAGGCGACCGCCTTGCCCGATCCATGAGGAAAGTCATGACCCCACGGCAGTTGCGCCTCGGCGCCTTCATGCGTCCCGTCAGCCTGCATACCGGCGCGTGGCGCTATCCCGGTTCCTATCCCGACGCCAATTTCAATTTCGCCCATCTGAAGTCCTTCGCGCAGGCGCTGGAACGGGCGAAATTCGACGCCTTCTTCATGGCCGATCACCTTGCCGTGCTCAACATGCCTGTGGAGGCGCTGAGGCGCAGCCACACCGTGACCTCCTTCGAGCCCTTCACGCTGCTATCGGCGCTGGCGGCGGTGACGGAGCGTATCGGCCTCGTCGCCACCGCTTCCACCACTTTCGACGAGCCCTATCACATCGCTCGTCGCTTCGCCTCGCTCGACCATATCAGTGGCGGCCGCGCCGGCTGGAATATCGTCACGACGTCCAACCCCGACGCCGCGCTCAATTTCGGCCTGGACGAACATGTGGAGCATGGCGAACGTTATCACCGTGCGCGGGAATTCTACGATGTCGTGACCGGGCTGTGGGACAGTTTCGCCGACGATGCCTTCATCCGCGACCGGGAGAGCGGCCAGTTCTTCGATCCGGAAAAGATGCATGTGCTCGCCCACAAAGGCGAGGAACTCAGCGTCCGCGGGCCGCTCAATATCGCCCGGCCGCCGCAGGGCTGGCCCGTCATCGTCCAGGCCGGCCAGTCCGATCCCGGCCGCCAGCTTGCCGCCGAGACCGCCGAGATGGTCTTCTGTTCGCCGCGCGATCTTGCCGCCGGCAAGGCGCTCTATGCCGACATCAAGACCCGCATGGAAGCCATCGGCCGCAAGCGCGACCATCTGAAGATCCTGCCCGCCGCCTTCGTCATCGTCGGCGACAGCATCGAGGAGGCGCGCGCCAAACGCGCCACGCTCGACAGTCTGGTGCATTACTACAGCGCCATCGCCTCGCTTTCGATCGCGCTCGGTCACGACGCTTCGGGCTTCGATCCCGATGCGCCGCTGCCGGCCGATATTCCCGACACCAATGCCAGCAAGACCGGCCGCGCTCAGGTGCTGAAGCTTGCGGCGGAGGAAAATCTGACCGTGCGTCAGCTGGCGCAGCGCTATGGAGGCTATGCCGGCCTTGCCTTCGTCGGCACCCCGGCCAGTATCGCCGACGAGATGGAACGCTGGCTCGACGAGCAAGGTTCGGACGGCTTCAACGTCGTCTTCCCCTATCTGCCGCAGGGTCTCCTCGACGTCACCGAACGGCTGGTTCCCGAGCTGCAGCGCCGCGGTCTGTTCCGCAGCGAATACGAAGGCACGACACTGCGCGAACATCTCGGATTGCCGCGGCCGGAAAACCGGTTCTTCCCTGCTGGCACATGAGGCGTCGCCGCCGCTGGAATGGACGAACCTCGCTTCCGCTTTCCGGAAGCGAGCCGATAGCGCTCAGGCCATGACCCCGACCTGAAACGCATCGCTCTCACCCATTATCAGTTCGAGAGGCCAGACGATGTTGCGGCTCTCGTTCGGATAGAATTCCCTATAGGCCTGCATGTTGGCGAGAAGCATTCGGCCGAGCGCGACGCCGAGATCGTAGAGCGAGATACGGAAGCAGCTGAGCGACGGCTGCAAGAACCGTGCACGAGGAGCGTCGCGGAAGCCGATCACCGCAAGATCGCGGCCGGGCATGACACCTGATTCCATCAGGCGGCGGTAAAGGCCGATCGCCATCAGCTCATAGATCAGGATCACCGCCGTCGGCCGTTCTTCGAGCAGCAGCAGTTCATGGGCCGCCTGGTAACCACCCCGTTCGCTCGACTTGACGCGGATGACGAGTGCCGGGTTGAATGCGATACCGTGTCGTTCGAGTGCGCGGCGATAACTTTCGACAAAGAGATAACCGAGATTGGCTTCGCTCGACGGCGCGGTGATCGCGATCCGACGATGCCCCAGCGCGACCAGCCGCTCGACGGCATGGTCGGCCACGCCCTCGAAATCGAGATCGATCCATGGAAAATCGCCGGCCGAAAGGCTGCGGCCGAGCGCCACGAAGGGGATCTTCGCCCGCGACAGAAAGTCGATGCGCCGGTCGACGCGCTGCGTGTCCGCGATGATCATCGCATCGACGATGTGCCGTGCCACCATCCGCTTCAGATATTCGTGCGGGTCCTCGTCGCTCGGGCAGGGCAACATCACGAGGTCGAGCTTATGGCGGGCAAAGACGCTCTGCAGGCCGCTGGTGACGCCAAGGAAGAAGTTGTCGGCATTCTCGACCGTCTCCTTGCTGGATTCGATCATCAACCCGATGACCTTCGTCTCTCCCTGACGCAGGCTCCGCCCAGACTGGTTGGCGACATAGCCGAGTTCCTCGGCCGCAGCCAGCACGCGCCGGCGGGTTTCCTCGTTGACATCGGGCTTGCCGTTCAGGGCGCGCGAGACCGTGCCGATCGAAATATCCAGGTGGTCGGCGAGCTGGCGAATCCCCTTCATCGGTGGCGATTTTCCCTAGAGCATGATGCCGAAAAGTGTGCGCGGTTTTCGGACGACATCATGCTCTGTTTCTTTGGTTTAGATCAGGATTCAGATTTTAGGCCGACCCGGCCTAAAATCATCCGGATCAATTTGGCATCTGACCTCTATTGACACGGCAAAAAGTTTCCGCATACAGTCGTAAACGTTTACGGAGTGCGTGTCACTAGGAGTTGGCGCCATTCCCTCGGAGGAAATCGTGAAATTCAGTGCCATTCTGTGCGGGTGCGGAGCTATGTCCAAAGGTTGGTTGCGTGCGATCGCTTCCAACCCTCTGCTGGCCGATGCCATCACCATTGTCGGCCTCGTCGACCTGAACCGGAAGACGGCGGAAACGCTTGCCGCGGAGTTCGGCCTCGAGGACGCCGTCATCGGTTCGGACCTGGCTGACGTCATCGCCGCCACCAAGGCCGATCTGGTCTTCGACATCGTCATTCCGTCGGCTCGATACGACGTCGTCTCGACGGCGCTGAAGGCCGGCTGCCATGTGCTCAGCGAAAAGCCGATGGCCGCTTCGCTTGCCGAGGGCGCTGCGCTGATCGATCTTGCCGCCGAGACCGGGCGCATCCACGCTGTCATCCAGAACCGCCGCTTCATATCGGGGGTCCGGCGTCTTCGCCGTTTCGTCGACAGCGGCGCGATCGGCGACCTTACCGGCATCCATTGCGACTTCTTCATCGCGCCGCATTTCGGCGGCTTTCGCGAAGAGATGGACAACGTCCTGCTTCTCGACATGGCGATCCACACTTTCGATGCGGCGCGCTACGTCGCCGATAGGAAGCCGCTCGCCGTCTATTGCGTCGAGCGCAATCCAAAGGGTTCGTGGTATCGGCACGGCGCCTCGGCCAACGCCATTTTCGAATTTTCCGATGACATCGTCTTCACCTATCGCGGCTCCTGGTGCGCCGAGGGCGAGCGAACCAGCTGGGAAAGCCAGTGGCGCCTCGTCGGCTCGAAGGGAATGCTCACCTGGGATGGCGAAGAGAATTTCAAGGCGGCCGTTGCCGGCGAAGAGCCCGGCCTTCTGCATGGCTTTGCAGCCGTAAACGTTCCCGGTCCGGAACACGATGAAGAAACCCATGGCCACGCCAGCGTCATCGCCGATTTCATCGCGGCGATCAGCACCGGCAAGCAGCCCGAGACGGTCAATTCCGACAATATCAGAAGCCTTGCCATGGTCTTCGGCGCAATCGAAAGCGCCAAGACCGGCAAGCGCGTCGAAATTTCAGCATAGGATGACATGACGTGAGCAACCCTGCAAAATCCATTCGCATCGGCACCATGGTCAGCGGCAACAAGGGCGATGCCGCAAGCCGCATCGGCGATATCGCCGATATGGGCTTCGAAAGCTTCGAACCCTTCTTCTGGCAAACGACCAAGGGCCAGGACCTTGCCGAACTCGGCAAGCGTTGCCTCGATGCGATCGGCGACCGCGACATCACCATCTCGACGCTCGGCATGTTCGGCAATCCGCTTGAGGAAACCGAAATCGACCTCGAAACGCTGCAGGGCTGGAAGGATTGCATCGACAATGCCCATCACTTCGGCGCCACCTGCGTTGCCGGCTTCACCGGCCGCATCCGCGGCAAACCGCTGACCGACAGCCTGCCGCGCTACAAGCAGATCTGGAGCGAGCTTGCCAAGCGCGCCGCCGACAAGGGCATCAAGATCGCCTTCGAAAACTGCGCCATGGACGGCAATTGGGCGACCGGCGACTGGAACATCGCCCACAATCCCGATGCGTGGGAACTGATCTTCAACGAGACGCCTGATGATAATATCGGCCTGGAATGGGAACCGTGCCATCAGATGGTCTATCTGATCGACCCCTTGCCGCAGATCCGCAAATGGGCGCACAAGTTCTTCCATGTCCACGGCAAGGACGCGACCATCCGCTGGGAGGTCATCAAGGAACACGGCATCTTCGGCAAAGAGAAGTTCGTCTTCATGCGCACGCCGGGCTTCGGCGACAGCAACTGGACCGATATCATTTCCGAGCTGCGCCTGGCCGGCTGGTCGGGCTCGATCGACATCGAGGGCTGGCACGACCCGGTCTATCGCGACGCGCTTGAAATGACCGGCCAGGTCTATGCGCTCAACCACCTCAAGCATGCCCGGGGCGGCGAATTCGTCGTCGATCCGGCCTGATGACATCGTTTCCGGCAAGGAGGAATTGCCGGACACGGGGATAACCACAAAGGAGGAGAACCATGGCTATCCGCAAATATGCAATTCTGGGAGCGCTTGCCCTTGCAGGCGTCTCGCTGTTCGGTCTTTCGGCCAAGGCCGAGGACGTCACGCTGACGCTCTGGTCGCTTGACAAGGACACCCAGCCGGCGCCGAACCTCGTCAAGGAGTTCAACGCTCAGAACAACGGCATCAAGATCGAATACCGGCTGATCCAGTTCGACGACGTCGTCACCGAGGCGATGCGCGCCTATGCCACCGGCCAGGCGCCCGATATCATCGCCGTCGACAATCCCGAGCACGCGCTGTTCTCGTCGCGCGGCGCCTTCCTCGATCTTACCGACATGATCGCCAAGTCGACCGTCATCAAGCCGGAGAATTATTTCCCCGGACCGTTGAAATCGGTCGAGTGGGACGGCAAGTATTTTGGCGTGCCGAAGGCGACCAACACGATCGCGCTCTATTACAACAAGGACATGTTCAAGGCGAAGGGCCTCGATCCGGCGAAACCGCCACAGACGTGGGACGAGCTGGTCGAGGATGCGCGCAAACTGACCGACCCCGCCAAGAACGTCTACGGTCTCGCCTTCTCGGCCAAGGCCAACGAGGAGGGCACCTTCCAGTTCCTTCCCTGGGCCCAGATGGGCGGCGGCAGCTATGAGCACATCAATGCCGACGGCGCGGTGAAGGCGCTGGAGATCTGGAAGACGATCATGGACGAGAAGCTCGCTTCTCCCGATACGCTGACGCGCGGTCAGTGGGATTCGACCGGAACCTTCAACTCGGGCAATGCGGCCATGGCGATCTCCGGTCCGTGGGAGCTCGACCGCATGACGCAGGAAGCGAAATTCGATTGGGGCGTCACCCTGCTCCCAGTTCCGAAGGAAGGGGCCGAACGCTCTTCGGCCATGGGCGATTTCAACTGGGCGATCTTTGCCACCAGCAAACATCCGGCCGAAGCCTTCAAGGCGCTCGAATATTTCGCCTCGCAGGACGACAAGATGTTCAAGAACTTCGGCCAGCTTCCGGCCCGTTCCGACATCTCGATCCCCGAAAGTGGCCAACCGCTGAAGGATGCCGCCCTCAAGGTCTTCCTCGAACAGCTGAAATACGCCAAGCCGCGCGGTCCGCATCCGCAATGGCCGAAGATCTCCAAGGCGATCCAGGACGCCATACAGGCGGCATTGACCGGCCAGATGAGCCCGAAGGACGCGCTCGACCAGGCCGCCGACAAGATCAAGGCAGTACTAGGCTGATCATTGGCTGCGAGCGAGCCGCTTGCTCCCTCTTCTCCCCCGCGGGGAGAAGAGGGACCGGAAGCAACGCGTCTTTTAACCGGATGAGCCTCGGTTCATCTCTTCATTTCCTCCCGGCAGGGGCCGTCTTCCGCATCATGCGCCAGGCGGCCCCGTTCGGAGTATCGGAGGACCCATGAAAAGGATCCTGATGAGCGTCAGGGACGGTCGCGGTTTCGATATCGTGCTGGTCGCTTTCCCGCTCGGCTTTCTGTTCCTGATGGCGGGGCTGCCGCTGATCTACAATGTCGTGATGAGCTTCCAGGAGGTCGACATGTTCAGCCTCGGGACCTTCTCGCGTCCCTTCGTCGGCTTCAAGAATTATACTGACCTCTTCGCGCAGCCGGAAACGCTGCCGATCCTCTACAACACCGTCATCTTCGTCACCGGCTCCATCGCCGGCCAGTTCCTGATCGGCTTCGGCCTGGCGCTGTTCTTCTGGGTCAATTTTCCCGGCGCCTCCTGGATGCGCGGCCTGTTCCTCGTCTCCTGGGTGATGCCCGGCCTCGTCGTCGGCGCCATCTGGAACTGGATTCTCTCGGGCGATTTCGGCGTGTTGAACTTCATCCTCAGGGAAAGCGGCATCATCTCCGGCAACATCTTCTGGCGCTCGGACCCGCATTATTCGCTCTATGCCGTCATCATCGCCAATATCTGGCTCGGCACTTCCTTCAACATGATCCTGTTGTCCGTCGGTCTCGCCGGCATTCCCGCCGATCTCTACGAAGCGGCCGAACTCGACGGCGCCAATATCTGGCAGCGCTTCTGGACGATCACGCTGCCGATGATGCGCTCGACCATCGGCGCGATCATCGCGCTCGGCCTGATCTTCACCCTGCAGCAGTTCGATCTCTTCGCCGCGATCACCTCGGGCGGGCCGAACAACTCGTCGAACGTCACCCAATACTGGGCCTGGGATCTCTCCTTCCGACAATACGACTTCGCCAAGGGTGCGACGATCTCCGTCATCATGATTGTCTTCGTCATGTTCGCCTCCGTCGTCTATGTCCGGTCCACACGCCACGAGGTACGCGGATGAATACGACCAACCGCGACCGCCTGATGCTCGCCATATCGGTCGTCATGGCGGCGATCTATCTCTTCCCGCTCTACTGGATGTACATCACCGCGCTGAAAAGCGGCTCGGAGATGTTCGCGACACCGCCGAGCTTCTGGCCAGCCGCGCCGCAATGGGCCACCTATGCCTATGTCTGGGAAAGCCGCGACATGGGCCGCTATCTCTGGAATTCTCTGGTGATCGCACTCGGCTCCATGGCGCTCATCACCCTGCTCGGGGTCGGCTGCGCCTATGTGCTCGCCAGATACCGCAATGTCTGGGTGGATATCGGCCTGTTCCTGATCCTGATGCTGCAGGTCTTGCCGGCCTCGCTGATGATCACGCCGATCTTCGTCGGCTTTTCGCAGATCGGCATGCTGGACTATCCAAGGCTTGCCGTCATCATCGCGGTCGCGGCAAAGAGCATGCCCTTCTTCGTCATCCTGGTGCGCGCCACCTTCATGAGCGTTCCCCAGGAGCTCGAGGAGGCGGCCCTCGTCGACGGCAATTCACGTGTCGGCGCTTTCTTCAACATCGTCCTGCCGCTTGCCCGCAACGGCATCCTGGTCAGCGCCATCCTGATCTTCATGCAGGCCTTCGGCGAATTCGTCTATTCGAAGTCGATGATCCAGGCGGTCGAGCTTCAGCCGGCAAGCGTCGGCCTCAATTCCTTCATGGGGCCGAACACCAACGAGTGGAACAACATCATGGCCTATGCCACGATGTATGTGACGCCGATCCTCGCCATTTTCGTTCTCTTGCAGCGCCGCATCGTATCCGGCCTCACCTCTGGAGCCCTCAAATGACCACGCAGATCGAGCTCAGAGGCGTCAACAAATATTACGGCGCCTTCCATGCCCTGAAGAATATCGACCTTTCGATCGCCAAGGGCACCTTCGTTGCGCTCGTCGGCCCGTCGGGCTGCGGCAAGTCCACGCTGCTGCGCTCGCTTGCCGGCCTCGAAAGCATTTCGACGGGCGATCTGAGGATCGCCGGCGAGTTGATGAACGGCGTGCCGCCGCGCAAGCGCGATGTCGCCATGGTCTTCCAGTCCTATGCGCTCTATCCGCATATGACGGTCGAGGAGAACCTGACCTACAGCCTGCGCATCCGCGGCATTGCCAAGACAGAGGCCAAGAAGGCCGCCGAGGACGTGGCGGCGACGACAGGTCTTTCACATCTGCTGAAGCGCTATCCGCGCGAGCTTTCCGGCGGTCAGCGCCAGCGTGTCGCCATGAGCCGGGCCATCATCCGCCATCCCAAGGCCTTCCTGTTCGACGAGCCCCTGTCCAACCTCGATGCTGCGCTGCGCGTCCACATGCGCAAGGAAATCCGGTCGCTGCACGACCGGCTGAACGCAACCTTCGTCTACGTCACGCACGACCAGGTCGAAGCGATGACGATGGCCGACCATGTGGTGGTGATGCGCGACGGCATCATCGAACAGCAGGGCGCGCCGCTTGATCTCTACGACCGGCCGGCGAACCGCTTCGTCGCCGGTTTCATCGGTTCGCCGGCGATGAATTTCATTCCCGCGATCGCTGCAGAAGACGGCAGGAACCTGATCCTGGATTTCGGCGCGGTGAAGCAAAAGCTTGCGATATCCCGCGCCATCGAACCCGGCCGCAAGCTCATCGCCGGCATCCGCCCGGAGCATATCGGCGTCGTCGCGCCCGGGCAGGGCAGTTTCGATATACCGATCGCCTTCGTCGAATCGACCGGCTCCTCGACCTTCATCGTCGCGGAGACCCAGCCGGAGCTGACGATCGTCGAAACGCGGCGCGACAGGGTCAAGGCGGGAGACACGATCGGCGTGTCGGTCGATCCGGATCAGATCCATCTCTTCGACGCCTCGACGGACCGTGCCATATAAGGGCAACAGCCGGCTGGAATTGTCATAAAATCGAACCGGGCACCACCGGCGCCCGGTTGCGCGACAAGCTCGACCCGACGATTGCCAACGAGGATCGCCGGTCGAGCTTCCATCGGTTTATAAGAAAACAGATCCCGCACAGTCATTGCTGTTGACAACAGCGAACATTCGATATTGTCTTGTAAAGCGTTTTACTAAACCGCTTTACAATAGGTCCAGTCAATGGCCAAGGGAACGACTCCAAGCTTGAAGGATGTTGCGGCCGCCGCCGGCGTGTCGGTCACCACGGTGTCCCGTTTCGTCAACGGAAGCCTCGATCTTCCCTTTCAGACGAAGAAGCGCATCGAGGATGCGATCCAGACGCTGAACTACCGACCGAACCCGCATGCGCGCCGCTTAAGCAGGGGCCGCTCCGACACGATCGGCCTTGTCGTGCCCGATATCGCCAATCCCTTCTTCTCGACCCTTGTCGCCGCCGTCGAGCAGGCGGCCGATGAAAGGAAACTCGCCGTCTCGCTGCATGCCACCCTCAATCGGCCGGGACGCGAGATCGAATATCTGCAGCTGATCGAGAGAAATCACGTCGACGGCTTGATCTTCATCACCAACCATCCGGATGACGGTGCGCTGGCCGCCCTCATCAACGGCACCGGCAAGGTCATCATCGTCGACGAGGACATTCCCGATTCGAAGGCGCCGAAGCTGTTCTGCGACAACGAGCAGGGCGGTTATCTCGCCGGCCTGCATCTGGCCGAGCAGGGTCATCGCCATGTCCTCTTCATTGGCGGCGACGAGCGCATGATCAGCGCCCGCAGGCGTTATGGCGGCCTGCTGAAGGCGCTCAAGGAGCGGCATGGCGGCGAGGCCAGAGCCGACCGCTATGCCGGCGAATATACGATCGAATACGGCCGGGCGGCGGCGCTCGACTATCTCTCGGGAGACCGAAAAGCGACGGCGATCTTCGCCAGCTCCGACGAGATCGCCATCGGGCTGGTCGAGGTCTTCAGAAGCCAGGGCGTCTCGATCCCTGATGACATCTCGGTCATCGGCTTCGACGATGTCGGCCCGCTTCATCTCTTTGCGCCACCGCTGACGGCCATCCGCCAGCCGGTGCGCCAGATCGGCCGGCGGTCGCTGGAGCTGCTTCTGGAAACCAATTGGCACGAGTGGAAACCATCCGCTTCCGAGGAACTGGTGCCTGTCGAAATCGTGGTGCGGAACTCCGTTGCGCCGCCTGCGAAATAACAATCAGCAACGTCAAAAAACCAAAAGAGGATGAGAACATGACATTGAATTTGACAAGACGAACGATGATCGCAGCCGCCAGCTTCACGGCATTGACCTTTATCGGCCTGTCCAGCGCCGCGGCACAGGAAAAGAAGACCATCGCATTGGTGCAGATCAACCAGCAGGCGCTTTTCTTCAATCAGATGAATGAGGGCGCCCAGAAGGCGGCCGACGCCGCCGGCGTCAAACTGGTGATCTTCAACGCCAACAACGAGACAACAGCGCAGAACAGCGCCATCGAAACCTACGTCCAGGAAAAGGTCTCCGGCCTTGCCGTCGTGGCGATCGACGTCAACGGCATCATGCCGGCGGTCAAGCAGGCCGCCGATGCCGGCATTCCGGTCGTCGCCATCGACGCCATCCTGCCTGATGGTCCGCAGAAGGCGCAGATCGGTGTGGACAATGCCGCAGCCGGCGCCGACATGGGCAAATACTTCCTCGACTACGTCAAGGCGAACATGGGCGGCAAGGCCAAGCTCGGCGTCGTCGGCGCGCTGAACTCCTTCATCCAGAACATCCGCCAGGAGGGCTTCGAGAAGACCCTGAAAGGCGTCGACGGCATCGAAATGGCCGGCGTCGTCGACGGCCAGAATATCCAGGACAACGCTCTTGCGGCGGCCGAAAACCTGATCACTGCCAATCCTGACCTGACCGCGATCTACGCCACTGGCGAACCGGCCCTGATGGGAGCGATCGCCGCCGTCCAGAGCCAGGGCAAGCAGGACAAGATCAAGGTATTCGGCTGGGATCTGACTGCCGAAGCCATTGCCGGCATCGATGCCGGCTTCGTTGTCGCGGTCGTCCAGCAGGATCCGGCGGCAATGGGCGGTGCCGCCGTCGACGCGCTCGTCAAGGCTTCGGCCGGCGAAGCCGTCACCAAGACGATCTCGGTGCCGATCACCATCGTGACCAAGGAGAATGTCGAGCCGTATCGGGCCGTCTTCAAATGATCGAAAGCGGACAGCGTGACATCGCTGCCGCCGGTTCCGGAGGGGTCGCATCCTCCGGAACCGGAACATCCGGCGGCCCCCGATCCGACCCGCGCATTTCGCTGCGCGGCATCCGCAAGTCCTTCGGTTCGCACCAGGCCCTGCGCGGCGTCGATCTCGACATCTTCCCCGGCGAATGCCTGGGGCTTGTCGGCGATAACGCCGCCGGCAAGTCGACGCTGACGAAAATCATCTCGGGAACCTACATTCCCGATGCCGGCACCATCACCATGGAAGGCGAGGAGGTTCGCTTCTCCGGTCCCGCGGATGCGCGCGGCAGAAACATCGAAATGGTGTTCCAGGATCTCAGCCTCTGCGATCATATCGATGTCGTCGGCAATCTCTTCCTCGGCCGCGAGCTCAGCCGCGGTCCGTTTCTCGACACCAGGACGATGCTGTCGGAAGCCCGCAAGATGCTGGATTCGCTTGAGATCCGTATCCCGAGACTGACCGGCAAGGTCGCCCAGCTCTCCGGCGGACAGCGTCAGGCGATCGCCATCGCACGCGCCGCCTCCTTCAAGCCGAAGGTGCTGATCATGGACGAGCCGACGTCAGCGCTTGCCGTCGCCGAGGTCGAGGCGGTTCTGGCCCTGATCAACCGCGTCAAGGCGAATGGGGTCTCGGTGATCCTCATCACCCACCGGCTGCAGGACCTCTTCCGGGTCTGCGACCGCATTGCGGTGATGTACGAGGGCACGAAGGTGGCTGAACGGCAGATCGGCAGCACCAACCTTGAGGATCTCGTTCATTTGATCGTCGGTGAAGGAGCCAGGCAATGACGGCTTATACGGAACGCGGCCATGGTTCGCGCGTCGCCGATTTCTTCGGCGAACATGCGCAGGTCCTGTCGATCGCCATCTTCTTCCTGGCCTGCATGATCTTCTTCTCGATCGGCAGTGAAACCTTCTTCACGCTCGGCAACATCCTGAACATCGTGCGGCAGGCGGCACCCATCCTGATCGTCGCCATCGCCATGACCTTCGTCATCATCACCGGCGGCATCGATCTCTCGGTCGGCTCGCAGGTCGCCCTCGTCAATGCGGTCGCGGCGATCATCATGGCGATGGGGGTACCCTGGCCATCCGTCGTCATCGGCATGCTCGTGCTCGGCGCCTTCATGGGGCTGGTCCAGGGCTGGTTCACCGCCTATCAGGGCATTCCCGCCTTCATCGTGACACTCGCGGGCCTCTCGATCCTGCGCGGCCTGGCGCTCTATCTGACCCAGGGCTATTCCATCCCGATCAAGGATGCGCCGGGCTTCTTCGCGCTCGGCCGGGGCGAGATCCTCAGCTTCCCGATTCCGGCGATCATCGCCGTCATCATCGCCATTCTCGGCTATGTCGTCATCACCGCGACCAAATATGGCCGGCAGGTCGTGGCGGTCGGCTCCAACATGGAAGCGGCGCGGCGTGTCGGCATGCCCGCCAAATGGATCATCGCCTCGGTCTATATCATCTCCGGCGTCGCCTGCGCGGTCGCCGGCCTGCTGATCGCCGCCCGGCTCGGTTCCGGCTCGTCCAATGCCGCTGTCGGCTTCGAGCTGCAGGTGATCGCTGCCGTGGTGCTCGGCGGAACGTCACTGATGGGCGGACGCGGCACCATCCTCGGCACCGTACTCGGCACGCTGACCATCGCCGTCATCGGCAACGGCCTGATCCTGATGCACATATCGCCGTTCTTCACCCAGATCGTTACCGGTGCCATCATCCTCGTCGCCATCTGGCTGAACACGCGCATCTTCACGGCCAATTTCCATTTCGGAATGCGCAGGAAAGGATGAGGCGATGAGCGAGCAGACAGCTGAGAGCCTCTCCGAAGCGCATATCCGATCCGGCAAGGTGATGACCGTCACCGGCCCCGTTTCGGCCGATGCGCTCGGCGTGACACTGATGCACGAGCATATCCTCAACGACTGCCGCTGCTGGTGGCATGCGCCGAAGACCCCGGAGCGTCAATATCTCGCCGAAAGCTTCGTCTGCATGGAGATCCTAGGCGAACTCCGGCAAGATCCCTTCGTCAACAAGCACAATATCACGCTCGACGACGAACATCTGGCGATCTCCGAACTCCAGGATTTCGCAACAGCCGGCGGCCGCACGGTGGTGGAGCCGACCTGCAAGGGCATCGGCCGCAATCCGCTGGCGCTGCGGCGCATCTCGAAAGCATCCGGTCTGAACATCGTGATGGGGGCGGGTTATTACCTCGGTTCCTCGCATCCGGAAGGCGTCGCGGCAATGGGGGTCGATGACATCGCGCGGGAAATTGTTCGCGAGGCGAGGGAAGGCGTCGACGGCACCGACGTCAGGATCGGCCTGATCGGCGAGATCGGCGTCTCCTCGGATTTCACCGCCGAGGAAGAGAAATCGCTGCGCGGCGCGGCGCGGGCGCAGGTGCTGACCGGACTTCCCCTGATGGTGCATCTGCCGGGCTGGTTCCGTCTCGGCCATCGCGTTCTCGACGTGGTCGCCGAAGAAGGGGCAAATCTCCGCCACACCGTGCTTTGCCACATGAACCCGTCGCATGACGACATCGCCTATCAGAGCGAGCTGGCGGAGCGCGGCTCCTTCATCGAATACGACATGATCGGCATGGATTTCTTCTATGCCGACCAGCAGGTGCAATGCCCGAGCGACGAGCAGGCGGCGCGCGCGATCGTGCGTCTCATCGAGGCTGGTTATCTCGACCGGATTTTGCTGTCGCACGACGTCTTTCTGAAGATGATGCTGACGCATTACGGCGGCAACGGCTACGCCTACATCCTTCGCCACTTCCTTCCCCGTCTTCAGCGCCACGGCATCGACAGGACGGTTCTCGACGAGATGATGCGCAGCAATCCGCGCCGCGTCTTTTGTGCCGGAGCCTAGCTCCACCAATTCAATCGATCACAGGTACGGCAGACCATGACAAAAAAAATCCTCCTTGTCGGCGAGAGCTGGGTCAGCTCCGCCACGCACTACAAAGGCTTCGATCAGTTCGGCAGCGTCACCTTCCATCTCGGCGCCGAACCGCTGGTCAAGGCACTCGCCGGCAGCGCCTTCGAGCTCACCTATATGCCGGCGCACGAGGCGGTGGAGAAATTCCCTTTCGAGATGACCGGGCTCGACGCCTATGACGCCATCATCCTCTCCGATATCGGCGCCAATTCGCTGCTGCTGCCGCCGGACGTGTGGCTGCACTCACGCACCGTGCCGAACCGGCTGAAACTTCTGAAGGCCTGGGTGGAGAAGGGCGGCGGCCTGCTGATGGTCGGCGGCTATTTCTCCTTCCAGGGCATCGACGGCAAGGCACGCTGGCGGCGTACCCCGGTCGAAGACACGCTGCCCGTCACGTGCCTGCCTTACGACGACCGCGTCGAAATCCCCGAGGGAACCGTCGCCGAAGTGGTGAAGCCTGAGCATCCGACGATGCGGGGTCTCGAAGGCGCCTGGCCGGTGCTTCTCGGCGTCAACGAGGTCGAAGTGCGCGACCGGGCCGATGTCGAGATCGTTGCACGCCTGCCTGACGATCAGGGCGGCCATCCGCTGCTCGTCCTCGGCACGCATGGTGCTGGGCGGACGGCCGCCTGGACCTCGGATATCGGCCCGCACTGGCTGTCGCCTGCTTTCTGCGAATGGGAAGGTTATGGCCGGCTCTGGAAAAACATCCTCGGCTGGCTCACCGAAAGGCAGGCGTGATGCCTGCACGCGGGACGAATTGGAAAGGGAATGACATGCAGGAAATTTCAGATAGGCCGTCCAACGCCATCCGGGACATCTTCGGCAGGGACAAGGTTCTGATCGGCATGATCCATTGCCCGGCCTTTCCGGGCGCCCCCCGCTACAGGGGTGCGGCAATGGACGCGATCTACGACGCGTGCATGCGCGACGCCGAAGCCTGCATGGAAGGCGGCCTGCATGGGCTGATCATCGAAAATCATGGCGACGTGCCGTTCTCGAAGCCCGAAGATATAGGCCCTGAGACGACGGGTTTCATGTCCGTCGTCACCGACCGGATCGCGCGCGCGGCCGGCATCCCGCTTGGTATCAACGTGCTGGCCAACGCGCCGATCCCGGCTTTCGCCATCGCGATGGCCGGCGGGGCCAAATTCATCCGCGTCAATCAATGGGCCAATGCCTATGTCGCCAATGAAGGTTTCATGGAGGGAAGGGCGGCCGAAGCCATGCGCTACCGCTCGCTGCTCAGGGCCGAGCATATCAAGGTCTTCGCCGACAGCCACGTCAAACACGGCAGCCACGCCATCGTCGCCGACCGCTCGATCCAAGAACTGACGCGCGACCTCGCCTTCTTCGATGCCGATGGCGTCATCGCCACCGGCCAGCGAACCGGCCATTCGGCGACGATGGAGGAGATCGAGGAGATCGGCGCCGCCACGCACCTGCCGCTGCTCGTCGGCTCCGGCGTCAACAAGGACAATATCGTCGATATTCTGAGCCGCACCAATGGCGTCATCGTCGCCTCTTCGCTGAAGCACGGCGGCGTCTGGTGGAACCCTGTCGACGTCGAACGCGTGCGGGCCTTTCGGGCAGCAGCCGAGCCAGGACTGGAGGGCTGAGCATGGCGGCAGAGAGCCTTTCGGCCCGCATCCTGCGCGAGAACGATGCCGTCTTCCGCGCGATGCTGAACCACCGCTTCGTCGAAGACGTCAAGAACGGCACGTTGAGCAGGGAGGCTTTCGAACGGTACCTCGTATATGAAGGCGCCTTCGTCGACAGCGCCATCTCGATCTTTGCCTATGCGGCGGCGACCGCCAAGACGATGGCGCAGAAGCGCTGGCTGATCGCGGTTCTCGACGCGCTTGCCAACGAGCAGATCAGCTATTTCGAACGCACCTTCGTCAGTCGCGGCATCGATCCCTCGTCCTTCGACACCGGCATCGCCGAGGTCGAGGCCTTTCGCGCCGGAATGTTGGAGATCGCCCGCCGAGGCGGCTTCCTCGACACCGTCGCGGCGATGTTTGCAGCCGAGTGGATGTACTGGACCTGGTCGAAGGAAGCCGCCAATTGCCCGATCGGCGATCTGCTGCTGAAGGAATGGGTCGACCTGCATGTCGATCCGAATTTCGCCGCCCAGGCGCAATGGCTGAAGAATGAACTCGACATGGCAGGAGAAACGCTGGAAGAGGATGAAAAAGCGCGGCTCAGCGCGATCTTCGGCCGGGCGATGCAGCTCGAGATCGATTTTCACGATGCGCCTTACCTTTAGCTTCACCTTGCGAAAGCAGATGCATGCGCGCCTACATAGTCGGTAACGTCGCCATCGACGAAACCATCGCCGTTTCCGAACTTCCCGTCATCGGTGCCTCCATCCTTGGTAATGCCGGTGGCAGCGATCTTGGCGGCAAAGGCACGAACCAGGCTGTTGTCATGGCCCGCTGCGGCGTTCCGACAACGCTGGTGGCGCCTATTGGCAGGGATGCGCGGGCCGATACGATCCGCCATTACCTCGCCGACGAGCCGCTTCGGAGTGAACTGATCGAAATGGACGGTGTATCGAGTGATGTCTCGATCATCTTCCGGCTGCCCGGCGGCGAAAATGCCATCGTCACGACGACGGAATCGGCGCAGAGCCTGTCCCTCTCCCATGTCAGGCGGATCCTGTCGACGGCCCGTCCCGGCGATCTGATGATGCTGCAGGGCAATCTGTCCGACCAGACGACCCGCGACATCCTCGAACATGCAAGAGCGATCGGCATGGTCACCGCCTTCAATCCCTCGCCGGTGCGTTCCTATTTCTCCGATCTCTGGCACCTCATCGACATCGCCTTCCTCAACAAGGGTGAGGCACAGGCTTTGACGGGAACGACAGGTGGGGATGCTGCCCAATATCTGCTCGGCCGGGGTCTGCGTGAAATCGTCCTGACGCTGGGCGGAGACGGCGCGACGCTCGTGAACCGGAACGGCAGCATCGACGTGCCGGCCCGCGCCTGCGATGTTGTGGATACGACGGGTGCGGGCGATACCTTCATGGCCGCAGCCCTGGCATCCTGCGCGTTGCGCGATCAGCGGCTGGACAGGCTGGCCATCGAGCACGCGGCCGCAGCCGCAGCCATCACCGTCTCAAGGCATGGAACGAGAAAGGCGTTTCCGACCATTTCCGAGCTTGAAGCGATCCTGAGATAACCGCCCCGCTATGGCGGGCAGCTTCATAAAACCATCATCAGCCTCTGCGAAGGGATGGGCTTCTCGCGATTCCCTCCGTTACATCCGGACATTCCCCATGACATCACTCTCAATTTCCGCGCGTCTTTCCCCGACTGCCTCGTCCCGCCTCGTCGTGCTTGCCGAAACGGCATTGAAGGCGGGCGAAACCGCCCGCGGCTCGTTGCGGCGGCGGACATCCCAGGAAATGCTCGCCAAGGCGCCGCGCGACTATCAGACTGAAATCGATGTGGCCGTCGAGCGGATCATCGTCGACGAGATGACGATAGCCTTCCCGGACTATGCCATCCAGGGCGAGGAAGCCGTCGGCAACCGCACGGCCGCTCCGGAGACGCCGATCATCTATATCGACCCGATCGACGGCACCACCAATTACGCCTGGGGCATTCCGCATTTCGGCATGACGATCTCGATCGTCGAAAACGGCAGGCTGGTCATGGGCGTCGTCTATGACGCCATGCAGGACGAACTCTTCAGCGCCGAAATCGGCGGCGGCGCCTATCTCAACGGCGAACGCATCCGCTGCGCCAATGTCGGCGACATCGAGAACGTGCTTGTCGGCGCCGGCCTGCCGATCCCCGGCCAGGTCAAGGCGGTTGCCGAAGACACCTATTTCGACGCCATCAAACGCCTGATGGCCAACACGGCAGGCGTGCGCCGCCTCGGCTCGGCGGCGCTGTCGATCGCCTATGTCGCCTGCGGCCGTCTGGACGGGTTCTTCGAAGACGGGCTCGCGATCCATGATTTCGGCGCGTCAGCGCTGCTGGTCGAAGAGGCGGGCGGCATCGTCACCCGGTTTTCCGGGACCGAAATCGACGGGCGAGGCGATATACTGGCTGCCAGCAAGGCGCTGCACCCCTGGCTACTGGAAGGTTTCCAGAGCAAGGCGTGAACCTGCGTATTCCAGCGGTTCAAACCCGCTGGAGCGCCTCGATCTCGGCTTTGGCGGCGGCCGGCATCGACTGATGGGCAAGTTCATTGTCGCGGAAGACAAAAAAGCTGGCGAGGCGCGGTTCGACCCTCATCCCGGCCCGGATCCGATCGTCCGGCGCCACCATCGCCTTCAGGCGGGTGCCGTCGGCAAGATCGACATCGACCATCTTGTGGGTGCCGAAATCGACGATGCGATGGACAGTCGCGGCCTCCGCCCGATCCGAGGGACGGATCGTCAACGCTTCCGGGCGGGCTGCCAGCGTCACCGGCCCATCCTCGATGGGGATTGCAAGCGGGAAGAGCGGATGTTCGCAGACCCCATTTCTGGTGCGCCCCTGGACGAAATTCATCGAGCCGATGAAGCCGGCGACGAAAGCGGTCTGGGGCTGCCGGTAGATGGTGCTCGGCGGCGCAATCTGTTCGGTGCGCCCATCGCGCATGACGACGATGCGGTCGGCGAGCGCCAAGGCTTCATCTTGGCCGTGGGTGACGAAGAGCGTGGTGATGCCGAGGCGCTGCTGGATATCTCGCACCTCCTCCCGCAGCCTTTCGCGTAAGTGCTGGTCAAGGCTGGCGAAGGGCTCGTCGAGCAAAAGGATCTTCGGCTCGAGCACCAGCGAGCGGGCAAGGGCGACACGCTGCTGCTGGCCGCCGGACAATTGCGTCGTCATCCGCCTGCTGTAATCGGCAAGGCCGACCAGCGCCAATGCGCTCTCGACACGCTCGCGGATTTCCGCCTTCGGCAGCCGGCGCAGCTTCAGGCCGAAGGCGATATTGTTGAAGACATCCATATGCGTCCAGAGCGCATGGCTCTGGAACACCATGCCGGTCGGGCGCCGCTCGGGCGGCAGCGTCGTCACATCCTTCGCGTCGATGCGGATCGTCCCGCCGCTTGGGCGCTCGAAGCCGCCGATCATTCTGAGCAGCGTCGACTTGCCGGAGCCGGATGGGCCGAGCAGGCAGACGAGTTCGCCGTCGCCGACTTCGAGCGAGAAGTCGCGAACGGCAAAACTGGTCCCGAACAGTTTCGAAACGCCCTCGATCGCCAGATGTGCCATTCTCAAACCCTTCCCTGGACTGACGCGTGGTATTTCATGCGCCGAAACCTCTCGCAAAGGCGCCGGTGCCGATCACGCGGCGTGCAAACATCAGCGCGATGAAGGACGGCACCCACAGCATGACCGAGAGCACGGCGCCGTATTGCACGACGATCTGGTTGTTGATGAAGCTGATCATCAGCACCGGCATGGTGCGAATCTCCGGCGCGCCGATCAACCAGGCGCCTTCGGTCTCGTAGAAGGTGCCGACGAAGGTCAAAAGCAGCGCCGCTGATATCGTCGGTGCCGCCTGCGGCAGGGTGATCGACCAGAAGACGCGCAGCGGTGTGGCGCCGGCATCGCGCGCCGCCTCTTCCATGCGCCGGTCGACATTCTGGAAAGCAGCGACCGGGATCCAGATCATCAGCATCAGCGTGCCGACGAGTTGGATCAGCACGACGCCCCAGAAGGTGCTGATCAGGCCGAACTGCAGGAAGATGCCGGCAATAGCGACGAGCAGGCCGAATTTTGGAAAGGCATGCGATGCGAGGAACGACAGAAACAGAATGTTCCTGCCGGGAAAACGCATGCGCGCGAAGGCGTAGGCCGCGGGAAGGCAGATGACGGCGGAGAGAATGGTCACCGTCGTCGTCAGCCGCAGGCTGAGGAAGAGCGCGTCCCAGACATCCCCCCGCGCCAGCGTCTGCCCCCAGAAACGCAGGCCGAACTGCTGCGGGATGACCGAGGGATAACGCCAGACTTCGGTGAAGGCCCATGTGCCGACCACGATCAACGGCAGCGCGATGAACAGTGTCAGCAGGCACGCGAAGAGCAAGCCGATCCAGTCGAAGCGAAGATCCATGCTCGATCTGCCGGTCGTCATAGCTGGGCCTCGCGGTTGCGGGCGATCGACCGGATGTAGAAAATGCCGAAAACCAGGCAGAAGGCGAATGTGATGACGGCCTGGGTCATGGCATCAAGCGGGTCGTTCATATCGGCGAAGGTGCGCTGCATGAACGGCCCCATCATCTCCGGCGATGCCGAGCCGAGCACATAGGGTAGGGTGAAGGCGGAAAAGATGCCAAGCACCGCAAAGGAAGCCGTCACCAGCAGCGAATTGCCCATGCGCGGCAGGATGATCGAGATGAAGACCCGAAACGGCCTTGCGCCGACATCGCGGGCGGCCTCGACGGCGCTGTTCGAGATGGAGGAGAGCCCGGCCGTCAGCATCAGCACCGTCAGCGGAAGATTGTCCCAGACGAGGCCGATGACCGGTCCCCACGGCGTCAGATAGGGCGTGCGCAGCTTGGGCAGGCCGACTGAATTCAGCAACAGGTCGACGGTGCCGTTCGGCCCGATCGTCCGGATCAGCGCATAGGCGAGGATGATCGACGGCACGAACATCGGGAAGATCGCAAGAGCCTGCACATAGGCGGCAAGACGCCCTTGCGAGAAGCGAAGGTAAAGCGCGATCGGAAGGCCGATCGCCAGAAGCAGGATGCCGCAGACGGCGGTCGTCCAAAGCGTCAGCCAGAGATTGCCGAGGCTGTAGCCGTCGGTGAAGAAGAAGCGATAGGAGGCAAGCGAGACTTCTGTCGCTCCGTCAGGACCGCGAACGAAGATCGTGCCGACGACCGCCGAAAAGATCGGAAAGATGATCAGCCATGCGAGCAGGAAGACCGGTAGGGCGACGAGGAGGAGCCCGATGGAGCTCCCCCTGGTGATGGACGGGTGACGGCTGGGAACCGCCGGCGCAGTGTCGGTGGACATCAGGTTCGGCTGATGCCCGGAGCGACGTTGCGGTACCAGCCGTCGGCGATTGCCTTTTCCCAGTCGCCGCCCGGGAAGGTCGGGATGGTCGATGGAATGACGTCGGCATATTTCTTGCGGAGATCGTCGGAGATATGGTCCCAGGAGATGCCGGGGAAGCCGCCGATCTGAGTGATGATCGCTTCCTGCATTTCCTTCGTCAGCATGAAGGCGGCCAGCTTCAGCGCCGCATCCTTGTTGGCGCCATTCGAGAATACGGTGATGCCGGAAAAGCCGCCGCAAAGGGCGAGATCGGAAAGCTGCACGAGGCCGGTCGTCTCCGGCAGCACGCCCTGGGAGATCGCCTGCAGCACCTGGTCGGACCAGACCGGCACCATGGTGACGACGCCCTGGGCGAGCAGCTGGATCGACTGGGTGTTGCCGGCGGTATAGGCGCCCTTGTCGTAGAGCGCGGGCTCGAGGTCGTTGAGGATCTTCCAGGCCGGCGTCAGCGCTTCCGTGGCGAAGTCGGCGGTGAAATTGTCGATCTTGAACTTCTTCGGATCGCGGCCATTGGCCTCATGGATCGCCCGGCGGACGAAGTTGCCGCCCGAGCCGCCCTTGTCCGGACGGTTGTAGATGAACTGGCCGGGATTGGCCTTGATCCATGCGGTGAGCTGCTCCCAGCTCTTCGGTGCATCCTTCGGATCGAGCTTGGTGGTGTCGTAGGCGAGAAGCACCTGCGAACCGCGGTAGGGAAGCGAGTAAGGGGTATCGAAGGCAAGCGGATTGATATGGTCGTAGCCTTCGATATTCTCGGCGGAGAACTTGACCCAGAGGCCGGCATCGATGCCGCCGGATGGCAGGCGCGGATCGAACACCTCGAACAGGTCGGCCTGCGGATCGGTCTTCGTCTTCAGTGCGGCGAGCGCACGGTCGGCGATGGCGCGCAAACCGTTATTGTCGCCGGCATCGGTCACCTTCAGGGCAACGCCTGGATGCGCCTTTTCGAAGGCGGGGCGGATGGTGTTGTTCCAGAGGTCGACGATATTGGCATCCGAACCGCTGTAGAGATCGATCGTGCCGGCCGCGGCCGATGCGAAACGCGGAAGAGCCAGCAGACCGGCTGCAGCTGATGATGTGATCAGAAATTCGCGTCTATTCATAACCCGTCTCCATCAGGTGTCGAGGCTCAGCCTCCGCAGGAATGTTCAAGGCCTTGCTAGCGCCGGCGCGTAACATCGACATGACAGATCGGGCGTATCTGAGGGAAATTGCACAGCTGTGCTGAATTCCGCCGTATGGAAATCTTCGGCGGGAAACACTATCTCTCGGCAAACAAGGAGATATCCAATGACCGAAGAACGTGCAGTCCTCGCCGGCGGTTGCTTCTGGGGCATGCAGGACCTGATCCGCCGATACAAGGGCGTGATTTCGACCCGCGTCGGCTATACCGGCGGCGATGTGCCGAATGCCACCTACCGCAACCACGGAACCCATGCTGAGGCGATCGAGATCATCTTCGACGCCTCAAGGATCAGCTATCGGGAAATCCTCGAATTCTTCTTCCAGATCCACGACCCGAGCACGCGCAACCGCCAGGGCAACGATGTTGGCTTGAGCTACCGCTCGGCGATCTTCTACGTCACCCCCGAGCAGGAGCGCGTCGCCAAGGATACGATCGCCGATGTCGACGCCTCAGGCCTGTGGCCCGGCAAGGTCGTCACCGAAGTCGTGCCGGTCAGCGATTTCTGGGAGGCCGAACCCGAGCATCAGGATTATCTGGAGCGGATTCCGAACGGTTATACCTGCCATTTCGTCCGGCCCGGCTGGAAACTGCCGGTTCGTCAGAAGATCGCCTGAAATTGATCAGGCTCCCATCGCCGCGCGGCTGGTCTCCAGAAGCGCGGCGACGAGATTTGCCCGTGGCGAGGATCGCGTCGCCACGATGCCGACGGTGCGCATAGCGGACGAGCGGGGCAGGGGCAGCTTGAGGATATCAAGGCCAGCCGGCCAGGGCGGCGCCCAATCCGGCACGATCGAGATCCCGAGACCGCGGTCTACCATCACCGCGATCGCCTCCAGCGCGTCGAGTTCGTAACGCTCGACCGGATGGATGCCGATCTCGCGCAGATATTCATCGGCGATGTGACCGCCCCATTGGTTGCGGTCGTAGCGGATGAAGGGCAGGGTCTTCAACAATTCGAGCGGATCCACCCCCTTACAGTCCGGCGGAGCGATCAGCACCAGGGGTTCCTGGCGCAGCTTGTTGAAGGTCAGCGTCTTCTGCATCGGAAATCGCGGTTCGATGATGAAGGCCGCGTCCAGCGCGCCGTTCAGAACCTCGGCATAGAGGTCCATCGAAGAGCCCGGCTTGAGGAAGATCTCGATCAGCGGGTAATCCTGGGCGAGGCGGTGGAGAATGTCGGGAACGAGACCGGTCAGCGCCGTATTGATCGCCCCGATCCGCATCTCGCCCGAAATCGTCGCGGTGCCGGCCATCGCCTTCAGGTCTCGTGTATCGCGCACCAGCTCCCTGCAACGTTCGAGAATGGCAAAACCCGCCTCCGTCGGCCGCATGACGCGACCGGAACGCACCAGCAGCCGCACCCCGAGCTCGGCCTCCAATGCGCGGATGCGCTGGGCGACGGCCGCAGGCGTGAGGTTCAGCCGCTGCGCCGCCTCCGCCAGCGAGTGCCGCTCGGCAACGATAATGAAGGTTTCGAGAAAGCGTGTGTCCATCGATAGTTTTTCTATCTCTTGAACGAAGCAGAAGCCATATTTTATTTACGATCCATTGCTTCGAAAGATGGCCCGACCATATGAGGAGATGAAATGGATTTCGGCCTGAAGGACAAGACGGCCCTGGTGCTTGGCGCCGGCGGCGGACTGGGCAGCGCGATTGCCGTCAAACTTGCGCGTGAAGGCGCCAGAATTGCCGCGGCGGATATCGATCTCGCCGCCGCTGAGAAGACCACGGCTGCGATCGAATCCGAAGGCGGCAAGGCGTTGGCGCTGCAATGGGACCTTTCCGATCTCGGTTCGATCGATGCGCATGTCGCTGCAATCGAGCGCCAGTTCGGACCGGTCGATGTCCTCGTCAACAATACCGGCGGCCCGCCGCCGACCACCGTCTCCGGCCAGGATCCGATGCTCTGGAACCAGTATTTCCAGAGCATGGTGCTCTCCGTCATCGCCATTACCGATCGCGTGTTGCCGCAGATGCGGGCGCGCAAATGGGGGCGCATCGTCACCTCGACCTCGTCGGGCGTGGTCGCGCCGATTCCCAATCTCGGCATCTCGAATGCATTGCGCCTGTCTTTGGTCGGCTGGTCGAAAACACTGGCGCGCGAGGTCGGGCGCGACGGCATCACCGTCAATATCGTCCTGCCGGGCCGGATCGCCACCGGCCGCATCACCTTCCTCGACGAGCAGAAGGCCAAACGCGAAAACCGTTCCATCGACGACATCGTCACTGAGAGCACCGGCAAGATTCCGCTCGGCCGCTATGGCCGGCCGGAAGAATATGGCAATGTCGTCACCTTCCTGGCGAGCGAGCCTGCTTCCTATCTCACCGGATCGGTGATCCGCGTCGATGGCGGCATGATCCAGAGTATCTGACAGAAACCCAATTGGAACTGACAACCGATGGCCCTTAGCGCTGAAGCGATAGCAACCCTCAAGACCGTTTCGACCGCGACACTGACGACCGTTCTTCTGAGGAAGGGCCTGCGAAACGTCTGGATCCGCGGCGCCACTCCCCTCAAGCCCGGCCAGCCGCGCATCGTCGGTCCGGCCTTCACGCTACGCTTCGTACCGGCCCGCGAGGATCTCGCGACGCCGGCATCCTGGGCCTCGCCGATTTCGACGCGCGCTGCGATCGAGGCGATGCCGGAAGGCTGCGTCGCCATCGTCGATGCGATGGGAGTCACCGAGGCCGGCATCTTCGGCGATATCCTCTGCGCCCGCATGCAGAAGAGAGGCGTTGCCGCACTCGTCACCGACGGCGTGGTGCGCGACCTTGCCGGCGTGCTCGACACCGGCCTGCCGGTCTGGTGCCGCGGCGTCGCAGCCCCCCCTTCGGTCGCCGGTCTGACCTTCGTCGCCTGGCAGCAGCCGATCGGCTGCGGCGGCGTGGCGGTCTTTCCCGACGACATCATCGTCGTCGACCAGGACGGCGCGGTGCTAATCCCGGCCGATATGCTCGACGCCGTGCTTGATGAAGCGCCGGAACAGGAGCGGATGGAAGCCTGGATCATGACCAGGATCGATGAAGGCGTGCCGCTGCCCGGCCTCTATCCGATGAACGCCGAAACCAAGGCGCTCTACGAGGCCTCGAAGAAATAGGCTCCGGGCCAAGACGGTGGCAACTTTATCGCGAAGCCTGGGATTTTTGCGACATTTGAGTGGCCGGCTCCTACCTAAGTAAGACGTCCAGGAATGATCGCCCCACATTCAGAAGCGGTCATTCACAGACTTGGGACAGTTGCAGCAATGCCCCCTGCCAACGATCGGCTGCCAACATCAACGGTCTTTGTAGGTGGTGCCTGGACGGACCTCTTTTACTGATGGCGGCACCTCGGCCGCCGTCGGTTGGCATCCTCTATTGAGAGCCGGCCCGCCCGCACCGTTGGTGTCCTTTGAACAGTTGTGCCTCGATCCATGGAAAGCGTTCGCCACAGCCAGCAAGACTTCCCGCTATCTGACGCTGGTCGCCTGTGACCAGACGACCATCCATTGCCCGTCGCGACGCTCATAGACATCGGTGTGCCAATAATCATGGAGGGGGACTTTGTGGCCGCTGAAGATAACTTCCAGTTGGGCGCGATATCGAATGACCGCCCCACTGCCGTATAGGCGCACATCGATCTCGGCGGGCTCCCACGTCAAATACCTGATTTGTCCGGAGGCAATCGCACCCAGGTATTCGTCTTTTGAAAGCGCTGCGCCGATCGGCGTTATCAATTGAAAGTCTGGAGCATGAAGCTGTCTTGCCCGAACAATATCCGCGCTAACGAGTGCGCGCAGTCTGGCGCGTTCAGTTTCGCGGAGAAGGTCGGCGTCATTGGTTGTGGAAAGGGCGTCGGCGAACGAGACTGTCATGCGTGTTCTCCATTTGAAAACGAGAGATCGCTCGATCCCTCACCGGGCGACCGCTATGCGCGGTAGAAATGCTTCAGAGCATAGTGATCACATTGCCGGTTCCCCCCGACGGCGGACCAATCCCAGGTCGATGAGGCTTTGGGCGCTGGCGCGTATGGCATCCTCCTCCGGGCGCGAGCGCCAGTTCAGGACACGCTGGGCTTTTTCTGCGCTAACACTCAGATCTCGATTGAGTTCGTGAACGATAATTCGGGCATTGGGGTCCGACTGCGCCATGGCCTTGACGACCTCATCGGGAACTTCGCCTGACGGAAGCCGGGCGGCGTACTCAGGGAAAGAAGCCGCAAGAACGGCCACCAAATCTCTGAGCCAGAAAAATCGGCCCCCGACGATGAAACGTTGGCTCTTGGCCACGGGATGGGTCATCGCTCGAATGTGAGCGTCTGCGACATCGCGCACATCCACTACAGAGAAGCCGAAGCGTGGAATGCCCTCGAATTGTCCCGTCATCAGATGATGGATCAGGCCCACGGACGTCCCGAAATTCGCGCTGAGTAACGGCCCAAGAATCATGCTCGGGTTGATGACCGCCAGATCGAGGCCAACCTCATGCGCAAAAATCCAGGCAGCCCGCTCGGTCAGGGTCTTCGACTTGTAGTAGGGCGTCGCCCGTTGGCCTTCCGGGTCTGTCCAGTTTTTTTCGGTGAAAGGCGCCTTCCCGTCGCCATGGTTGGTGGCGGCTATGGAGGAGGTGAGTACCACACGCTTAACGCGCGCGCGGTGCGCCGCATGGAGTACCCGCAACGCACCGTCACGGGCTGTCTGGATAAGCGCATCCTCATTTTCAGGAAACCCCGGGGGGAAAGGTGACGCCGTATGAATGACATAGCTGCATCCTTCGACAGCCGCAGTCCAGCCATCGTCGCTGTCAAGATCAGCCTGAACGAAGCTGAGGCGCTCAAGAGCATCCTTGTGAATTTGCGCGCGAAACTGGCTTTGTACGGCATCGCTCTTGTCAAGGCGACGAAGGCTGCCTCGAACCCGATATCCTTGATCAAGCAACTGCAAGCCGATGTGCCCGGCGAGGAACCCTCCAATGCCCGTCACCAAGACCGTTACAGTTGTGGGGTCGTCCGTCGCTGTGTTCATCGAAGCTCCTTGTGACCACGTCTGGCGGCTCAACCAAATTAGACACATATACTATATTTGTCTAATCGTCCTTTTGACAGCATGGACCAAAAGTGTCAATATGCCCACATGATGCAAGCCGAGCAAAAAATAACGCAGATTTTGGACGCCGCCTTGCCGGTGTTTGTGCGCTTTGGCTTTCGAAAAACCTCGATGGCGGACATTGCGCGCGCTGCGAGAATCTCGCGCGCCTCGCTCTACCTGAGCTTCAGCAGCAAAGAAGAGTTGTTTCGGGCCGGCTCAATGCGAGCGCATACCCGGACACTGAATGAAGTGGCAGCAGTTCTGGAGGGCAAGGGGAGGGCAATTGATCGAATAGAAATGGCCATATCGGTCTTTCAGCGGGAGTTGATCGCCCCCTTTGGCGGTAGTGCCGATCCGGAAGAACTGTTTGCTGCCAATATGGCCTTGGCTGCGGATATCACGCTCGAGGCGCGGACTAAGCTATTAAGCATGCTGACACAGACCTTGATAGCCGCCGTGGAGAGCGATGAGATCGAACTTGAACCGCTGCAGGCCCCGCCCGCGCAACTGGCCGATATCATTGTGGCTGCAATGGATGGGATCAAACACGCGCGAGTTGACGGCTCCAGCCTTGCGGACGACACGAAACTATTCATGCGCCTCCTGCGGGTGGCCGTGACGTCAAGGACTAGCCAGTAGGCGCATTTACGCTATTGCCAAGCCCCGGTACCCGCTTTTTGCTGTTAGGCAACCGAATCTGTCGGGCCGACACGGCCGGCCACACATCAGCAATCGTATCAACGTCAGCTCTGTCACGAGCTCGTCCAAAAGCCGTTTCCGCTTCCCCCCATCTGTGCCGCTACCCGTGTGCTGCAAAAGTCCCGGCTTTTGCCGCGTTCGAAAGTCAGGATCTTCGCGACAAGGCAGAAAAGTTCCTTGCCGCGCACCGGGAGGTCAGCGGGTAAACCACCCCGCTGACCAATACCTATTCGTCAGAATAGGTTGCGACCGTCACTCCTCGGATCACCATCTATCTGGTGTGGCGTGTAAAGGTTGGCACGGGCGTTTCGCCGCCAAGGTCTTGCGGGAGACTCCGGATCATTTCTGATGGTCGTAACAGCGATCGCAGCTTCCCCACTTGTGGGGCATTGTACCGCCCATTGCCCATCAGGCGCAGCTATTCCGGAAGGGACCGTGACGCTCTGCGGCGCATGAGCTGAAAAACTGATCCAGTAGGAATTGCTTGCAGCGTGTCCCAATGCCTCCGCGGCGAAAGCCAGTGAAGGCGCTGAAGGCGCCTCGCCTGTGGTGGAGAAGAGGACGCAATCGACATCATGCCGCTCATATTCTGTGAAAATTTCCGGATAATGCAGTTCCATGCCCATCGAGCAGCCGAAACGGAGACCATCCACCTCAAAGGTCACCGGATTTTTTCCCGGCGAGTACATAAAAGAGATTTTCGTATTCGATAGCAGACGCTCGTCGTAGCGTGTCACCAGTTCTCCACGATCGGATATCACGTAGAGACTGTTATGCGGTCGATGTGGCGAAGTGAGCTGATGGACGGAGCCGAATATCGTCCATAGCTTAAGTTCGCTCGCAAATTTTCTGGTTGCCTCCAGTTCCTCCCGCAAAATACTCCATTCGCAGCGCGTCCAATTGGACGGGCCAATTTCCCGAGGCCCATTCTCAGACATGATGCGTTTGTTTGGCGAACAGGTCGCTCCCTCGGGGAAGTGTATGAGGCGAGCGCCTGTCTTATGCGCTTCCTCCATAAGGCGGCGCATTTCCACTCCGCTGGCACGGAGCGCCGAAATATCACGAGGATCGTTGAACAGCGATGTTTGGGCGACAGCGATCCGTATCGAACGGATCACGGCTTCGTCCGGTCGTTGGCGGATATGTTGAAGAGCTGCGGTGTAAGATTCGCCGGTTTTGGCTGCGCGAGCACGTACAAGGCGTTTGAGATTTCCGTTTTGCGTCATTGTCAGGCCTTTCACGCCTCGGACGCAGTTCCCCAGCAACCCGCCCGAAACGATCGGACCAAGACAACGGACTGAGACGAAAGTCCCTTTGCCTCCGTTCAAGACCATGCTGGGGAAGGTCTGGGAGGTTAGGCGCAGGCCACGCCGAAATAAAATTGTCGAGCAGATGCTGATTCGTCAAGCTGTTGCGATAATCCCGATTGAAGCGATGGTTTTGCGAATGATATTTGCGATGTCGCAAAACCCGATGTGATGCGACGGTCAGGCGCGCGGCCCTTTTTGTTTTGGCGCAGATGGAAGCTGCTCCGGTAAGCCGGTACCTCCACGACACCTCAATAACGAGGCACGTAATCCAGACCGCCGTCGATCCGGGCTGGGCGCCCTTCCAGGAAAAGCTCGCCGATGCGCGGCGCCGAGCGGGCGATGACCTTGCCGCGACGGATCACCGCCAGCCGGTTCGGCTTCAGCCGCAGCGCTTCCAGCGTGTCGCTCGCCTGAAGGATGACCAGGTCGGCCTTGCATCCCTTTTCCAGGCCGTAGCCTTCAAGCCCCATCGTCTTCGCCGAATTGACGGTCAGCGCGTCGAAGATCCTCTTCTTGTCGTCGATGCCGGCCATCTGTGCGACATGGATTGCCATATGGCCGACCTCCAGCATGTCGCCCGATCCCATCGAATACCAGGGGTCCATGACACAGTCGTGCCCGAAGGAAACATTGAGCCCGGCATCCATCAGCTCCCGCACGCGGGTCATGCCGCGGCGTTTCGGATAGGTGTCGTGCCGGCCCTGCAGCATGATGTTGATCAGCGGATTGGGGATGACGTTGATCTCGGCCTCCGCCATCAGCGGAATGAGCTTGGAGACATAATAATTGTCCATCGAGTGCATCGAGGTCAGATGCGAGCCGGCGACGCGTCCCTGTAAGCCGAAGCGGATGGTTTCCGCAGCCAGCGTCTCGATATGGCGCGAGAGCGGATCGTCGGTTTCGTCGCAATGCATATCGACCGGCAGGCCGCGATCGGCGGCGATGCGGCAGAGCGCCTCGACCGACGCCGTGCCTTCACCCATCGTCCGTTCGAAATGCGGAATGCCGCCGACGATATCAACGCCCATGTCGAGGGCGCGGTTGAGCGCGTCGATCGCCCCCGGCGAGCGGTAATAACCGTCCTGGGGGAAGGCGACCAGCTGCAGATCGATATAGGGCGCGACCTTCTCGCGCACCTCGATCATCGCCTCGACGGTCACAAGCCTCGGATCACTGGTGTCGACATGGCTGCGGATGAAGAGCAGGCCCTGCGTGACCGCCAGATCGCAATAGCGCAGTGCACGATCGACCAGTTCCTCCTTCGTCACGATCGGGCGCAACTCTCCCCAGAGCGCGATGCCCTCGAGCAGGGTGCCGGATAGGTTCATGCGCGGCAGGCCGAGCGACAGGGTCGCGTCCATATGGAAATGCGGATCGACGAAGGGCGGGCTGACCAGCCGGCCTGACGCGTCGATTTCTTCCCTCGGCTGCGCCTGGAGATTGGGCTCGACCGCGATGATCTTGCCGCCCTGGATGCCGATATCGACGCCCTTTCGGCCATCAGGGAGATTTGCATTTCTGACGATCAGATCGAACATCGGAGCCTCATTGGACAGAAGTGGTTCAGCGTTCGCCGCGACGATAGGGCTGCATCAGTGCCTGCGGTACGCGGGCGCGGCGGGCCATGACGGCAAGGGCGGCAATGGAAAGGATATAGGGCGTCATCAAAAAGAGCTGATAGGGTACAAGCCCGCTCAGCGCGGTTTGCAGCCGGAGCTGGAAGGCATCGAAGAAAGCGAAGAGCAGGGCGCCGAACAGCGCGCGACCGGGCCGCCAGGAAGCGAAGACGACGAGCGCGATGCAGATCCAGCCGCGCCCCTGCACCATGGTCGGGAAAAAGCTGTTGAACGCCGACAGGGTCAGGAAGGCGCCGCCCATTCCCATCAGTGCGCTTCCGGCAATCACCGCGCCATAGCGCACCTTCATCGGATTGACGCCCTGAGCTTCCGCCGCATGCGGGTTTTCGCCGGTCATGCGGATCGCAAGCCCAACGGGCGTGCGGAAGATGATGTAGGCCATCAGTAGGGCGATGGCGATCGCGAGATAGGTCGGCGCCGTCTGCGTGAAGAAGGCTGGCCCGATGAAAGGCAGAGTCGAAAGACCCGGAATGGCGATCGGCTGGAACGGCACGATGGTGGGCGGCGTATTGGCAAGCGGCACGATCAGCCGGAAGACATAATAGCTGAAGCTGGAGGCAAAGAGGGTGACGCCGAGACCAGCGACATGCTGGGAGAGGCCGAGCGTCACTGTCAGGCCCGCATGCAGCAGGCCGAAGACGCCGCCGGCAATGGCGGCAATCAGCAGGCCCGTCCAGAGATCGGCGCCGTGATAGACGGAAAGCCAGCCGATCATCGCGCCGAAGGTCATGATGCCCTCGATGCCGAGATTGAGTACGCCGGCCCGTTCGCAGAGCAGGGCGCCGATCGTGCCGAAAATCAGCGGTGTGGCGATCCGCAGGATTGCCGCCCAGAGCCCAGCGGAGGCGATGATGTCGAAGAGCTGCATCATCGCCGGATCCTGTATTGGGTGAAGAACAATGCGATCAGCATCGTCAGCAGCGACAGCGCCACGGTGACGTCGGCGATATAGGTCGGGATCCCGAGGCCTCGGCTCATGCCATCGGCGCCCACGAACATGGTGGCGGTGAAAATGGCGGCAAAGACGACGCCGAGTGGATTGAGGTTGGCGAGCATGGCGACGACGATACCGGCATAGCCGAAACCGGGCGACAGGTCGGTCGTCACGTAACCCTTGACCCCCATCACCTCGATCGCTCCTGCCAACCCTGCAAGCCCGCCGGAGAGGCAGGCGACCTTCACCAGCGTTCTGCCGAGGGGCACGCCCGCAAAAACAGCGCCGCCCGGATTGAGGCCGGCCGCGCGCGACTGCATGCCGAACACGGTGCGCGACTGGATGAAATGGACGAGGATCGCCAGCGCGATTGCGATCGCAAAGCCGATATGCAGGCGCGAACGGGCGATCAGCTTCGGCAGCATGGCGTGATCGCTGACCGATTGCGACTGCGGCCAGCCGAAGGCGAGCGGATCCTTGAGAACGCCATCGATCAGCATCGAGACGAAGAGCACGGCGATGAAGTTCAACAGCAGGCTGGTGACGACTTCATCGACCGAGAAGCGCAGCCTGAGCCAGAGCGGGATCAGGATCAGCACCATGCCGGCAATGGCGCCGATCAGCAGTAGCAATGGAATGAGAATGGGGGCGGGAAGATTGCCGAGCAGTTTCGAGCTTGCCGCCGCAACGGCGATGGCGCCGAGATAGAACTGGCCCTCGGCGCCGATATTCCAGAGTCGTGCCCGGAAGGCGACGGCCGCGGCAAGCCCGGTCAGCATCAGCGGCGTTGCCCGCGTCAGCGTTTCGGTTGACGACAGCCGCGAGCCGAAAGCACCGGTCAGGATGCGCCAATAGGCATCGAGCACGGGCGCGCCGGCAATTGATATCAGGATGCCCGAAAGCGCCAGGGCTGCGATCACCGCGATGACGGGCGTGACGATCAGCAGGGAAAGCGGACGGTGTTCGCGGCGCTCAAATCGCATGGCCGGCCTCTGGGTTTTGCTGCCATTCGCCGGCCATCATCAGCCCCAGCCTGCGCGCATCGGCGTCTTCAGCCTCGACGGGCGGCGACAGCCGGCCGCCGACGATCGCCTGTATGCGATCGGCAAGCGCGATCACCTCGTCGAGGTCTTCGGAGATCAGCAGCACGGCGGTCCCTTGCCTGCGGGCTTCGAGCAAGCGGGCGTGCACGGCTGCCACCGCCCCTTCATCGAGACCGCGCGCAGGCTGCGCCGCAATCAGGATCCGCGGCCGCCGATGCAGGTTGCGGCCGAGAATGAGCTTTTGCATATTGCCGCCGGAGAGCAGCCGGGTGCGAATGGCCGGGCCGCCGCCGCGGACATCGAATCCGTCGATGATCTCCCTGGCGAAGGCCATGCCCGCTTTGCGATTGACGAGACCACGGCGCGAAAAGGCCGATGAGGCGATGCGCTCCAGCACGGCGTTTTCCCAGATCGCCATTTCGCCGATCACGCCTTCCTCGTTGCGATCCTCGGGAATGCGGCCGATGCCGGCGTCGACGACATCGGCGACACCGAGATTGCCGACGGCTTCCCCGAACAGCAGAAGGTCGCCGGCGCTGCGCGCCAGCATGCCGGAGAGAAGATGCGCCAATGTCGCCTGACCATTGCCCGAAACACCGATGATGCCGAGGATTTCTCCCGCATGCAGCCGGAAGCTGATCGACTTCAGCCGATCGACGCCGCCGCTGCGCACCGTCACATCGGCCGCTTCGAGGGCAATGGCGCCGGCTGTCGACGGCTCGCGCACGGGCCGCGTCACACGGTGCCCGACCATCAGTTCGGCGAGTTCCTCTTTGCTGGTGTCCGACGTCTTGCGTTCGGCGACCATCTTGCCGCCGCGTAAGACCACGATGCGGTCGGCCGCTGCCATCACCTCGTCGAGCTTGTGCGAGATGAAGATCAACGAAAGGCCCTGGCGGGCCATTTCCCTCAGCGTCGTGAACAGTCGTTCGGCCTCGATATTGGTCAGCACCGCCGTCGGCTCGTCGAGGATCAGGATGCGGGCATCGTTATAGAGCGCCTTGAGGATCTCGACGCGTTGCTGCTCACCGACCGACAGGTCGCCAAGGCGCGCATCCGGATCGACCTTGAGGCCGAAGCGCTCGGATATATCAAGCAGCTTCTTGCGCGCCGCGGAAGTTCCCGAGCGCCAGGACCACAGTCTTTCCGTGCCGGTCATGACATTTTCGAGAACGGTCAGATTGGGCGCGAGCGAGAAATGCTGATGCACCATGCCGACGCCGGCCTGGATCGCCGCGCGCGGCTTGCCCTGCGGCACCTCCCTGCCTTCGATCAGAATTCGGCCGGCATCCGGCATGTAATGGCCGAAAAGGATGCTCATCAGCGTGGTCTTGCCCGCACCGTTCTCGCCAAGCAGCGCCACGACCTCACCCTTGGCAAGAGTCATGGAAATATCGTCATTGGCGAGATTGGCGCCGAAACGCTTGCTGACGCCTGTGATCTCCAGCACCGGCCCGGTCATGACGGCAGTCCCGCGACGGGAAACCGATGCTGCCACCGCCCCTCGGACTCCAAGCGTGCGGCAAGCGACAGGAGGCGCGGTTCGTGACCCATCGGCGCCATGATCTGCACCGGCAGCGGCAGGGCGTGCTCATCCTGTCCGAAAGGCAGCGTCAAAGCAGGAAAACCCGAAATATTGGCGAGGCAGGCAAGCGGCGCAAAGGCCGTCATCCGCTCGAGATGCAGATCCGTGTCGGTATGATCGGACGGAAAGGAGCCGATCGCAAGAGGCGCAGACGAAAGCATCGGCGTGAGAATGCAATCGACCTTGTCGAACAGCGTCCAGAGCTTATGGCTCACCAGAACGGCCTCGTTCAGCGTGTTCCAGAGCGATGTGACCGAAAGCCCTCGTCCGCGCGCAGCAAAAGCCTGCGTCAGAGGCTCGGCCCTGCTTTCATCCAGAGCCGCCGCCTCGATGAGCGCCGCAAGGTTGGCGGAGACGATATCGGCGAAGGCGCGGCCGCTTGACGTGACGCTTCCTTCGAACGCGGCCCAGCTCAACGGAACGATCAGGTGTCCGTCATTCTCGAGCGCACGAGCCGCATCCTCGACGGCTGCGAGCCGATCACCCTCCGTCGGATAGACCGGCCCAGTATCAACCAGCAGGCCGGCTCGCAAACGACCGTCGTTGCTGTCGACAGAGGAGGGGTCCGGAAAAGGTCCTCGTGAATCGCCGGCCAACCCGTCGAATATCAGCGCCGTATCCCGCACCGAACGGCAGACCGCGAGTTCGCTGGCGATACCGGCGAGGTGGTTGCCAAAGGAGGGGCCGCCCGGGATGGCGCCGCGCGTCGGCTTCATTCCGACGAGGCCGCAGCAGGCGGCGGGCACACGGATCGAGCCGCCCGCGTCGGTGGCATGTGCGATCGCAACGATCCCGGCGGCAACCGCAGCCGCCGCACCGCCGGAGGAGCCGCCCGCGGTTCGGGCCGGATCGAGCGGGTTGCGGCAGAGAGGCCCGATCGCCGGTTCGCTGGCAAGCGACAGCCCAAATTCCGGGCTCGTCGTCAGGCCGAACAGGCAGAAGCCGGCGTCGCGGAAACGAGCAGCCAGATCGGAATCCGCTTCGCCGCCCTTTCTTTCGAAGAGACGGGAACCGGCGGTGACCGGCAGCCCGGCGAAGGGGCCGCCAAGATCTTTCGCCAAACTCGGCACACCGGCAAAGGGCCTGATGGAAAAGCGATCCGGCGCGCTCCGCCGCTCCCGGTCGCGGTCGTCCGCCGAGGCAAGGCCCATGGCGGCATCGAGATAGGCGAGCGCGCCGAGCGCCGCCTGCCGCGCAGCGGCCTCAAGAGAAGCCTGCATCGCCTCGGCAGCGCTCAGCTTGCCATGCCGGATCGCTGCCGCCAGGTCGGTCGCATCGCTTTGCATGAGTCGAATTACTTCGGCTCGTCCATCATCTTCGGAACCTCGAAGGTGCCGGCCTTGATCTCCGCCCGCTTGGCTTCCATCGCAGCCTCCGCATCGGCGGGCGCCACGCCCTTCACAAAGACGATATCGCTGCCGCCTTCCTTCATCAGGCCGTAGGAGGTGTAGTTCCGACCGACCGGTTTTCCGGCCGCGACATCGGCGATCGCAGCGTTGAGGATCGGGCGGAAATACCACATGGCGTTGGCAAACACAGTGTCAGGGTAGCGCGGCGTATAGTCGATCAGCGAGCCGACCGATTTGATGCCGCGTTCCTTGGCGGCATCGGCGGTACCGATACGTTCGCCGAACAGGATGTCGGCGCCGGCGTCGATCTGGGCAAGACCGGCTTCGCGGGCCTTCGGCGGATCGAAGAAGGTGCCGATGAAGGAGACGAGGTGTTTTGCCTCCGGGTTGACGGCCTTGACGCCGGCCGCGAACGCGTTGATCAGCATGTTGACCTCGGGGATCGGAATAGCGCCGACCGAACCGACGATATTCGACTTGGTCATCTTGCCCGCCAGCATGCCGGCAAGATAGGCGCCGTCATGGTTCCAGGTGCCGAAGACACCGAAATTATCGCCGGCCTGCTCGCCGCTCGAACCCAGCACGAAGGCGGTATCGGGATAGTCGGCCGCGACCTGCCGGGCCTCTTTCTCCACCGCATAGGCCTCGCCGATAATCAGCTTGTTGCCCTGTTCGGCATATTCGCGCATGGCGCGGGGATAATCGGTGCCGGAAACACCTTCGGAGAAGACATATTCGATAACGCCTTCCTTGGCCGCGTCCTGCAGGGCCTTGTGCAGACAGGAGTTCCAGGCATTTTCAACCGGCGAGGCATGAATGCCGGCAACTTTCAGCGGCGCGGCCGCTCTTGCCAGCGGGGCAAAGCCGCTGACCCCAAGCGCAATGCCGGATGCGATCACTGCCCGGCGTGAAATCAGGATATCTTTGGTCATTGATTGTTCCCCTTTTTTACCATTTGGTTCAAAAATCATAGTAGCGCCTAAAAATGTGTCAAGCCGCGAATGGGCTTAAAAATCAGGCTGATCGGCCACCGCGACCTGACTGAAAAAACGAGGCATGGCAGGCTGCACGCTCGGCGCCACCGTGCTTGCCGGGCAGGATCTACAGGGGCTTGGCGCGACGACTCCGGCAGGATATGCATAGAACTATCGGGTTGGGGAAATTGAAATGGGTGATGAAGAAGACGCCTCGCGGCGGCCGATCGCGAGCCGGTCGTCGTCCTGGGCGATCGGCCTGAGTGCGTGGCTGGCACGCACCGGTGTCACGCCAAACGGCATTTCGCTTTTCTCGATCCTGTTTGCCAGCCTCGGCGCGGCGCTCATCCTCTTCACGGCCCATCCGATCGCCATGGTTTGCGCCGCGATCTCGGTGCAGATGCGGCTCGTCTGCAATCTGCTGGACGGCATGGTCGCGATCGAAGGCGGCAAGAAAACCAAGAGCGGGCCGCTCTACAATGAATTCCCCGACCGGATCGCCGACAGCCTGCTTCTCGTCGCAGCCGGTTATGCCTGCGGCTTTGCCTGGCTCGGCTGGCTGGCTGCGCTGCTCGCCGCACTCACCGCCTATATCAGGGTCTTCGGAGGAGCGGTCGGTCTTCCCCCAGGACTTCAGCGGCATCATGGCCAAGCAGCGCCGCATGGCGGTACTGACGGCGGGCCTCGTCGCCCAGAGCGTGGAGACGCCGATATCGGCCAGCCATTGGTCGCTGCTCCTTGCCTCCGTCATCATCGCGGCGGGAAGCCTCGTCACCTGCACCACGCGGACGATAAGACTTGCCCGCTCGCTGGAGAGATTATGATCGCACTCATCCGTCGCCTTCTCGTGCTTTTCGTCCGCATCGTGGTCGGCGCCCGCAGCGAGTGGCGGGGCTGCACGCCCGACCCCCGCCGCCGCATCTATTTTGCCAATCACAACAGCCATGTCGACACCGTCGCCGTCATGGCCGCCCTGCCGTGGCCGGTGCGACGGCTGACCCATCCGGTTGCGGCGCGCGATTATTGGGGAACGACCGCCTTTCGCCGTTTCATCGCCGAGAAAGGCCTGCGCGCCGTCCTGATTGACCGCAAGCCTCTGCCCGACAGCAACCCGCTGGAGCCGATCGAGCGCCTGCTCGAGGAGGGGCGCTCGGTCCTGATCTTCCCGGAAGGCACGAGAAGCGCCAGCGATGAGATCGCGCCCTTCCGCAGCGGCATCTATCGCCTTGCATGCCGTTTCCCCGATGTCGATCTCGTGCCGATCCATCTCGACAATCTTCAGCGCATCCTGCCCAAGGGAAGCTGGCTGATCGTCCCGATCACCTGCACGGCGCGCTTCGGCAAGCCGCTCCGCGTCGAACCGGGCGAAGGAAAAGACGCGTTCCTGGCCCGCGCCCGTGCCGCGGTCATCGAGCTAGCAGACGGAGAACGCATCGCATGACCAGCCATTTCTCCATCGTGCTTGCCGCGATCCTCGGCCTGTTGGCCGTCGCCTCGGCCATTGGCTTCACCCTTCAGCGGCGGGCGACCGAGCCCGGATCCGTCGCTACCGTCCACAATCTCAATGCCCGAATTCGCTCATGGTGGATCATGGTCGCGATATTCGGCGGCGCGATTCTGCTCGGCGATACCGCGGTGGTCGTCCTGTTCGCATTCCTGTCCTTCATGGCGCTTCGCGAATTCTGGACGCTGACGCCATCGCGGCGCGGCGATCACCTGGCGCTGTTCCTGTCCTTCTTCGTCGTCCTGCCACTTCATTACCTGTTGCTCGGAACGGCGTGGTACGGCCTATTTGCGATCTTCATCCCGGTCTATGCCTTCCTGATCCTGCCGGCGGTGGCGACCTTGACGGGCGACGTCAACGAATTCCTGGCCCGGACCGCCAGGGTGCAATGGGGATTGATGCTGACGGTCTATTCGATCAGCCATGCTCCCGCACTTCTGATGCTGCAGACCGGTACGCCATCCGCCCTGCTTCTCGTCTATCTCGTCATCGTGGTGCAACTCAGCGACGTCTTCCAGTATGTCTGGGGCAAGCTCCTGGGAAAGCATCGCTTCTCGCCGAACATCAGCCCATCGAAGACGCTCGAAGGCCTCTTCGGTGGCGGCGCCTCGGCCATCCTTGTGGGAACGCTGCTCTATCGCCTGACGCCGTTCTCGCCGCTGCAGGCGGCGGCCATCAGCACGGTCATCGTCGTCGCGGGCTTCTTCGGCGGCTTCGTGCTCTCGGCCATCAAACGCGATCTGAACGCCAAGGACTGGGGCTATGTGATCGAGGGTCACGGCGGCGTGCTCGACCGGCTGGATTCCATCACCTTCGCAGCGCCGCTGTTCTTCCACATCGTCCGCTACTGGTACACCGTCTGACAATTCATCCGCGAAAGCCTATCTCGCATCCTCCATGGATGACGCGTGAGCCCTCGCCATGGCCTCCTGAAGGTCGGCGATAGGCGTCGCATTCACCATCTTCCTGCCCTCGAGTTCCTTCGGCATTTTCCAGCCGGGATCGATGCCTTCCATGTTCGGCAATTCGTGAGCGATACCCTTGTGGCAGTCGATGCAGGTCGCCTGGCCGGAAAGCAGATATCGGGTATGGATCTCGGCGGCGCGTTGTGTCTGCTTCTGCAGATCCATCGCCACCGACGAATGGCAGTTGCGGCATTCCAGACTGTCATTGGCCTTCATGCGCGCCCATTCATGCTGCGCAAGTTCCAGCCGCTTTTCCAGAAACTTCGGCCGGGTGTTGATCGTGCCGAATATCTTGCCCCAGACCTCCTTGGAGGCCTGCATCTTGCGGGCGATCTTGTCGGTCCATTGATGCGGCACGTGGCAGTCCGGGCATGTCGCCCGCACCCCCGATCGGTTGGAAAAATGGATGGTGCGCGAAAGCTCCTGATAGACGTTGTCGTGCATTTCATGACAGGAGGTGCAGAAGTTTTCGGTATTGGTCAGTTCCAGCGCGGTATTAAACGCGCCCCAGAAGAGAACGCCACCAACGAAGCCGCCGAGCGTCAGGACGCCGAGCCCGATCGTTGCCGCCGGCGTCGTCAGGATCGACCACGCCCACAGAACCGCTTTCCTGATAAATGCGATCATGACGGTCACTCGCTTCCGGCCGGCTTGAAACCGAGCTCGCTCATGTCCTTGAACGCATTGGGGACGAGTGGCTGGGTGTCCGCCTGCGGCACATGGCACGCCGTGCAGAAGTAGCGGCGAGGGGAAACGTCGGCGAGCATCTGGCCGTCGCGCGTCATATAGTGGGTGACGCTGATCATCGGCGCGCCGCTATCCTGCGTGAACTCCCGCTTGTGGCAGGAGAGGCAGCGGTTGGCGTTGACCGACAGTTCGTAACCTTCGATCGAATGCGGAATGATCGGCGGCTGGTCGGGATAGGCGCGCATCCTGCGCTTGTCGTCGACGATCCATTTCGGCAGCGGCTTGGCGGCCCCTGTTTCCATCGAGGGCGTCGGGCCTTCCAGTTGGGGGACGGTTTGCTGTATCACCTGACCGAAGGCGGCCGTCGCGAGGAAAACGACGACTCCGGCTGCGATTGCCTGCCATTCCGGTCGCCTTAAACGGCGGGGAGAATCTTGACCGCGCATTTCTTGAAATCCGTCTGCTTGGAGATGGGATCGGTGGCGTCGAGCGTGACCTTGTTGATCAACTGGCTGGCGTCGAACCAGGGGACGAAGATGACGCCGGGCGGCATTCGATTCCTGCCCCTGATATCGATGCGTGAGCGGATCTCGCCGCGGCGGGAAACGATCCGCACCTCCGCCCCCTGATTGATGCCGCGCTTGCGGGCATCCTCGGCATTCATGAAACATCGCGCGCCGGGAAATGCCCGGTAAAGTTCCGGCACCCTCATGGTCATCGATCCCGAGTGCCAGTGTTCGAGCACACGGCCGGTAACCAGCCAAAAATCGAATTCGTCGTCGGGAGATTCGGCCGGCGGCTCGTAGGGCACGGCCAGGATGACGGCCCTGCCGTCCTTCTGACCATAAAATTTCACGCCCTCGCCGGGCTTCACATAGGGGTCGTAACCTTCCCGGTATCGCCAGCGCGTCTCCTGGCCGTTGACCACCGGCCAGCGCAGTCCACGGACCTCATGATAGAGGTCATAGGGCGCCAGATCGTGTCCGTGCCCGCGCCCGAAGGAGGCATACTCCTCGAACAAGCCTTTCTGGATGTAGAATCCGAACGCCTTGGCCTCGGCATTGTCGTATTCGGCGCTGATCTCATCAAGCGGAAACCGGTCGACCTCGCCATTGCGAAAGAGCACGTCGAAAAGCGTTTTTCCTCGATACGCCGGATTGGCATCGAGGATTTCCTTCGACCAGACCTCATCGGTGGTAAATCGCTTCGAGAATTCGACGATCTGCCAGAGGTCGGATCGCGCCTCGCCCTTGGCCTGAACGAGTTGATGCCAGACATGGGTGCGCCGTTCGGCGTTTCCATAGGCGCCTTCCTTCTCGACCCACATCGCCGCAGGAAGGATCAGGTCTGCGCTCATCGCCGTTATGGTTGGATAGGCATCCGAAACCACGACGAAATTCTCGGGGTTGCGATAACCCTGCCAGGTTTCGTTGCTCGTATTCGGTCCGGCCTGGACGTTGTTGTTGACCTGCACCCAATAGAAATTCAGCTTGCCGTCCTTCAGCATGCGGTCCTGCTGGACTGCATGATATCCTGGCTTCTCAGGAATGATCCCCTGCGGGACACGCCAGATTTCTTCGGCATGTTTGCGGTGCTCGGGGTTCGTCACCGTCATGTCGGCGGGAAGGCGATGCGCGAAGGTTCCCACTTCACGGGCCGTCCCGCAGGCCGAGGGCTGACCGGTGAGGGAGAACGGGCTGTTGCCCGGTTCGGAGATCTTCCCGGTGAGCAAATGCAGGTTGTAGACCATCTGGTTCGCCCAAACGCCGCGGACATGCTGATTGAATCCCATCGTCCAAAGCGACATCACCTTGCGGTCAGGATCGGCATAGAGTTCCGCAAGCTGCTCCAGGAATTCGGGATCGACCCCGGTGAGTTCGGACGTCTTCTTCAGCGTGTACTCGCTAACGAACGCCTTGAAGGCGTCGAAATCCATCGGTTCGGTCTTGCCGGGATCGCTGGCGTTGGCCGCAGCGATTTCAACCGGATTGTCCGGGCGCAGGCCGTAGCCGATATCGGTGACGCCTTTTGCAAACTTCGTGTGGTCGCGGACGAAGTCCTCGTTCACACGTCCTGTTTGAATGATGTGGTTGGCAATGAAATTCAGAATCGCCAGATCTGTTCCCGGTTTGAAAACGATGGGAATATCGGCGAGATCCATGCTCCTGTGCGTAAAGGTCGAAAGCACCGCGACGCGCACATGCGGTTGCCCAAGCCGGCGGTCGGCGAGGCGTGTCCAGAGGATCGGATGCATCTCCGCCATGTTCGAGCCCCAGAGCACGAAGGCGTCCGCGTTTTCGAAATCGTCGTAACAGCCCATCGGCTCGTCCATGCCGAAGGTCCGCATGAACCCGTAAGCGGCCGAGGCCATGCAGTGTCTGGCATTGGGGTCCAGATTGTTGGAACGAAAGCCGGCCCGCATCAGCTTTGTCGCGGCATATCCTTCAAAGATCGTCCACTGGCCGGAGCCGAACATGCCGACAGCCGTCGGGCCCTTGTCCTCGAGCACTTTCTTGCACTGCTCGGCCATCACGTCGAAGGCCTCGTCCCAGCTCACCGGTTCGAACTCGCCGTCCTTGGCGTAGCGGCCGTCCCGCTTTCGCAGCAGAGGGGTCTGAAGCCTGTCCTCGCCATACATGATCTTGGAGAGAAAATAGCCCTTGATGCAGTTAAGGCCGCGATTGACCTCCGCCTGCATGTCTCCATGCGTTGCAACGACCTGACCTTGCTTGACGCCCACCATGACGCCGCAACCGGTGCCGCAGAAGCGGCAGGGGGCCTTCGACCATTTGATTTCCAATGCGCCGACGCCGCCGGGCACCGGCTGCGCGACAGCTGGCATCGCTATTCCGGCAGCGGCCGCGGCGATGGCGGCGGCCTGGGCCTTCAGAAGCTCACGCCTGTTCAATTCTCCCGTCATGGCCTTGCATCTCCTCCTCGACATGCTCGAACACCATGTTTGCCGCAATCACGCCGTCCAGGAGCGAGATTTGCGATAGACGATCGCCGAGCATGCCCGTGCTCGTTCCCTCGATAGTGACGACGATCTTTCCGTTGGCGTGAGCGTGGACTTCCACATTCCGCATCTCGGCGATGGCCGCCAGCACAGCCCCGGTGCGGGCCGGCATGGTCGCGATCACGGCACTCGATATGTGATAGCTCAGACCCCGCTCAGGCATCGGCCGCCTCCATCCCGCTCGGCTGCAACACGATGGCGTTGACGGGACATCCGGCGATGCACCCTCCGCATCCATTGCAAATGTCGGTGCGAAGTTCCGGAAGAAACGGGCCGCCGACGCGGGGCCGGAAACGGATCGCCTGCTGAGGGCAAGCTTCTCCGCAGGACTGACAGGTGATGCCGCGCTTCGCCAGGCAGGTATCACCAACCGCGGCGACATGGGCAAAACGATCGATCCGCTCTGTGGTGAAAACGGGTTGCGGGCACGATGCCGCGCATTCACCGCAAAACGTGCATTCGCCTCGCATGAAGTCGAGCAACGGCAGTCCGTCCACCAGACGGATTATCTTGGTGGGACATCGCTCCTCGCATCGTCCGCACCCCGTGCATGCCGCGGCAAGGCTTTGCATCGATGCTCCTGGCGGACAAATCCTGTGATCGGTCGTTGCCGGCCGGACTGAGAGGAATTGACGTCGAGACATCGGCACTTGGGACATGGCTCAATGCCCCGCCGGCGGCCCCGGAGGGCCGAACACGATTTGAAACATCCATACGAGGAAACCGTAGCCGCCGACGACACCCACGGCGACCAGAGGCCATATTCCGAATGCAAGGATAAGGAAAGCCAGCACTTCCGCCCGGCGCTTCGCGCGCGGATCGCTCTGCCCCGATGCTTTTTGAAGCAATTCAGACATGACAGGCCCCCAGGCGCGGACGATACCATGCCCAGTCATCCATGACCAGATGACTTGCATTCCACTAGCCTGCTGCCTCCTCTCGCAGGCAGCAGGCTCGCATTGTCGCCGTCATGGAGCGTCGTAAGAAAACGCCTGCACGCAAGTAACTCTAGACCCGGTCGACCTCCTCGAGGCTGTCGAACAGCCGGCGCTGAACATCCCGCTCCTGCCTGCCGATGGCGGTCATCAACTTGCCCATCGTTCCCCGCAGGCCGTGCAACTCGTCGACCAGCTCCATGACGATATCGACGCCGGCTTCGTTGACGCCCATGTTTCCCATGAGGTCCAGGATCAGCCGCGCTCGCGCGACGTCGGCGTCGCGAAATTGCCGTTGGCCGCCTGAGGTCTCGGGGATCAACCAACCCTGTTCGATCCAGAGGTCGAGCTGGTCGATGTCGATTTTCAAGTAAAGACGGAATTCGAGATCATCCATGATCAAGCCTCCATGTTCTTTCTCGGATCATACGAGTTTGCCGTCGCCCATTCCTTCACCAGGTCCGTCAGCCGCTCGTTGGGATTGTCAGGCAGCACGATCTTCAGGGAGACATAAACGTCGCCATGTCCGCCGCTGCGTTTTGCAACACCCTTGCCCTTGAGGCGCAGGACCTTGCCGGTGTTCGAATGCGGCGGCAGCGTCAGATTGACCGGCCCAGACGGCGTCGGCACACGAACCTTGCCGCCGAGCACGGCCTCATTGAGCGAGATCGGCAGTTCCAGACGGATATCGTCGCCGTCTCGCGTGAAGAAGCGGTGCGGGCCTACACGGATTTCGATCAGGGCATCACCCGCCGGGCCGCCTCCGATGCCCGGCTCGCCCTTGCCGCGCAGCCGTAAAGTCTGGCCATCGCGCGTTCCCGGCGGGATCTGCACGTCAAGCGCGGGACCGCCAGGCAGCTTGACCTCGGTCCTGGTGCCGTTGACGGCCTCGAGAAAATCGACCTCCATCGAGAACTGGCGGTCCCGGCCACGACCACGGCTCTGGCCGCCTCCGGCCCGGCGTGAAAAGAAGTTGGCAAAGACATCGTCGGCATCGCCGAAATCGGCAAATCCGGCACTGTTGTGGTAGGGATCGCCAGGGCCGCTCTTCGAGGCATAGTCGCGGTAATAATTGCGCTGCGCCCGCTCGGCGCCTGAAATATCGATCTCGCCGCGGTCGAAACGCCCGCGTTTTTCCTCGTCGCTCAAGATCTCATAAGCGGTTGAAATTTCCTTGAACCGCTCCTCTGCCTTTTTGTCGCCGGGGTTGAGGTCGGGGTGAAGTTTCTTGGCGAGCTTGCGGAACGCGCTTTGAATATCCTTTTGCGTCGCATCCCGTTTCACGCCCAGAAGCTCATAGGGATCCTGGCTCATACATATCTCCTGAGGGCAGCGTATACTGCTGGTTGGCTTGGGGATGATATAGGTTGCCGGGCCGCCGCCGGGGAGGGGAAATTGGTCGCCCGGACGATATCAGCGCGATAAAGCCACTGCGGTCACGCCAGCGCGGTGGAGCTTAGAACAATGCCACGTCTTCGGCTTGAGACGCCGCGCCCTCATATGCGTGATCTAAACGCCGATCGATGAGAACCGAGCATCCGGCGTGGCGCACGACTTTGTCGACAATCGAGGAGAAGACGTAGTCGGTGATATCGGTCACATGCGACGACAGCAGGATGAGATCGGCCGACTTCTCCCTTGCGACGGAAACGAGCTGGGAAGCGGCAATGCCGATGCGAACCTCGATCGTCGCCAAAATCCCCATTTCCTTGCAGAGCGATGCAAGTTTCTTTTCGGCGTCGACGATGGCGGTCGTTTCGAATGCCTCGGGAAGCTCCGTCAGGTGACGGCGCGGGATATTCTCGATGACATGCATGACGACGATGCTTCCGCCTTCATCCGCCAATGCCGCAGCCCGGCGCAAAAGCCGGATTGCCGTTTGCCTCGAACCCGTGCCGATGCCGCAGATGATTGTTCGATACATTGAAATCCATATCCTCGAATGCGAATGATAGCCCCAATCATACCGGTCTCAACCGTCGCGGCATTGACGAATGTCAAGGAAAGGCCTCGCAACGGCAGCCCTCACAAAACCGCCATTTGCTTAGAACGGGACCTCCGGCTGAATCGTCGCAGTTGACGATATGGCCATCAGCAACAGTTCTAACCCGATGTCGTCACTTATTGAGGTTCACATGCCGCATTTTGCGATTATCGGATCGGGTGCGATGGGAAGCGCTGTCGCCAAACGGCTGATCGACCGCGGCGTCACGGTGCTGACCCATCTCGAGGGCAGAAGCGAGCAGACGATTGCGCGGGCAATGGCAGCCGGCATGGTGCCGGTCGGACGCCAGGAGCTGACAAAGGCCGAGCTGATCCTGTCGATCGTTCCGCCGGCGCAGGCGATCAAGGTCGCCGAATTCGTCGCGGGCATATCGTCGGGGATGCCGGCGCCGCCGCCCTTCATCGACCTCAACGCGATTGCGCCAAAAACCATGCAGGCTTTGGCGGCACGGTTCGACGGCAGCGGCGTGGAGGTGCTCGATGGCGCAATCATCGGCGGGCCGCCGGTTCCCGGCAAATCAGGTCCGACCATCTATATCAGCGGCGATCGTGCCGAGCGGAGCCGGCTGCTTGAGGATTGCGGCCTCAGGATCCGCAGGCTCGACGGACCGCCCGGCGCCGCCTCGGCACTGAAGATGTGTTATGCCGGCATCAACAAGGGATCTATCGGCCTCGGCACCGCCATGCTGCTTGCGGCATCGCGTTCGGGTGCTGCCGCAAGCCTGAAGGCCGAACTCTCCGAAAGCCTTCCCGACGTCGACCGCAAGCTGTCGAAATCCATTCCCGACATGTATCCGAAAGCCTATCGATGGGTCGCCGAAATGCAGGAGATTGCCGATTTCCTGGGAGAAGATGATCCGGCCGCGACCATCTTCCGCGGCATGGCGGACCTCTTCTCCAGGATGGCTTCCGACGTGGAGGGCAGCCGTGTTCTTGTCGGGCAGCTGGACGAGATCCTTGGCTCCAGGGAAACCCGCGACGCGATGGTCATGCCATAATGTCGCTGCCGGCGCTGGCAATGGAAGCACCGGCAGCTGGTGTACGGCCGGTCCAAGCCGCGCCTATATCTTCACGAAGTCCTCGACCTGCGCCCTGATCGCGACCTCGGTCGGCAAACGCTCCATCGAACTCGCGCCGTAAAAGCCGTTGCAACCCTTGCAGCGTGCAAGCACATAGGCCGCGTCCGCGGGCATGGCGATCGGCCCGCCATGGCAGAGCACGATGACGTCGTCGCGGATCGACCTTGCGGCATCCGTCCATTCGTTGATCTTCTCCACGCATCCATCGAAGGTCAGCGCCGTTTCAGCGCCGATCGCGCCGCCTGTGGTCAGGCCGAGATGGCAGACGACGATGTCGGCGCCGGCTTTGGTCATCGCGATCGCGTCCTCGCTGCTGAAGACATAGGGTGTCGTCAGCATGTCCTTGGCGTTGGCGCGGGCGATAATATCGATTTCCAGATCGAAGCCCATGCCGGTCTCTTCGAGATTGGCGCGAAACGTGCCGTCGATCAGCCCGACGGTCGGGAAGTTCTGGATGCCGGCAAAACCCATTGCCTTCAGCTCGTCGAGGAAGTGATCGGGCAGCATGAAAGGATCGGTGCCGTTGACGCCGGCAAGCACCGGCGTGTGGCGCACGACCGGCAGGACCTCGCGGCCCATCTCCTTGACGATCTCGTTGGCATTGCCATAGGCGAGCAGGCCGGCAAGCGAGCCGCGGCCGGCCATGCGGTAGCGGCCGGAATTATAGATCACGATCAGATCGATGCCGCCGGCCTCTTCGCTCTTGGCGGAAAGGCCGGTGCCGGCGCCACCGCCGATGATCGGCAGGCCTTCGGCGATCTTGCGGCGAAGCTTGCTCAGAATGTCGTTTCTGTCGATGCGGGTCAAAACTCTCTCCTCAGGCATGGATCTCATGGAAGCCGGCAACGAGTGCCGTGGCGAATTCCGGACTGTTGATATGGGCGTCTATCTCGACGAGGCGCCTGTTCGGCGCCTCGCGCCAGCCACCACGAATGGCAGAAAACAGCGCCTCGTCGGCTTCGGGATCATGGAATGGCTGACCGGCGGCGTCGATCGCTGAAACGCCCTGAAGCGGCAGCAGGAAGCGGACCGGACCCTGCATCTGGTTGAGCCGCTCGACGATGAAAGCGCCGATCCGGCGGTTTTCCTCCGGGGTGGTGCGCATCAGGGTCACCTGTGCATTGTGGACGTGCAGCCTGCGGTCGCGGAAGGGCGCCGGCACGGTGTCCCGCGCGCCGAAATTCACCATATCGACGGCGCCGACCGAGCCGATATAGGGCAGGCCGGTGCGGATAATGGCGCCGAAGCGATCCTCGGTCGCCGGAAAGACGCCACCGATGAGAAGGTCGGGCACCTCCGTCGTCGTCACATCGATTACGCCCTGCAACAGACCGGAATCGGCAAGCTTCTCCATCGACTGGCCACCGACGCCGGTCGCATGGAAGACGTAGATTTCATGCGTCGTGCCGAGCATTTCGCGGAGCTGGGTGACGCAGGAGGTGGTGACGCCGAACATGGTCATGCCGATGCCCGGCCGATCATCGCTGGAGACGGGGATGGGGTTGCGGGCCATGCCGGCCGCCGCATTTGCCGCATTGCCGATTACCTTGCGCGAGATGGCGTTCAAACCGGCGATGTCGACGACCGAATACATCATGGTGAGATCATTCGGGCCGACATAGGGCGCCACATTGCCCGAGGCGACCGTCGAGACCATCAGTTTCGGCAGGCCGATCGGAAGCGTTCGCATCGCCTCCGTCACCAGCGCGGTATTGCCGGTGCCGCCAAGGCCGAGCACGGCGCCGATGTCGTTGCGCGATTTCAGGAATGCCGTCAGCGCTTTGGCCATGGCCGAAACCGCCGCTCCCCGATCGGTCTGCCCGAGCACGTCCGCAGCGCCCTCAGGATGAAATGCGGCGACGTCACGCGCCTGGACATCGGCGCCGGTGCCTTCCCCAAGCGTGCCGACATCGACCAGAACAGCCTCGGTTCCGGCCGAAAGAACCACCTCCCTGGCGTAGCTCAGTTCAGCACCCTTGGTGTCGCAAGTGCCGACGATATAGACCTTTCCCATTGGTTTTCCTCCCCTTTTTGATCCATCTCCGACATTCTCTAGATAAAATTCCCGATTTTGTATTTTCCATATTGTATATTCTTTCGTATATTGCATACTTAAATCACGAATGCCAGACGGAAATGGAGACCATGAACGCACCGCGCCACCTCACCCTTCGCGAGCGGATTTACGAGGAAATCGTTCGCCTGATCGTCTCCGGCGAGCTGCCGAGCGGCGTCTCGATCGATGAAAAGGAACTGACGGAGCGCCTGCAGGTCAGCCGCACACCGTTTCGCGAAGCGATCGGCACGCTCGCCAAGGAAGGGCTGATCGAGATCAGGCCGTATCGCGGCTTCTTCGTGCGCAGCTTCACGCCGAAGGAGATCGACGATCTCTACGATCTACGCAAGACGCTTGAATGCTTCGCCGTCGAGCTCGCCGTTCCACAGATGAGCGACCGGCACATCGTCGGTTTCGAGCGCATCCTCGATGAGGCGGTGGCGGCACTTCGCCGCGGCGACATGGAGACCTACGGCATTCGCGACAAGGAGTTTCACGAGACCATCGCCGAGCTTTCGGGAAGCGCGCCGTTGATCGAAACGCTGGCGCGGCTCGCGCTGCAGATCCAGATTTGCCGCTCGATCGCCAACGAGAGCCGCGATCTGGCCGAGAGGGCGGCCGAGGAGCGCGATCAGATCCTGCAGGCGTTCCGGGCGCGCGACATTACCCGCGCAAAGACCCTGATGCACGCTCATATCAGCGACGTCCAGCAGGCCGTCATGGCTCGGTTTCAGAGGGAAAATCCAGCGCGTTAGCCGGATGAAATGCCAGTGGAGCGAAGGAGAGGGAGGTCTCCTTTTCGACAAGTGAAAAACGTGGCCGTGGAGCGGCCGGAGGAGGGAGCAATGCTGAAATTTCTTGCCCGCAGCACGGCACTGGCGGCGATGATCGCCGCAAGTTCGCTGGCGCATGCCGAAACCCTGAAAATGTGGGGTCCGGAACAGATCACCGAACCGCTGGTGGCCCAGCTGTGGAACGGCATCAAGGCCGATTTCGAAAAGGCCAATCTCGGCGTGACCGTCGAATTCATGCCGCCGACCGGGACGATCAGCAACGGCGCGGTGCAGGCGGCCATCCAGTCGGACGCCGGCCCCGACGTGATCCTCACCAACTCCGGCATCGGCCGCATCAGCGTCGTCAAGAACGCCAAGCAGGTCATGCCGCTCACCGAGCAATATGAAAAACGCGGCTGGAAGGACCAGATCTATCCCTGGCTCTACACCGAGCTGAAGGGCCAGTTCGGCGGCGAAATCTACGAGGTTCCCGATGGCCTCGATGCGCTTGGCATCTGGTATCACAAGGATATTTTTGAGCAGGCCGGCTGGAAGATTCCGGCGACCTGGACCGAGTTCGAAGCACTGTTGAAATCGATCGGTGAGACCGGTCTGCAGCCGATCGCCATCGGCCCGCGCACCACCGGCAGTGCCGGCCACCTCTTCGGCAATCTGCTACAATCGGCGAGCGGTAAAGAGGTGATCGGCAAGGCGCTACGCCGCGAAATCGCCTGGGACGATCCTTCGGTCGCCGCCGGCGCCGTCCGGCTACAGAAGCTGGTCGAGGCGGGCGACATCAGGAAGGAAATGGCCGGCCTCGATCTCGATGGCGCCTCCCGCCTCTGGTTCAACAAGCGCGCGGCGATGTTCGTTGCCGGCCCGTGGTTCACCGCCAATGCCCGCAAGGCCGGCTATGACCTCGCCAATGCCGGTTACGCGCCCATGCCTTCCGACATCAAGGGTGCGGCGATACCGACCGGCGGCGTCGGCTGGAGCTGGCTGGTGCCGGTCAACTCCAGACAGCCGGAACTCGCGATGAAATGGATCGACTTCATGCTGTCCGATGCGGTGATGAAGAAGCGCGCGCAGGATCCGGCAAGCACGATGATCTATCCGCGCGAAATCCCGGGCGTCGAGCCGCCGACGCCCGTGCTGAAGGACATCTTCGCGGCTGCCGCCGGCGGCGTCGGCTACAATCCGAGCGTCTATCTGCCCGGCCCGGTACTCGACACCTACTTCCAGGTCATCCAGGGCCTGATCTCCGGCCAGATCGGCGGCGAGGACGGCATGAAGCAGATCCAGGCAAAGATGGCAGAGGCGAAATAGTGGTCATTCCAGAAACGCCCGGAAGCAAGGTCGTGGCTCCTCTCAGGGATGCGCCTGCCGTGGCGGGACATACGGGCGGCCTGTCCGTCCGTATGTCCAAACGCCGGACGACGGGGGCTGCCACATCTGACTCATCCGCTGGCGATGCCCGCACCGCATTGTGGCTGATGGCGCCGGCGCTCGGCCTTTATGCCGTCTTCACCCTGCTGCCGATCGCCGCCACCTTCTGGCTGAGCTTCAACAGTTCAGCCGGCTTCAATACCTCCGCCAGTTTCGTCGGCTTCGACAATTACGCCAAGGCCGCACACGATCCGATCGTCTGGAAGAGCCTCGTCCATACCTTCCTCTGGCTGGCCTATCATGTGGTGATGGCAGGCGGGCTCGGTCTTCTGCTGGCGCTTGCCGTCAGCAGGCTGCGGATCACCCAGGTCTTCTTCCGCACCGCCTTCTTCCTGCCGCATCTGGTGTCGCTGGCGGTGGTCGGCGTCATCTGGGCCAATATCTACGATCCGTTCTTCGGCCTGCTGAATACCGCGCTGACGCGGATCGGGCTCGGCGCCTTCACCCAAGGCTGGCTGTCCGATCCCGCTTTGGTGCTCTTTTCCGTCAATATCGCAAGCTCGTGGCAGGGCTTCGGCCTCTACATGCTGCTCTTCATCGCCGGCCTGCAGAACATCGACCGCTCGCTCTACGACGCGGCCGAAGTGGACGGCGCCAACGCCTTCCAGAAGCTGATCTACGTGACGCTGCCGGGGCTTCGTGAGGTGACGACCTTCGTCGTCTCGCTGGCAATGATCAACGGGCTGAAGGGCTTCGCCACGGTCTTCGTCATGACCAATGGCGGGCCGTTCTACCAGAGCGAGCTGATCACCACCTATATCTACCGGCTTGCCTTCCAGTCCCAGGATCACGGGCTTGCGGCGGTACTCTGCATCCTGCTCAGCCTGCTTGCGATCACCATCACCATCGTCTTCAACCGCTGGCGTGCGAGGCTTTCGCAATGAGCGTCCGTCATCGCGAATGGCCGGTGGCGCTGGCCCTGACCCCGGCACTGATCCTGATCCTAGCCCCCTTCGTCTGGCTGGTGGTCTCGAGTTTCAAGACCGAGGCCGAGATCGGCCAGGCCGACCCCTTCACCTGGCCCGCCGACCTGATGTGGCGGAACTATCTGGATGCATGGCAGATCGGCGGGTTCGGCGAACTCGTCGGCAACAGCCTCATCAATCTCATCGGCGTCGTCGCCCTGTCGCTGATCACCTGTGCGCCGGCCGGCTATGCGCTTGCCAAGATCCGTTTTCCCGGCCGGGAATGGCTGTTCTACGCCTTCATCCTCGGCTTGACCGTGCCCGTCCAGGCGATCGTCATCCCGCTCTATCAGGTGCTTTTCGGGCTGAACCTCGTCAACACGCTTGCTGGTATCGTGCTGGTGCAGGTCAGCAACGGCATTCCCTTCGGCATATTCCTGATGCGGAGCTTCTTCATCGGCGTGCCTGATGATCTGATCGAGGCCGCCAAGATCGACGGCGCCTCGCATCTGCAGATCCTCACCAAGGTCTTTCTGCCGATCTCGACGCCGGCGGTGCAGGCGCTCGTCATCATCAGCGCGCTCTCCACCTGGAACGATTTCTTCCTGCCGCTGATCGTGCTGATCAGTCCCGAGGTGCAGACGCTGCCGCTCGGGCTCGTCCGCTTCGCCAGCACCTATGCTTCCGATTACCGCCTGGTTTTTTCCGGGACCGTCATTTCATTCCTGCCGATCATTCTTCTCTACATCCTGATGCAGCGCCGCTTCACCGAGGGGCTAACGCAGGGGGCAATCAAGGGCTGACCATGTCGCATCATGTCCAGCGGGAAATCCGCTACAATTTCGAATTCGATCACCGCATCAAGGCTTGCTTCATCGGCGCCGGCGGTCATGCCTATCGCAATGTCTATCCGGCGCTGCGTTACGCGCCGGTCGAGCTTGCCGGCATCTGCGATCTCGATCTCGGCCGCGCCGAGAAATTCGCAAAACTCTTCGGCGCCGGAAAAGCCTATACCGACCATCGCGAGATGCTCGAACGGGAAAACCCGGAGCTGGTCTTTCTCGTCACCGCCTATCATCCCGACGGCCGGGTGCAGGCGACCGACCTGGCGTTCGACGCGCTTGCATCAGGCGCTCACGTCTGGATGGAAAAGCCGACGGCGGCAAGCCTTGCGGACATCGAAAGGCTGCAGGCGGCAAGTAGCGCGGCCGGCCGCATGGTGATGACCGGCCTGAAGAAGACCTTTTTCCCCACAATCGAAAAGCTCAAGGATCTGATCGGCTCGCCGGGTTTCGGCCGGCTGACCTCGATCAATGTCCGCTATCCCCAGAGCCTGCCGAGCCAGGAAGACCGCGCCGATCTCGTCAAGATGCAGAGCTTTCTCGACCATATCTACCATCCGGGCGCGATCCTCAACTTCCTCGGCGGCGAGATCGAACGGGCTGGTTATGAATGGGAAGCGTCGACGGGCGCGACCGTCACCAGCCTGCGCTTCCGCTCCGGGGCAATCGGCACGTTGCATCTTGCCGCCGGCCAGTCGGGCGGCAGCATCTTCGAGCGGGTCGAAATCATCGGCGAAGGCGCCAACGCCATCGTCGAAAACGGCAGCCGGCTGACCTACTTCCGCAAGGCCGACTTGCCGTCCTATGGCCGTGCCGCGAGCTTCATCCAGCCGGACGAGAATGCGGCGCTGTTCTACGAGCCGGAGCATTCGCTCGGCCAGCTCTACAACAACAACCTGTTTTATCTCGGTTATGTGCCCGAAATCCTGCATCTGACGGATGCGATCCTCTCCGGCACGCCGATAACAAGGGGCACGCTCGAAATCGCCCGCGAGATCATGAGGCTCTTCGAATTCTACAGATGCGCGGATGCCGGCGTCACCACCAATCTCTGACAGGGGAGCGACAGCCTTGACCGATACCGATGTCATATTCAGGAAAGCCGGCGGCGAATTCATGCCGACCAGCTGGGGCGAACTCAACTGGAAGATCACTGGTGACGGCACGCCCGGCGCCGAGATGACCTTCGGCACCTGCCGGATCAATCCCGGCGAGCGCAACCAGCTGCACTCGCATCCCGATTGCGAGGAAATCCTCTACGTCGTTTCCGGCCATTGCGAGCACAAGCTCGGCGATGCGCTCTACCGGCTCGAAGCCGGCGACGCCATCCGGATTCCCCGCAATATCAGGCACTGGGCGCGCGCGCTCGGTACCGAACCGCTCTTCGCCTTGATCATGTTCTCCTCCGGCACCCGCACGGCGGTCAATCATGAGGGCGAGGGCGCGGCCTGAAATCATCCTGTTCTCGTGGGGGAGGGAATATCATGGCGTCGATTGCGCTTCACAACATCCGCAAGTCCTACGGCAACCTGCCGGTCATTCACGGCGTCGACGTCGATATCGAGGATGGTGAATTCATCGTGCTCGTCGGACCGTCCGGCTGCGGCAAGTCCACGCTGCTGCGCATGATCGCCGGCCTGGAAACGATCTCGGGCGGCCGGCTTTCAATCGGCAACCGCATGGTCAACGACCTGCCGTCGAAGGAGCGCGACATTGCCATGGTGTTCCAAAGCTATGCGCTCTATCCGCATCTGACGGTGGCCGAGAATATGGGCTTTTCCCTGAAGCTGCGCGGCACGGCCAAGGACGAGATCGGCCACCGAGTGCAGTCCGCCGCAAAGATCCTGGCGCTGGAACCCTATCTCGACCGCCTTCCGCGTCATCTCTCGGGCGGCCAGCGCCAGCGCGTCGCCATGGGCCGCGCGATCGTGCGCGATCCGAAAGTGTTCCTCTTCGACGAACCGCTTTCCAATCTCGACGCCAAGCTGCGCGTGGCGATGCGCGCCGAGATCAAGGAGCTTCACCAGCGGCTGAAGATCACCACCGTCTATGTCACCCATGACCAGACCGAGGCGATGACCATGGCCGACCGCATCGTCGTGATGCGCGACGGCATTGTCGAACAGATCGGAACCCCGCTGGAAATCTATGATCGCCCCGCAACCACCTTCGTCGCCGGCTTCATCGGCATGCCGGCGATGAACCTGCTCAAGGGCCGCATCCAGGCCGACGCGCCTTCGATCTTTCGCACCGAAAGCGGCGTCGCCATGCCGCTGTCGCTGCGTCCCGGGACGGCCGATCCCGGCGAAGAACTCATCTATGGCATCAGGCCGGAACAGTTCGTCATCGCCGATGATGGAACACCGGCGAAGGTCGTGGTCGTCGAGCCCACAGGCGCGGAAACGCAGGTCGTTGCCCGGATCGAGGGGGCCCGGATCGGGGAAGAAAACGTCAATATGTTGTTTCGCGAGCGCATCGCCGTAAGGCCGGGCGACGCGATCCGCTTCGCCTTGCGGTCTGCCAGCGAACATCTGGTTTCAGCGGCAACAGGCAGGCGTCTTCCCGACGCGGATGCCTGAAGCAGCGGTTTTCTTCAGCTTTGCCAAGACTCTGACGATTGCGTGAAACCGCGCCGACACCTGTGACAAAACCTCATCGCCTCTGCTATGTCAGGAAAAATGCGGCAACCCAACCTGCCCGCACTCTGTCTGACCAATCCCAGGAGTTTGAAAGATGAGCGGTTCTTCCGATTATACACCCCCGAAGGTCTGGACCTGGAACAAGGCGAATGGCGGCCAGTTCGCCAGCATCAACCGCCCGATCGCGGGAGCGACGCATGACAAGGAACTGCCGATCGGCCGTCATCCGCTGCAGCTCTATTCGCTCGGCACCCCGAACGGCCAGAAGGTCACCATCATGCTCGAGGAACTGCTGGCGCTCGGCCACAGCGGCGCCGAATATGACGCCTGGCTGATCAAGATCGGCGATGGCGACCAGTTCGGCAGCGGCTTCGTCGCGGTCAACCCCAATTCCAAGATCCCGGCGCTGATGGACCGCAGTGGTCCGAAGCCGATCCGTGTCTTCGAATCCGGCGCCATCCTGACCTATCTCGCCGAGAAGTTCGGCGCCTTCCTGCCGACCGAGCCAGCCGACCGCGCCGAATGCCTGTCCTGGCTGTTCTGGCAGATGGGAAGCGCCCCCTATCTCGGCGGCGGCTTCGGCCATTTCTACGCCTATGCGCCTGTCAAGATCGAATATGCGATCGACCGCTTCGCCATGGAGGTGAAGCGGCAGCTCGACGTGCTCGATCGTCGCCTTGCCGAAAGCGAGTATCTGGCGGGCAGCCAATATACGATCGCCGATATTGCCGTCTGGCCCTGGTATGGCGGCTTGGTGAAGGGCTGGACCTACGGCGCGGCCGAGTTTCTGCAGGTCGAGGACTATAAGAACGTGCTGCGCTGGGCCGACGCCATTCACAGCAGGCCGGCCGTGCAACGCGGCCGGATGGTCAACCGCCTCTCCGGCGAGCCCGCAAGCCAGTTGCACGAGCGCCATGACGCCAGCGACTTCGACACCAGGACGCAGGACAAGCTCGCGGCCGCCGAGTAAGCAGGCGGCCTCAGCCACGTGTCGCAGCAATAAATGAGGCTCCGCCGCCTTTACGGCGGCGGAGCATTTGCATGCTGCCCGAACTCAGTTCTTGATCGTATCTTCCAGGAAGAAACGACCGAGCGGGTTCTGGTAGAAGTTCTCGATATTCTTGCGCGAGACGTTGATATAGGGGCTGTAGTAGAGGTCGATCCAGTTGACGTCGTCCTTGGCCATCTTCTGCAGGTCGACATACATCTGTTCGCGCTTCTTCGGGTCGAGCTCGAGACGCGCCTTGGCCACCAGTTCCTTCACCGCCTCGTTCTTGTAGTTGGTTGAGTAGTTGTTGTTGGAATCGTGGCCGAGGACGAAGGTGGTCTTCTGGTCCGGATCGAGAATGTCGTTGGTCCAGTAGTTGACAGAGACGTCGTAGTCGCCGGCAACGATCATGTCCCATTCCTGGCTCGGGTCGACCTTCTGCAGATTTGCGGTGATGCCGGCCTTCTGCAACTGCTGCTGGACGAGCACGGCCGTCTGTTCGTCGACTTCGTCGCCGGCGCGCACCAGATAGTTCAGCGTCAGGTCGGAGGCGCCGGCAGCAGCCAGCATCTCCTTTGCCTTTTCGGGATCATAAGGCCGCTGCAGATTGTCGGCATAGTAATAGAGCGCGCCCTTCGGAACGTAGGAATTGGCGACCGTGCCCTGGCCGAAGGTGACCGTATCGACGATCGCCTTCTTGTCGATCGCAAGATCCAGCGCCTGGCGGACTTCCTTCTTGCCGAGCGCGCCATGCGCATGGTTGATCAGAAGATGATCCTCGCGGGTCGAGGCATCGATATCGACGTTGAGGTTCGGGTCCTTCTTCAACTCCTCGACGCGGGAGAAGGGAACGAAGATCGCCGTGTCCAGCTCGCCGGCCTGAACGTTCAGCATGCGGGTGTTGTCGTCAGGCACCGAGATCCACTCGACGCCGTCGAGCTTGACGCGGTCGGCCTGCCAGAAGTTCGGGTTCTTCTTCAGAATGACGCGGTCGCCGCGCCGCCATTCCTCGACCACGAAGGCGCCGGATGCGATCGGCTTCTCGCCGTAGGCATCGGCACCCAGCGTTTCCATGCCCTTCTTGGAGATGACGGAGGCATTCGGCAGCGCCAGCGTCGAAAGGAACGGCGCAGACGGGTTCTTGAGCTTGATCGTCAGCGTGTGCGCGTCGGTCGCGACCGCCGTATCGATCACCTTGTAGGAATCGCTCCAGAGCGAGGCGGGGTCGTCGCGGATGCGCAGCAGGCTGTAGGCGGCATCTTCCGCGGTCAGCGGCGAACCGTCGGAGAATTTCGCGTCGCGGATCTTGAACGTGTAGGTCAACCCGTCATCCGAAGCGGTCCAGCTTTCGGCAAGGCCCGGCTCCAGTTTCGTGCCTGTCTTGTCGACGCGGATCAGCACGTCGTAGACGTTGGAGAATACCCAGTTGTCGATGTTCTGCGCGGTTTTGATCGGATCGAATGTCGTCGAATCCTCGCGGCGGCCGATGGTCAGCACACCGGCGGCTTCGGCATAACTTGCACTGAGCGTCAGGCCGGCGAGCAAGGCTGCAAGCCCGATTGATTTCCACCTGTTTGTCATGAATTCGTTCCCTTCGTTGTTATGGCATGCGTTTGATGGGCTGGATCGGTATCGATTGCGGATCGTCCTTGCCACCGGCGCCTTGCAGCAGCGGTTTGTCAGGATCGATGTCGGGAATGGCGGCGATCAGCGCCGCCGTATAAGGATGCTTCGGCCGCGCGAACACCTCTTCGGAACGGCCTTCCTCGACGATCTCGCCGCGATACATCACAACCACGCGTTCGCAGAGATTGCGGACGATCGCGAGATCGTGGGCGATAAACATCAGCGTGAGGTTCATCTTCGCCGTGAGCTCGCGAAAGAGCTCGATGATCTGCGCCTGGATGGTAACGTCGAGGGCGGCGACGCACTCGTCGGCGATGATCAGTTTCGGGTCGACGGCCAGCGCGCGGGCGATGCCGGCGCGTTGGCACTGGCCACCGCTCATGCTGCGCGGCTTGCGGCCGGCAAATTCGCGTTCGAGGCCAACGAGGTCGAGCAGAGCATTGATCCGCGCCGGGATATCGGCTTTGGCGACCTTGCCCTGCACCTTCAGGACCTCGGCCAGCATCTGCCCGATGGTCAGGCGCGGATTGAGCGCGTTATAGGGGTCCTGGAAGACCATCGCCGTCTCGCGTCTCAGCTTTGCGAGGCCCGCGCTCTTCTGCAGCGCCAGATCGACGCCGTCGAAAGTGACGTGGCCTGAGGAAAGCGGTGTGAGGCCGAGCACGGCGCGGGCAAGCGTGCTCTTGCCGCTGCCGGATTCGCCGACGATGCCGACCGTCTCGCCCGGCATGATCTGCAGGCTGACGCCGGCAACGGCGCTCACCGTCTTGGCGCCGCCCTTAAGCAGGGCGCCACCGGCTCTGAAACGTACGTGGAGATCATCGATTTCGAGCAAGGGCCTCGCCGGCTGGCCGGCCTCGGCAATTTCGGGCAGCGGCGCCGCTGTCTCGCCCGGCAGGGAAGGGTGGCTGTTGATCAGGTTGATCGTATAGGGATGCTGCGGCCGCGCCAGGATCGTCCGCTTCGGCCCCTCTTCGAGCAGTTTGCCGCCGCGCAGCACGGCGATGCGGTCGCAGGTCTGGGCGACGATGCCGAGATCGTGGGTGATCAGAATAATCGACAGGCCGCGCCGGTCGCGAATGTCGATCAACAACCGCAGGATCTGCGCCTGGATGGTCACGTCGAGCGCCGTCGTCGGCTCGTCGGCGATCAGTATCTTCGGATTGCAGGACAGCGCCACGCCGATCATCGTCCGCTGCCGCATGCCGCCGGAAAATTCATGCGGATAGCTGTCGTACTGGCGCGCGGGATCGGGGAAGCCGACCTGCGCCAGGATGTCCGTCGCTGCGGCGCGGGCCTCGCGGGCGCCGAGGCCCTGATGATAGCGGATGCCTTCGGCGATCTGATCGCCGATCCGCATCACCGGGTCGAGATGGCTGGTCGGGTTCTGGAAGATCATGCCGATCTCGCCGCCGCGCACTTTCAGCATCTCGCCATCATCGACCCGCATGAGGTCGCGCCCTTCGAGCAGCACGCTGCCGCTCTCGATCTTCAGCAGCGAAGAGGGCAGCAGGCGCACCAGGGAGCGGCAGAACAGGCTCTTGCCCGAGCCGCTTTCGCCGACGAGACCGAGGATCTCGCCTTTGCCGAGATCGAGCGAGACGGCATCGAGCAGCGTGCGCGGGCCGGAATCGACATGCGCCCTGACGGTAAGATCACGGACGGAGAGTACGGAGCCGCTCATTCGTGCACCCCCAACAGCTCGCCGAGCGCATCGCCCAGCATGCTGAAGCCGAAGGCGAGACAGACGATGGAAAGGCCGGGAAACAGCGTGATCCACCAGGCCGTGGTGATGAAACTCTGTCCTTCCGCGACCATGACGCCCCATTCGGCGATCGGCGGCTGGACGCCGAGGCCGAGATAGCTGACGGCGGCGCCGCTAAGCAGCACCAGCGTCGCATCCGACATCGAAAAGACGATCGAGCCGGCGATCGCGTTCGGCAGCAGATGGCGAAACATGATGCGCGTGCGGCTGAAGCCGAGGCTGACGGCGGCGACGGCATAGTCGCTGCTTTTCAGCACCAGCATCTGCGCCCGGATCAGCCGCGCATAGGAGACCCAGCCGACCAGCGCCATGGCGATATAGAAGCTGCCGAGGCCAGGGCCGAGAATTGCGATGATCGACAGCATCAGCACCAGGAAGGGGAAGGCAAGAATGATATCGACAAGACGCATGAACAGCGCATCGACGATCCCACCGAAGAAGCCGGCAATCGTGCCGACCGTCGTGCCGATCAGGAAGGGAAAAATGACGCCGATCAGCGCCATCTGCAGGTCGAGGCGCGCGCCCCAGATAACGCGAGAGAGGATATCGCGGCCGAAATTGTCGGTGCCGAAGGGATGCAACAGCGAAGGCGCCTGCAGCCGCACATCGGCATTCTGCATGATCGGATCGTAGGGTGCGACAATGGGCGCGCCGATCGCCAGCAGGACGAAGAACAACAGCAGGCCGGCACCGACGGCAAGCATCAGCCGCCGGCCGAAGAACCGGCGCCAGCCGAGAGATGCGGGAGCAATCGCCTCGATGCTCATAGCTTCACCCTCGGATCGACGGCGACGGTGACGATGTCGGCGATGAAGTTGATGAGCACGGTGGCGCAGGCAAAGACCATGGCGACACCCTGGACCACCATATAGTCGCGCGAGAAGATCGCCCTGACGAGCAGCTGTCCCATGCCGGGCAGCGCAAAGACGCTCTCGACCACCACCGTGCCGCCGATCAGCCAGCCGATGTTGACGGCAAGCAGGTTGATCGTCGGTACCAAGGAATTCGGCAGCACATGTCGCCAGAAGACGATGCCTTCGGGCATGCCACGGGCGCGCGCCGCCGTCGCGACATCCGATTTCAGCTGCTCGATCATCGCCGCCCGCAGGCTGCGCGTCAGCACGGTCGAAAGCGACAGCGCCACCGTCAGGCTCGGCAGCACGAGATGCGACAGCTTTTCGCCAATCGTCGCGCCGTAGCCCGAAACCGGCAGCACGCCGAGTTCGACGCTGAAGAGGATGATCAGCATCAGTCCCAGCCAGAAGGGCGGAAAGCCGATGCCGAAGGTCGAGACGATGCGCACCGCATGGTCCGGCGCCCGGCCGGCATTGCGCGCAGCGATCGCCGCCATCGGCACCGCGATCAGCACCGACAGCACGACGCTCGCGGCGACGAGCGCAAGCGTCGGCTCGATGCGGGTAACGATCAGCTTCAGCACGTCGATCTTGTAGAGGATCGACTTGCCCATCTCACCATTGGCGAGGTTCTTGAGGAAATAGACATATTGCAGCCACATCGGCTGATCGAGGCCGTATTGGGCGCGGATGCTGGCAAGGGCCGCCGGCGTGGCGCGCGTGCCGAGGATGTTGCGCGCCGGGTCTCCGGGGATCAGCCGGACCAGAATGAAAGTGATGATGCTGATGCCGAAAATGACGGGCAGGAACTGCAGCGGTCGCGTCAGAACGAATTTATAGCGATGCATGACGGCGATCGCCTCTCTGTTTTCGTCGGCTTCGCTCCGCTTTGTGCTGCATCAGTGTGCCTCGTGCCGGGCGAGAAAATCGAGAAGCGCCGGATAATAATCCTGCGGGTTCTCATAGAACGGCATATGGCTGGCATTGGCAAATACCTTCAGCTCGGCATTCGGCAGCGCAAGCTTCATCCTGAGCGCACAGGCCGGCGTCAACTCGTCATGCTCTCCCGTCGTGATGAGCACCGGCAGCGTCAGCCGCGGCAGATCGGGGATGCGGTTCCAGTCCTTGAGGTTGCCGATATAGAGAAACTCGTTCGGTCCCTGCATCGTCTCGTAGGGCGCCATGTTCCAATCGTCGAGCGAGCGGCGCACCGGCTCCGGCCATTCCGGCAGACGGCAGACGTGGCGGTAGTTGAGGATGGTGACGGCGGCGAGATATTCCGGATGATTGTAGGTGCCCTGCGCCTCGTGTTTCTGCATCATCGATACGGTTTCGGGACCGAGTGCTGCACGCAGCCGTTCCAGCTCCGAGATCAGATGCGGCATGTCGGCGACGGTATCCTCGAGAATCAGCGTCTTCAGGTTCTGAGCGTAAGTCAGCGCATATTCGATCGCCAGCCACCCGCCCCAGGAATGGCCGAGCATGTGGACCTTACCGAGCCCCAGCGCCTTGCGCACCGTTTCCGTCTCCTCGACATAACGGCCGATTGTCCAGAGCGAGAGATCGTCCGGCCGGTCGGAAGCGCCGGTGCCGAGCTGATCGAAAGCGACGACACGATAGCCCTTGTCGACGAGACAGGAATGCGCCTCGCGCAGGTAATCGCAGGGCAGACCCGGCCCGCCGTTCAGGCAGAAAACCGTCTCACTGCCGGCTCCGAAACTGTAAGCAACGATGCGATAACCATCGACATCGATCAAGAATCGCTCGTCCGGCTGTATTTCACGCCACATTGATCGCTCCGGCAGAAGGTTTCACTTGCTCAATATTTGGGCGTGGTTATTTTTTTATCGTAAATCGCGTTCCGTGCCAGCTATAAGAAGTGATAGGGTAGGGCGCCACGTCGAAACTGGAGCAGCCCGTGCTTGACGATATCGGAACGATCAGAGCGCAGTTCACAGCGCATGAAACGCTGGACGGCCGGATCGATCAGGCCTTCGAGGCGATGAAGCAGATCGGCTTCGAGGCGCTGATCTACGACTACACGCCGGTGCCCTACGATCTCGACGGCGCGATCATGATACCGTCGCTGCTGAAGCTCAGGAACATTTCCGACGACATGCACGACTACTGGTTCAATCAAGGCTATTTCCGTATCGATCCGGTGCAACAGGTGGCGCTGCGCACCTCCGCACCCTTCTTCTGGAACTACGACCCGGACGCCGACACGCTGATCAGGGGTTTCATCAACGAGGACACGGCGCCGGTGACGCGCTATTTGAGCGAACGCGACATGTCGACCGGCGTCACCGTCCCGGTCCATATGCCACGCGGCGACTATGCGACGGTCACCGGCATCCGCTTCGGCGGTAACGACGAGTTCGAACGGCACGCCCTGCGTTATATCGCCGACTTCAACCTGCTGGCCCACGTCTTCCATGAGAGCGCCTATACGCTTTTCGACACGCGGGCGAAAAGCGTCGGCACGATCCGGCTGACCGAGCGGGAACGCGAATGCCTGCGCCATTCGGCGGAAGGTTATTCCGCCAAGGAAATTTCCCGCATCATCGATCGTTCCGTGCCGACCGTCGTCATGCATCTGAACGCCGCGGCCAAGAAACTCGGCGCCCGCAACCGCACCCAGGCCGTGGTGCGCGCCACCCATTACCGCCTGCTCGAAGACCGGCCGACCCATCATTGGCCACCCTATAACTTGTGATAGCTGCCTTCACCGTTGCCGCCGCGTTATGCTTTTTTCATACGGCCAAGAGATGGAGACGCCCGTGGGCGAAGTCACGACCAAAGAAGCCTATTTGCCCTTTCGCGACTATCGCACCTGGTATCGCGTCACCGGTTCGCTTGCCAGTGGCAAGCTGCCGCTCGTCGTCGCCCATGGCGGACCCGGCTGCACCCATGATTATGTCGATTCCTTCAAGGATATCGCCGCTCTCGACGGCCGCCCGGTCATCCATTACGACCAGCTCGGCAATGGCAATTCCACCCGCCTTCCGGAAAAGGGTCCGGATTTCTGGACGGTCGGCCTGTTCCTCGAAGAACTGGATGCGCTGCTTTCCCATCTCGGCATTCAGGATCGTTATGCCTTTCTCGGCCAGTCCTGGGGCGGCATGCTCGGCGCCGAACATGCGGTGCGCCGGCCTGAAGGCCTGAAGGCGCTTGTTATCGCCAATTCGCCGGCCAACATGCACACCTGGGTTTCGGAGGCGAACCGGCTAAGGCAGGAACTGCCACAGGAGGTGCAGGACACGCTGCTGAAGCATGAGCTGGCGGGAAGCCTCGCCGATCCGGACTATATCGCCGCCTCGCGCGTCTTCTATGACCGCCATGTCTGCCGCGTGGTGCCGTGGCCGCCTGAAGTGGCGCGCACCTTCGCGATCATGGACGAGGACAATACCGTCTACCGCAACATGAACGGCCCGACCGAGTTTCACGTCATCGGCACGATGAAGGACTGGACGATCGAAACCAGGCTCGACCGCATCGAGGCCCCGACGCTGCTGATCTCGGGAAAATACGACGAGGCGACACCCCTGGTGGTAAGGCCCTATCTCGAACACGTTCCCGGCTGCGAATGGGTGCTCTTCGAAAATTCCAGCCATATGCCGCATGTCGAGGAAAAGCAGCTTTGCCTGGCGACCGTTTCCACTTTCCTGTCACGGCACGATTGAGAACTCACCCAATCCGCTTCTTGCCGCGGAAATGACGCTTGGGATAGTCTCCGTCCCATTCGAAAGCGAATGGGACGGACCAATGAACGATCATCCGCAAGCAGGAAGCGCGACCATCCTTGCAACGAGCAGGGGGCGTGGCTGGCGCGGCTTGGAGGCCGAGCTGCTGCGCATTCCGCCCGGCCGCACCCATATTGCAGGGACACCCTATCATCGCCTCGGAATCCACGTCGGCCGACCTGTGCGAGCGCAATGCCGCTGTGACGGGCGGGAGCATCGCCGGCTGCAGAAGCACGGCGATATCGATGTGGTGCCAGCCGGCCTGGATGGCGTCTGGGAGGACGACGGCGAATGCATGATCCTGCGGCTGAAGATCAGCAAGGATCTTTTCCATCAGGCTGCCATCGACCTCGGACGCGATCCCGCGGAAGCGATGGCGCCGAAATTTCAGCTCCGCGATCAGCGACTCGAGGCAATCGCCTGGGCCTTGAAAGCGGAGCTCGAAGCGGACGAGCCGTCCGACCATCTCTATGCCGATACGCTGGCAACAGCCTTGGCGCTCCGTCTGGTCGAGGCCGGCAGCGGCAGTTCTCGCCCGGCGGATGCCGGTAGAGCGCTCTCGCCCCGTCAGAAGCGGATACTTACCGACTACATCGAGGACAATCTCGACGCGCTGCTTTCGCTTGCCGAACTTGCCGGTCTTGCCGGTCTTGCCGGTCTTGCCGGACTCAGCCTCTCGCGCCTGAAGACGCAATTTCGAAATAGTTTCGGCATACCGCCGCATCAATATGTGATGCAACGCCGGGTCTCGCGCGCCGAGGCACTGATTCGGACCTCTGGCCTGCCGCTGAGCCAGATCGCGCTGGCGGCAGGCTTTGCGCATCAAAGCCATATGGCAAACAGCATGAAGCGGCTGCTCGGCATCAGCCCAGGCACCATCGCCCGCTTGGTCAATTGACGAAAAATGGCCGATCCTGCAACGGATCGGCCGAATGCGCAGGCCAGATCCACGACATCAAGGCATCCTCTTTCGATAGCGAACAAGCGAAGGAGAGAACAATGTTTGTCATCTTCGGCGCCACCGGCAAGGTCGGCAAGGCAACGATAACAAAGCTTTCGGCCGAGGGCGCTCCCGTCAGGGCGGTGCTCCGTGATCGCGGCAAGGCTGCACCACTTGCAGCACTCGGATGCGAGATCGCCATTGCCGAGATTGGCGATGCCGATGCCATGGCCGGCGCGATGAGGAATGCGACAGCCGTCCAGCTCATTTGCCCAATCAATCCGCATGCTGCCGATGTCAGACGCCAGATGCTGCGATCAATCGAGCGGATGGCGGACGCGATCGACGCCGCCCGGCCGCCGCGCGTCCTGGCGATCTCGGATTACGGCGCACATCTGACGATCGATACCGGCATTACCAGCCTGTTCCATGCGATGGAGGAACGGTTCCGGCAATGCGCTACCGAGATGGTCTTTCTGCGCTCGGCCGAACATATGGAAAACTGGGCACGCTACCTGAAGATCGCTGGCGAGACCGGCATAATGCCGAGCATGCACCAGCCGCTATCGCGGCCTTTCCCGACGGTCTCCGCCGCCGATATTGGCGGTATGGCAGCCGACCTTCTGCTGGCCGGCGAGGAACATGGACATTCGCCGCGGATCGTCCATGGCGAGGGGCCGCGCGAATACACGGCGCTCGAGATCGCTGCGGCCTTGGGGCGGTTAATGACCCGGAGCGTCGTCGCACGCGAACTGCCGCGTGCCGATTGGCCGGCAACGCTGACGCGCGCAGGACTTTCGCACAATTACGCCGATCTGATCGTCAGGCTCGCCGATGTGCACAATAAAGGCCTGATCGGAGTGGAAGCCGGCGACGGCGAAATCCGCCGCGGCCGCACGGACCTTTCCGCTGCTCTTGAACTGTTTCTTCCCCATGCTCCGCGGGCTGAGGTAGTCGATCATGTCAGGCGTGGAGAGGAGCCCAACCAGGGATGGTAGGTTCCGATGATCTCTATCAGCCGACCAGCCATTTCTTGGCGACACGGCATGCCATCGTATAGGCCGGATCGAAGACGTTGCCGACGTCATAGCGCACCACCTGGCCGAGCAGATGGCTGGCCGCCGTCCTGTCCAGGCCATAGTCCGATGCCAGCCAGGTCAGCATTTCGCTGGTCGCATGCTGGAGCGCCTGATCGAGGGGCCGGGCATTGCCGATGGTGAAGATATCGTCGGCGGTTTCCCCGCGCGGCCAGACCAGGCCGGCCTTCTTCTCCACCGTCAGCCGCACCGTGACGTCGAAGGTGGTCTCGACACCGGTGCCGACGATCTCGCCATCCCCTTGCACCGCATGGCAGTCACCGAGAAAGAACAAGGCGCCGGGCGCCGCGACCGGGAAGCGGACCGTGGTGCCCGGGCCGAACAGCCGATAATCCATGTTGCCGCCATATTCGCCGCTGGTCGCGGTCGATATCGCCTGGCCGAGGCTGGGCGCCACGCCGAAACAGCCGATCATCGGGGCGAGAGGCAGAACGAAATTTTCGAGGCCGGAGACGGGCTCGGAAAGCCGGACGGTCAATGCCTCGCGATCGATGGCCCAGATGGCGACATCGCGCGGCGGCAGGTCACGAACCGCTTCGGGATCGACGACATTGGCCGCGACGACGCTGCGTGTAAAACCCGTATCCCTGGTCGGGGTCATGCTGATGATCTCGACTCGCAACGCATCTCCGGGCTCAGCCCCTTCCACGAAGATCGGGCCGTTCATCGGATTGCCGCCAGGCGCCTGCTTGATACCGTCCTTGTCATGCCCGGCAGCGTCGAGCGTCTCGGTGACGACCGTATCGCCGTCGGCAATATGCAGGGCCGGCTGAAGAGAGCCGATGACATTGTGAAAGCTTGTCGGAATGAAGCGGTGCGTGGTCATGAGAATACAGCTCTCGCTCGTTTCGAATATCAGGAGCCTGCGGCTGGACTGCCCGGCGGAGAGAGTTCGAGACTAGATCAGAGATTGCCTGCAATGCCAATATTCGCACACCAGGAGATGATCACGCCTCAACCGATGTCGAGGCGTGATCGGATCGACGTTCAGAATTTGAAGCTGGTGCCGACCGTGACCTTTTGCTGATTGACCTCGAAATCGCCAAGCGCCGAGCCGAAATCCTTGCGTCCGAAGTCGTCATAACGATATTCGGCGCGCATCACTATATTGTCGGTCAGGGCATGTTCCACGCCGCCGCCGGCTGTCCAGCCGATCAGAATGTCGTCCTTCTTGCCAACGCCGGGCACGTCGACTTCTCCACCGGCCGCGGCCAAACCTCCGGTTCCGTAGATCAGCGTACGGTCCAAGGCATATCCCACGCGCCCGCGCGCCGAGCCGTCCCATTTGAGGGAAACGTCGCTCCCGTCCTTCCAGTTGTAGTTGAAGTCATTCTCGATACCGAAGACGAAGGGACCGTGCTGGAAATTATATCCACCATAGATACCCGTCGAACCTCCATCCAGATCCTGCTCGGAACCGTTGAGATAGCTCGCATGTGTCGAGGTGTATCCGCCTTGAAGCCCGAGATAAAATCCCGACCAGTCGAAGGCCGACTGGGTCTGTGCCTGCTGGATGTAAGCGGGATCTTGAACCACGGCATCGGCGGCAAAAGCCGGCACGGCCGAGAAAGCCACGGCGGCCAGCGTGATTATCTTTGTGTACATTAAAGTGCCTCGTCATTTCGATGATTGGAAAGGGCGTCAGCAAACCGGCAAGTCGGCTGGGAGCGATGCATTATGCTGCGGTTCGGTGTTGCGGTTTGCGCTTTATTGTTGCGATATGTTGTGACGGGGAGCGTCTTGGAACGCGGGGCGGTCGCGCGCGATTTAATACAAGCTATTGTAATTTAAAATATATTTTAGTTCCATAACATGCATTATGCAACTTTTTCATGTAGCGGGGTGGGTTCAAGGATGAAGTGCGACCCATCGGGTGTCGCTTCACCCGCGCCCTCGCCGCTTGCCAAAATCTGCTCCGCGCAGGAACTCCCTCGTCGCCCATTTGTTTTACAGTCTGCACCACCCGGACGTTTGCCCAAGGTGCAATCGGCGACAGTGGAGCTGATCCGTGGACATGACGCGCATCCGAGAACGCATGGTGGAGCACCAGGTGTCAGGTCGTGGTATTCGCGATCAAAACGTCACCAGGGCAATGCGCCTGGTGCCGCGCGAAAAATTCGTCGCTCCAGGCTTCGAGGAATTCGCCTATGAGGATGCGCCGCTGTCGATTGGCGAGGGCCAGACAATTTCGCAGCCGTTCATCGTGGCTCTCATGCTCGAAAAGGCCGATCTGGATGCCGGCGACAAAGTGCTCGAGGTCGGAACGGGCTCCGGATACGCTTCAGCCCTCATCAGCCGGATAGCAGGCCACGTCTATTCCATCGAGCGCCATGAAAGCCTGGCGCTTCAGGCCAAGGAACGGTTCGAGAAGCTGGAATACGACAACATTGACGTTCGCGTCGGCGATGGCAGCAAGGGCTGGGCGGAAGCCGCTCCGTTCGATGCCATTATCGTTTCTGCGAGCGCACCCGAGGTGCCAAGCGCCTTGAAAGAACAGTTGACCCTCGGAGGGCGGCTGATCATTCCGGTCGGACGTAGTGAAGCGCAGCGCCTGAAACGCCTCACCCGTACCGGGGCCAACGCCTTCGAGGAAGAGGATCTCGGCGGGGTGCGCTTCGTTCCCTTGATCGGCGAAGGCGCCTGGACTGCTACGCATCCGATGTACACGGCAACGGCCCCGTCATCACCGGGAACTTTTGCGTCCGCGCTGACACTCTTTACGACCGACATCGGCCTGTCCTACGTCAAGAGGTGGTGGCCTCGCGCAGCTCATATCATCGATGGCGTTCCGACCGTTCTGGTGACGGATGGCGTCTACGACGAACGCGCGCTCAAAGGAGCCCGGCTGCAGAAGGAAGATGTCATGCAGGCAGCGCGAAGCCAGGAAGGTATCGAGAGCGTGACGGAGATAAAATCTGCCATCCTCGAAGTGAGCGGCAACATCAGCATCATCAAGAAGCAGAAATCCGGCTGACTCATTTCGAGCGGATAGCCGCCTGGGAATGCGCTTCAGAAGGACAGGTCAAGCACCCTGCCCTCGAACAGGCGGTCCCGGGAGCCTTCGAGATGCGCCTTCATCAGCCTCTGCGCATCGTCAGGCCGGCCATCGGCGATCGCCTTGTAGATGGCGTTGTGCTCTTCATAGACCTGTTCCAGCCCCTGGCGCGGGCCGAGCAGGGAGAGGCCGTGGAGATGCATGCCGACGGCGATATGGGCCTTCAGCGCATCGATCGAGGCCGTGTAATAATGATTGTTGGCGGCTTCGGTGACGGCACGATGGAACATGAAATCGGCGTCGGTGCGGTGAAGCTGATGGCTGGTCGCTTCACGCAGATCCGCAAGCGCGCTGGCGATCTTCTGGATCGCCTGCTCATTGCGGCGCTTGGCAGCGAAATAGGCCGCCGCCGGCTCGATCGTCAGGCGGAATTCGTAACAGCGCTGAATATCGGCGATCGTCTTGACTGGCGAATAGGCAAGCTGCGTCGTCGGCGATCCATGCGCGCTGACGAAAGTGCCGGCGCCCTGCCGGGCATAGACCATGCCCTGATCGCGCAGGCGCGCCAGCGCATCGCGGACGATCGGCCGCGACACACCCAGCATCGAGGCAAGCTCATGCTCGCCGGGAAGGCGTGAATCCGGCGGATAGTTTCCGCCGCGGATACGCTCGAGCAACTGGTCGAAGACGCGATCGACCAACTTGACGGCCTTGCCGCGTTCCGGCTTGCCCGGCGGGCCGGCTTCCGCGTTCAAAGATTCGCCATTCACTTCAGCCACGTCATTCTCCCCGGCGGTATCTTACTAGAGCATGATGCCGAAAAGCGTGAGCCGTTTTCGGACGACATCATGCTCTCATCCTGTTCTATGCCGCCCGATTCCAACGAACCAGTCTTAGCAAACTATCGGGCTTGCCGAAGCCCCCGGACTTCACGGCGCACCGAAAATGCCGACCATCGGCGGCCGTGACATCGAACCATGGCACGCCGGCTTCGATCTCGCCCTTCGGGGCGAGCACCCTGACCCCGAGCGCATGGAAAACGGCAAGCGCCGTGTCGCCACCCCCGAGCATCAGCATGTCAGGCCCGGTATCGTCGATAACCGTTTTGACGCCTGCCGCAAAACGGTGGGCGACCAGTGCTGCATCGGCTGCCATATCGCCGGAGCAGCGCAGTAGCGCCGGCAGCGCCATGCCCTCCCCGCCTTCGATCTCCCCCATCGGCGCGTCCACCACCATGCGCAGGACGCCCGAAGCTTCGAGCCGGTCCATCTGGGCTATGGTAATCGGGTCGCGCGAGCCGAAGGCAAATAGCGTACCTTGGGTCGCTGCAAATTCCGGCATTGGCTGTCGCTCCTCTTCGCCAAGCCGGCGGGCAAGTGCGGCGCCGAGACCCCGGGCGCCCACCGCAAGTGTCAGCCGCCAGTCATGATCGGCAACGATCTGGTCGAGATCCATATCGTCCTCCGCATCGGCAACGGCAACATTGCCCGCGCGGCCCTTGAACAGATCGGCGATCGGCAGCGGCCCGTCGACGCCGCGGCCGACGACGCAGCCCCGGTAGGTCACGCGCTCCTGATCGGGAATGGCGGGCGCCACGAGGATGGTCTCCAGGCCGAGCACCTCCGCCAGCGCCAGGCTTTCCGCCGCGACATTACCCTTCAACCGGGAGTCGATCTTCTTCATGACGATATCAGGCTTTGCGCCGCGAAGCGCCCCAGTCGCGTGGCGCACCCTCTCGGCAGCTTCGCGCTCGCCAATGGCGCGCGATGCAGTATTGACGACGACGACATCACAACCGGTGGCGACCGCATCCTGAGCAGCCTCGACATCGACGGCGACCGAAACCGAGAGGCCGGCTTCGACGAAGGGCGTGCCGGTATCGAGCGCACCCGTCAGATCATCGGCGATGATAACGGCCTTCAGCGTCATGCGGTCTGTCCGGTGTTGACGGCGTGGCAGGCGACGAGATGGCCGGGTTTCGCCTCCTTCCACGCGGGAATGATATTGCTGCAGACATCCATGGCGATCGGGCAGCGCGTGTGGAAACGGCAGCCCGACGGCGGGTTCAGCGGGCTCGGCACGTCGCCCTGCAGGATCTGGCGCTGACGCGTGCGCTCATGCTCCGGATCGGTATCCGGAACGGCCGACAGCAGCGCTTTGGTATAGGGGTGCAGCGGATTGTCGAAGAGTTCCTCGCGGGTGGCAAGTTCGGCCAGCCGCCCAAGATACATGACGCCGACGCGGGTGCTGATGTGGCGCACCACGGCGAGGTCATGGGCGATGAAGAGATAGGTCAGCCCATATTTCTCCTGCAGATCCAGCAGCAGATTGATGATCTGTGCCTGGATCGACACGTCGAGCGCCGAGATCGCCTCGTCGCAGACGATGAATTTCGGCTGGCAGGCGAGCGCGCGGGCGATGACGACGCGCTGGCGCTGGCCGCCGGAAAGCTCGTGCGGGTAACGTTGGGCAAATCGCTTGGGCAGGCCGACATCGGTGAGCAGCGTCGCCACCCTCTCCTTCAGCTCCGCCTTGGTGCAGAGCTTGTGGAAGAGGATCGGCTCGCCGATCGCTTCGCCCACCGTCATCCGCGGATTGAGCGTCGAATACGGATCCTGGAAGACGATCTGCAGGTCGCGGCGGAAGGGCCGCATCTGCTTTTCGTCGAGCGTCGCGAGATCCTGACCCTTGTAGACGACCTTGCCGCTGGTCGCCTTGTAGAGGTTGAGGATGGTGAAACCGGTCGTGGACTTGCCGCAGCCGGATTCACCGACAAGGCTCAGCGTCTCGCCTTCCATGATGTCGAGGTTGACATTGTCGAGCGCATAAACGGTCGCCGAACGCTCCCCGAAGGCGCCGAGCTTGACGTGGAAATGCTTGACCAGGTTTTCGACCTTGAGCAGCGGTTCGGCACCCATCATGCGGCCTCCTGCATTCTCTGGACGACGAAACAGGCGGCGCGATGATTGCTGCTGCCGCTCAGCGGTTCGAGTTGCGGCACCTTCTCGTGACAGATGTTTTCCACAAGCGGACAACGCGGCGCAAACGGGCAGCCCTTCGGCCGGCGGCCAGGCTCCGGCGGCGTGCCGCCGATCGAGCTCAACCGGCTTGCCGGCGGGTCTGACAGTTTCGGGATCGAGGACAGCAGACCGCGCGTATAGGGATGGCTCGGGCGGGCATAGAGTTCGTCGACCGGCGCGTCCTCGACCACGGTGCCGGCATAGAGCACGGCGACGCGATCGACGAGGCCGGCGATCAGCGCCAGGTCATGGGTGATCCAGACCACCGACATGCCGAGCTTGGCGCGCAGTTCCTTCACCAGATCAACGATCTGGGCCTGGATGGTGACGTCAAGCGCCGTCGTCGGCTCATCGGCGATCAGAAGTTTCGGGTTGCAGGCAAGGCCGATCGCGATCATCACCCGCTGGCGCATGCCGCCGGAAAGTTCGTGCGGATAGGCCTGCAGGCGCTCCTCCGGGCCGGGAATGCCGACCAGGCGCAGAAGCTCGACAGCGCGCGTGCGGGCTTCGGCCTTTTTCATGCCGCGGTGGTAGATCAGCGGCTCGCAGATCTGGTCGCCGACGCGCATGACGGGATTGAGCGAGGTCATCGGATCCTGAAAAACGAAGCCGATATCGCCGCCGCGCACCTTGCGCAGCTCTCGATTGGACATTGTCTGCAGGTCGCGCCCGTCGAACGTCGCCGATCCCCTGGTGACCTTGATCTTGTTCGGCAGCAGGCGCATCAGGCTCAACATGGTCAGGCTCTTGCCGCAGCCGGATTCGCCGACGACGCCGAGGGTCTCGCCCTTGTCGACATGGAGATCGATGCCGTCGACGACGACGGCCGGGCCGTTACGGCCGTCGATTTCGACGGTAAGGCCTCTGACATCGAGCAGGCGGTCGGTGCTTTTGGTGTCCATCATTTGCTGCCCCGCGGATTGAGCGCGTCGTTGAGGCCGTCGCCGAGGAAGCTGAAGGCAACCGAGGCAAGGCCAAGCACGGCCGCCGGAGCGGCGAGAAGATGCGGATAATGCTGCCAGACGCGAAGCCCGTCCGAGATCATGTTGCCCCAGCTGGGCGTCGGCGGATTGACACCCACGCCGAGGAAGCTGAAGGCGCTTTCCAGCACCATCGCCGTGCCGAGACCGGCGCTGACCGAGACGATCAACGGCCCCAGCGCATTCGGAATGACATAACGCTTGATGATGATCCAGTTCGACAGGCCGAGCGCCTGGGCCGCGGTGATATAGGGCCGGCTGCGGATCGACAGCACCTGGGCGCGGACGAGACGGGCATAGGGCGGCCAGGAGATCAACGCCATCGACCCGAAGACGAGGATGAAATCCACCCATATCGTCTGGCGGTAGAAGGGATTGAGGGTCTCGAGGTAGCGCGCCTCCATCCATTTGCTGATCGGCGATTTCAGCGAGGCGTTGATGACGACGACGAGCAGCAGGTTGGGAACCGACATCGTCACATCGGTCAGCCACATGATGGCGCGATCGAAGGGATTGCCGAAGAAACCGGCCACCGCGCCGAGCGTGAGGCCGATCACCACCGCGAAAAAGGTGACGATGACGGCGACGAGGAAAGCGGTGCGCGTGCCGAAGACCACACGGCTGAAGACGTCGCGGCCGAGATCGTCGGTGCCGAAGAGATGACTCATCGACGGCAGTGCGTTGCGGGCGTTGAGGTCCTGGCTCAGATAGTCGTAGGGCGTGAGATAGGGCCCAAAGATCGCCGTGAAGGCGAGGATCAGGACGACGACGAGGCCGAAGATGGCAAGCTTGTTGCGCTTCAGCCGGTACCAAGCGTCGCGCCAGAGGCTGACCGGCGGCTCCTCGATGGTTTCAGCGGTGGAAAGAGGGACGGCGGACATGGTCAGCGGCTCCTTCTTGAATCATTGGCGCGTGGATCGAGCAGCGGGTAGAGCACATCCACCAGCAGGTTCGACACCATCACCAGGAACGATCCGATCAGCGTGATGGCCAGAATGACCGGATAATCGGAATTGATCAGCGCCTGCACGGTCAAGCGGCCAAGGCCCGGCAGGCCGAAAACGAGTTCGACGAAGATCGCGCCGTTGACGATGGTGATCATGATCAGGCCGAGCTGGGTGACGACGGGTGTGAGCACCGGCCGCAGGATATGGCGCAGTGCCACGACGATCTCGGGCACGCCCTTGGCGCGGGCGGTCCGGACGAAATCCTCAGACAGCACCTCGATGACGGCGGCGCGCGTCTGGCGCACGATCAACGCGATCGGCTGGAAGGACAGGACGAGCAGCGGCAGCAGTATCCGGACATCGAATATGCCGCCCCAGCCGTAGGGCACGCTTGCACCCGGCAGCAGCACGATGAGGCCGACCATCAGCAGCGGACCGGCGACATAGGCCGGGATCGCCCAGAGGAAGAGCGCCGAGCCCAGAATGGCATAGTCGATGCGCGAATTCTGGTTCAGCGCCGCGATCATGCCGAGCGGAATCGCAACGACGGCTGTCAGGATGATCGAACAGAGAGCCAGCTGGAAGGAGACGGGTGCAGCCGCCGAAACCATTGCCCAGACGGAGCGGCCCGAGGTCAGCGAATTGCCGAACTGGCCGTGCAGCAGGTTCCAGATGTAAAGGCCGAACTGTTCGATGAAGGGCTTGTTGAGGCCGGCACTTTCGCGAATGGCTTCGATGCGCTGCGGATTATAGGCGACATCACCGGGCGCGCGCAGGAAGATCAGCTTGATCGGATCGCCGGCGCCATAGAAGGCCAGCGCATAGACGGCCAGCATCACCACCAGAACCGACGGAATCCAGATGGCAAACCGGGTTAGCACGTAGCGCAGCAAGGCCACCTCCCACCTGTTGTTCGATGCGTTCCCGCTTTTGGCTGCGATCGCATCTCTTCTTCTTGAAACTTGCGCGAAGGCCTTGCAGCCTTCGCGCGGGTTAGTGCCGACAGGGACGGTTTCCGCCGATCAACCGATGGAAATGTTCCAGGGTTCGACCACCTGCCAGTCGAGGTTCTTTTCCAGGCCCTTGACGTCCTTGGTGGCCCAGCGCGACATCGCCTGAGAATACCACGGGATGAAGGCCCAATCGTCGCGGAACGCCTTCTGGGCTTGCTGGGCGAGAGCGATGCGCTGCGGATCATCCGCAGCCTTGGTCGTCGCTTCGGCAAGGGCGCTGTCGACCTTGTCGTTCTTGTACCCGCCGAGCTTGTTCTGTGCGTTCGATGAGGTCGAGGCGATGGAACCCGCGAGATAAGAGACCGCATCGGGCACGCGGGTGCCGACGTCGTCGCGGAAGATCTGGACCGAGTTCTGGTCCGGACCGGCATAGGAGTCCTGCTGCGGCTTCATGTCGACGGCCGTGATGCCGAGATTCTGGCGCCACTGCTCGGCAATGAACTGGGCGGCCGCTTGAATGGCCGGCCCCGAGATGCCGACGAACAGGATCTTCGGCAGGCGCTCCGGCCCGCCATAGGTCGATTCCGCAAGCAGCTTTTTTGCGCCTTCCGGATCATAGGGATAGGGCTCGAAGCCGGAATTGTCAGCGCCCGGAACCGAATTGAGGATCTGGTCGGCCTTCTTGTGCGGCCCATCGGGATAGGACGCCTTGAACAGCCCGTCGCGATCAACCGCCATGATCAGCGCCTGGCGGACCTTCGGATCGTCCATCGGCGCACGGGAGATGTTGAACCAGAAGTGCTGGCTCGTCGGAATCAGTGGTCCTGCCGAGAATTCCGGGCCGAGATCCTGGATGATGGTCGAGGTGATGAGTTCGGTATGGGCGTTGAACTCTCCCGACTTGATCAGCGACGTCGCGCTGACATTGTCTTCGATCGAGGTGATGTCGATGCGTGCAAGCTTCGGCTTCGGCCCGAAGAAATTCTCGTTCGGCTCGAAAGAAAGCTTGCCGGCGTCGATATCGAGGCTCGTGAGCTTGAAGGGGCCGGAGAAGACCGGCTTACTATCCGGCTTGTACCAGTCGATGATCTCCTCGCCGTCGCTGCCGCGCGACTGCGATGCCTTGGTGATCGGCGCGATGTGGTTTGCGAGCCGCATGAAAAAGATCGGATCGGCGGCAGCCAGCGTCACGACGACCGTTCCCTCGTCGGGGGTCGCGACACCCGTCAGCTCGTTGCCGGAGCCGGCAGCGATTTCGGCGTAACCCTTGACCTTGCTCAGCACCTGGTCGGCGCGCTGGTTCTTGGTGTTCGGCATCGAGGCGACTTCCCACGATCCCTTGACGTCGGCCGCGGTGATCTTGCTGCCGTCGGAGAAGACGGCCTTGGGTTCGATCTTGAAGGTCCAGACGGTGTTGTCGGCCGATTCCCAGCTGGTGAAGACGTAAGGCTTGATATTGCCTTGGCTGTCGAAATACATCGGCGAGGCCCACCAGATCGAATTCCAGCGGAACGTCCTGCCGCCGCCGCGCAGCGGCGACCAGTCCTGGTCGAAGGCCGGATGCGCGACCTTCAGCACCTGGCCTTCATCGGCCATCACGATGCGGGCATTCATCCCGAACACGGTCAGGCCGACGCCGGCCGCAAGGCCGAGCTTCAGCGCGTTGCGACGCGATAGATTGGTTTTATCCGTTTGGTCAAAAGACATGGCATTCCCTCCCACGGTGAATTCGGCAGCGCTCTCCCTGCACCTGCCAGGCGCAGCACAATCCGTCCCGTATCGTTCTCTCGTTATTGTAAATATGTCAACAAAAAATCGTTATTTTGATCCGAACAAAATTTCGTTGTAAAAATATATAAACAATAACAGATAGATAAGTTTTCTAATCTGCACCGCAGCACTTTGTCTTCTTGACAAAATGGCCGCAATGGAAAAGTTCTTTGCACTCCATCACGACAGATGAATGACATTTCCATGCGCCATCGGGCGGTTCATCGCCCCCAGACAGGACGCGCCGAGGAGGGCGAAATGAGCCATCACAGGATTACAGGCGTTTTCAGCGCATCGGCAACGCCGCTGACGGCAGACAATACACCTGATCTCGCCCTTTTCACCGATCATTGCCGGCAGTTGCTGGCCGAGGGATGTCATGGCGTGGCGCTGCTCGGCACGACGGGCGAGGCCAATTCCTTCTCCGCAGCCGAGCGCCGCACGATTCTGGAAGCGGCATTGAAGGCCGGCATTCCGGCCGACAGGCTTTTGCCGGGCACCGGTGTCGTCGCCATCCCCGAGACCGTGGAGCTGACCCGGCACGCGCTGTCGCTTGGCGTGACCAAGGTGGTGATGCTGCCGCCCTTCTACTACAAGGGCGTCACCGACGATGGGCTCTTCGCCGCCTATTCGCAGGTGCTGGAAAAAGTCGCCGATACCCGCCTGCAGGTCATCCTCTATCATATCCCGCAGGTCTCCGGCGTGCCGCTCTCCCTTCCGCTGATCGGCCGGCTGATTGCCGCCTTCCCGGAAACGGTCGTCGGCATCAAAGAATCTGCGGGTGATTTCAACAACATGCAGGCAATCATCGCCGCCCATCCCAGTTTTTCGGTGCTGGCGGGCGCCGATCCGCTGCTGCTGCCGCTCTTGAAGGCGGGCGGGGCCGGCTGCATCACCGCCACCTCCAATCTCGTGGCGAATTCGCTGCGCACTGTCTACGACCATGTCCATGACGAGACGCGTGCTGGCGATGTCGAGGCGGCGCAGGCCCGCATCAACGCCTATCGCACGCTGTCCAATTCCTACGTCCAGATCCCCACCATCAAGGCAATGGTGGGGCTGAAAACCGGCAATCCCGCCTGGAGGCGCACGCGCGCGCCGCTGATGCCGCTCGGCGATGCCGACTATGCCGCACTCGCCGATAGCTACGCCAAGCTGCCTTGAGGAGATCCGTCATGCGTTTTACCGGCCTGCCTCCGGAAGCCGTTCCTGCCCTGATGACAGGGGCCATCGCCCCTCACCCCACGATCGAGGGCCGCGCCGAGGCCTACCTGCCCTCCCCTTGCATCCAGAACCATGCGGCCAATCTTGCCTTTCTGCCAGACGGCACGCTGACCTGCGTCTGGTTCGGCGGCACCATGGAGGGCATGGGTGACATCTCGATTTACATGTCGCGGCTGGCGCCCGGCTCCGAGTGCTGGTCCGCACCGGAAAAGATGAGCGACGATCCGCAGAAATCCGAGCAAAATCCGTTGATTTTCAATGCTCCGGACGGAAAGATCTGGCTGCTCTATACCTCGCAGACCTCGGGCAATCAGGACGGTTCGATTGTCAAATGCCGGATTTCAAGTGATGGCGGCCGGAGCTTCGGCGCTGTCCGAATCCTCTGTGACAGCCCCGGCACCTTCGTTCGCCAGCAGATCGTCGTCAATGGCAGGGGCGACTGGCTGCTTCCGGTATTCCGCTGCGTCGGCCTGAACGGCCAGCGCTGGAGCGGCGATGCCGACACGGCTGCCGTGCTGACGTCGCGCGATGGCGGCGCGAGCTGGCAGATGCGGGACATTCCGGACAGTGTCGGCGCTGTACATATGAACATCCTGCCGCTCGGCGGCGACGAGATGATCGCCTTCTATCGTAACCGTTTCGCCGTAAACATCCTGTCGAGCCGATCTTCCGATGGTGGCGAGACCTGGAGTGCGCCCGAAGCCACCGACCTGCCGAACAACAACTCCTCGATCCAGGCCACGATCCTGAATTATGGAGCAATCGCAATGGTTTACAACCATTCGAATGCCGGCATGTCGGATGCGCGGCGCCAGTCGCTCTATGATGAAATCGAGGGTGGCGCTGCCGGCGAGACCGTCGTTGCAGCCGATGGCGGCCGCAAAGCCATTTGGGGTGTTCCGCGGGCGCCGCTGAGCCTGGCGATATCGCGGGATGGCGGCAAGAGCTTTCCACACCACATCGACCTCGATACCGGCGACGGCTTCTGCCTCAGCAACAATTCGAAGGATTCGCTGAACCGCGAATTCTCCTATCCCTCGGTCCTCCAGGGTCACAACGGCACGCTCCATATCGCCTACACCTACTACCGGCGCGCCATCAAATATGTCAGCCTCGCCCCGCAATCCCTGCCGTGAGCAAAGCGGCAGCCGGAAAATTGTAAACCTGCATCCAATCGCACGCGAAAGATACAGGATACAACGGCCGCCGATCGGCAGCGGGATGGTAGTTGACAACAGGATCGGATTATTCACCGCCGTCGGCGTGGCGGCCGGCCCTTTGCGCCGAACTGCAGTCGCCATCGATATGGAATCCATAACCCACTGATATATTTATTGATACTGACACGGAACCCCCGTCTCAAGGCGCGGCAAGCCCATATCTGCCGATAAAAATCTCCACCCTTTGGAATGCCGGCTTGACTTTGATCTTACAACTTTACATTAAAGAGAGCGACGATATTGCAGGGAGGACTGGTTCATGGCCAGCTTGGGTTCGCCAATCACGATCGTTCGGCCGCATCTGATCGAATTCGGCGTCGGCACGGCGGGAAAGCTCGGCAAATGGGCCGCCGATAAGGGCTATCGGCGCACACTTGTCATCTCCGATGCCTTCAACGCCTCGCGCATCGACGTGCTGGAGCTGAAGGGTGAGGTGGCAGTCTTCTCCGATGTGATGCCTGAACCGGATACGGCCAATCTCGAAAAGGTCCTGGCGGCGGCAAACGCCGCCAATGCCGAGCTGGTCGTCGGCTTCGGCGGCGGCAGCGCCATGGATCTGGCAAAACTGGCGGCCGTGCTTGCCGGCTCCACGCAGACGCTGCATGAGGTCGTCGGCCCGAACAGGGTGCATGGGCCGCGCAAGGTCGCTCTCGCCCAGGTGCCGACGACATCGGGCACCGGCAGCGAGGCCGGCATCCGCGCGCTGGTCACCGATCCCGCCACGATGGCAAAGCTTGCGGTGGAAAGCCTGCACATGCTGGCCGATATCGCCGTCATCGATCCGGCCTTGACCTTCAGCGTGCCTGCCCGCACGACGGCCGCCACCGGCGTCGACGCGATGGCCCATTGCGTCGAGGCCTTCACCAACCGCAAAGCCCATCCGATGGTCGATATCTATGCGATCGAGGGAGCGCGCCTCGTCGGCAAATATCTCGCCCGCGCCGTCAAGGACGGCAACGACGCCGAGGCGCGCGCCGGCCTGTCGCTCGCCTCGCTTTACGGCGGCTTCTGCCTGGGCCCGGTCAACACCGCCGGCGGCCATGCGCTCGCCTATCCCCTCGGCACCCGCTGGCACGTGGCCCATGGCGCGGCCAATGCGCTGATCTTCCCGCATGTGCTCGCCTTCAACACGCCGGCTGCCCCGGAAAAAACGAAGGCGGTGATGGAAGCGCTCGGTTACGAGACCTCGGAGAATATAGCATCCGTCTTCGATGCGGCTTACGCTTTCTGCGCCGAGCTCGGCATCGAGATGAAGCTCTCCGGCCTTGGCGTGCCGGAGAGCGATCTCGACGCCATGGCCGACGACGCCTTTGCCATTCGCCGCCTGCTCGATAACAATCCGCGCGACCTCTCGCGCGCCGACATTCGCTCGATTTACGCCGCCGCTTTTTAGGCGGCAAAGTTTTCAGAAGGGACCCGCTCGATGGACAGGAATGCGAAAGTCGCCGTGACGCTGGGCGATCCGGCCGGCGTCGGCCCCGAAGTGATCGTTAAGGCCTTGGCAGCCCTTCCGAGGGAGGAGCGCCGCGATTTCGTCATTGTCGGCAATGTCGAAGCACTGGAACGCGCCGACCGCGTCACCGGCGCCGGACTGAAATTCGGCCCTGCCGATGCCGCCGGTGACGACAGGATCGCTGTCGACGAAGTCCCGCTCGGCGCTGATCTACCCGAAATCGGCAAGGTCAGCCCCGTCGCCGGCGATGCCTCGGTGCGCTATATCACCCGCGCCGTCGATCTCGCCATGTCAGGGCAAGCCGATGTCATCGTCACTGCGCCGATCAACAAGGAAGCGATGAACCTCGCCGGCCATCACCATGACGGCCATACCGGGCTGCTTGCGCATCTCACCGGCTCGAAAAGCTCCTTCATGCTGCTGGCCTCCGAGCGGCTGAACACCATCCACGTCTCCACCCATATTTCGCTGAAGGGCGCGATCGAGCGCGCCAAGACCGAGCGGGTGCTGGCGACCATCGAAGCCGGTCACAGGCACTTCCTGCGGCTCGGCCGCAAGGCGCGTATCGCCGTCGCCGGCCTCAACCCGCATTGCGGCGAAAACGGCCTGTTCGGCACCGAAGATATGGAATTCCTGGCACCGGCCGTCGAGCAGGCGCAGGCAAAAGGCATCGACGTCGTCGGGCCGATCTCGGCCGATACGGTGTTTGCTCGCGCCTATAACGGCGCTTTCGATCTGGTCATCGCCCAGTATCACGACCAGGGCCATATCCCGATCAAGCTCGTCGCCTTCGAGACGGCAGTGAACGTCTCGCTCGGCCTGCCGATCGACCGCGTCTCGGTCGACCACGGCACCGCCTTCGACATCGCCGGCACCGGCAAGGCCAACCACGTCAACATGCTATCGGCCATCGCCTATGCCAGGCTGATGGCCCGCTCGCCGCGGCGGGAGGTGTGATTGCGGCAATCCGGGAGAAATGCGGCGCCGGTCGTCACCGAAACGTTGATTGCACCCTCAACCCATCACATGCCGAACAAACGGCGATCCCAGAAGACGGGTTGGTGGAGGCTCGCGGTGATCGAGGGGAATTCCGGGTGGGCCGGGTTGATCAATATGTTGCGGTCGACGCGGGCGGCGACGCTTGGCACCAGCAGGATGACGCTGCGTTTTTCCTGGCACCATTTTTCGCCGAAAGCCTTGCTGACAACAGCCGGCATGCTGTCCCAGCCGGGCAGCGCGGGCTCGGAGAAGACCTCGTAGCTTAACCCACGCGGTATTGTGATCGTCACATAGTGCTGGTTGGGCGGCAGCCGCCCGCTGCCGTGAACGAGCTTTTCGAGCAGCGCCGTCGAATAATGCTCGCTGGTGTAGATGATCGGGCTGCCCGATGTGTTCCACCGTCCCGGCGCGATGGTCGAGCCGGTGGCGTCGAAGATCGGATAGGTTCCGGCGGGATCGCCGATGCGGACGGATGTCAACGTCCGGTCGAGATGCTGTGCGCTCACGCAGCGCTGCCGTATTTCAGGCTTCCGAGGATATCGAGTACCAGCTCGCCGCCGATCTCGCTCTGGATGACCACGTCGATCGGCCGCCTGTCCTCCAACATTGCATGCGGGCGAAACAGGAAGTCGCGCGCCTCAGCCTCGCTCTGCCAGACATCGAGTGCAAGGCCCCAGACACGGGCAAGACGGGCGAGCTTTATGCCCTCGTCGGAAGAGAGCCGATGCTTGGACTTGCGCCGCTCATAGGTGGCCTTCGGAACGAGGCGGTATTTGAACTGGACATCATCGGGCGCCAGAAGCAGCGCCATGCGATCGAGCGCCTTGACCGGCAAGCCTTCTTCGATGCTGGAGAGCAGGCCGAAGGCCGAACGCGATGCCGGTTCCCTGGCAGGCAATCCGAGAACATCGGCGATGAGCGCAAATCCCATCATGATCATGGATCCTTTTCACTTGAGGTTATATTTAGTCTCAAGTGATACAATGTTCAATAGCGCCGATCCGGCTTATCTTCGATAGCTGCCAAATATCTGCGTCTGCGTGATCGGCATCTGGGCATGAGTTCGGACTGGTGGTTCGTTCGTACCGGGGCTTCAGCTTTGCCCCTGATGCAGCCGACGGAAAATCCGCTCGATCTGGGCAACGACGGCGAAAAAGACGATGCCGGAGAGAGAAGCGAGCACGACGGCGGCAAAGAGCCTTTCCGCCTGATAGTTGAATGTCGACTGGATGATGACAGCACCCAGCCCCTGGTTCGAGCCGATCCACTCCCCGACGATCGCGCCGATCACACAGGTGGTTGCCGAAATGCGCAATGATGCAAAGAGCAAGGGGGCGGACCGTGGTGCGCGCAGGCGCCAGAACGTTTCCCATCCGCTCGCCGAAAGCACATGCATCAGGTCAAGCTCGCTCGCAGTCGCCAGATTGAGGCCCCGGGCGGTATTCACCAGGGTTGGGAAGAAGCAGATGAGAGCGGCGATGATGATCTTCGGAAGCATGCCGAGGCCGAAGATGAGGATGATGATCGGCGCGAGCGCCAGCACCGGGATGGTGTTGAAGAGCAGGACGACGGGAAAATAGGCGGCCTGGAACCGCGGATTATAGACAAAGGCAATCGCCATGATCACGGCGAGACCGTTGCCCAGGAGGAAGCCGAGACCCGCCTCCCCCCATGTCGGAACGGCATTCGACAGCAGGAAGCGCCATTCGATGCCAAGCGTGCGCAGGATCGCCAGCGGCGTGGGAACGATATAACTGGGAATACCGAGAGCCGGCACCAGCCATTGCCAGGCGAGAAGCAATGAGAGGGCACCGATAACAGGAAGGCCGATCGCCTCGATGATGGATAACGGACGGTGCGTCATGCAGCCGAACTCCCCTCCTGCAGCAATTGGCGCAGACGGGCGGCGGTCTCCTGGACATCGAGGCTCTCACGCCGACAGAGGCCGCGCTCGTCTTTCAGCGGCGCAAGGTCGATCAGCGCCTGGACGCGGCCCGGATTGGCGGCCAGGACCAGCACGCGTCCGCCGAGATAGATCGCCTCGATGACGCTGTGAGTGACGAACAGGATGGTCGTGCCGGTCCGGCGCCAGACGTCCAGAAGCTCGTCGTTCAGTCGTTCGCGGGTGATCTCGTCGAGCGCACCGAAGGGCTCGTCCATGAGCAGGATATCCGGCTCGCATTGAAGCGCACGCGCTATGGCGACGCGCTGGCGCTGTCCGCCGGACAATTGATGCGGATAGCGGTCGGCCAGATGCGACAGGCCGACCAGCTCGATCCAATGGTCGGGCCGCGGATCGACAGATCGCGAGACGCTCTTCTTCCCCACCTGGAGCGGTAGAGCGACATTCTCCCTCACGGTCCGCCAGGGCAACAGCGTTGCGTCCTGAAAGACGAAGGCGACCTCGCGCCGCCGGCGCGCCTCCGAAGCTGTCCTGCCGAGCACCGACAGCCGCCCGTCAAGCGGCGGAAGAAGATCCGCCACCGCACGCAGGAAGGTCGACTTGCCGCAACCGGAAGGGCCGAGAATGGTCAGAAACTCACCCCTGCCGACGCTGAGGTCGACGCCGGACAGAATGCGGGTCGTCTCGACAGCGCCGGCATAGCCGACAGCCAGATCCTTGGTTTCGATGGCCGCTGCTTCAGGCAAATCCGCTCTCACGCAATCTTCGGGCGGTCGCCCGCCGTCATGTCCAGTATCTCAGTCGTATAGCAATCCTCCAGCTTCGGAGCGCCGCTCTTGAACTGACCGATCTTGTCATAGACGTAAATCTGCTCGGCAAGCGCGGCCGGATCGAAGCTGCCCCAGCCATCCTTGCCGGTCGCAGCGTCGAAGCTCAGCGACAATATGCGCGGCACGGTCTGCAGCTCTACGGCAAGATCGAGCTGCGGATAGGCCTCGACTGTCAACTTCACCGCCTCTTCGGGATGTTCATGCGTCCAGGCCCAGCCCTTGGCGACCGCACGCAGCACCTTTGCCAGCGTCTCGGCGTTGCCGCTCACGGCATCGTCGGTGGCGAAATAGACATTGGCATAGGATGGCAAGCCTGTGTCCTTCATCATCAGATCGATGCGGTCGGGGCCGATGACGGAAAGGGCCTGCGTGTTGGTGATCCATCCGGTGACCGCATCCACCTGGCCGGTCATCAGCGGCGTCATGTCGAAGCCGATATTGGTGATGGTCAGGCTCGAGGGGTCGATATTGTTCTTCAGCAGGATGGCATCGAGCACATAACGGGCGGTCGGCTGGATGCCGATGCGCTTGCCAACCATATCCTTGACGGTGCGGATCGGCGCCTTGGGCAGCGAATAGAAGGCGAAAGGCGCCATGCGGAAACCGCAGGCGAAGATCTTGATCGGCACGCCGGATGACCGGGCAAGAAGGAGCTGTGCCGAATCCGAGAATTGGCCGAGCTGCGCATCACCCGTGATCACAGGCGGCACCGTTGCCGAATTGGGACCGCCGGGGGAAAACTCGACGTCGAGACCCTCGGCCTCAAACAGGCCTTGCTTGACGGCAACGATATCGCCGATCTGTCCGTTGCTCATCAGCCAATCATATTTGATGACGACTTTGGATGCGGCGGCGTTCGAATGACGCGGTACGAATACGCTGATCCCCGCCGTCGCCGCGGCGAGAGCAAAGGCTCCGCCCTTCAGGACGGTACGCCTGCCGACCACGATTTGTTTGTCATCCCCGTTCATTTGCTTGCCTTCCCCTTGTTGGTTTGTCGGACGGCTGGCTGGGCCGCTTATGCTCGTTGCCGCGGGTCGATGTCGCCGATCGGGCCGCCTTCAGACCACGCATAGATCTCCCAGAGATTGTCGTCGGGATCAGCGAAATAGCAGCATCGCGCATTCCAGACGTAATTCTGCGGCGGCGCGTGGAAGAGCACGCCCGCAGCCTTCAGCTCCACATAGGCAGCATCGACCTGCTCTGGCGAGGCAAGCTCGATGGCCGCGCAGGCCTTGTGCACGCCCGGAGGAGCCCGGCGGTTTGAGACACCGGTATTCTCGGCGATATGCGCGATCTCCCAGAGCGCCAGCGTCACGCCAGCCCCTTTGAAATCGGCAAAGCCCGGAGCGCGGCGCCGCGGCTTGAAGCCAAGCCGCTCGACATAGAAGGCCGACGCTCTTTCGATATCCTCGACCAAAAAACAGATATCGGTAATCGGATTGGTTTGGGCAAAAGCGGTCATGCAGGCCTCCTGATGGGAAGAGCCTCGCAGACCGCAGCCTCAAGAGATTTCAAATTCGTGCGATTATCTTTCGCAAAATTGCTGATTTGCCATCGGCGGGCGCCGGCTCAAAGACGGACCGAACGCTGGTATTCCTTCGGTGTCGCCCCCATCAGACGCCGAAAGACGCTGGAGAAATGCGCCTGGCTGGAAAAGCCTGTGGTATAAGCGATGTTTGCAAGCGTCTCCTTGCCATCGGCAAGGTAAAGTCGCGCCCGCTCGATCCTGCGTTCGAGGACGAAGCGATGCGGCGCCATGCCCGCCGCCCGTTTGAATTCCCGACTGAAGTGAAAGGGGCTCATATGGGCCACACCGGCCAGCTCCTCAACACTCAAATCGGATTTGCCAAGCAGGTCCTCGATGTAATCGATCACGCGCCGGAGATTCTCCGATGTCAGCGGACGATCGCCGGCTTCAGGTTTGGCGCCCAGCAGTTTTACAACACAACAGGCGAGCGCCATTCCCAGATGCTGCATCAAAAGCGGGTCGTCGCGCCCAGTCTTCTCGGCGGCAAATGCAAGAGAAAGCGCAACCTGCAGCGTTGTCGGATCCGTCGTCGCGCTCAGCGCATCACTATCCCAATGCTCGGGATCGAAGCGAGAACCCCCGATGCCGCTGTAGAGCGCCGGTGACTGGAAGATCGAGATATAATCCGCCGCATCGCCCTCGACCTCAAGGACCGTGGCAGCCGGTTGAAATCCCAGAGTGAAGGGCGGCCTCTCAACTTTGCAGAATGCCCCGCTTCCAAACCGATAGGCATATTTGCCGTGCGCCGTACGGTTGATCGAAATTCTATGAAGCGAGCCCCTTGAAACCATTTGCCCCGCGGCACTGCGATAGGTCTCGACGATCATGTCGCGTTGAACGAAGGCCTTGTAGCCTCCGAGGGATGGCCGGCTTATTGAGAAAATCTGCGGATCGATATCGGGCATTGTTTCATTCTCCCTGACAGGGAGAGAGGCAAGTTGCGCGCCAAATGGAAGCCAAGCTTCGCGCTGGATATCAACGTCGTGGGATAAAACCCGACCGCGCCCATGTAAATCGTGATTTTATGACTGCTGTCGCGCCACACGGCACCACGGCCTGGCAGGCGTTCACCCTCGGCAAATCTGGTCGCATGCGCAAGAATTATGCAGTGCGTGTTTCTTCCTGATCGGTGGCCGTGGACTGTCGACTCATCTGATCGCTCTCAAAACCGCCGAGACATCCGAAATCATTCCCGGTCATGGGAAACCGCAGCCAGGGATCAGCTTTCGTTCCCTCCACTCTTTTCCCCGGAGATCGTTCTTTTGGAAATTCGTTCCTCCTCATCCGCATTAATCCATTTAATCTATAGACATAATTAATTGGAGAGAATGGCAATGAGCATCGAAAAATCCGGAAGCGGTCTCGGAAGACGAGACCTGTTGAAACTGTCCGCCGCGGCCGGGGTTGCCGTCGCCGGTGCCTCGCTCATCGGGCAGAAGCCGGTTTTTGCAGCCGAAGAGCTGTCGCTGAAAGGCAAGCGCATCGCCATCAGCGCCACCGGCACCGATCACTTCTTCGACCTGCAGGCCTATAATGCCCAGATCGAAGAGGTAAAGCGCCTCGGCGGCGAGCCCATCGCCGTCGATGCCGGGCGCAATGACGGCAAGCTGGTTTCGCAATTGCAGACGCTAATCGCCCAGAAGCCGGATGCGATCGTCCAGATCCTCGGTACGCTCAGCGTCATCGATCCCTGGCTGAAGAAGGCGCGCGATGCCGGGATCCCGGTTTTGACCGTCGACGTCGGCTCGACCAATTCGATCAACAACACGACTTCCGACAATTGGGGCATCGGCAAGGACCTGGCGCTACAGCTCGTCTCCGATATCGGCGGCGAAGGCAATATCGTCGTCTTCAACGGCTTCTACGGCGTCACCCCCTGCGCGATCCGCTACGACCAGCTGGTCAATGTCGTCAAATATTTCCCGAAGGTGAAAATCCTCCAGCCGGAACTGCGCGACGTCATCCCAAACACCGTGCAGGACGCCTTCACGCAGATCACGGCCATCCTCAACAAATATCCGGAAAAGGGTTCGATCAAGGCGATCTGGTCGGCCTGGGACATTCCGCAGCTGGGCGCGACTCAGGCTCTGACGGCCGCCGGGCGGACCGAGATCCGCACCTACGGCGTCGACGGCAGCCCGGAAGTGCTGCAGCTCATCGCCGATCCGAATTCGCCGGCCGGCGCCGATGTCGCCCAGCAGCCGGCGGAAATCGGCCGCACCGCCATCCGCAACGTCGCCAAGCTGCTCGCCGGCCAGACCCTGCCGCGCGAAACCTATGTTCCGGCGCTGCTCGCCAACAAGACCAATGTCGGCGAAGTCACCAAGAAACTCGGCATCGGCTGACACTGAACGCGAGCGATCCGGCCCTGCCGGATCGCTCGGAATCTGCCCGCCCGGAGAGATCGACATGACGGCCATTTCGTTGAAGCAGCCGGTCACGGCACGCAACGACATCATCCGCTTCGAAGGCATCGTCAAGCATTTCGGCGGGGCGCAGGCGCTTGCCGGCGCGTCGCTGATCGTCAGGCGCGGCACCATCCACGGTCTCGTCGGCCAGAACGGCGCCGGCAAGTCGACGCTGATCAAGCTGCTGGCCGGTCTTCACCAGCCGGATGGCGGCCGGATCGAGATCGAAGGGCGTACATTCGACAGGCTGACGCCGCATCTTGCCGAAGAGCTCGGCATCCACTTCATTCACCAGGATCGGCTGCTGGTGCCGACCTTCACCGTCGGCGAAGCCCTGTTCCTCGGCCGGGAACCGCGCATATCTGGCACGCCGTTCCTCGACCGGCGACTGATGCAGCGGCGCGCATCCGACATTCTCAACGACTATTTCGGTATCCGCTTGCCGAACAGCGCGCTGATCGGCGAATTGTCGACCGCCGAAAAGCAGATCGTGCAGATCACCCGCGCCCTCCTCAATCAGCCGAAAGTGCTCGTCTTCGATGAGCCGACCGCCGCCTTGGTGCGCCGCGAGGCCGATATCCTCTTCCGGCTGATCCGTCGTCTGCGCGACGAGGGCGTCACCATCATCTATATCTCGCATTACCTGAACGAAATCGAAGAGCTCTGCGACCACGTCACCGTGCTGCGCAATGGGCTTGATGTCGCCTCCCTGCCGATCGGGGACACCTCGGCCGGTGCGATTGCGCGGCTGATGGTCGAGCGCGACATCAAGGAGATGTTCCCGAAGCCACAGGTGACGCCTGGCGAGGAAATCCTCAAGGTCGAGCAACTGTCGGCGCCGGGGAAATATAGCGACGTCAGTTTCACGCTTCGCCGCGGCGAGGTGCTCGGCCTCACCGGCCTGCTCGGCTCCGGCGCCAAGGAGCTGGTCCGCGCGCTCTTCGGTCTGGAGACAGCGGCGTCCGGCCGTATCGAGGTCAGCGGCAAGGCTGCCCGTTTCACCAATCCAACGCAGGCGACCGGGCGCGAGATCGCGCTGGTGCCGGAAGACCGGCGACGCCACGGCATCGCGCTCGACCTCAGCGTCGCGGAAAATATCAGCCTTTCCAGCCTTGGCCGTTTCACCCGTTTCGGCTTTCTCGATCGCAAACGCGAACGGGACGAAGCCGATGCCCTGATTAGTCGGCTGCAGGTGAAAACCAATGGGCGCGATGCCCTGCTGCGCACGCTTTCAGGCGGCAACCAGCAGAAGATCGCCATCGCCAAATGGCTGAGCCGCCGCTCCGAGGTCTATCTCCTCGACGAGCCGACGGTCGGCGTCGATATCGGCTCCAAGGTCGAGATCTATACGCTGATCGGCGAACTCGCGGCGCGCGGCGCCGGTGTGATCGTGCTGTCTTCGGATCTGCCCGAACTCGTCGGCATCACCGACCGCATCCTCGTGCTCTTCCGCGGGCGGGTGGTGCGGGAATTCATCTCGTCGGAGACCACGGCGGATGCCGTGCTGGCGCAATCGACCGGATCATCCGAGGGACAACGCCATGTCGGCTGAAGTGGAATTCGCGCCTTCCGGTTTGTCTGCTGCGGAACCGCCTCCCCGGCCGGCCGGCAATATTGCAGCGGCCGCGCTACGCTTCGGATCGTTGATCGCCTTCGCCGCCATTCTGATCGTCTTCTCGCTGACTGCACCCTATTTCCTCAGCATCGGCAATATCGGTAATGTGCTTGGCCAATCGGCCATCTCAGGCGTGCTTGCCATCGGTCTGACGATCGTGCTGATCGCCGGCGGCTCCAATGTCGTCACCGGCGGCATCGACCTGTCGCTCGCCGCCAATATGGGTCTCAGCGCCGCAGTCTATGCGAGCCTGACGCAGCTCGGCTACGGCGACGCGACGGCGATTGCGGCGGCGATCTTGACCGGGGCGCTAATCGGCACGGTGAATGCCATTGCCGTCGTCTATGCCGGCATCGTGCCACTGCTTGCCACGCTTGCCGTCATGAACGTCGTCGCCGGCCTGGAATTGGTGCTGACCGGCAATACCGTCCTGCCGGCCTCGACGCCCTTCCTCTCAGCGCTTTCGGCCTCGGATCCTTTCGGCATACCGGTTCTTGCCTATGTGCTCCTCGGCTTCACGGCGATCGCGACGGCGATCGTGCAATATACTCCGCTCGGCCTGCGTCTCTATGCTGTCGGTGAGTTTCCGGATGCGGCGCGTGCCGCCGGCCTGCCGCTTCGCCGGCTACTATCAGGTGCCTTCGTCGCCAGCGGCCTCTCCGGCGGCATCGCCGGCATCCTGTCGGTTTCCTATCTGAGCGGCAGCACGACCGGTTCCGGCGAGATGCTGCTGCCGGTCGTCGTAACGGCCCTGCTCGGCTCGGTCTTTTCGCGTCGGCTGGTTCCGACAGTCACCGGGACGCTGCTTTCGGCCCTTTTGGTCGGCTTCCTGGTCAACGGTTTCCAGCTGCTGAATATTTCGAGCACCCTGGTCAGCGGCGTCCAGGGCGTGCTCATTCTCATCGTCGTTTCCGCGACGACGCTGCTGCGCCGGCAGGAGGTCTGACCATGTCGCTCCATACCCCTACCCCCGCTACGACAGGCTTGCCGCGTCTGATCGCCGGCGGCCTGGTGCGTTATGGGCTGATCCTCGCCCTGGTTGCGGTATTCGCCGCCTTTTCCCTGACAACGCCGACATTCACAACGCTGGCGAACCTGCAGAGCATACTGGTCAACAATTTCACGCTGCTTGCCATCGTCTCCATCGCCATGACCTTCGCCGTCGCCTCGGGCGGCATCGATCTTTCCGTGGGAACGGCAATGGATTTCGCCAGCTTCGCCTTCGTTTCGCTGGTTCTCGCCGGGCAGCCGGTGGCACTCGCCGCGCTCGCAGGACTGGCGGCCGGGGCGGTCGTCGGCGCCTTCAACGCGCTCTTGATCTCCGGGATCGGCGTGTCGCCGTTCCTCGCCACGCTCGGCACGCTGTTCATCGGCCGCAGCGTTCAACAACTGCTGACCAATGGCGGCAATCCGGTCTATCTGCCGCCGAACGGCGTGCCGGAGGCCTTCCGCTTCCTCGGCCACGGCACGGTCGCCGGCTTTCCGGTGCCGCTGGCCGCGGCCATCATCGTCATCGCAGCCGCAGCGGTGGTTTTTGCCCGCACGCGTTTCGGCCGCGTCATTCTGTCGATCGGCATCCAGCCGGGCGTCGTGCGCTATTCCGGCATCGCAGCGCCGGCCCATGTCGCGGTGACCTTCATCCTGGTCGGGCTGATCGCGGCCATCGCCGGCCTGATCCTGACGGCAACCGTCACCACCTACATTCCATCCTCCGGCAATGCCTTCCTGCTCAATGCCATCGGCGCCACCTTCATCGGCACGACGCTCAGCCCGCTCGGGCGGCCGAATGTCGGCGGGACCGTCCTCGGCGCGCTGCTGCTCAGCATCGTCGCCAACGGGCTGCTGCTGACAGACCTGAACTTCTATTGGCAGCAGGTCGGCACGGGAACGCTGATCTTTGCCGTGCTGGCCCTGAGCTTCATCAACAGAAAGGCTGCCGGCGGCGCGTAAGAGCCGGAAGCGGTTCTATCCCGCCGAGGCGTCCGAAATCATTCTGGAGACGGCATTCTTCCAGCCGATGATCTTGGTCTGCCGCTCGGTCTCCTCCATCGAAGGGCTGAAGCGGCGGTCGCAGGCCCAGGCCTGCGCAAACTCCCGCCTGCCGGGCCAGATGCCGGCTTTCGAGCCGGCAAGCCAGGCAGCACCCAGCGCCGTCGTCTCGCGGATCGCCGAGCGGTCGACGGGGTTCCCCGTCATGTCGGCGAGGCACTGCATGGTCCAATCCGAAGCCGCCATGCCGCCATCGACACGCAGCACCGTTTCCAGCTGGTTGACGCCCCAGTCCTTCTTCATCGCCACCAGCAGATCGAGCGTCTGGTAGGCGACGGATTCGAGCACGGCGCGGGCAAATTCCGCCGGCCCGCTGTTTCGGGTCAGGCCGAAGATCGCGCCGCGCGCGGCCGGATCCCAATAGGGGGCGCCGAGGCCGGTGAAGGCCGGAACGATATAGACCTGCTGTCCGGGGTCGGCCTTGGCCGCAAGCACCCCCGCCTCCGACGCCTGGCCGATGATGCCGAGGCCATCGCGCAGCCATTGCACGGCGGCGCCGGCGATGAAGATCGAGCCTTCGAGCGCATAGGTCGTCTCGCCGTCGAGCCGGTAGGCGATCGTCGTCAGCATCCGGTTGGAGGAGGAAACACGGTCCCGGCCGGTGTTCAGCAGGGCAAAGCAGCCGGTGCCATAGGTGGATTTCATCATGCCGGGCTCGAAGCAGGCATTGCCCATCGCCGCCGCCTGCTGGTCGCCGGCAACGCCGAGGATCGGAAGCTCCGCACCGAGCAGCGCCTTGTCGACGCGGCCGAAATCATCGGCGCATTCCCTGACCTCGGGAAGCACCGCAGGGGGAATACCGAGAATGCCGAGAAGCTCCTCGTCCCAGGCACCGTCATCGATATTGTAGAGCAGCGTTCTCGATGCATTGGTCGCATCGGTGGCATGCACACGGCCGCCCGTCAGATTGTAGATCAACCAGCTGTCGATCGTGCCGAAGCAGACATCGCCTGCCTCCGCCTTCTCACGCAGACCGTCGACATTGTCGAGCAGCCAGCGCAGCTTCGTTCCGGAGAAATAGGGGTCGAGCAACAGCCCGGTCTTGGCGCTGAACAGCTTCTCGTACCCGTCGGCCTTCAGGCTCTCGCACATTTCAGCCGTGCGCCTGTCCTGCCAGACGATCGCGCGATGAAGCGGTGTTCCGGACTTGCGATCCCAAACGACCGCCGTCTCGCGTTGGTTGGTGATGCCGATCGCGGCAATGTCGCCGGCCTGTATGCCGGCATCTGCAATCGCCTTGCGCACCGTGTCGATCACGGACAGCCAGATCTCCGTGGCGTCATGTTCCACCCATCCGGGCTGCGGATAGTATTGGGTGATCTCCGCCTGCGCGGAGCCGGCCATTTTCATGTCGCCGTCGAAGATGATCGCGCGTGAGGACGTCGTGCCCTGGTCGATTGAAAGAATATAGCCGCTCATATCCGTCTCCGGCTCGCACGAAACCGCTCCGCCCGGCAAGGAGGGCAGACGCGGAGGTTTCATGAGAGAAAGATTGTGGGTGCCACCGGCCGTAGCCGGTGGCAGGAAGTGATGGCCGGAAGCTTTGTCGCCTCCGGCCGAGGTCCGCCTTACTTCGACTGCCAGCTCTTGACGAGTTCGTCGTAGTTGACAGTGACCGGCTTTTCCTTCTCATTCTCGATCTTCAGCTGCGGTGCAAGGTTGCCCTTCTTCACCGCATCCGCGTTCCAGTAAGCGAGGTCATGCTCTTCGGCGAGTTTCGGGCCGATATCGCCCTGGACACCCGATTTCTCGATACGGCCCATGACCTTCTCCTGCTCGCCGCAAAGAGAGTCCATGGCTTCCTGCGGTGTCTTGGCGCCGGCAGCGGCGTCACCGATGGCCTGCCACCAAAGCTGAGCCAGCTTCGGATAGTCGGGAACGTTGGTGCCGGTTGGCGACCATTGAACACGGGCCGGCGAACGATAGAACTCAATCAGACCGCCGAGCTTCGGAGCGCGCTCCGTAAAGCTCTTGTCGCGAATGGTCGATTCGCGGATGAAGGTGAGACCGAGCTGGCTCTTCTTCACGTCAACAGTCTTGGAGGTCACGAACTGTGCATAGAGCCAGGCAGCTTTCGCGCGGTCCGTCGGGGTCGACTTCATCAACGTCCACGAGCCGACGTCCTGATAACCAAGCTTCATGCCGTCTTTCCAGTAAACGCCATGCGGGCTCGGTGCCATGCGCCATTTCGGCGTTCCGTCCTCATTCATAACAGGCAGGCCAGGCTTGACCATGTCTGCGGTAAACGCCGTGTACCAGAAGATCTGCTGCGCGACGTTACCCTGTGCCGGCACCGGACCGGATTCCGAGAAGGTCATGCCCTGAGCTTCCGGCGGTGCGTACGCCTTCAACCAATCGAGATACTTCTGGATCGAATAGACCGATGCCGGGCCGTTAGTATCGCCGCCACGCGCGACGCACGAACCGACTGGACGCGAATTCTCGTCGACCTTGATGCCCCATTCGTCGACCGGAAGACCGTTCGGCAGGCCCTTGTCGCCGTTGCCGGCCATCGACAGCCAGGCGTCGGTGAAGCGCCAGCCGAGCGACGGGTCCTTCTTGCCGTAGTCCATATGGCCGAAGACCTTCTTGCCGTTGACGTCACGGCCGGTAAAGAACTCGGCAATGTCTTCATAGGCCGACCAGTTGACCGGAACGCCGAGATCGTAGCCGTATTTCGCCTTGAAATCGGCCTTGTTCTTCTCGTCGTTGAACCAGTCGTAGCGGAACCAATAGAGGTTGGCGAACTGCTGGTCGGGAAGCTGGTAGAGCTTCTTGTCCGGCGCGGTCGTGAACTTGGTGCCGATGAAGTCGTCGATATCGAGGCCGGGATTGGTAACGTCCTTGCCTTCGCCGGCCATCCAGTCGGTCAGATTGCGCACCTGCTGATAGCGCCAGTGCGTACCGATCAAGTCGGAGTCGTTGACCCAGCCATCATACAGGTTCTGCCCGGTCTGCATCTGCGTCTGGATCTTCTCGACAACGTCACCCTCTTGAATGACGTCGTGCGTGACCTTGATGCCGGTGATCGCAGTGAAGGCCGGAGCCAGAACCTCGGACTCATACTTGTGAGTGGTCAAGGTTTCCGAAACAACCTTGATGTCCATACCCTGGAAAGGCTTCGCCGCATCGACGAACCATTGCATTTCCTTTTCCTGGTCGCCACGAGAGAGCGTCGACACGTCGCCGATCTCTTTGTCCAGGAAAGTCTTTGCCTCGTCCATGCCGGCATAGGCCGACCCGGTCATGGCCAGCAGTACCGCTGCTGTCGTCGTCAATAAATGCCTTCGCATGATATCCTCCCAGGGTTTTGCGATTGCAGTCTTCACGTCTCAGGCGGCCAGAAAAACCCCGGCCATCTGCATCAGTTTGCCTCACACGTAACGGAATACGCCGACGGCGTAGACAACGGAGAGAGCGAGAGCCCACCAGAGGCTTGATCCCGCGAGACCAAGCCAGGCAAGATGGATAAAGGCGCTGCCGAGCAGCGAAAGGAAAAGCCGGTCACCGCGCGTCGTCTCGAAGCGCAGGATTCCGATCCGCGGGTTGCCGCCCGGCACGGCATACTCCCAGACCCCCATGCCGATCAGCAGCAATGCGATAACGATGAAGAACGCGGCCGTCGGCCAGGTCCATGCCATCCATGAAAAATCGGGAAGCGAAAAGCCCATCAAACCCTCCCCAGGGCGAAGCCCTTGGCGATGTAATTGCGCACAAACCAGATCACCAGCGCCCCTGGGATCAAGGTCAGAACACCCGCGGCGGCGAGCAAGCCCCAATCCATGCCGGATGCGGAGACGGTACGGGTCATGGTGGCAGCGATCGGCTTCGCGTCGGTAGTCGTCAACGTTCGTGCGATCAGCAACTCGACCCAAGAGAACATGAAGCAGAAGAAGCAGGCGACACCTATGCCGCTCGCAATCAGCGGCGTGAAGATCTTCAGGAAAAACCGCGGGAACGAATAGCCATCAATATAGGCCGTTTCGTCGATTTCCTTCGGCACGCCGGACATGAAGCCTTCAAGTATCCAGACCGCAAGCGGCACGTTGAAGAGGCAATGCGCCAATGCCACGGCGATGTGCGTATCGATCAGTCCAAAGGCTGAGTAGAGCTGGAAGAACGGCAGGGCAAAAACCGCCGGCGGCGCCATCCGGTTCGTCAGCAACCAGAAGAAAAGATGCTTGTCACCAAGGAACCGATAACGGGAAAAGGCATAGGCCGCCGGCAGCGCGGCTGCCACCGAGATCACCATGTTGATCACGACATAGGTGATTGAATTGATGTAGCCGGAATACCACGCCTTCTCCGTGAAGATCGTCACGTAATTGGCGATCGTCGGGTTATGAGGATAAAGCGTCAGAGAATTGACGATTTCCGCATTGGTCTTGAAGCTCATATTGACGAGCCAATAGATCGGCAGCAGGAGCACGATGATATAGATCGTCGGAACCAGCCACCACCAGCGCGATTCCTCGCCGCGCCGGCGCATCAGACGGCTTACTTCATCGGAGGAGAGACCGCTTGCGACACTGGTAACGCCTGAGATTTTTCGGCTCGCTGTCGTTTCGTTGGAGGCGCTCATTTCAATTCTCCGCGTCGTGGCTTGTCATGACGGTGTAGAACACCCACGAAAGCAGCAGGATGATCAGGAAATAGATCAGCGACATAGCAGCGGCCGGACCGAGGTCAAACTGTCCGAGGGCGGTCTTGACCAGATCGATCGACAGGAAAGTGGTCGCGTTGCCGGGACCGCCGCCCGTGACGACAAAAGGCTCGGTGTAGATCATGAAACTATCCATGAAACGCAGCAGCACGGCGATCAGAAGAACGCGTTTCATCTTTGGCAGCTGGATATAGCGGAATACCGCCCAACGAGACGCACCGTCGATCTTCGCTGCCTGATAGAAAGCATCCGGAATGGAAACGAGGCCGGCATAGCAGAGCAAGACGACCAGGCTCGTCCAGTGCCAGACGTCCATGATGATGATCGTCACCCAGGCGTCGAGCGGATCCTGCACATAGTTGTAATCGATGCCGATGGCATTGAGGGAATAGCCGAACAAACCAATGTCGTTGCGGCCGAACACCTGCCAGATCGTGCCGACAACGTTCCACGGGATCAGTAGTGGCAGCGCCATCAGAACCAGGCACACCGGCACGCCGATGCCCGATTTCGGCATGTTGAGCGCAATGAAGATACCGAGCGGGATCTCAAGAGCGAGAATGATCAACGAAAAAACTAGATTTCGCTGCAGGGCGGCCCAGAAACGGTCGGAATGCAGGATTTGGGTAAACCAGTCCGTTCCGTTCCAGAAGAACTGGTTGTTTCCGAAAGTGTCCTGAACGGAATAGTTCACAACCGTCATCAAGGGAATGACGGCCGAGAATGCCACCAGCACGAGGACCGGCAGGACCAGAAACCACGCTTTGTTGTTCCAGGTTTTTTCCATGATCAAGCCTCCGGTCCGGCGCGCCAAGAGTCGGCATAGATACTGATACCCGACAGTTCGAAGGTCACCCGTGGATCCGCCGGAATTTCCCCGTCTTCAGGGACGACGATCGCGATCGGCTGGCCGGCAAACTGCGCGCGGACGATCTTCTGCCGGCCGATATCTTCCACCTTGCTGACGGTTACAGGCATGCCCTCGCGGCCGACCCTGATAAACTCGGGCCGGATTCCAAGCTCTACCTTGGCCGCTGCCGCAGTCTTTGGCGCATAGTCGAGCGTCAGCGCGTGCTCGCCGACCCGAACCGTGCGGCCTTCCACCTTGGCTGGCATGAAGTTCATGCCTGGAGAACCGATGAAGTAGCCGACGAAGGTATGGCTCGGACGCTCGAAGAGCTCGGCCGGCGTGCCGATCTGCACGATCTCGCCATCGTACATCACCACGACTTTGTCGGCGAAGGTCAGCGCCTCCGTCTGGTCATGCGTGACATAGACCATCGTAAAGCCGAACTGCTTATGCAGCCGCTTGAGCTGCGACCGCAGCACCCATTTCATATGCGGATCGATAACGGTGAGCGGCTCATCGAAGAGAATCGCGTTCACATCCGAGCGCACAAGGCCGCGGCCGAGCGAAATCTTCTGCTTTTGGTCCGCCGTCAAACCGCGCGCGCGCCGCTTGGCCCAGTCTGAAAGATCAATCATCTCCAGTATTTCGCGGACACGACGATCAACATCAGGCTCCGCGACTCCGCGGTTGCGCAAGGGGAAAGCCAGATTGTCATAGACGGTCATCGTGTCGTAGATCACCGGAAACTGGAATACCTGCGCAATATTTCGCTGCTGCGTCGGCAGGTTCGTAACATCCTGTCCGTCGAAGAGAATTCGCCCTTCGGACGGTTGAATGAGGCCGGAAATGATATTGAGCAGCGAGGTCTTTCCGCAGCCTGAAGGTCCGAGCAGCGCATAGGCACCGCCGTCGTTCCACTCGTGGTGCACTTCCTTGAGAGCATAGTCCTTCTCGCTCTTCGGGTTCGGCCCATAGGCATGTCGAATATGATCGAGGGTGATACGTGCCATGATCTTCTCCTAGCCCCTCTGCCCGGCGATGGTGATCGCCCGGCCGTCCGCGCCGAACGCCATCAGGTGGCGCGTATCGATGAAAACGGAGAGGTCCGTGTCCGGATCGATATTGTGGATGCCGTGCGCAAGCATCACCCAGCGGGTGCCGGCAAATTGTAGATGCACGAAACTTTCCGATCCCGTGATCTCCGAAATCTGCGTCCGTGCTATCAGCTGCGCCGAATCAGCCGTCTGGGCGGTTGGTGCAAGATGATGCGGGTGAAACGCGATCGTTGCCGGCCCGTCCGGCACGTTCTGAAGATGCGGCGGCACGGCAAAAATCACGGCGCCATCGCGCAGGAAATTGCCTTCCGATTTGACCAGATCAATAAAATTCAGCGGCGGGTCGGCAAAGGTTTTCGCCGTCGTCAGATCGAGCGGATTGCGATAGACCTCGATCGTCGGGCCGAACTGCGTGATCCGGCCCTCGTTGAGCGCTGCCGTATTGCCACCCAGCAACAAGGCTTCGGAGGGTTCCGTCGTGGCATAAACGAAGATCGCGCCGGACTGGGCGAAGATGCGCGGCAATTCCTGCCGCAGCTCTTCACGCAGCTTGTAATCGAGATTGGCGAGCGGCTCGTCCATCAGCACCAGGCTGGCATTCTTGACGAGGGCGCGCGCCAGCGCCGTGCGCTGCTGCTGGCCGCCCGACAGATTGAGCGGCGTGCGGTCGAGATAGGGCGTGAGCTTCAGGAGCTCGGCCGCCTTGCGCACGTCGCGGTCGATCGTGGCGGCATCCTTGCCTGATATGCGCATCGGCGAGGCGATGTTCTCGTAGACGGTCAGCGCCGGATAGTTGATGAATTGTTGGTAGACCATGGCAACGTTGCGCTTCTGCACCGGCATGCCGGTGACATCGACGCCGTCGAAATGGACGGAGCCGCCCGTCGGCCGGTCGAGGCCGGCCATCAGCCGCATCAGCGACGTCTTGCCCGACAGCGTCGGCCCGAGCAGGACGTTCAGCGTGCCTCGCTCGAGGACCAGATCGGTCGGATAAATGTGATAGTCCGCGCCCACCATCTTGGCGGCGTTCCGCAGTTCCAGCATTCCGATTCCCGTGCCTCCACGCAGCGGGGACCACAGGGCTCCTATCCGGCCATCGCCGGCATGGCAGCCATGTACTCCTCCAGTGACTGAGCCTGCTCCTTCGAAAGGCGCAGGCCATCCTTTGTTCTCCTCCACAGCACGTCTTCGGCGTGCCGGGCCCATTCCTGTTTAACGAGATAGGTGACCTCCGCCTCGTAGAGATCACCGCCGAACAACCGTCCGAGATCGTCGATGCCGCGGGCATCGCCGAGCAGCACCTCAGCCCTGGTGCCATAGCGGCGCACCAGGCGGCGGGCATGCTGATCGGCGAGGAACTGATAACGCCGTTTCAGCTTGTCAACTTGTGCCTCATAGCCCCGGACCGGGAAGTCGCCGCCCGGCAGATGGCTTTTGGCCGTCCACGGGGCGCCCTTGACGCCGATGGCAGCACCGATCTTCTCCAGCGCATGTTCGGAAAGCCGGCGATAGGTGGTGAGCTTGCCGCCGAAGACGTTGAGCAACGGTGCGGCACCTTCGCCTTCCAGCTTCAGCACATAGTCGCGCGTCGCCTCCTGTGCCTTCGAGGCACCGTCGTCATAAAGCGGCCTGACCGCCGAATAGGTCCAGACGATATCTTCCGGCTTAACCGGCTCTTTGAAATATTCCGACGCCGCATTGCAGAGATAGACGGTCTCCTCCTCGGAGATCCTGACATCCTTGGGATCGGCGGTATAGTCGCGGTCGGTGGTGCCGATCAGTGTGAAGTCGCCCTCGTAGGGGATGGCGAAGATGATGCGGTTGTCGGGGTTCTGAAAGAAATAGGCTCTCACATCGTCGAACTTCTTTTTCACGACGATATGGCTGCCCTGGACGAGGCGGACATGATGGGCTTCGTTCTGGCCGAAGGCGGAACGAATGACATGGTCGACCCAGGGACCGGCGGCATTGACCAGCATGCGGGCCTGATGGCTGTCATTGCGGCCGGTGACCGTATCGGTGGTCTCGATATGCCACAGGCCCTTCTCGCGCCTTGCCGCCACGACTTTGGTGCGCGGCATGATGGTCGCCCCCTTGTCGGCGGCGTCGCGGGCGTTCAGCACCACCATCCGGGCATCGTCGACCCAGCCGTCGGAATATTCGAAGGCCTTGGCAAACAGCGCCTTCAGCGGCTTGCCGGCCGGATCGCGGCGCATGTCGAGCACCGAGGTCGGCGGCAGCAGCTTGCGGCCGCCAAGGTGGTCGTAGAGGAAGAGGCCGAGCCGGATCAGCCAGGCCGGACGGATGCCGCCCTTGTGATAGGGCAGCACGAAGCGCAGCGGCCAGATGATGTGCGGCGCCATCGCCCAGAGGATTTCGCGCTCCATCAGCGATTCGCGCACCAGGCGGAATTCGTAATGCTCGAGATAACGCAGGCCGCCATGGATCAGCTTGGTGGCGCCCGACGAGGTGCCCGAGGCGAAATCGTTCATCTCCGCCAGCGCCACCGAATAGCCGCGCCCAACAGCATCGCGCGCAATGCCGCAGCCGTTGATGCCGCCACCGATGACGAATATGTCGTGAATCTCCCGGCCCAATATCCCCTCCGAGCCCCGCTGCAGATTTCGCATCGCACAAAACTTGCGCAATTGCGAAAGTGACATCAGTTAAAACGAAAGAAATACGAATGTCAAACGAATGTTTCGCAGATCACCACCTTGATCTGGACGATTTTTAGGCCGGATCAGGATAAAATGAGAATTGTCATCTGAATCAAAGGCATAGAGCATCGTGCGCTTTCGAAAGGCGCTGATGCTTTTCAGCCCTATCCGCTAGCGCGATCTGCCGTTCGTTTCGATCAGCTTCACATTGTTTTCGAGGCAGAGATTGCGGATCGACGCCACCGGACAGTGGTCGGTGATGAAGGTATGGACCTGCGAAAGCTGGCCGATCCTGACCGGTGCAGTGCGTTCGAACTTCGTCGAATCGGCAACCAGGATGACATGCCTGGCATTGGCGATGATCGCTTGAGCCACCTTCACCTCGCGAAAATCGTAGTCGAGAAGCGCGCCGTCCACGTCGATCGCCGACGCGCCGATCACGGCGTAATCGACCTTGAACTGACGGATGAAATCGACGGCCGCTTCACCGACGATCCCGCCGTCCGAACCACGCACGACCCCGCCGGCGATCACCACCTCGATCGCCGGAAAGGAACGCAACCTATTGGCAACGTTGATATTATTGGTGATCACCATCAACTCGTGGTGATTGGCGAGCGCCTCGCCCACCGCCTCGGTCGTCGTTCCGATATTGATGAAGAGCGAGGCGCCGCTCGGGATCAACTCGACCGCGGCAATGCCGATCGCCTGCTTCTCGGAAGCGGCGATCTGTCGGCGCGCCTCGTATTTGACGTTCTCGGTGCCGCTCGGGAATGTGGCACCGCCATGAATACGTGTCAGCACCTGTGCGTCGCAGAGATCGTTCAGATCCTTGCGGATCGTCTGCCGCGTCACGGAAAAGCGAGAGGCAAGCTCCTCGACCAGAACCCTGCCGCTCGATTTCGCAATCGCCACGATTTCGGTTTGCCGGTCGGTCAAGAACATGGGCGCATACCTTTCGTATCTGCTTTCGTTTTAAAGAAAGCGAAGGGCAGCGCAATGCCTATCTGTTACCAGTTCGCCCTCGCGGCTCGAATCTCACGCTATCGCTTCCGCATCACGTTGACGATGAGCACACCGAGGATTGCCATGACGCCACCGACCGCACCGAGCACCGTTGGCGTTTCGCCCAGCCAGACAAAACCGATTAGCGTGGCGACCGGCGGAACGCCGTAGAGGAAATTCGAAGCGCGGGCGGCCGTCAGCCGCTTCAATGCGATCGCCCAGGTGAGATAGCCGATCACAGTGGGGAAGATGACGAGATAGGCAACGCCCCAGTTCACTTCGGCCGGTGCGGCCGCGAGCGCCTGGATTGTCGCCGGGACGGCCGGAAACAGCGGCACGGAACCGATGAGCAGGATCCAGGCGGTGACGGCAAGCGCCGGCAGCCGTCCAAGCAGCGGCTTCTGCAGCACGCTGGCGATCGCCGAGCAGAGCGCTGCACCAAGGATCATGACCGCATTTGGATCGAGCTTGAAACCGTCTTCGGAGGCGACCGCAATCAGCGCTACGCCGCCGAAGGAAACCGCGGTACCCGCCCAGCCCCAGCGGCCAAAGCGCTCGCCGAGCGCGAATGTGGCAATCAGGGCAGTGAAGACGGGCATGGTGTTGATGATGAAGCTCGCCGGCCCTGCCGCAACCGTCTGCTCGCCGGTGTTCAACAAAACCGCATAGGCGGCGATGAAAAGCACGGCGGCAATGGAGAGGCGGAGGAAATCGCGCCTTTCCGGCATCGGCCGGTAGATGACGAGGTAGACGAGGGCGATGGCGCCGGCTGCCACATAACGCGCCGTCGCCAGTTCGATCGGCGTCAGCGGTCCGAGACAGATGCGGATCACCACGAAGGAGGACGCCCAGAAGAGGATGGTAACGAGGATCGCCGCAAAGGCCACCATATCGAACCCGCCTTGCTGTTTCGCCGTAACCGGTGCGCTTGCCGCCATGCTCATTTTCGCCTCCATCTGTTTCCGTGAGAATGGATTAGGGCTTCGATCCGTGCTTGAAAAGCATCGCAATCGATGATCAAATGTGCGTATGGTTCACAGCTCGCCCGTGCTTCCGCCCCTCGACACGCTCGAGACCTTTGCCCGCGCCGCCCGGCTCGGATCGTTTTCGGCCGCGGCCGAGGAAAGCGGCATCACCCATGGCGCGGTGTCGCGGCAGGTCTCGCGCCTGGAGCGCTGGATGGGCGTGCGGCTGTTTGCCCGCGAAGCCCGAGGTGTGCGCCTGACGCCGGAAGGTATGCGGTTTTTCGCGCGGGCGGAGGAAGCGCTGGCGCTGCTCGGCAATAGTGGCGAGCGCTGGCTGCCCCGCCGCAACAAGGCGGTAGTGCGCCTCTCGGTAACGCCCTCCGTCGCCTCGCTATGGCTGTTTCAGCGCCTGCCGAAGCTTGAGGGAAACGAGTTGCATGTCGAGTTGACGCTCGAACATCGGCTGGCGGATTTCGGCGAAGGCACGGATCTTGCCATCCGCTGCGGAAAGGGGCCGTGGGCGGGCGTGCGCGCCCTGCCGCTCTGGCAGGAGAAATCGTGTCCGATCGCTGCCCCTGCGCTGGCGGACCGGCTCGGACAGCGCTCAGATGCCTTGTCGCTGCTCGAACTGCCGATCCTGCACGATTCGAACATCGAAGGCTGGCGCCGCTGGCTCGCCCGCGAGGGTGTCGACTATACGCCGCGCGGCCATGACCGGCGCTTCGAAGACTATAATCTGGTGATCGACGCCTGTGCGCAGGGGCTCGGCATCGCGCTGGCGCGACCGCCGCTGTCGGATGCGGCGCTGGCGGCCGGGCGCGTCGTCACTGTCTCGGAACGGACGCTCGATTATCACGTGGCCTTTCACCTGATCCGCCCGGACGATGCGCTTCGAGGCCCCGCCATCGAATTTGCCAGCCGCTTCCTGCGTGAGGCCGGCCATGACGCGGCGACGATCGCCGCCTTTATCGCACCCGGCCGGCCGAAGACGTAAGCGGAAGATGCGGCACCGGCCGCATCCGTTCGTTATTCCTCCGGGAACTTCAGGCGCATTTCCTTCGCCAGTTCGAAACCGGCAGCCCTATAAACGGGTTCGCCGGCATCCGAGGCATGGATGACGACCGTCGTGCAGCCGATCGATTTCAGATAATCGACGGCCTTGTTGGTCAGCGCCAATGCGATGCCGCGCCGACGGAAGGCGTCGGCGACATAGACGGACCAGATATAACCGAACAGCCGCTGTTCCGGACGGATGACCTCCGGAAACGGCGATTGGTGCAGCTGGCAGGATGCAGAACCGGCGATTTCACCGTCGACGATCGCAAGGAACGAGGTCAGGCGGCGCTCTTCGCGACCGCTTCTGATGAAAGACAAGATCCGCGCCGCCGCATCGGAGCTGTAGTGTTCCGGTGGTGTGCCGTAGCTGTCCCAGATCTTCAGATAGTGCCCCACCAGGACCTCGTCCTCGTCGGGCGTTGCCATTCGAATATCCATCATGTCGTGATCCGGCTTGGGCATGCGAGGGCGCGAAATCGCTCCTCAGAAGAGTTGGCGCCTCCCCACCGCCATGCGGCAGGAGGCGCCAAAAGAGAACATCAATTCGCTGCCGTCAGCGTCATCGAGGCGCTGCCTGCCGCAACGTTGAGGCCGAGCTGGCCGGTCAGGCTGACCGTCTGCAGATGGATCGAGCCGGAGGTACCGCCGACCAGGAGATTGGCGCCCACACCGGCGCCGAGCGTGGCTTCGGCGGTAGCGCCGACATAGAGGCCGGCGAGCGAGCCGCGGTGATAGCCGGCGGTCGGCGCAAACACGGCCCAGATCAGGCGGCTGCGCGTGGTGAAACCAAGGTCGATGCCAAGTTTTCTCACTTCGCCGGTATAACGATCCGAAAGCTCGTTGCCGACGGTCGACTGGAAAATGCAATCGGCTTCCTTGGATGAACCGAGCACATAACCCGTGCCGCCGCCGATATCGCAGGTAAGATAACCGATCTTCACGCCATTGCGCAGGTCCGGCTCTTCATATGTCCTTGTGACGAGGTCGGCTGCATTGGCCACCCCCGCTCCGACAAAGGTCAACGATACCGCGGCAAAGGCCGTCGCAAGAATTTTGTTCATAAGTCTCTCCTTCTCAAATCGTGACGGGAGCATACCCGGCTACTCGCCACCAGATTCGGCAACAGATAACGGACGGAACCGCAAAACGATCCCGAACCGGCATCATTTACGCATCGCATGTCAAAGCGCATGGGAAGGCGCAAGCGACAAACAAGCCTACGGTTCAGCCCCATTGGGACATTTCGAAGGCACCTTTTCGCGGCATTCGATTATTTCATGATCTTATCCGGAATGGTTGCCAGAAAGGCACATCGATCTCGACCGGTGACATCCGGCTGAGCGGCCGGTGACCACAAGGCTCGGTCTGGCCGCCTCTGTTCATTTGCGGCGCTACCATTTCTGCCGAAGCCAGAGTGTCAGGAAACCGGCAACGACAGCGGCAGCCGCGCTGAACAGTATGGGGCCCAGATAGCTACCGGTTTTATCGAATACGAGCCCCGCCATTGTTGGCCCCAGCAAAGCAGCCACACCCACGGCCGTATAGAGATAGCCCAGTATCGTTCCGATATGACGGGTGCCGAAGAGATTGGCGGCGACGGCCGGATAAAGGCCGACACAGCCACCATAACTCGCCCCGAACAACAGGGCGAAAAGCACCATCATGGCCATGCCGTTGGCAGCGGACCACAGGACGAATGAGCCGGCAACAGCAAAGGTAAGAATTGTCAAAAGGCGCAAGGAACCGATGCGGTCGCCCAAACCGGCCAGCACGAAACGCCCAAAGATGTTTCCGACGCCGATGAGCGCTATAAGGATTGTACCGCTTTCAAGCGACAGACCCATGTCATGCGCTGCCGGGACGATATGCACATAGGGAATGAATGTGCAGAACGACACCAAGAGCAGCATGATGTAGAACAGGCTGAAACGGCCATCGCGCCATACGGTGAAAGGGCTGGGCCGGTCGCTGGATCGCAGTTCTGAAGGAATGCTGTTGTCTTGGCGTCTACGCACGAGCATTGCCGCCGGCAGACCGATTGCGGCTATGACAACCGCCAAAGCGATGAAACATCCACGCCAACCAAGCCCGGAGACAAGCCGGCCGGTCGTAAACGGCAGCAAGAGTGTGCCGAGGCCGATGCCGGCCGTAGCAATGCCGGACGCGCGGCTCCGCTTGAGGATAAACCAAGACTGCACAGCTCCAACCGCCGGAACATAAGAGAGGCCGATCCCAACCCCCACCCCGGCACCGTACCAAATGTAGAGCGAGGCCAGCGACTGTGCCTGGCTGGCTCCGACGTAACCGATGATCATTGCCACCAAACCGGTCGCTATGACGGCGCGGGACGACCAGCGATCGGCAAGCGGGCCGGCGATTGCGCCCAGCGAATAGAACACCAAAGCCGAGATGGAGAAGACAAGCGCGATCTCGCCACGCGATGCCGCGAATTCCTCGGAAAGACCGGGAAACACAGCGGAGAAGGCGTAGGCTGATCCGAAGGTTACAGCTGTCAGCGCATGCGCTCCACGGACGACCCACCATCCGCTTGGTGAGTCCGCGTCTTCGGACAGTGAAACAGGTGAAAATATGGATGGCAAAATCAATCGGCCTTTCAAAATACTTATCGCTCGGAGTATTGCGCAGTCCCGCACCGACGCAAGTCGCAACGCAATGCCTGCATGATTTTCTCACGCGCGAGTTGTCACACCATCCCTAACGATAAATTCCTCGCGCAAGTCAGCGGTTCATGCGATGCAAGAAATCGACGGGAGAGGCAGCGGATCGCAACGGTGTGATGGCTATGGAAACTGTTGAAAAATCGAATAATTCCAATCCACATTTGCCAGAGGGATATTCTCTGGTCCCCAAGGGTAAACTGGCAAATGCCGTCACCTGTCTGGAGATGACGGAGAAGCCGGCCTCCAGGGAAGCCAAGCTTATCCCTGGGATCTCTTTGGAGCGGATGACAGCTCCCGATCTGATGGCATATCGCCAGCTTTTCCGGCTGGTCGGAGAGGATTGGATGTGGGTTTCGCGCTTGGTCATGCCCGATGACAGGCTGACGGCCATTATCAACGACCCGCTGGTGGAAATATACGTCCTCCTGGCGGACGGACGACCGTCCGGCATGCTGGAGCTTGATTTCCGGCAACATGGCCGGTGTGAACTGGTTTTCTTTGGAGTTGCCAAAAGTTCGATCGGAACCGGTGCGGGGCGCTATCTCATGGACAAGGCGTTATCGATTGCCTGGGCGCATCCCATCGAACGGCTTTGGGTCCACACCTGCCACTTCGATCATCCGAATGCATTGCCGTTCTATCAGCGGTCCGGTTTCAAGCCATATGCTTTCATGGTCGAAGTGGCAGATGATCCCAGACTAACCGGTGTGTTGCCAAGGACGGCAGCGCCTCATATCCCAATCCTCGATTAGGTGCCATTTATCGCAAAACGGCCATCTTTCATTCTGCCTTAGGCGCAGAATTTTTAACTGCCCTGGCCCAGTAAAATAAAAACCCGGCGATATGTCTCGCCGGGTTTTTATACTTTATCTGTCCGCACTATACTTTTCGCATCAGGCGCATGACGATCGATACGACGAACAGCACCAGGAAAATGAAGAACAGAACCTGGGCAATGGAAGCTGAGGCCCCTGCGATGCCGCCAAATCCGAGGACGCCGGCAATCAAGGCCACAACGAGAAACACCAGAGCGTAGTAAAGCATCGCAATCTCCTTTTACGTTGCTGCGGAGATAACGGAGGCCGCCCCATTTGGTTCCCGTCGGCCTGACAGTGGGCGCATGCATGCCGCCTCGACTTCAGTCAGCCGAGGTGAAAGACGCCGTTATACGTCCGGTCGCCTTCATTCGGTTCGGGAGGTTCGGCCGCATCGAGATAAGCCTTGAGCGGCCCGGTCAATACGAACCAGATGCTTGCCCCCAGCATGAAATAGGCTCCCACCGGATCGTCGATGCGGGCGATGAACGGAAGGCAGGCAGATGCGAACAACACGATGATCCGCACCGACCACTCCGCCTCGCGTTTGGCGATGGCGCGCGCTCTCAGCGACTTGTATTCCCGCGCGCCGTAACCGCCTCCCCCTGCCTTTGCCGCCGAAAGCAGCTTTCGCACTGAGGGCAGGGCCAGCATGACCAGCGCGGCAACGCTGAGCGCGAAAGGCTTGCCGGCTACGACCTGGCCGCTCGCGATCAGCAGAAAGGAGAGCACGACGAGATTCCATGTCGGCTCCAGCAGCTCCGGCGGTTGCCGCGTGCGCAGATGCCAACTCCGCAGCAAGCCCGCCGCGCCGTGCAGTAGCGGCTGATCGATATAGCGATTGATCCAGTCCATGCCGATGCGCCCGTCCCCGATTGCATGAAGAGGGCTCCGAACACCACGGAATTTGGTCATCATCGTGGCGATAGCCGCCGAATCTGTTCTTCGCGTGAACGAAACTTGCCGAGACGCATCACAGTCGCAAAATCTGAAGGCGACCTCGGAACGCGGCGACACCAGCTTAGCGCAACTCCTGCGCGACCTCCCAGACATGGCCCGACGGATCCGCAAAGGCCGCCGTCCGGCGGCCCCATGGACGATCGACGGGACCATTGAGCAGCGTTACCCCGAGTTTGCGCAGTTCTGCGCAAACTGCATCGACATCATCGACCTTGATCGTCAGCAGTACGCGTGCCCCCGAACCGGGGGACGACACGGCGGATGGCTCGACCAGCTGAGGCGCTTGCGCAGCATCGAGCAGGTTGATCATCGTTCCTGAGAATTTCAGCACGCAGGATACTGCGTCCTGAAAGACGACATCAGGTGCGAAGACCTTTTGGTAGAATGCTTTGGCCTCGCCGATATCATCGACGAACAGCGTGACGACTTCGATCCGATCCAACTGCATGGGCATTTCTCCTCCGTTGCTCCGAGCGGCCAACGATATCGCTGGCCGGCTCTTCACTGGTCGTTTCGACGCCGACGGTTTCGACATGCCGGGGCAAAAATGCCGTCAGCTTCGCAGGCCGGGCGCCTCCTGGCCGGTGCGCGCCACATATTCGGTATAGCCGCCGCCATATTGGTGGACGCCGTCGGGCGTCAGCTCCAGCACCCGGTTGGAGAGCGCGGCCAGGAAATGCCGGTCGTGCGAGACGAACAGCATCGTGCCTTCATATTGCGACAGCGCCTTGATCAGCATTTCCTTGGTGTCGAGGTCGAGATGGTTCGTCGGTTCGTCGAGCACGAGCAGGTTCGGCGGGTCGAACAGCATCATCGCCATGACGAGGCGCGCCTTCTCACCACCTGACAGCACGCGGCACCGCTTCTCGACATCGTCGCCGGAGAAGCCGAAACACCCGGCCAGCGCGCGCAAGGGCCCCTGCCCCGCCTGAGGAAACCGGTCTTCCAGCGCTTGGAAGACGGTATGCTCGCCGTCGAGAATATCCATGGCGTGCTGGGCGAAATAGCCCATCTTGACGCTGGCGCCGAGAGCCACACTGCCTTGGTCAGGCTCGGCGGTGCCCGTCACCAGCTTCAGCAGCGTCGATTTGCCGGCGCCGTTGATACCCATGATGCACCAACGTTCCCGCCGCCGCACCATGAAATCCAGCCCCTCATAGATGCTTCGACTGCCGTATTTCTTATGCACGTTCTTCAGGTTGACCACGTCCTCACCGGATCGCGGCGCCGGCTGGAACTCGAAAGAGACGGCCTGGCGGCGCTTGGGCGGCTCCACCCGGTCGATCTTCTCCAGCTTCTTGACGCGGCTCTGCACCTGCGAGGCATGCGAGGCGCGGGCCTTGAAGCGCTCGATGAACTTGATTTCCTTGGCGAGCATTGCCTGCTGGCGCTCGAACTGAGCCTGCTGCTGCTTCTCGTTCTGCGCCCGCTGCTGCTCGTAGAATTCATAATCGCCGGAATAGGCCGTCAACGTGCCGCCGTCGATCTCGATGATCTTGGTGACGATGCGGTTCATGAATTCGCGGTCATGCGAGGTCATCAGCAGCGCGCCCTCATAACCTTTGAGGAACTCCTCCAGCCAGATTAGGCTTTCCAGATCCAGATGGTTGCTCGGCTCGTCGAGCAGCATGACGTCAGGACGCATCAGCAGGATGCGGGCGAGCGCCACGCGCATCTTCCAGCCGCCCGATAGCGCGCCGACATCGCCGTCCATCATCTCCTGGCTGAAGCTCAGGCCCGCAAGCACTTCGCGCGCCCGTCCCTCCAGCGCATAACCGTCCAGTTCCTCATAGCGCGCCTGCACCTCGCCGTAGCGCTCGATGATCTCCTCCATATTGTCGGCCTGCTCGGGATCGGCCATGGCGGCTTCGAGCTCGCGCAATTCGCCGGCAACGATGCTGACGGGACCTGCGCCATTCATCACCTCGGCGACGGCGCTATGGCCCGACATCTCGCCGACATCCTGGTTGAAGTAGCCGATGGTGACGCCCTTCTCGCAGGAGACCTGCCCCTCATCGGGCTGCTCCTCGCCGTTGATCATCCGGAAGACGGTCGTCTTGCCGGCGCCGTTCGGACCAACCAGGCCGATCTTCTCGCCTCGATTGAGGGCCGCGGACGCCTCGATGAAGAGGATACGGTGGCTGAGCTGCTTGCTGATATTTTCGATACGGATCATGATTTGCGCGGCGCCTGGAGAAGGAGATTTTGGCGCGCTTATGCCATGCAAGGAAACCGCAGGATAGCCCTGTTTCCTGTCCTCTCGATCAAGAGTACGACGCCGAAAAGCGAGTGCGGATTTCGGACGGCATCTTGCTCACCTTCTTTAATTTGGAACAGGATTGGATAATATCGGAACTCACGCCAACGGAGACCTGTGCCAATGAGCGTTCGTCCGCCGCAGTCCTTCCGACAATCCCAGCAGGATAAAAGCGGCTTCAACGTCCTCGAATACGAGCTGATGTCGGAACGCGCGGATTCGCTCGGACGTCACGGGCTGAAGGTGGAGGCGGCACTTGCCGCCCTGAAGGCCTGGGCTCCCGATCACCAGACCGCTGAGGAACGCGAGAGGCTTCTCAATGAAGCATCCGACGCCGTCTGGGCATTCTTCATCCAGCGTGAGATATGCGGGTTGCGGAACAACCGTGACGCTATTCAGCGCTACGGCATTCCGAATGAAGTGATCGCGAGATTAGGCGCGGTGCGGAAATAAGCACCGCGACGGCACTGCTATTGTCATCGTGGCTGCCGTCCCGCCTCTCTCAATGGGGTGGAAATACCCGGTGCGGAAAGGTATGGCTTGGTGCCGCACCAATGCGAAAGGGAGCCGCGATGCCAAGCTCAATCCGGATCGGGAATCAAGATCTCGCCGTCGAAGTCTCCTCGCTCGGCGCCGAGATGCAGGCGCTGACGACAAGCGATGGACGCTCGTGGTTATGGACCGGCGATGCGGCCTTCTGGACCGGGCGGTCGCCGATCCTGTTTCCGATCGTCGGCAAGGCGCCGGACGACAAGATAGCGATCGACGGCGCGGTCTATCCGATGGCCCAGCATGGTTTTGCCCGCCGCAGCGAATTCGCGCTTGCCGGATCCACCGCAACGATGTGCCGCTACGAACTCATCGCCTCGGAGGAGACGCGGGCAGTCTATCCGTTCGATTTTCAGCTGGCTGTGGTGCATGCGGTCGAGGGCCGTGCGCTGACGGTGACGGCGGAGGTTGCCAATCGCGACCAGAAGCCGATGCCCTTCGGCCTCGGATTCCATTCGGCTTTCGCCTGGCCGCTGCCCGGCGCTGCCGGGCGCGACCATATCGTGACGCTCGACAATGAAGGCGAGCCGGGTCTTGTGCGGTTGGCGGGTGGCCTGATCAACCCTGCGCCTCTGCCCTCGCCGTTTGATGCCGGTCGGCTGATGCTCGATCACGCGATGTTCGAACAGGATGCGATGATCTTTCCGAGTGGGGCGGGCAAAGGCTTGAGTTATGGCGCCGAAGGCGGGCCGACCATGCGGTTCCATTTCGAAAACCTGCCCAATCTTGCGCTCTGGACCAAGCCGGGTGCGCCTTTCCTCTGCATCGAGCCCTGGCATGGAACGGCCGCGGAAGCTGGAGCATCGAGCGAGCTTTCGGCGAGGCCGTCCACCACGATCCTGGCGCCGGGCGCTGTGGCCCGCTTCGCCTTCACGGTCGAAATTCCGCAATAGAGAAAGCGCTCGCCGGGAAGGCGGGCGAGCGCTGTCGTTTCAGTGAGCGCCGGCGCCACCACCGGCACGCGGTTTTTGGGTGAGCAGCAGGGCGACGGCTGCGATGGCAAGAACCACGCCGATAACGGCGAAGGTATCGCTGAAACCCATGATCAGAGCCTGGCGTTTGACGACCTGACCCAGCGCCACGACGGCCTTCTGGGCTGCGACGGCATGGTCGGAGACGCCGTGCGACAGGAAGTAGCCTGTCATCTGGTCGAGGCGATTGCGGACTTCGTCGCGGCCGAGCGTCACCGACTGGCCGATGATGTTCGAATGGAACTGCTCGCGTTTGGTCAGCACCGTGCCGAGTGTCGCCGTGCCGACGGCGCCGCCGAGATTGCGCAGCATGTTGGTCAGGCCGGAAGCGGCGGCGGCATCTGCAGGTGCAATGCCGGCAGTGGTGATGGCGGTGATCGGGGTCAGCACCAGAGCCTGGCCGATGGCGCGGACAATGTTGGGGATCCAGAACTGATCGCCCGCGGTATCGGCCGAAAGCATGATGTTCATGAAGTAGCTGATCGCAAAGATCGAAATGCCGAGGAAGCCGATGTAGCGGGCATCGAAGCGCTTCATCATCATCGGCACGAGCGGGATCAACAGCAGCTGCGGCAGGCCGGTCCAGGCCAGCACGTTGCCGATCTGCTCGGCATTGTAGCGCTGCACCTGGCCGAGATATTGCGGCAGGATATAGACGGTGCCGAAAAGGGCGACGCCGACCAGCACGTTGACCGCAACGCCGATGCCGAAATTGCGCTGCTTCAGCAGGCTGAGCTTGACCAGCGGCTTCTTCACGGTGAGCTCGATCCAGATGAAGGCGACGAGGAAGACGACGGCGAGGATGCTGAGCTTGACGATAAAGGGCGAGGAGAACCAGTCCTCCTTGTTGCCTTCTTCAAGCACCGTCTGCAATGCCGACAAACCGATTGCCATCGTGACGATGCCCGCCCAATCGCCTTCCCTCAGCAGGCCGAGCTGCATCGGCTGCTTGTCGAGCGTCAGGGCAAGGGCGACTGCCATGATGGCACTCGGGATGGCGTTGATAAAGAAGATCGTCTGCCAGCCGTAATTTTCGGTGAGATAACCGCCGATGGTCGGGCCGATTGCCGGCGCGAAAGTGACCGAAAGCGCGAAGATCGCCAAGCCGAGCGGCTGCTGGTTCTTCGGCAGCTTGGTCAGCACCATGGTGAAGGCCATCGGGATCAGCACGCCGCCGGCAAAACCCTGCAGACCGCGCAGCAGGATCATCGTGCCGAGATCATGGGCGAAGGCGCAGGCGATCGAAAACAGCGGGAAGAGGATCGAATTCACCAGGATATAGCGGCGGAACGAGAAGACGTTGCTGAAATAGGCCGTCAGCGGAATGACGACGATCTCGCCGATCAGATAGGAGGTGGAAATCCAGGCGCCGTTGTCGACGCCTGTTCCGATCCCGCCCTCGATGTCGAGAAGCGAGGCATTGGTGATCTGAATGTTGAGGATCGCCATGAAGGCGCCGATCATGCCTGCGAGAACGGCGATCCAGTCCCGGGTGCTAGCCCCGGTCCTTTGTTGCGGAACGGCGATGGCTGTTGCTGTGATGGTGGACATGACACAAACTCCTCGCCGCTGGCCTAGCTGCGATCGTTCTTGGTATTGATATCAGGCTGAACGGACATGCCGGGGCGCAGATCGCCGTTTGCGGCGGCATCGCCGTCGAGCAGGATCTTCACCGGAATGCGCTGAACGACCTTGGTGAAGTTGCCGGTGGCGTTATCGGGCGGCAGCAGCGCGAATTCCTGGCCGCTTGCCGGAGCGAGGCTGTCGACATGGCCGTGATAGGTGCGGCCGGGGAACATATCGACCTCGATCTCGACCGGCTGACCGGCCCGCACGTCGGTCAACTGCGTTTCCTTGTAGTTGGCTATGACATAGGCAGCCGTCGTCGGCACGACCGACATCAGCTGAGTGCCGGCCTGGACATATTGTCCGACGCGCAGCGTCCGGTTGCCGACGGTGCCGTCGACCGGGGCTGTTATCGTCGCATAGGAAAGGCTGAGCTCGGCCTGGCGCTGGACGGCCTGGCTGCGCGCAAGAGAGGCCCTCGCCTGGGCAAGCTCGGCATTGAGAAGATCGACCTGCTTGACGGCGGCATCGAGCGAGGCGCTGTCGCGCACGATGGTGGCCTGAGCGGCGGCGATCTGCGAGGCGGCCTGCTGGGCGGTCTGGACCGGGGCATAACCGCTGGTGGCAAGGTTCGAATAACGCTTGTTGTTCTGCTCGGCGAAGGTCTCGTTGGCGCGATCGACGTCGACGGTCGCGCGGGCCGCAGCGATCGTCGACTGCTGAATCTCGAGCGACGCCTGCTTGGCGCTGACGGTAGCTTCCGCGGCAGCGACATCGGCCTTGGCCTGATCGAGGGCCGCCTTGAAGTCGCGATCGTCGATGCGGGCAAGCGGCTGGCCGGCCTTGACGGTCTCGTTGTCCATGACGAGGACCTCGGCGAGATAGCCGGAAACCTTCGGGGCAATCGTGCTGTTGTCGGCCTTCACATAGGCATCGTCGGTCGAGATATGGAAGCGGCCGACCGTCCAGTAATCATGGCCGTAATAGGCGCCGGCGGCGATCAGCACCAGTGCGGTGGCGCCAAGTAGCAGCGATCGGCCGCCGCGCTTGCGGGCAGGCTTTTTCTCGGAAATCGGAGCGGCAGCTTCGGCGATGCGCGGCGGCTGGCCCGCGTCCAGGCTGGCCGGGGCGGCTTCGGCGACAGTTTCGGGAGCAGCGTTGTTGTTGAGGGCATGCAGCGTCTTGATGGTCATTGTCTTTCTCCGGATGACGGTCGCCGTCTCTTGGGCTGCGGCCTCTGAAGTCAGGTGGAATCCTAATTAGGAAACTTGATGTTTTCCAAAATATGCTCTATAAAATCGATGTCAACAAGAATTTGGAAAATTGCGATGGTCCAAAATCAACAAATCGAGAAGAGGCCGCGCGGCAGGCCGCAGATACGCTGTGACGACGACACCAAGGGTCTGATCATCAAGGCAGCAAACACCCAGTTTCACGAGAATGGCTACGCGGCGGCAAGCATCGCCACGATCGCCCAGGAGGCCGGCGTTTCCACAAAGACCCTCTACCGGCTGTTTCCGACCAAGGCCGATCTCTTCGCCAGCATGATCTCCGAGCGTATCGTCGGTTTCCTGCTTGCGCTCGATCCCGCAACGCTCGCCACTGCAGACCTGAGGGACGGGCTGGAGCGCATGCTGATGGCCTATGGCATGCTGTCGCTCTCGGACGAGACGGTCACCATCATGCGCCTCGTGATCGGCGAATCGGACCGCTTTCCGGAGATCGCCACGTCCTTCTACGAACAGGCGATCCTGCGCACCAATGAGCTGATGGAGGACTGGCTGCGCCGCCAGGTCGAGCGCGGCCTCATTGCGCTCGACGATCCGCATTTGGCCTGCGGCATGCTGCGCGGCATGATGGCCATGGAGCCGCAGCGTGCGGCGATCCTGCGCCAGGAACCGCCGCCCAAGATCGAGGCGATCCAGGCGCGGGCAAAGATGTGCGCCGATCTTTTCTTGAAGGGTTGCGCGCTCTGAAGCGTCCTTCGGGCTTCAGAGCGCGATAATTTCCGCCGAAGGGCGCTGCGCGAACAGGGGACGCCCTCAGTTCGGCGGGGCGCCCAGCGCATGCAGGATGCCGCGCAGCTCGGCAAGGCCGCGCATGCGGCCGATGGCGGGGTAGCCTGGTGTGACGACCTTGTCGAGATCGTCGAGCATGCGGTGGCCATGGTCCGAGCGGAAGACAATGGTGTCCTGCGCGCCGCGGCGGCGGTCTTCCGCCACCAGTTCCCGGAGGACCGCGACCATATCGACGTCGCCTTCCAAATGCGCGCTTTCATGGAACGTCCGGCCGTCGCCTTCGCGCGTCGTGGCGCGCAGATGGGCAAAATGAATGCGCGAAGCAAAACGCCGGGCGATCGCCGGCAGATCGTTTTCGGCGCGCACCCCGAGACTGCCGGTGCAATAACACATGCCGTTCGCCGCCGATGGCACCGCATCGAAAAGAGCGGCATAATCATCGGCCGTCGAGGCGATGCGCGGCAGGCCGAACAGCGAACGCGGCGGATCATCGGGATGCAGCGTCAGCTTGACACCGCGCGCTTCGGCAGCCGGCGTCACCGCCTCCAGGAATTCGATCAGGTGCCGGCGCAGCCTGGCGGCATCGATACCGCTATAGGCGACCAGCTTTTCGCGGAAGGCCGGAATGGTCAGAGGTTCGGTGGTCGAGCCAGGCAGAGCCGAGGTGATGATACGGGTGATGTCGGCGATCTCGTCGTCCGTCATCGCCTCGAAGACGATACGCGCCCGTTCGCGGTCCTCCGCGGAATAGTGCTGCGCCGCATCCGGCCGTTCCAGAATGAAGAGATCGAAGGCCGCGAAGCGCTCGTGGTCGAAGCGCATGGCGGTGGCACCCGTCGGCGTCACGAAATCGAGTTCGGTGCGGGTCCAGTCCACCACCGGCATGAAATTATAGCAGACAATCGGAATGCCGCAGGCGGCCACCGCTTCGAGGCTGGCGATCCACGCCTCGATTTCGGCTTTGGCCTCCCCACCCTTGCGTTTGACGGCGTCGGGGATCGGGATGCTTTCGACGACCGACCAGACGAGCGGCGAACGGTCGCCAGGCGTCGTCTCGATCAGAGACTGGCGCTCGCGCACTTCCGTTTCCGTCCAGGCCCTGCCGATCGGCACCTGATGCAGCGAAGAGACAATATTCGTCGCACCCGTCTGGCGGACGTCATCCAGCGTCACCGGCGCTTCCGGTCCGAACCATCTCCAACCCTGTCGCATCCTTCGTCCTTCCCTCGCCTTTTCGTTTCATGTTCGCCTGCCGTCAGCAGAAATAATCGGGGTAACGTGCGCGCAGTTCGTCGACATCGGGAATGACCGCGCTCAGGTGATGGGTCATCGCGCTGCGTGCCGCCACCGCATCATGGGCGGCGAGCGCATCGCGGATGATCATATGTTCGTGCACCACATTGTCCATGCGCCCGAGAACCGGCAGCGTCAGCCGTCGTGCTCGATCGAGCTGCACCTTGACCGTTTTCAGGGTCGCCCAGATGCCGGGATAACCGGAGATCTGTGCGATTGCCTCGTGAAAGGCCTCATCGTCCTCATGGAAATTCGAGGCATTGCCGGCCGCAGCATGGGTCTGCTGCCGCGCGATGATGGCGTCGAGACGGGCAATGTCTGCGGCGGTGGCGGTCAGGGCCGCGGTCTCGACAGTCGCGCCTTCGAGCGCCTTGCGCACGACGACCGCCTCGGGGATCGCCGAAACCGGCACCCGCGACACGACGGTGCTCGACTGCGGATAGATATCGACCAGTCCGCCTTCGGAAAGCCGGAGCAGCGCCTCACGTACCGGCGTGCGGCTGACGCCGAAATCATCGGCGATCCGCTTTTCCTGCAGCAGCATGCCGGGCGGCATTCGCAATGACACGATGTCGGCATGCAGGCGCTCGTAGATTGCGCCGGCCGCGGTGATACGGCGCAACCTGCCGGCAACCTCTTGCGGGGCCGGGACGACCAAAACTTCGGTTTCTGATGCCTGCCGCATAACGATACCGGGACGCTGAACCTATCTGGCATACTAGTATATTAGTTTTGTCCCCATGCCAAGACGCACTACGGTCGAGTGACGGCATGAACCTGACGAAATCAGAAGCAAACTTTGTTTGGAACTTAGGTCGGTCGAGTTGGTTGAGAACTCCAAGGAGGCGCTCATGAAAAACCCAGCACGACGCAAGATACGCGAAAGCGCGACCGACGGTGACCGGCCGGAAGTTCCGTCCGCCACGAAAACAAGCGGACGGGAGATGGCTCGGCGAGCCGCAACCGATATCAACAAGCAGAGCGTCGCGTCGCCGGCAGCCACCCGCGAGGAGGAGATCCGAAAAAGGGCCCATTCTCTGTGGGAGAAGGAAGGAAGGCCGGACGGCAAGCATCAGCATCACTGGAGCCTGGCTGAACATGAACTCGATGCACAGCAGGGCGAGGCTGACAATCCTCCAAGCCTTGCAGCATTGCGAGAGGCCTCACGCGAACATACGGATGCATTCCTCGTCAAGACGGATCTCGAAGACGCGGATCAACGCGAAGCCTCCCCCGGCACACGCGAGCAGGATTGAACTTTCTGCTTCGCGCCACTCTCAGGAAAGGTCCTCGACATGGCCGACAAACAGAACTTGAACGCCGGATTCACCGGCACGCCCACCGAGCAGCCGGAGGGATTGACCAAGGTCGCGAAGTCGGCCGCCAACGAGGTGAAGCGCGAGGTCTATGCCGTCGCCTCCGGCGCGAGGGATCACCCGCAAGCAGCAAGCGCATTGTTGCTCGCCACCGGCATGCTGGCATTCGGCCTCGGCTACTTCCTCGGTCGATCATCGGCGGAAAGTTCGACTCGCGCATACTGGCGATAGTAACGGACAGGTCGATGAAGCACATGAATTGGCTCTTCAGCTAGCCCACTCGGCTGCCCACAACGGCTTTCCGACCGTGGGAACAACACCGGCGTTCGCGGCTGAGCGTCTGTCAGCCGGAACCAGCTGCCGGATGTCTCAGGCGGCGGTAGTGGTTTCGGCACCGGTGAACGCGAGATCCGAGACCTCGCCCGTTGATGAATAGCCAGAGACGAGCTCCGCCAACATCGACCGCGCTGCGGTCATATCGTTCCGATCCAAGACGACATTGAGTGAGGTGAGCTTTTTCGAAAGCTCCGGCCAGAAGAGGAAATCCTCGCGCGCCTTCATGATCCGGGGATGTTCGGTCGTTTCTGGATTATCCCCGATCAACAGTTCTTCATAGAGTTTCTCGCCGGGCCTGAGGCCGGTGACGGAAAGCTCGATGTCCCCTTCGGCATTGTCCTCGTCGCGAACCGTCAGCCCGGAAAGCTCCACCATCTTGCGGGCGAGATCTGCGATGCGAACGGGCTCACCCATGTCGAGCAGGAAAACATCTCCGCCCTCGGCCATCGCGCCAGCCTGGATAACGAGTTGCGAGGCTTCCGAAATGGTCATGAAATAGCGGGTTATATCAGGGTGTGTCAGCGTCACGGGACCACCTTCCTTGATCTGCTGCCGGAAAAGCGGCACGACCGAACCGGAGGAGCCAAGGACGTTTCCGAAACGCACCATGGAGAAATTCGTTTGCAGTCTGTCAGTCGTCGACTCTGCTGCGAGCGCCTGCAGAACCATCTCCGCCAGCCGCTTGCTGGCGCCCATCACATTTGTCGGACGCACGGCCTTGTCCGTGCTGATCAGCACGAAATTCGAGACGCCGTTCTTGTTCGCCGCGCGTGCCGTGACCAGCGTCCCCATGACGTTGTTCTTGATGCCTTCCACGGCATTATGTTCGACAAGAGGCACATGCTTGTAGGCGGCGGCATGATAAAGCGTCTGAGGTCGCCAGCTCTGCATGATATGCTCGATGCGATCCTGATCACGGACGGAACAGAGAATCGGGACAATCTGCAGATTTTCATGCTTGTACAGTTCGGCCAGCTTCTGCAGCTCGGCGTGGATATTATAAAGCGCAAACTCATTCTGATCGACGAGGATCAGGCTGGAAGGGCTATTACGCAAAATCTGACGGCATAATTCGCCGCCGATCGAGCCGCCGGCACCCGTGACCATCACCACCTTGTTGCGCATCGCCTTGTCGAGCAAGGCCTGCCGCGGCGCAACCGCTTCTCTTCCGAGCAGATCTTCGATCTCCAGTTCACGGATGTCGGAGACGGCGATCCGCCCCTGAGCCAGGGCCGTAAGATCCGGCAATGTGCGAACGTTCACCCTGGCTGTGCGAATATGCTCCAGGATTTCGTTGCGGCGCTGCCGCGATGCCGATGGAAGAGCAAGAAGCACATTGTGCACGCCAAGCGTTTCGGCGAGCACCGGAAGATCCGAGGGATCGTAGATCGGCAGGCCGCCCATGATGCCGCCCTTGAGGCGCGGATCATCGTCGAGATAGCCGACAACATTGAGTTCGGCACTGTTCGTCAGGGCACCCGCCAGCTGCCGCCCGGCACTCCCTGCCCCGTAGATCAGCACCTTGGCGACCGTATTCTTGTTAAGGATGCGCTGGTAGGCATCCCCGAGCCAGTAACGGATACCCAACCTCGACAGGCCGATCCCGATCAGCAGCAGGAAGGGCTGGAGAATGCCGACGGTTCTCGGAACGCCCGGGACGCTGAGCGCCGTAAATATCGTCATGAAGGCGACGCCGTAGATGGCAATGGCCTTCAGAACCGCGATGAAAGCCGCCAGGCCGGCATAACGGAAGATCGCCCGATACATGCCCATGACGATGAAGATCGGAAGTGCCATGCACAACGAAACAAAGACCGGCAACCACTGCACGCCGGTCAGCACCGTCCATTCGTTCAGGCGGAAGCAATAGGCGAGCCAGATCGTCAGAATGCAAAAGCAGGAATCCACCAGCAAAGCCAGTGCGCGTTTGGCAACACGCGGCATCGCCAGGAGAGGAGCGACGAGCGCTTGCATCGGCAGTAACAACCATCCTGAGCGCGGCGTCCCAGCGGGGGTATTTTCAGGCATTGCTTACCAGCGTCTCGCAGATCAATCAGACAACCACCTTCTTGTCACTTTCTCCAACGAGCGCAACTGAAATAATCGGAAATCAAGGCCTTCTGCACCGCTAGTCTATCAGAAGTAGGTAACTTAATGCCTGATACCCTTGCGGCGAATGACCTTCTCGGCGGTCAAGAACAGGATGCGCATATCGAAGCCGAATGAGCGCCGCTCGAGATATTCGACATCGAATTTCACCTTCTCCGGGATCGGCAATTCGTCGCGCCCGTTGATCTGCGCCCATCCCGTCAATCCAGGCAGGAGCTTGTCGACACCGTGCGCCGTGCGCAACTCCATCAGATCATATTGGTTGTAGAGCGCCGGCCGCGGACCGACGAAGCTCATCTTCCCCTCGAGAATGCACCAAAGCTGCGGCAGTTCGTCGAGGCTGGATTTGCGCAGAAACGAGCCGATGGGTGTCAGAAACCGATCCGGATTGTCGAGCAGATGCGTGGCAACCGTCGGCGTGTCGACACGCATGCTCCGGAATTTCGGCATCAGGAAGATCTGGTTGAAACGACCGATCCGTTTTGACCAGTAGAGAACCGGTCCTGGCGAGGTTAAGCGAACACAAAGAGCGACGATCAGGATCGGAACGAGCAGGACCACCGATGCAAGCAAAGCCAGGAAAAAATCCACCGCCCGTTTCAAACCCATGCTCCGCAGCTCTTCCGCCCCACCGACGACCATCCGCCATTTGCGATTTCGCCCTGCCGTATCGTCAAAAAGCGTTTCGCGTCAACTGCGGGACGCAGTGTTTCCGCAGTTTGTGGCGGCGGGCAGTTGGGCGATTGCCCGCATAGGTGCGGTCAATTCGGCTCTGCTAATCATCGGTGGCCAGATGGTCAGGCGACGCAAAGGCGGCGGCACACAATAGCCAAGCGTCGTGCCGCGCTTCCGCTGCCATTGCAGGGGCAATTTCATCGGCCGGTCGCAAGTCACGGGGATGGATGGACGGCGGGAAAGCGTCCCGGCCGCATTTGCTCTTTCATTCAGCCCTTAGTCGCCCGGCCACATTCATGAGCATCCTGTCGGCGCTCCTTTCGCCTAACAAGGAAAGCGAAACTTTCCCCACGTAACTGGCAATTGGAAGAGCCAGTTGCGGGCAGCAGCTAAGGCCCGAAAGACACAGAAGCTCGATGCAGGCGGAACGGAATCTAGCGAAGCTTTCTGCGCCGGCATCGCGCGCTGGCGGGTTCATGGCCAAGGTCGGAAGAGCGACAATCACATTTTCGCACAGCAATCGGTCGATCTCCGCGGAAAAGAGCTTGGCGATCGCACGTGCCTCACGCACCTCCTCGTCATCCAGACGAGATCCTGACAGAAGGCGCGAAGCAATATCGGGAGCAATGGCTTCAGGGCCCCGCTCGAAGAGTGTTTTGTTGCTGTCCCAGGCTTCCCTTTGCAGGATGGTGATGAACGCCGAAGCAAGGTCGGCGAGGCTGAACGAGGAGATCGCATCTATCCTGCGGACAGGTATGGCCGCTGATCGAAGGCTGGCGGTCATCTCGTCGGCAAACGCGTCGTCGATGGTTGCGAAGATATCCGCGGAAATGAGAATAGATGATGGTCGGTCATCTGCCGCGGGCATGCCGACGGCGCTCATCACCGCAGCCATTGGTTCCAGGCTTCTCGTGATGAAACCCGGCACGTCGAAGCTTGGCGCCAGCGGACGCAGTGCCCGGTTGTCGAGGCTTCCATGTGTCGGCCGCCAGCCGATGAGGCCGTTGACGGCGGCCGGCAGCCGGATGGAGCCGGACGTGTCTGTTCCAAGCCCGATATCCGCAAGGCCCGCAGCAACCGCGACGGCCGAGCCCGACGACGACCCGCCGGGGATGAGATTGGGATCGCGCGGATTGATCGGCATACCGAAATGGATGTTGCCGCCGATCAGGGAATAGGCGAGCTCATCCGTATTGGTTTTGCCGACGAAGCAGGCGCCGGCATCGAGCAGTGTTCGGACCAGAGGCGCCGTCGATGTCTTGATGCCGGAGGCAGCAAGTACCGTGGCGTTGCCGGCCGCTGTGGGATAGCCGGCAACGTCGAAAAGGTCTTTGACCGCCAGTCGAAGGCCGGAAAGCGGGCCGCTGGCCGCGTGCCCGACATCCGCATCCGGATAGGGCATGAAAGCGTTCCATGGGTCTCGCACTTGCGCCGGCCCCTAGATCTTCAGATGTTGCAGGACACGGGCGCGGCTCTCCGGACCGTTGAGGCTTTCGTCTTCGATCGCCCCGAGTTTGAGAATGGCCCAGCGGTCCGCCACCGAAAGGGCAAAATCCAGATTCTGTTCGACCAGCAGGATGGTCGTGCCGCGCTTTTCGCGGTCGTCCCTCAATGCCTTGGCGATGTTCTGGACAACAGAGGGCTGCAGACCTTCGGAGATTTCGTCGATCAGCAGCAGTTTCGGACGCAGCATCAGCGCCCGCGCGAGGATCAGCATTTTCTGCTCCCCGCCCGACAGCGTGCCGGCTTTCTGTGCCAGCCGATCCCTCAGGAACGGGAAATAGGCGTAGACCCGCTCCAGGGCGGATGCCAGATCCCGATCGCCTTTGAGCGCGAGGCGCAGATTGTCGCGGATGGAGAGATCCTGAAACAACGGCAATTCCTGAGGGGCGTAGCCGATGCCGGAAGCGATCAACTCGGCGGGCTTCCTGTCGATGATAGCGGCACCATCGACCTCGATCTTGCCCTTGCCGGCACGCAGGAAGCCAAGGATTGTCTTCAGCAGCGTCGTTTTGCCCATGCCGTTCTTGCCCATGAGGGTGAAGATTTCGCCAGGCCGGATGGCAAGCGACACGCTGTTGACGACGTCGACCGCGCCATATCCGCTCGATACGCCGCTGAGTTTGAGTTTGAACGCGTCAGCCATGGGCGCCTCCTGCGTAGATGGTGCGAACCGTTTCGGAATTGACCACGTCATTCACCGTGCCGTCGAGAACGAGCTTGCCCTGGTGGAGAACCACGATGCGACTCGATATGTCGCGCACGAAATCCAGATCGTGTTCGACCAGGATGGCGGCGAAACCCATCTCGTCCGTCAGTTTTTTGAGGATGGCTCCGATGGTCATGCGCTCGGTCTTGGTAAGACCCGCCGTCGGTTCGTCGAGAAGAATGATGCGTGGTTCCAGAGCGACGACCATCGCCAGTTCGAGAGCCTGCCTTTGACCATGCGACAGCAGCAAGACCGGCTTGTCCAACATGTCGGCCATGCCGGTGAGCGTCAGGATCTCAGCTGCAGCGGCCGGCAGCATGATCTCGGCGAGCGATCGCATCGGACTGGGTGTCTCGCGGCTGAAACGCGCCATCTTGAGGCATTCGCCGATGGTCATGCTGTCGAAGATGCTGGCAACCTGGAATTTGCGGCCGACGCCGAGAGCGACGATCCGTTCCGGTGCATGACCGGCGATATTCGTGCCGATGATATCCACTTGACCTTCGATCTGCTGGGTACCGTCCGACAGGCAACGCATCAGCGTGGTCTTGCCGGCGCCATTGGGGCCGACCAGGCTGACGAGTTCTCCGGCGCCGATTTCAAGGTCGATGCCCTTGAGGACGGAGAGGCTGCCATAGGACTTGCCGAGACCGCGGATCGACAGAAGGCTTTTGCCCGCCAACGGACCGTCCTCGGCGACGATGCGCGTCGGCAAGGACTTCAGAGTGCTGCTGGAGTTGGCCGACTGCAGGAATCGCGTCACCAGGGAAGCGAGGCCGCCCGGCAAAAGGATGATCATGGCGACGAAGAGCGCACCGATGATCAATTGCCACAGGAAGGGCAGATCGCCCGAAAGGCTGGCGCTCAGATAGTCGATGCCGATTGCGCCGAACAAGGGTCCGATGATCGTTCCCCGGCCACCGAGCGCCGTCCAGACGACGAGTTCGGTTCCGAATACGAAGCCGGTATTCTCGGGTGCGACGACACCGGATGCGTTGGCATAAAGGAAGCCGGCCAGGCCGCATACGCCAGCCAGAACGGCCGTCAGGACGATCTTCAGCCGAGCGGGGTTCATGCCGAGATAGGCGATGCGGGCTTCGTTGTCGCGAATTGCAACCAGCAGACGGCCGGCGTCCGACCGGACGAAGACGATGGCAAGAACGGCCAAGACCAGCAGGCACGCGCCCGACAGGCGAAAATAGCCAGGAAGCCCGAGCGGGAGGGTTTCGTAACCGACAAGGCCGCTCGACGAACCGGTCCAGGTGCCGCCGGAAAAGATGAGTTGGGTGACGACGATCGGCACCACGAGCGAGATCACGGTGGCATAGAGCGGTGTCGATCCGTGATAGAACGACAGCCAGCCGACGGCGAGGCCAAGCACGAGCGGAACGAACACGGCGGCGACAAGGGCGACGACGAAAAGCGCCGGGCTTGCGCCGATATGGGTGAGAACCATGGCGGTGGCATAGGCGCCCACGCCAAAGAATGCCGCCTGCCCGAAGGTGAGAACGCCCGTATAGCCCCAGAGCAAGTCGACGGTAATCGCCAGCATGGCGTAGATCATCGAACGCGTCAGCACGTTGAGGCTGAAGCGGCCGAGAAACATCGGTCCGATGACGATCAGCAGGAGAGCCGCGAGCGCCAGCGTCAGAAGAAGGACAAGCCGGAGTTTTTGTCTATTAGGCACGGGCAAATCCCTTCGGACGTATGCGCAGTGTGATCGCGCAGAGGACGGCCACGGTGATGCCGCCGAGGATTGGGCTGAAATAGGTGCTGACGAGCACTTGGGCGGCCCCGAAGATGAGGCAGGCGGCAGCAAGCGCAGTGAAAGAAGAGCCTGCGACCATCACCAGCATGAAGGCGCCCGTCAGCCAGGCGACGCCCATATTGGGATCGACGCTGGTCAGCGGCGCGAGCAGCACGCCGGCAAGGGCCGCAAGGCCGGTGCCGATCATGAAGGTCGCGAGCCGCACCTTTTCGGTATCGATACCGAGCCCGCGCGCCAGGGTTTCGTTCATGATGACTGCCCGGGCGGAGAGACCAAGCCTTGTCCCATCGAGCAGCAAGGTGAAGCCGAGACCCAGACAGATGGCGGCGACAATGGCGAAAAGACGGTAGGCCGAGTAGCCGGTGCCAAAGAGATCGAAGGTGCCCGGCAGCAGCGCCGGCGTGAACTGCACGTCGCGGCCAAACCACAGCGTGATCAGCTGGCCGATGACGATGCCAAGGCCCCAGGTTGCAAGAATGGCGTCGAGCGGGCGGCGATAGAGAGGCCGTACGATGAACCGTTCGGCAACACCGCCGAGGATCGCGCCGACCAGAAACGCAAAGGGGATGGCAAGCCATGGATTGAGACCGAACCCGCTGACGACAACAGCGCAGTAAGCCCCGATGGTCAGCCATGCGCCATGCGCGAAATTGATGATCTTCAGCACGCCGAAGATCGCAAGCAGCCCGGCGGCAACGATGAAGAGAATGGCCGCAGTGCTGACGATATCGAGAAAGAGCGTCATTTCTAGAACTCCGATGCTGGAGGCGGGGCGCCCTGCCCCGCCACGCTGGTTTCAGAGATTCGGGCACTGATCGCCGGGATCGACGTCCTTGAAGCTATCGACGACTGCAACGCTGCCGTCGTCCTTGACCTGGCCAAGATACATCGTCAGCGGCGCGTGGTGCTGCTTGTTCATGGAGATCTTGCCGCGCGGACCGGTGAAGGAGACGTCAGGAAGGGCTTTGAGCACGTCCGCCGTATCCGTGTTGCCAGCCTTTTCGACGGCTGCCTTGTAAAGGTAGATCGCTTCATATTGCGGCACGGAGAGATCGTTCGGCGTGCGCAGTTCCTTGCCGAACTTCTTGTCCATGGCCGAGAGAAAAGCCTTGTTTTCCGGGCTGTCGATGCCGGTGACGTAGGAGGCCGAAAGGAAGATGTCCTTGGCATCCGCGCCCATGCTCTTGGCGGTGCCTTCGTCGACCGCGAGATTGCCGTAAGGCAGGGTGACGCCAGACGAACGCAACTGCTTGGTCAAGGTCACGTTCGGTGCGCCGCCGGCCGTCGAGGTGATGATCGCATCGGCGCCGGAGGAGCGGACCTTGGAGATGATGGCCGTCCAATCGCTGCCGTCGATCGGCAGATATTCCTCGCCGACGATCTGAGCACCGGCTTTTTCGATATAGCCCTTGGCGAAGGTCAGCATGCCGCGTCCGAAGGCATAGTCCGAACCGATCAGGAAGAACTTCTTTGCGCCCTGTTTGCTGATGAAATTGTCGACGACAGGCGGCACCTGCTGTTCTGGAACCCAGGCATCGACGAAAAGATTGGCGTTGCAGGATTTGCCTTCGTAGAAGGACGTGTAGATGTATGGCACCTCACCCTTGGAAACGATCGGCAGGCCGGCATTGCGCGCAGCACTTGTCTCCATGGAGATGATGACGTTCACCTCCTTCTGGAAAACCAGGGAATCGAAGGCCTTTTGCGCGCCGGCCGCCCCTGATGCATCGTCGGCGATCTCAAGCTCCAATGGCCGCCCGAGCACGCCGCCTTTGGCATTGATTTCTTCGACGGCGAGCTCCGCAGCTTGGACGACGGACGGCGCAACCACGCTGTTTGCGCCTGAAAGCCCGACCGGCACGCCGATCTTGATCGGATCCTCGGCGAAAGCTGCGGTGGCGAATGCCGCAGATGCCAGTGTAAGGATTATGGTTTTCATTTGCATTTTGTTCCCCTTTCTTGAGTGGATTGACATTACCCGTAGACATCGGCTCGGCGGTCGCCGAGCAGATGATTGAAACTGTTGAGCGTGCGGGTTTCCGTCACGCTCGACAGATCGATTTGCGCAAGGAGGATTTCCTCGCGATCGGCACTGGCCGGACCAGAGATCGGCCAACCCTGCGGGCCGACGATCAGGCTGCGGCCGATGAAGGACTGGCCGCGCTCGATGCCGATCCGGTCGGCGCAGGCGATGTAAAGGCCATTGGTGTGGGCGGCCGCCTTATGGAGGATATTGGCCATCGGCTCGGGAAGGCCTTCGGCACCGGCCATCGGGACCCAGTTGGTAGGCACGCAGACCAGCTCGGCGCCGGCCAGGGCCAACTGACGAAACGTTTCCGGAAACCAGCCATCGTAGCAGATGGCAATGCCGATACGGCCAAAAGGCAGGTCGAATATCGGCAGTCCGAGATCGCCTTTTCTGAAAAGACGGTTTTCGTTGTTCCACAGATGGAGCTTGCGGTATTTGCCGATATATCCCTCGGGGCCGCAAAGAAGAGCACTGTTGTAAAACCGGTCGCCATCCTGCTCGGCAATGCCGCTGACGATGTAAAGGCCAAACTCCTCGGCAAGGCGGCGGAGCGTCTCGGCACTCGGGCCGCCGGGTACCGGGCCGGCCAATGCGGCAACCTCCTCGCCGTCACGGAAGGTGTAGCCGCTATCGGCCAGTTCCGGCAGAACGACGATCTCCGCGCCTTGGGTCTTCGCCGCCTTCGCCAGCCGCTCGATAGCCGCGAGATTACCGGCGCGATCACCGATGATCGGTTCGAACTGGACGGTTGCGACGGTTACCGCCCGTGCGGTTGAGGTCTTGACACTCAATCTTGTCTCCAAACGCAAAAAACCTCTGGCACGGAATTCAATCCGTGAACCAGAGGCTACATAGCCATGATGTGAATGCGGCAGCCCTGCCGCTGAGCAAACCTGCTCGTTGTCTTTAGGCTTGCACGAAAGAATGTGACCGTCAAGCCGCGTCAGCAGGCATTTTCAGCGACGCCAGTGCTGGCAACTTAAGGTTGAGTTTTTGCGCCGATGGAAAGTCCGAGGCTTTTCATGGTGTCTTGCGCGGCAATGATGGATTCGGCGATCGTCGCCATCGGAACGCGCTTTGACGTCGCCTGATCGCGCAAGAGCTTATAGGCCGCGGCCTCGTCGAGACCATTCATGGCCCGCAGCGCTGAAACGGCTTTTTCGACCAGCCGGCGACTTTTCAAGGTTTCCTCGAGTTTCTGCACCTTGCCGGCGAGCCGCTTTTCGTAGCTCTGCCGATAGCGTGCAAGCGCAAATTGCGTCAGGATGCCGAGCGGCCGCAACGGTTTGCTGATAACGCCGTGGGCGTTGAGATCGATGATCGCCTGGAGGGCTGTCGGGCTCTCATAGGTCACGATGGCGATGATCGCCGTCTGCTGGAGGTCGATGATCTCAAGCGCGTGCTCGACATGCACATCCTCTACATGCAGGAAGACGGTGTCCACGTCGGGAGGCAAGGCTGGCGGAAGCGGCCAGGTGGCCCGGACCTCGCAGCCAAGGCGCTTGAGGTGAGCGATCAGCACGTTGCCGTCCTCGTCACGCGGATGGACAACCAGAACGCGTGCGCGCCGCAGATCCTGAACGATCCTGCTCGGTCCCGCCATCTCAGGCCTCCAGCCAGACGTCTTCGAACCGCGACGCCGTCAGATACGGGTCCGGCCGGATCGGGCCAGGCGCCTGCCAGGCAATGTCGAAAAGCCCATCGGCGCGCGCCACGCCGATGCGGGGATGCAACCAGAGGTGGCGGGTGTCGGCGTCGAAGTTGATCCGGCCCTCTGGAGCAAGATAATCTTCCAGAAGGATTTCTTCGGAAATACGATGGGTCTCGAGCGAGCCGGCCCGGGCAAGTGCGCGGGCGAAAAGGTGAACCTGCGCATAGGCCGGCTGCGACCAGACGCTCGTGGTGAAGTCCTGGCCGAAACGGGCTTTGAATGCCCCCACGAAGCGCTCGTTCGCCTCGTTCTCGACCGTCTGGAAATAGGTCGCCGAAAGAATATGGCCGGTGCAGGCGTCGGCTCCGATCTCGCGAATCTCACTCTCGGCCATGGTCAGGCTTGCAATCGGAACCCGCGTCCGATCGATTCCGGCCTCGGCATACATGCGGTAGAAACGCTGCGCCGGCCGGCCGATGATCGTCGAGAAGATGGCATCGGGCTTGAGACGGACGATATCGGAAATCACCGAACGCAAGGTCTGTTCGTCGGCATGAAGAGGAAGATATCGCTCGCTGACGACTTCACCGCCCTTTGCCTCGACCACATCCCGCATGACCCGATTGGATTCGCGCGGATAAATATAATCCGCGCCGACGAAGTAGATCCGGCGTCCATGGTGGCGCAGAAGGTATTCCGCAAGCGCGAAGGTGTTCTGATTGAGGGTGGCGCCGGTATAGACCACATTCTCCGAATATTCGAAACCTTCGTACATCGACGGATAAAACAGCAGTCCGTTGTGCCGTTCGACGATCTGCAGCACCGCCTTTCGGCTGGCCGACATCGAGGCACCGAAAATGATATTGACGTCGTCATCGGCGAGCAGGCGCCGGGCCAGATTGCGATAGGCGGTTTGGTCCCCGCCCGGATCATAGGCGATCGGAACGATGGGCTTGCCAAGCACGCCCCCCGCCGCATTGACTTCCTCGATCGCAAGTGCGGTGCCAAGAAAGTGCTCGGTTTCCGTAATTTCGCTAATTCCGCTTCTGGAAAACAGCACTCCCACCCGCCATTCGGAGCTTGTCATCTTTGCCTTTTCCGACGTGTTGGAGGTTCGAAAGCGGTGAATGCCTCAGTTCCGCGCTTTCGACTTCCATACCCTTAGTGCTTTTTCATGGGATCCTGCAAGCGGGTGCGATGCAGGTCGTTGTCACAGCAGACGGAGACGGGAACTACCGGCCATGAACCGTTGCGGGCATCACATTGTCGGGGATCGGACATGTATAGGCTTTGCCGCTGGTCTTTTCTCGCCACTCGTCCGTCGCGGCTGCCAGGAGGTCGGGTGACGACATCAATGCGAGCCCCGTTGTCGCAAGCGTCTTGGCCGCATGTGCCATGGCCTTGTGCGCGGCCGGGCTTTTTCCCTGTGCGACGACCTGCCAGGTATGGGGATTGGTGCCGATCGCCCAGGCTGGCGCCCAGCATTGCGCGGTCGGCGTCACCCAGCTGACGTCGCCGACATCGGTCGATCCGGCCCGGAAATGCGATTGCCCCTCGAAATCGCGCAGACCGATGTGCAAGGGCGTCGAGCCATCGACCTTGGCATTGGAGAACACATCGCCCTTGATCTGATAGAGGCGGATGCTGCTCCTGATTGCTTCCTCAGTGAAGGTATCCTGGATTTTCCTGGCGAAGGCGATGTCGGCCTCGTCGAAGGCTATCGGCCCGAGCGCGACCATGTTCTGGTGCATTGCCGTTTCCAGCGTGATGTTGGGAAGAAGGTTCGTCGAGGCGGTGTCGAACACGATCTCGACTTCGGTTTCAGTCATCATCGCCGCACCTCGTGCAACTTTCTCGACGCGCCCGGCAAGCTCAAGCGCCTGCGGCATGTCAGGCGCCCTGATCAGATAGAGCACCTCGGCGCTGGCCTGGACGACATTGGCCGCCCTGCCGCCGGTGTCGGTGATCGCGTAGTGAACGCGGCAATCCTGCGGCATGTGTTCGCGCAGGAAATTGACGCCGACATTCATCAGTTCGACCGCATCGAGCGCCGAACGGCCGAGATGGGCACTGTTGGCGGCATGTGCCGCGACACCCCTGAAGCGATAGTAATATTCGAGAACGGCAAGATTGTTCGTCGAGCGAACACCGTTGAACGGAGCCGGATGCCAGGTCAGGGCGGCATCGACATCATCGAATGCGCCGGCGCGAACCATGAAGGTCTTGCCGGAACCGCCCTCCTCTCCCGGGCAGCCGTAATAGCGCACCGTCCCGGGCAAATTGTTCTCCTTGAGGTGGCGGGCAAGCGCAACCGCCGCCATCAGCGACCCGACACCAAGCAGATTATGCCCGCAGCCGTGACCGGTTGCTCCCGCCGCCTGGGGAAGAGGCTCAGCCACGTCGGCGGTCTGGCTCATTCCGGCCAGGGCATCGAATTCGCCGAGGAAAGCAATCACCGGCTTGCCGCTGCCGGATTCGCCGATGAAGGCCGTTTCCATGCCTGCGACGCCGCGGCGCACGGCAAAGCCGTTTTCCTCGAGTGCCGTTGCCAGCAATTGCGACGAGCGCCGCTCCTCGAATTTCAGCTCCGCGAAATCCCAGATGCTGTCGCTGAGAGCGAGATAATCCGGTTTCATCTTTTCGATCGTCGCGGCAATGGAGCTGATCGCGTCAAGATTCATGGCATTTCCTCGCTGTCTGTCCTGCCGCCACAGGGACGTGTTGCACCGGACCCGGCAGGACTGATGCCTGCCGGATCTTCTGTTGACTGTCGAAGTGGAATAGCGACGCCCGACCCACCGGGCGCCGCCGTTCAGGCTCAATTGTCGAGCGAAACTTCCCAAAGACGGGCATTCGATTGCCAGACGGGCCGGCCCTTGAGCTTCTTGGTCGCGCCCCAGACATCGACCATGTCATAGAGGAAGATGCCCGGCATTTCCTTGAGCATCCGCGTGTGAAACTCGTCGAAGATCGCCTGACGCTTCGCCTGGTCGGGCTCGGCATAGGCCGCCTTCATCAGTTCGACTGCCTTCGGGTCATCCCACATCAACGAAGCGTTCTTGTCCTTGTTGCCGACATAGAAGCCGTACATCAGCGCCGGATCGAGCCGCGGCGCGACCGATTGCGAGATGATCTGGTAGTTGCCGGAGCGGCGACGATCGACCTGCGTCGCATAGTCGAGCACCTCGATCTGCACGTTGAGACCTGCCTGCTGCATCATGGCCTGCGCCATCACCGCGGCCGGGAAGCTTGGCACGTTGCTGCGCTTGTTGGCGATGATGGTAATCGGCTCGCCCTTGTAGCCGGCGGCCGCAAGCTCCTTCTTTGCCGCCTCGATGTCGTAGGGCAGGCGCTCCTTCTGGACATCGTCGAAATAGAGCGAGTCTTGCGAAACCATCGAACCGTTGGCGGTGCCGGTGCCATTGGAGGCTGCCTCGACGAGCTGGTCGAGATCGAGTGCCATCGCCATCGCGCGGCGCACGCCGGGATTGCTCAGAACCTTGTCGCGCGTCTGGATGTAGAAGAGGTTTTTGCCGTTGTTGCGCGCCACGATCAGTTGCATCGTGTCGCTCGTCTTGAATTCGGGAATGAGATCCGGTGAAATCTCCGCGGTATCGAGCACGCCGGACTGAAGGCCGGCCTTTACGGTCGAAGCGTCGGGAATGACCATGAACTTGATGCCATCGACGAGAGGGCGTTTCGAGCCGACCATGCCGTCGGGTTTGCCGTCGTTCTGGGGCGAGACATAATCGTCGAACTTGGCGAGATGGATATATTCGCCCTTCTTCCATTCATCCCATTTGAAGGGACCGGTGCCGATCGGCTTGATGAAGCTTCCGTCCGCACCGACCGATTCCGGGGAGATGATCCCGGTGTAACCGCATTCGGGGCGCGACATCAGGCCAAGAAAGACCGCGGATGGCTTTTCCAGCGTGATGGTGACGGTCGAAGTATCGACTGCCTTGACCCCGGTAACATGCACGCTGCCGCTGCCGTCGAAGTCAGGACGGCAGGTCCATTTCGTTTCGGGCTTGAGATAGCGGTTCCAGTTCCACACGACGTCATCGGCGGTCAATTTCTTGCCGTTGTGGAATTTGACGTCGTCACGCAGTTTGAAGCTGTAGCTCAGCCCATCCGCCGAGACTTCGAAGCTCTTTGCCAGCAGCGGCTTGACCTCGCCGTTGTTGGCATAGCCGACGAGCCCTTCGACGATATGCAGGATGACGCCATCGGTATTGCCGTCGCGATTGACGCCTGGATTGGCGCTGCGCAAATCGGAACTTTGCGCCACGACGATATCGCGGGCATCGACCACGCCGGCCATCGCCATCAACATGGTGCCTGCGAGAAGAAGCTTATGCATTGTTCTACCCTCTTTTATGGATTGTTAGGATCGGAGTTCATCCCAGCAGGCGCGTGAAAGCCTGCCGATGGTTTCGAGCGCGACCGTATAACCAGGTGTGCCGTCCGGCATTTCCTGCGGCACGTCGTCGGTATAGGCGGCGATGATGTAGAAGGGGGTCCCGTCGCGATAGACGATGCCGGCATTCATGCGGCCGCGCTTTCCCGTGCCGCCCTTGTGGGCGACGAGCACCCCGAACGGCAGCCGGGAAGGAATGGCATAGCGCAGGATCTGGTTCTTCAGGGTTTGAAGCGCGTAGGCGCACAGCGCCTGCGAGCAGCCGAGCCGGTCCGCAGCGTCCCGCGAATCCTGCGCATCCAGGATGGTCTGCAGCAGATAGACCTGATCCCGCGCCGTCGTCGTGGTGACGGCCTTCAAGGAATGATCGGGCGACAGCGCCAAGGGAGGGATGAGGAAGCGATGGTTGGTGCCTGTCATGCCGATCGACTTGCAATAATTGTCGACCTCTTCGAGCGTCAGCCTTTCGAAGACCATCTTGGTGCAGACATTGTCGCTCAGCACCATCATGCCGGTGATGGCATCGCGCAGCGATATGACGATTCCGGGGCTGAGATAGCGGAACATCCCGCTTGCCACTTCCTCGGCGAAACGCTTTTCGTAGGTAATCCGTTCGTCCAGATCCAGGCGGCCTTCATGCGCGGCCTTCAAGGCTGCCATCATGATCGAGGTCTTTCGGGTGCTGGCGGAGGGCGTTTCCTCGTCCGCACCTCTGCCGATCGTTTCTCCGCTGCCGAGCGCACGCACCATGAAGCGCGTCACGAAAGGCTGGGCATCGCAGATCGCATTCAATCGCTCCGCAAGCTTTGCGGATTCAATCATCGTCGTCATGTCAGTTCTCCAGGCGCCATTTGAGGATCACGCCGCCCTGAGCATTGTGGTCCAGAGCGGGGATGGCCGAGAGAAGCCGTTGTGTGTAGGCCTCCTTCGGCCTGTCGAAAACCGTATCGCGGTCGCCCTGCTCGATGATCCGGCCGTCCTGCATGACGACGACACGATCGGCCACCTGTTCGACCACGCCGAGATCGTGGCTGATGAACAGGCAGGAAAAGCCGTAGCGTTTTTGCAGATCGGACAGGAGTTCGAGCACCTGCGCCCTGACCGTCACGTCGAGGGCCGATACCGGTTCGTCGGCGATCAGGAATTTCGGCCGGCGCGCAATGGCCCGGGCAATCGCCACGCGCTGACGCTGGCCGCCCGAAAGTTCATGCGGGTAGCGCCCGGCGTAGTCGGCCCCAAGCCCGACTTCCTCCAGCGTCTCCAGGGCGCGCGTGCGCTTTGCCGCAGCGTCGAGATCGGGAACGAGCCGCAGCGCTTCTTCCACAAGCGCGACGATGGTCATGCGCGGATCGAGCGAGGAATAAGGATCCTGAAACACCATCTGGCAATTCAGCCGATAGTCCATCCAGTTGTCGTCGCGGCTGCGTCCCCTGAACCGGATATCGCCTTCGCTCTCCCGGACCAGTCCGGCAATGGTGCGGCCGAGCGTGGTCTTGCCGGAACCCGAACCGCCGACCAGTGCCACGACTTCGCCCTCGTGGATATCGATGCTGACGCCATGCAGCGCCCGCTTTGGCGTTGCCTTTTTCATCAGCGACCGCCGGCCCGGATAATCGACGACGATATCCCGTGCCGAGACCATCGGCGCCTTGGTCTTGTCGATCGTCCGGGTCTCTCCGCGGAACGGCAGGGAGCAAAGCAGTTTCTTCGTATAGGCACGCTGTGGTGCGTCGAGCAGATCGGCGGTGCGTCCTTCTTCGACGATCACGCCCTTTTCCATGACAACGATGCGGTTGGTGTAGCGGGCAACCATCGGCAGGTCGTGACTGATCAGCAGCACGGCGGTGCCTTCCGCCTGCGTCAGTTCCACCATCAATTCCATGACATCGCGCTGGATCACGGCATCGAGCGCCGTCGTCGGCTCGTCGGCGATCAACAGCGCCGGTTTCAGCAGCATGACCGATGCCAGCATGATGCGCTGGCGCATGCCGCCCGAGAATTCATGCGGATAGGAAGTGAGCGCCCCGGCGGGATCGCGGATCCCGACCCGGTTCAGCATGTCAAGGATCCGGCTGCGCCGCTCTTCCTGCGAAAATTTCGTATGCAGCTGCAACCCTTCTTCGAGTTGGCGGCCGACGGTCATCGAGGGATTGAGCGAGGTCATCGGTTCCTGGAAGACGACACCGATTTCCGCACCGCGCAATTGGCGCAATTGCGCAGCGCTCATCGCAAGCACGTCGCGTCCCTTGTAGGCAACGGAGCCGCCGATCACCTTGATCGGCGCCGGCAGCAGCGAGATCAGGGCGCGTGTTGCCAGCGTCTTGCCCGATCCGCTTTCCCCGACGATGCCGAAGATCTCGCCTGGCGCGATGTCGAAGCTCACGTTCTTGACGACCTGCACACCGGTGCCGGCGACCTGAAGCGACAGGTTGCGGACATTCAAAAGCGTTTCCTTGGTCATTTCAGTCCCCTCATCCGCGGATCAAGCTTGTCTCGAAGAGCGTCGCCCAGAAGATTGATTCCGAGGAGCGTCAGGGCGATCGCCAGGCCCGGGAAGAGACCCAGCCAGACCGCCTGCTCGATGAATGGCCGGCCGGCGGCCAGCATGTTGCCCCAGGTGGGCGCCGGTGGCGGCACGCCGAGGCCGAGAAAGCTGAGCGCGCTTTCCGAAAGGATCGCCCAGCCGAACATCGAGGTCGCAAGCACGGTGATCGGGGCGATGCAATTGGGGAGGATATGGCGGAACATGGTGTAGAGCTCGCCATTGCCCATCACCTTGGAAGCCTCGATGAACTCCCGCTCGCGCAGCGACAGAACGGCACCCCGGACAACCCGGGCCATCGAGGGCGAATAGGCAATGCCCAGCGCGAAGATGATGCCATATTGGTTGGCGCCGAAGACGGCGAGCAAACCGAGCGCCAGCAAAATGCCCGGAAAGGCGAGAAGCGCATTGTTGACGGCCATGATGACTGCATCGATCCAACCGCGGGCGTAACCGCTGACGAGACCGATCAGCGTGCCGCAGACCGTCGCGAATGTGACCGTCAAGGTGCCGATCCAGACGCTCGCCCGGGCGCCGACGATCAGGCGGCTGAGTACGTCGCGGCCGAATTCGTCGGTTCCGAGCCAGTGGGCGCTGCTTGGCGCCGCCAGCCGCGCGGTGAAGCCGAGCTTCATCGGATCATAGGGGGTCCAGAAAAGGCCTATCGCAGCGGAGATGAGCAATGCGGCAATCAGAATGCTGCCGATGAAGCCGTTGAACGTGACGTTTTTCATTCGGCGACTACCCGCGGATCGAACAAGGGATAGAGCAGGTCGACGACCAAATTGACCAGCACATAGGAAAGCGAGACGAACAGCAGACACCCCTGGATCACCGGGTAATCGCGGGCAAAAATACTGTCGACCATCAGTCGCCCGAGTCCCGGAATGGTGAAGACCGTCTCGATGACGGCAATGCCGCCGAGCAGATTGCCGAGGATCAGACCGATGACTGTCCAGGTCGGGCCGAAGGCATTCTTGAAGGCGTGCCGCCAGAGGACGGCGCTTTCGGAAAGCCCCTTGGCCCGGGCGTGGGTGATATAGTCGAGACGCAGCACTTCCAGCGTCGAGGCGCGTGCCATGCGGATCAACACACCCATCTCGTGAATGACCAGAGTCATGATCGGCAGCACGAGATAGAGCAGGCCGCCGGTGAGGTTGCTGCCGATCGAGACATAGCCGAGCACCGGCAGCCAGCTGAGTTTCAAGCCGAAGAAAAGCAGAAGCAGGAGGCCGAGCCAGAATGTCGGGATCGACAGCAGGATCGTGGCCGTGCCGACCAGCGCAAGGTCCGTCAGACTGTTTTGCCGCCAGGCGGCGATGACGCCGGCCGGCACGGCGATGAGGCTTGCCAGAAGCACGGCGACGACGACGACTTCGGCGCTGACCAGAAAACGTGAAGCGACGAGCGGCAGCACCGCCTCGTCATTGACGATCGAGCGGCCGAAGTCACCCTGCACGACATTGGCGGTCCAGATCAGGAACTGCTCAGGCAGCGATTTGTCGAGGCCGAGTTCCGAGCGCATTGCCGCGATCTGATCCGGCTCAGCCATATCCCCCAGCATCAGTGCCGCCGGATCGCCGGGTATGAAGCGGATCAGGGTGAAGACAGTCACCGAAACGAGGACGATCGTCGGCAATGCCATCAGCAGGCGGTTTAGAACGAATTTCAGCATTTTTGTTCCCCGCGATGGGCGACGGACTGTGCCCGGCGCCATCGGTTTCGTTGCCGCAGACTATGATCGAATGAAGAAATATCCGCAATATTATGCGATTCCGTCATAAGTCTATGCGGAATACGACCGCAACCAAAGCGACTGCGTTCGCGCAAGGCTTCAGGCTAATAGCTTAATTTCAAACGTCTTTTTGCGAAAGCCGGATCTGTCGCTTCAAGGCGTCGCTCAGAGCGTGGGCAGCAATCGAGAGTGGCGTCCCGACCGCCCTCGCCAATCCGAATTCCTGGGTCGCGCGTGGCACGAAAGGACGGTGAACCACCGGCAGGTGGCGATAGAGATTGGCATAAAAGCTGCTGATGATCGTGACCCCAAGGCCATGCGCGACATAGGAACAGGCGGAACTGTTGGTATGTGTCTCGATCTTGACGATCTGCTTGATGCCGGCTCGCCGGAAGGTCTGGTCGAGCGCCATGCGGTTCGGCCGTTGGCGCCCGATCAGAATGAGAGGAACGTCGCGCAAATTCTTGACCGTGATTTCCTCCAGTTTCGCAAGAGGATGATCCTTCGGAACGACGCAGACGCTTTCGCCGGTGGCGACGCGCTCGACCTCGATGCCCGGTCCGCTCTCGCCCTCCATGCGCAGAAAGCCGAAATCGATCACCCTCTGCCCGACAAGCTTGTTGATCGCAGTCGTCGTCTCGAAGAAGGTCTCGATCCGCACACCGGGGAAATCCCTGATATAATCGACCAGCATGGCCGGCGCGAAATGCTCCCACATGCTGCTCGGCAGGCCGATGCGGACGATCTCCGGACCGGCTGCGCCGCTTCTTAGGTCCTCCGCATGACCCGACATCCGATCGACCGCCAGCAAGATGTTCTCGGCATCGCGGGCAAGAAGCAGGGCCTCGGGCGTGGGAATGAGACGGCCTTTGTCGCGCACAAAAAGCGACATCGAAAGATCCGCCTCGAGCTGCTGGAGGAGGCGGCTGACACCGGACTGGCTGAGACCCATCGTCTTTGCCGTGGCAATCGTCGACCCCGTCGCCAGAAGCGTGCGCAGGACTTCCAGTTGCTTGATATTCATGCGTTTGCGATCCCCCGGGACAGTCCAAGCACCGTCATCATGCCCAGTCCGAAATGCTTTGAAGGAAGAGGCTGGCGGCCTTGGGCATCGGAAATTTCTCGCCGCTGATCAGCGCGTAGGCAACCGGCAGTTCCGGTTCGAGCGGGATGAACTGCAGCGGCAGCGTCGCATATTCGCGGGCGATGATCTCACCGACCAGCGCAATGCCGAGCCCTTGGGCGGCCAGAGCGCAGGCACTCGCCACCGAATGCGCCTCGAGCAGGGGGCGTTGGCGGATGCCGGCCTTGTAGAACAATGCCTCCAGTTCATGGCGAACCGGCCGCTCCCTGTTCAGCATGATCAGATCCTGCCCCTTCAGGTCACCCACCGACAATAGGCGGCTGCCGGCCTTGGGATGATCGTTGTGCAGGACGCAAACAATCCGCGACGACAGCACCTTCTCCTGTTTCAACCCCGGGCTCATCAGCGGCAGCCGCGCGAAACCGAGATCGGCCTCGCCGTCGGCCACCATCCGCTCTATTGCGAGATAACTGCCGGATGCAATTTCGACGCGCATCGGACCATTGGCTGCGAGAAAATTCTTCACCAGCTTCGGAATGCGCGTCGAGGAAAGGCTGGAGGGAAAGGCGAGCCGCAGCATGATCTCGCGCGACCGACCGCTCTCGAGCTCCATCGCCGCGGTTTTCAAGGCGCGCAGCCGGTCGGAAATGGCGCGGATTTCCGGGCCGAGCTGCAGTCCCTCGCGGGTCGGTTGAAGCCGGTTCTTTTCCCGTTCGAACAGCCGGACGCCGAGATAGTCTTCCAGTTGCTGCAACAAACGGCTGGCATTCGATTGCGAGATACCAAGCTCGACGGAAGCGGCGATGGTCGAGCCCGTCGCGGCGATGGCGTCATAGGCCTCGATATGCTTCAGGCTGATCGCCGCACTCGTGTCTCGCGCCATTCTATCTCCAATGTCGATAGCCCTACCCGCGATCCGCATAAGATTGCGGAGCTGCGGAAAGTTGAACATTTTCCGCGCAGAACCAAACTCACGGAAAGACTTTCGTCAATGGCCACCATTCTCTGGAAGATCGCGGAACAGCTCCTGTCGCGACCGACGTTCTCAAACCGCGCCATAGACCGGGCAAGAGATGCTGTGGTGGACACCATCGGCTGCATGATTGCAGGCAGCAGCGATGAAAGCGTTGTCGCACTCATCCGCGCCTTCGACGGAGAAATCGCCGGAGGCGGCGAAGCGCGGCTCGTCACCGGCGGCTCCGCGTCGCCTTCGCTCGCCGCACTCATCAACGCAACCGCGGCGCATGCGCTGGATTTCGATGACAATTTCCATCCGGCGAGGGCGCATGCTTCCGCGGTGCTGGTGCCCGCACTGCTGGCGGTTCTGACCAGCGGCAAGGTGACAAGCGGAAGACGGTTTCTCGAGGCCTACCTGGCCGGGCTGGAAGCGCAAGCGGCGGTCGGCTTCGGCGTCAATCCCTCTCACTACAACAGGGGCTGGCACGCGACAGCGACGGTCGGCAGCATCGGGGCTGCGGCTGGCGTGGCACGGCTTCTCGGCGCCGACGAAGACGGCGTAGCCGCAGCGATGAGCCTTGCGACGAGCTTCGCCTGCGGCCCGAAAGGGCAATTCGGCACGACCGCGAAACCGCTTCACGCCGGCATTGCCGCGCGCCATGCCGTGGATGCGGCGCGCATGGCGCTGGCGGGCATGAGCGGGCGGCCGGATATCCTCGAGCGGCCGCAAGGCTTCCTCGATCTTTTCGGGGGCGATGATGCCAAGGGCTGGGAGGGACTGACCTTCGAGCAGGAGCATATCATCGAAAGCCGCGGCGTGGTGACCAAGCGCCATCCCTGTTGCGCCTCGACCCATCGCGCCATCGACGCGCTTCTGGAACTGAAGCAGGAGCATGGGCTTCTGGCTGGCGACATTGCCAGGATCGAGACGAAAGTCGGCATATCCGCTGCCCGCAACCTCGCTTATCCCAACCCCGCCGATGAGATGCAGGCCCGCTTCTCGATGCAATATTGCCTGGCGACAGCTTTCCTCAAAGGCTCCCTTAGCCTTTCGGACTTTACGCGGCAGGAGATTGGGCGGCCGGAAATCCGGGAACTCATGCCGTGCATCGAAATGCAGTCCTATTCGGCCGAAGAGGAAAAAGGTGTGGAGCGCCTCCCGCACGTCGTCACCGTCACGACGCGCGATGGGCGCATCTTGAGCAAGTCTCGCTTGCATGCAAAGGGATCGCTCGAAGAGCCGATGAGTGTGCAGGAACGCGAAGTCAAGTTCATGGACTGCTTGCGCTGGGGAAATCGGAATGTGTCCGAGGCCTCTTTCCTGCAGCTTCGCAAGCTTGCCGATTCTGAAAACCTGTCCGGCGACGGTGCCTTCTGGAACCTGATCACAGGCCGTCAGTCGCCTTGACAGGCCACGGGACGGATAGCAGCGGGGAAAGGCTCCCCGCCGCAGCTCGTTCAAATCCGGCCTTCTCAGGCGAGATATTTCGTAAACCAGTCGACCGTTCGCTGCCAGGCGAGCTTGGCTGCCGCCTCGTCGTAGCGGGGCGTGGAATCATTGTGAAAGCCGTGATTGACGTCGGGATAGATGTAGGCCTCGAATGTTTTTCCCGATGCCTTCAGCGCAGCTTCATAGGCCGGCCAGCCTTCGTTGATCCCCTTGTCCAACCCGGCATAATGGAGAAGCAAGGGCGCCTTGATCTTCGGCACGTCCTCGGCGCGCGGCTGCCTGCCGTAAAAGGGCACGGCCGCGGCAAGTTCCGGATAGGCCACCGCCGCGGCGTTGGCGACGCCGCCGCCATAGCAGAAGCCGGTGATGCCGACCTTGCCGGTGGTGAGATCGTTATGCATCAAAAATTCGACCGCCGCGAAGAAGTCGTTCATCAGCTTTTCCGGGTCGACCTTCTGCTGAAGCTCCCGCCCCTTTTCGTCATTGCCGGGGTAGCCTCCGACCGACGTCAGGCCATCCGGGGCAAGTGCTACGAAACCCGCCTTTGCCACGCGGCGCGCCACATCCTCGATATAGGGGTTCAGGCCCCTGTTCTCGTGAACGACCACCACGGCCGCGACTTTGCCGGTCACGTTTTTCGGGCGGACGAGATAGGCGCGCACATCTCCATTTCCCTTTGGCGAGGGATAGGTGATGTATTCGGCTGATATGTCGGGATCGGTGAACTCGACCTGGGTCGCCAGCGCATAGTCAGGGCTCAGCGACGCAAGAATGGCGGCCGCCGTCACGCCGCCGACGGCGAATTTGCCGGCCCGGTCGAGAAACTCACGCTTGGTAATTCTCCCGTGGGCGTAATAATCGTAGAGTTCGAGAAGTTCCTGAGGGAAATCCTTGGCTGTCATACGCGTCATGATGGCTCCTCCTGCCTCCTTGTTCTCGCACCATCCTACACAGGTAAGCTCGCGACTCTTTTCAACATTTCGCGAGTTTCGCGTGAGCTTGTCGGCCGGGGCAACCGCGCCGAATGACTGCCTTGGCTTCGGGAGCGTGCGCACCAACGTCCATCCGGCGAACCGCGTCCGCCCAGTTGTTGCAAGCAATGGGCCGCCCGCTATCGATCTATGAAAATTAATTTCATACTCGCGCTTTGAGGCCCGTTTTCTATTGACGCCTCTCGATTTTTGTCCCAACTTAAAGAAAATAAATTACTAAATGGGAACTTGATCGGCATGAAAGTGGGAATCATTGGGCTAGGATTCCGGCTCGGCTATCTCGGCTATGTTTTCAAGGCAATCGATAGCAGCTTCGACATTGTCGGCTATGTGGATCCGGAACCCGCCGGACTTCCCGGATTGACGGAAAAGGGCATTTCAGTCGGCAAGGCCTATGGTTCGCCGGAAGAACTCCTCGCTTCCGAAAAGCTCGATCTGCTGATGATCGGCTCCCCCAATCACCTCCATCTCGACCATATCAGGCTCGGCCTTCAGGCCGGTCTCAAGGTCTTCTGTGAAAAGCCGATCGTCACGACCATCGCAGAAAGCATCGAGCTTGCCCATCTGATGGCAAAATTCGGCCACGAGCGGCTGATGGTCGGTCTCGTGCTGCGTTATTCCCCTCTTTATAAGGATCTCCGCGCCATCCAGGCCGAGGGCAAGCTCGGTCAGATCGTGTCGATCGAGGCCTCCGAACATATCGAGCCTTATCACGGCGCCTTCTTCATGCGCGACTGGCGCCGCTACGAGCGTTACTCCGGCAGCTTCATGCTGGAGAAATGCTGTCACGACCTCGATCTTTACAATGGCGTGGTCGGCGCACGGCCGGAACGCGTCGCCAGTTTCGGCGGCCGCAAGAGCTTCATTCCGGCCAACGATCCGGCGCGCGAGGGCATCAACGACCTCGAACTCTTCCACCGCAAGCCGAGCGGATGGATGGGCTCGGACAAGGTCTTCGACAGCGATGCCGATATCATCGACTACCAGGTGGCGATCGTCGAATATGCCAATGGCGTCGGCATGAACTTTCACACCAATCTCAACGTGCCCGACCAGTTCCGCCGTTTCGCCATCATGGGGTCGCGCGGCATGGCCGAAGGCGATTTCGTGCGCGGCTATCTCGACGTTCACGAACAGCTGACCGGCAACAAGGTGGTCGAAAACAAATATGCCGCCACCGAGCTCTCCCAGCATTACGGCGCCGATGAACAGATGGCGAGCGACCTGCTTGAAAGCGTGCGCACCGGGCTCGAACTTCCCGTTTCCACGCTGAATGCGCTCGAAGCCGGCATTCTGGCTCTGGCGATGGACGAGGCGAGGATGAAGAAAACGGTCGTCGATCTCAGACCGATCTGGGACCGTTTCGACGAAGCCCTTCACGCAAGAGCGGCTTGAGGAGAGTGGCAAGATGAGTGTTCAAAGAAGCACGGTCATCTTCGCCTGGATCCTTCTTCTCCCGGCTGTCCTCTACGTTCTGGCGATCGTCGCCTATCCGCTGGTCGATACGTTCATTCTCTCCTTCACCGATGCATCGCTGAGGAAGACCACCAATTGGGTGGGCTGGATCAACTACGAGAAGATCTTCAATGAGCGGTTTGCGGAAGTCATCTTCCGGACCTTCATCTGGACGTTCTTCTCGGTCGCCCTGAAAATGGTGATCGGCACCTTCGGCGCATGCATGCTGAATGCCGCCGTACCAGGCCGCTCCTTGTTCCGGCTTTTGACCATGCCGCCATGGATCGTGCCGATGGCCATTGGCATCTTCATGTGGGGCTGGATGTATAACGGCCAGTTCGGAATGATATCAGGCCTGTTGCAGCGCTTCGGTCTCGTCGACGGCCCGGTCGCCTTCCTCGCCTATGGCAGCACCGCCTTCTGGGCAACGATCATCACCGATGTGTGGATCGGCGTGCCGCTGGTGACGATCTACTTCCTGGCGGCGATCCAATCCATTCCGAAGGATCTTTATGAGGCTGCCTGGACCGACGGCGCCGGCCGCTGGTACCGCTTCCGCCGCATCACCCTGCCGCTGATGGTTCCGGCGATCATCACCATGTCGATGCTGTCGCTGATCGCCACCTTCAACTCGTTCGACATCATTTGGATCCTGACGCAGGGCGGACCGAGCGGCGAGACGACGACGATGATCATCGATACCTATCAGACGGCGATCGGTTCGAAGAAATACGGGGAAGGTGCAGCGCGCGCTGTGTTGATCTGCATCTTCCTGTCGCTCTTCTGCTTCGCCTATTTCCGCGTCACCCGCCGTCTCAATCCGGAGAAGCGCGCATGAGCAGTGCCGCCATGATCGACCGTTACCGCTGGTGGGAAATCATCCTGATCTATTGCGGCATCGCGATGTTTCTGTTCTTCGTGCTGTCGCCCTTCGTCGAGGGCTTCCTGGTGTCGCTGAAGCCGCTCGCCCAGCTCTTTTCCTCGCCTTACCGCTTCTGGCCGGAGAACGGCTCGTTCGAAGCCTACCGGACAATGTGGATCAGCGTTCCGGGCTTCGGGCGCTATATCTTCAACTCGTTCTTCATCTCGATCATCGTCACGCTGATCGTGCTCTGCCTCGTCATTCCGGCGGCTTACGCCTTCGCGAAGTTCGAATTCAAGGGCATGGGGATCCTGCTCGGCGCGTTCCTGACGGTGAACATGTTCTCCGGCGCCGTGCTGTTGATCCCGCTCTTCCGGCTGATGCGCAGCATGGGCGTGCTCAACACCTATCTCGCCATGATCGTGCCGGGCGTCGCCTTCCTGATCCCGTCGGCGATCTGGCTGCTGCGCACCTATATGATCCGCATTCCACAGGAGCTCAACGAAGCGGCCTACATGGATGGCGCCAGCCATTTCTACACGCTGCGCCGTGTCATCCTGCCCATTGCGATGCCGGGGATTATCGTCGTCGCCATAACCACCTTCATCGGCGCTTACGCCCAGCAATTCATCTTCGCGCTGACGTTCAACTCGAAGAGCGAATACATGCCCTTGCCGGTGGGGCTCTTTGCTTACTTCGGCAAGCAGGAGGTCATCTGGAACGAACTGATGGCGGCTTCCTTCGTCGGTATCGCGCCGGCGATGGTCGTCATCTTCTTCCTTCAGCGCTACCTTGTCGGCGGGCTGACCGCCGGTGCGGTGAAACAATAAGACCAAAAAACGAGTGAACAGCTAACACAAGAATGGGAGTCACGACGTGAGCATTACCATCAAGACAGGCCTGATGGCCCTCGCCTTGCTCGGTTCGACGGCATTGACCGCAGTCACTGCCCAGGCGGCCGACAAGGAAATCAGCTGGATCTATTGCGGCGACACGATCGACCCGGTCCACACCAAATACATCAAGCAGTGGGAAGAAAAGAACGCAGGTTGGAAGGTCACGCCCGAAGTTGTCGGCTGGGCGCAGTGCCAGGACAAGGCAACGACGCTCGCCGCCGCCGGCACGCCCGTTGCCATGGCCTATGTCGGCTCGCGCACGCTGAAGGAATTCGCGCAGAACGACTTGATCGTCCCGGTGCCGATGACCGATGACGAAAAGAAGAGCTACTATCCGCACATCGTCGACACGGTGACCTTCGAGGATACCCAGTGGGGCGTCCCGATCGCTTTCTCCACCAAGGCGCTTTACTGGAACAAGGACCTCTTCAAGCAGGCCGGCCTCGATCCCGAGAAGCCGCCGAAGACCTGGGCTGAAGAAATCGAAATGGCCAAGACCATCAAGGAAAAGACCGGCATTCCGGGCTTCGGTCTCTCCGCCAAGACCTTCGACAACACGATGCACCAGTTCATGCATTGGGTTTACACCAACAACGGCGCGGTGACGGATGCCGAAGGCAAGGTCACGCTCGACAGCCCGCAGATTCTCGCCGCGCTGAAGGCCTACAAGGATATCGTCCCCTACTCCGAGGAAGGCCCGACGGCCTATGAGCAGAACGAAGTCCGCGCCATCTTCCTCGACGGCAAGGTCGCCATGATCCAGGCAGGATCGGGCGCCGCCTCCAGGCTGAAGGAGACGAAGATTGCCTGGGGTATTGCGACGCTGCCGCTCGGTCCCGACGCCAAGGGACCCGGCACGCTGCTGATCACCGACAGCCTGGCGATCTTCAAGGGTTCGGGGGTCGAGGAGAAGGCGACGGAATTCGCCAAGTTCATCACCTCGCCCGACGTCCAGTCGGAATACGAGCTGCAGGGCGGTGCCGGCCTGACCCCGCTGCGCCCGTCGGCAAAGGTCGACGAGTTCGTCGCCAAGGATCCTTACTGGAAGCCGCTCATCGAGGGTATCAACTATGGTGGTCCCGAACCGCTCTTCACCGACTACAAGGGCTTCCAGAACTCGATCATCGAGATGATTCAGTCGGTGGTGACGGGCAAGGCCGAACCGGAAGCCGCGCTGAAGAAGGCTGCCGGCGAAATCGAAGCGTTCAAGTAAAGCGCTTTGGACTCTTTGGGATCGCGGGTGCACAGCCCGCGATCCCTCCCCGATCGAATGTGCGACAAGGCCGCCGGTGGAGACAGATTTTTGGGACAGCTCCTTCTCAACAAAGTTCAGAAGTTCTATGGCGACTACGAAGTTCTGAAGGGCGTGCAGCTCGAGGTGAGGAACGGCGAGTTCGTCGTCTTCGTCGGCCCGTCAGGCTGCGGCAAATCCACCCTGCTGCGCATGATTGCCGGTCTCGATGCGACGAGCGCGGGCGATATCGTTATCGATGGTATCAGGGTCAATGACCTGCCGCCGGTCAAGCGCGGCATCGCCATGGTGTTTCAGTCCTACGCGCTCTATCCGCACATGACAGTTTTCGAAAACATTGCCTTCCCGCTTCGCGTCGAAAGGATGGAAGAGGAAAAGCTCAAGGCCAAGGTGGAAAATGCCGCCCGCATCCTTCACCTCGAACAGCGGTTGCAGCAGAAACCCGGCATGCTGTCCGGTGGCCAGCGCCAGCGCGTCGCGATCGGCCGCGCCATCGTGCGCGAACCGAAGATCTTCCTGTTCGACGAGCCGCTTTCCAACCTCGACGCAGCACTGCGCGCCGACATGCGCATCGAGCTTGCCAAGCTGCACAGGCAGTTGAAGGCGACGATGATCTATGTGACGCACGATCAGGTCGAGGCGATGACCATGGCCGATCGTATCGTGGTGCTCGATTCCGGCGATATCTCGCAGACGGGGGCGCCGCTGGAGCTTTATCACAAGCCGGCAAACCAGTTTGTCGCCGGCTTCATCGGTAATCCGAAAATGAATTTCCTGCCGGTGACCTGCAAGGGCGTCAGCGCCAATGGCGTCGAGGTGGATTATCAGGGCCAGACAGCCGTTCTGCCAGTGACGCCGCGCGACGGCATGGTCGGCAAGGCTTTGACGCTCGGCATCCGGCCGGAGCATATCCAGCTCGGCGGCGGCGACATCGTCTTTACCGTGACGCCGACGGTCATCGAGCGCCTCGGGGCAAATACGGTCGCTTACGCCTCGCTGAACGGCGAAGCCGAGAATTTCTGCGCCATGCTGCCCGGCAGCGTCGGCATCCGCGCGGATGCGCCTGTCGCAACCGGCATCAATGCTGCGGACTGCCACCTCTTCGACGAGGCGGGCATTGCCTTCGAGCGGCGGGTGGAACTGACCGAAATCGATATGAACCTCATCAATCCGACGGCCGCCTAGGACGGATACATGCCGTGCGGACAAACAAGTGATGATTTTGAGCCGATCGATCAGTTTGTGCGAAGCGTGATGTCACGCGCAGATCTCGATGCTGAATCCGGTGAGGCCATTGGGCTTTATCTGGACAATCGAGAATATGAAATGGCTTTCGAGGGTCTGTTTTTAGAGCTTATCAAATCTCGAAAAACGATCAAACTAAACGCCAGCGAATGCATCGGCATGGCACGGCAGCTAAAGCTCGATAAAGAAACCGTATTTGACCACCAGTTCTGGTCAAAGTTTGAAACATACCTTCACGATATGCCCAAGTGACGCACTGAGCCCCGTCGAGCGGCGTTCCTCCCCTACCAGACGAGGCCGCGGGCCGCGACTTCCTCGACGCGGGTGACGACGCCACCGCGGTGGAAGACCATCGTATCGAACAGGTTGGATACCACGCAGGTGTGGTTCGGGATGATGAAGAGCTTCTCGCCGATCTGCGGCCGGGGGCCGGTGCAATTGGACAGATCGATGACGCCGTGTTCTTCCGAGAGGCTGCTGATCCGCGCTTGGGGATAACCGACGATCAGGCCGTAATCGCTGAAGCCCTGAAGATCCGAGGTCAGCGCCTTTGAGCCGGCATCGATGACGGCGCGGTCGACATTTGGGCGTGACACCACGGTCACCAGAACATGCATGGCGCAATCGTCCTCGGTGCAATGGCCCATGCGCACCATCTGGCGGTCGTTGTAGATGTAGGTGCCGGCGCGGTGTTCGGTGGCCGATTTGACGAGATGGGCCTCGAAGAGGCTGGGTGTGCCGCCATTGCTGACGATCGGGCAGGCAATGCCTTCGGCTTTCAGCTGTGCCAGCGTTTCAGCGATGAAGGCTTCCACGGCGGCCGCCGATTGCGGCTTCGGATAGGTCACGATGCCGCCGAAGGTCAGGCCGTCGGCGGCGGCGATGCGCTTGGCGAGCGAGGCCGCCTCCCCCGGCGTCTGTACGCCGCAGCGGCCAGCGCCGGTATCGCATTCGACCAGTACGTTCAGCGGCTTGTGGCCGGAGAAATGTGCTGCCAGCCCATCGACCGTCACTTCGCTGTCGGCGACGACCTTGAGCGCCGAAATCCTGTCGTTCAGCCTGGCCAGCCGCTCGATTTTCTGCGGTCCGAGGATATTGAAGGTGATGAGGATGTCCTCGAAGCCGGCCGCGGCGAAGACTTCGGCTTCCGTCACCTTCTGGCAATTGATGCCCTTGGCGCCCGCGGCAGTCTGCGCGACGGCCAGGGCCGGGATCTTGTGCGTCTTGATATGCGGCCGGAAGTTCAGCCCGTGCTGATCCATGTAGGATTGAACGCGGGCGATGTTTGCCGCCAGCCTGTCTTCGTCGATCACGGGACGCGGCGTCGAGAGGTCGGCGATCCTGTCGCCTGCCTTGGCGACGACGGCGAAGCTGGTATCAGGCATCTAGGCGGCTCCGCGTTCTATCCCATGTGGATCGGCGACGATCGGCCAGATGGTCTTCGGTGCCCGCTGGTACGGCGTCGTTGCCGGATTATTGGGATAGGGCGTTCCGGCGGAGCAGTAAAGGATTTCCGCTGCGATCTTCGAGAAGGACGCGAAGAAGTGGTTGGTGGATTTGATCACCAGGATCTTCTGCCTGGTGGGATCGATGCCCATCACCGAAAAAAGGCTCGGATCGAAGCTTTGGGCGCGGGTGGAATTGAGGATGATGTCGATGCCGTCAAGCACGATATGGGCGGCATCGCCGAAAGGTGCGAGGCTCTCGCCGAACTGCATCTCGGCGTTCTTCAAGAGCTTGACGATCTTCACGGTGCCGTCGATGGGGTTGCCGGTGCCGGGCGCCGACTTGGCGCCGAAGCGCAGCGGAATCTCCGCCCCCTCGCCCGCCGCAAAACAGATCTGCACGGCGACCGGATCCCAGATCGTGCCGATCGCGGCGCTGGTGACGCCGCGGGCCAGGAGTTCGCCGAGGACGACAGTGGCATCCCCTGCCGTGCCGCCGCCCGGATTGTCCCAGACGTCGGCAATGACGACGGGCCATGCGGTGGCGGCCATCGCCCGCGACACGGCTTCCTTCTCGTCGATCTGCGGAACCATGAAGGTGCCGCGCTTGGAAAACAGCTCCAGGCCGAGTTCGCGCGCCAGAGCCGCACCCTTTTCCGGCTTGTCGTCGGTCACGACAAGCAGCTTCGTTCCCATTTCGGGAACGTCGCCCACCATGAAGCCGTGGATCACCGAGATCGACAGGATGTCCGGATCATCTTTCTCGATCCGCATGATCTTGTCGACGAAGGAGCGCATCGGCTCGCGCGATGTCGGGAAGACGTCGATCATCTTGCAGTCGAACACCGACATATCAGGCTGGGCCCGGCCTTCCAGTGTTTCCACGGCGATGCGCCAGAGATCCTCGGCGCGATCGACGAAATCCGTATGCGGAAATTCCTTGAAATAGACGGCGAAATCGAGTGCCGCGACGCGTTTTACCGTGAGATGGCTGTGCGGATCGAGTTCGGCGCAGATCAGCACGTCGGGCCCGACCATCTCGCGCATGCGCGCGAGAAGATCGCCTTCCGTGTCCTCGTATCCGGCGGCCACCATGGCCCCATGCAGGCCCATCACGACAGCGTCGACCGGCATTGCCGCGCGGAGTTGATCGAGGATTTCGTCACGCAATTCTTCGTAGGTCGCCCGGTTGACGAGACCGGCGGGATCGGCCCAGGTGGCGGTTCCCTCGATCAGCTCCCAACCTTTTTCTCGGGCGACGCGCCTTCCGACGGTGATCGGTGCAGTGCAGAGCGTCGGCGTTTCCGGATGTTGGCCGGGCGGGGCATAAAGCGAGGCTTCGAATGCGCGGCGATCCACGCAGATCGGGGAAAAGGTGTTGGTCTCGGTCGCCAGTGCTGCGGTGAAAATGCGCAAGAAAGTGGCCTTCGTGTTGTCGTCCGCGCGTCAACCCATCGGGTTCGGCAGGTAGCCGGTGAAACCTGAGATTTTCCAGCGTCCTTGGTGAAGCCTGCAATAATAAAGCGTCTGCCATTGCATGATATCGCGGGTGCCGTCAGGCTTGGAAATGCCGCCGTCGAATTTCTTGCGGACAAGCGCCATGTCGCCTTCGATCTCGATATCCTCAAGCGTCGTCGTGGTGAAGATCGCCGTGCGCGCATCTTCCGCGAAACTCTGTGCGGCGAAATCCCTGGCCTGCCTCAGCCATTCCTCGCGATAGGCCGACAGCGTCGGAAATGCGAGGCGCCACTTGTCGGGGCTGACGGCCTTCTGACCGTCGATGCCGATGAAGCCCTCTTCGACGAAGTCATGCTCGACCATCGACCAGTCGGCGGCCAGAAAGGCATCGATATCGCGCGGAACGAGCATTTCCCAGATCGCAGACCGGGCGCTGTCGGACGGGAAAGGATTTAGGAAAGGATCGCGCATGTTTGCCCCGGATTGAAATTCTTTTCATAAATCGCGTTTTTCACTGGTCAAATTCCGCTTTCTATGGTCATTTGTCAACTTATCAAGAAAATAATTTGCAAGGACTTCAGCATGCCCATCAAGCGCTATGGCACTGTTCAAACCGGCGCCGGCGGCAAGGCGCTGCCTTTCGCACGTGCGGTCGAAGCCGACGGATGGCTGTATGTTTCCGGGCAGGTTGCGATGGAAGATGGCGAAATCATCGACGGTAACATCATTGCCCAGACCCACAAGACGATCGCCAATGTGCTGGCGATCCTCGATGAGGCCGGGTACGGCGTCGAGGACGTCGTGCGCGTCGGCGTCTGGCTCGACGATCCGCGCGACTTCTGGACCTTCAATAAAATCTATCAGGAGTATTTCGGCGAACATCCGCCGGCACGCGCCTGTGTGCAATCGTCGATGATGGTCGATTGCAAGGTTGAGATCGACTGCGTGGCCTATAAGAAGAAGGATGGATAGCGCGCCATCGGGGGGACGGGTTTGGATATCTTTTCGACATTGCAGGAAGACAAGAGCCGGCTCTCCCCCTCCGAGAGCCGCATCGCGGAAATCATCGTCAACGACTTCGAGTTTGCCGTGAACGCCTCGATCATCGAGCTGGCGGAACGGGCCGAGGTATCGCCGCCGACCGTCACCCGTTTTTGCCGTCGGCTGGGTTGCGAAAGTTTCTCCGACTTCAAGGTGCAGCTCGCCCGAACCGCCCATATCGGCGTGCGTTATCTGAAACCGGAATCGAAAAGCACCGACCCGGCCGATGTGGCCCAGGATATCATCACCAAGGCCCAGAACGCGTTGTTTCTCCTGCACCGGTCGCTTGATCTCGCCGCGATCGAAGCCGCCGTTTCGCATATCGCCAAGGCCGATATGATTTACGCCTTCGGCTCGGGCGGCAATTCGTCGATGATCGCGGACGAACTCCAGAATCGCCTCTTCCGTCTCGGGTTGCGCATCACGGCAAGTTCCGACCACAGCATGCAGCTGATGATGGCTGCCGCGGCAAGGCCCGGCGACGTGTTGATCGGCTCCTCCTTCTCGGGACGCAATACGGAGCTGGTGCGGGCCTTCGAGCTTGCCCGCCAGGCCAAGGTGAAGACGATCGCTCTGACCCAGACGGCAAGCCCGGTTGCCAAGGCTGCCGAGATCGTCGTGCCGATCGACCTTCCCGAAGGCAGCAATATCTATCGCCCGACCTCCACGCGCATCGCCTACATCGCGACGGTCGATATTCTGTCGAGCCTGGTCGCCTACGCCGTTCAGCCAAAGGCGACGACCACGCTTCGGCGCATCAAGCAGCAGCTGGTCATTCACCGCGACGGCGACGACCGGCAATTGCTTGGAGATTGAGGTTCATGAACGGGAGCGACAGGAAATGACGCAGTCGATAGCCATCGTGACCGGCGCTGCAGGCGATATCGGCGCGGCGATCGCCGCACGGCTCGCCGATGACCACGACGTCGTGCTGCTCGCCGACATCGATGCTGCCGCTGCGGCTGCCGTGGCGTCAAAACTCGGGCCGGGCAATCGTTTCGTGGCCGTCGGATGCGACGTGACCAACGAGACGAGCATTGCCGAATTGGCAAGGCGTGCGGCGGAGATCGGTGTGGTTCGGACCCTCGTCAACAATGCCGGTGCGGCCCGCGCCACCAACCTGCACGAGACGACGCCGGAGATCTGGCGGGCGGACGTTGCGCTCAATCTCGAAGCGGCATTCTTATGTTTCCGCGCATGCGAGCCCATGCTGAAGGCCTCGAAGGGCTCCGTCGTCAACATCGCCTCGGTCAACGGCCTGCATGTCTTCGGACACCCTGCCTATAGCGCCGCCAAGGCAGGCCTTCTGCATTTTACCCGGTTGGTTGCCGTGGAATACGGCAAGTTCGGCATCCGCTCCAATGCCGTCGCACCCGGCACGGTGAAGACGCAGGCCTGGGAAGCACGCGCAAGCGCCAATCCAAATGTTTTCGAGGAAGCTCGCCGCTGGTATCCGCTGCAGCGCGTCGTCGATCCGAAAGACGTCGCCAATGCCGTGGCCTTCCTTGCCGGTCCTCTTGCCGCAGCGATCACAGGCGTCTGCCTGCCAGTCGATTGCGGCCTCACGGCTGGCCAAGCCGAACTGGCGCGGACCTTCTCGCAATCGGAACATTATTGAAATCCAGAGCGGTTCATCTTTTCATGGAAGCGCCGAACCGCTCTAACTTTTTGTTTTTACGCAATTCCGGACGAAAAACCGGTTCGTACTTTTCCTGGAATTGCTCTAGAGGAATACGAGAGGAGCAGGTTGTGAAGCCGGCTTACTTCGGATCGATGACCGCATGAGCCGCCTTTTTCCCGATGTCTTCCGCAATCCGGCGATCCGCGCCAGCATGATCGCCATTTTTACCTTCGGGATGGCGGGGGCGATGACTGCACCCTACCGTTCGATCGTCGGTATCCGCGAATTGGGCTTGAGCGACGGCCTCTATTCCTTCCTGAGTTTCGTCTCGGCGGCGGTGAACGTCGTCATCAGCATCCTGCTCGGCAATCTCGCCGATCGGCTGGGCGAGTACAGGTCGACGATGATCGGCGCCTGCCTGTTCGGCATCGCCGGCTACGGCATGGTCTACGCTTTTCCCACAGCCGCCGTCTTCGTCATCAGCGGCTTGCTGCCGCTGCCGATTTACGGGGCGCTGAACTCGCTGCTGTTTGCCAATGCACGCGCGGCGATGCACGGCATGAACCGAAGCGACATGGTGACGGCCAACTCCGGTGTGCGCGCCATGATCTCGCTGTCCTGGGTGCTGATCCCGGGGATAACAGGCCTCATGCTGTCCGGCGCATCGAGCATGCTGCCGGCCTATCTCTTTGCCGCCATCTCATGTCTGCTCTGCCAGGCGATCATCATCTTCGCCCTGCCCAAGCGGTCGGCAACGGAGATGGCCGCGGTCCATCATCTCAGCTATCTCGGCGCGCTGCGCCAGGTGGTTTCGCCGCGCATCTCCGCGCATATTTGCGGGGTGGCGCTGATTACCAGCACGCTGCATCTCAATGACGCCCTTCTGCCGTTGATCGCCACCGGTGCTGCGCATGGCAAGCTCAGCGACGTCGGCATTCTTGTCGGCATCGTCGCATTGCTGGAGGTCGTCTTCATCATCATCTGGTCGCGGATTGCCCGGAAGACCGGGCAGATGACGGCGCTTGCCGCCGGCACCGTCATCTATGCCGTATTCCTCAGCCTTCTCGGCTTTGCCTCGCAGCCGTGGCACCTCTATGGGCTCACCTTGCTCGCAGGCATTGGAGCGGCCGCGATCATCAGCTTTCCGATCACCTATCTGCAGGATCTCATCGCCGACCGGCCGGGGCTCGGCAGCGCACTGATCTCCGTCAACATCTTTGCCAGCGCCGGGATCGGCGCGCTGGTCTTTGCCGCCGGCACATTCATGACAGGCTATTCGGGAACCGCCATCCTGAGCGCCGTCACCGGATTATCCGGCATAGCGCTCCTCGGCTTCCTGCAAGGACGCAGAGCCCGTTGAGCAAATAAGACGTTGCGAAGAATGGAGCTTTCATCGCTGTTCGTCTTGTGACAAGGGTGACGCACCATTTCCTTTGAAGGCGACATGAAGGCGATCTCTGGCACGAATCTCGAGCAGGCCAAGTCTCACAACCGGCGTGTGGTGATCGAGGCTGTCCGCACGCACGGCCCCTTGTCGCGCGCGGCGATCGCCCGGATGACGGCGCTGACCGCCCAGACCGTCTCGAATATCGTCGAGGAACTGGAGAGATCGCACCTTCTCGTCCCGTCCGAGGCGCAGAAGCTGGCGCGCGGTCAGCCGATCATCCCCTACACCATCAATCCACGCGGTGCCTATTCGATTGGCCTCGAACTCGGCCGCCAGCGCGCAAGCGGCGTTCTGACGGATCTGTCCGGCGCCGTTTGCGCACGCATCGAGCGCCATGTCGAACACCCCGATCCGCAAAGGGCCATGCCGGCTCTCCAGACAATCGTCGAGGATCTTCAGCAGGCCTTCGCATTCGACCGGAACCGGCTGCTCGGCGTCGGCATGGCCCTGCCCGGCCGTTATGCCGATGGCGGCACAACCTCTCTCAGCCCGCAGAGCCTGCCCGGCTGGCAGGACTTTCCTGTCGGGCATGAGCTGGAACAGCGGGTGAAGGTGCCGGTGCTCGTCGAGAACGATGCGACGGCAGCGGCGATCGGCGAGCGTCTTCACGGCGTCGCCCGCGGTTTGGGCAGCTTCGTCTGTCTCTTCCTCGCCGGCGGCGGCGGCATCGGTGCGGGAATGTTCCTCGACGGCCACCTCTACAAGGGCAGCCGCAACAATGCCGGCGAGATCGGGCATATCATCGTCGAACCGCATGGCAAGCTCTGCAGCTGCGGCAAGCGCGGTTGTCTGGATCGCTACATTTCGCCGACCGTTGCCTACGAATTCATGGGCATTGCCAATGCCGAGGAGCTTTCGCCTGACGATCTCGACGCACTGATCGCCAGGGGCGGTGAGGGTCTCGATGCCTGGCTCGATCAGGCCGTCCAGCCGCTGCGGCAGACTGTCGATTTTCTGGAACTGGCCTTCGATCCGCAGACCATCGTGCTCGGCGGCAGCATATCGACATCGCTGATGCTTCGGCTGGCAGAGCGGCTGGAGCCGCTGTACACCCCGATCGACCCCAGCCAGAAGCGCACCGCGCCTCGCGTCATGATCGGCATGACCGGCAAGGATACGGCCATCCTCGGCGCCGCCGCGCTGCCGATCTTTTCCGAAACCAATCCGCGCTTCGACGTCCTGCAAAAACCGCTCGGCTAGCGCATCGGCCCGAAAATCGGAATCGATTTTCGGAAAGCGCGATGCGTAGATTCAAAGTGCTAGAGCGCCCGGGAGGTTACCGATGCCGGCCTCATCCGCCGGCCGGCTGCCTCGCATCTGCTTGCAGCGGGCGACGGGCGAGAGGTCGCGCAAAGATGACCACGTTCCCGAGAAGCGTCAGCGCCAGGCCGATCAGGCCCAGACCGCTCCAGTGGTAGCCTTCAAAGACCGTCGACAATGACAGGGCAACGATCGGGAACAGGACGGTGGCATAGGCAGCGCGTGAGGAACCGATGCGGGACACCAGCATCAGGTAGGTGGTGAAACCGATCACCGATCCGATTGCCGCGAGATAGAACAGGGCGGCAATATAGGTGATGTTGGGCGGCGCCACGATCGGCGTTTGCGTCACGGCAATCAGGAAGAGGAGGATGATCGCGCCATAGGTCATGCCCCATGCATTGGCGGTCAGCGGTGAGATTCCGACCGCGCTGTTTCGACGCGATGCCATGTTGCCCAGCGAGAAGAAGAGCGTGCCAAGCGCTGCGAGCCCGATCCCTTTCAACGTGCCCGTATCGAAATCGACGACAACTTCCTCGCCGAAAAGCAGGAGGAGCCCGGTTGCTCCGAGCGCCGCTGCGAGAAGCGTGCGGCCCGTAATGCGGTCGCCGAAGAACAGGCGCGCATTGACTGCGTTGTAGATCGTTGCGAGCGAAAAGATTACGGAGATCAGCCCGGACGGGATGGAGGCGGCGGCGCTGTAGAAACAGATGAAATTGAGGCTGAACAGGCAGAGCGCTTGCGCAAGGATGAAAGGTTGATCGCGCAAGGTAGGGAGCTTGAGTCGCCGCATGACAGCCAGGATGGCGACGAGTATCACTGCTGCGACTGCAAATCTGTAAAAGACCGAGACCAGGACCGGCACGGGACCGACCTGCATCGCAATGGCGATCCAGGTCGTCCCCCATATGAGGACGGTCGCGATGAAGAGAGCGGCATTTGCCATGGAGTGATCCTCGTTTTCGCGACCAATAGGCGAACCGCGCGCAGGGCTCTTGCACATTCTTGCTATGAAATCGATTTGCCCGGACTTCCTGCTCGCCATGTGGGTCGTCGACCAGTATTGTTCGCAAGGCGTGGCCAGGCATGGGGAAGTATTGGTGAAAGATAGCCGACTCTCGGTTTTCAGGTTTTTGTCCGCATCTCCCAATGCGCGGATGTCACAATCCATCGATTTGGGTTTCGGGCGATCAGCGGCCATCTGGAACAATTCACACGACAGGATGAGCTATGAGCGGCCGAACGGTCATACGTTCAGTCTTTATCTCAGAGGCGGCGCCGGAACGCGTCGTCTGGACGGCAGCCCCGTGCGCGGCCGTCCAGGGGTCCTGTGCATCATGCCACAGGGGCACTCGTCCGAATGGGAAATCACCGACTTCTTCGAATTCGTGCATCTGTATGTTCCCGACGATCAAATGCGCCGGATGTTTTCGGAGACGTTTGACCGCGATGCTCGGCTCATGGCTCTTCCCGAAGTGACCTTCGCAGAGGCACCCGCCGTGGCGCACACGCTGCGGCAGATGACGAAAGCGATTTTGGCGGGCGGTCATCTGTTGGCTGAAGAAGCAATGACGCAGACGATCAACGATCTTTTCGTTGATCCGCGTTTTGGCGGGATGCGTCCCTGCGCGATCAGCGGCGGGCTCGCTCCTCATGTGCGACGCCGTATTCTCGAGTATATCGAGGCCCATCTCAGTGAGACGATCCGCCTACAGGATCTGGCGACGATCGGGCAGCTCAGCGCCTTTCATTTTCAGCGGATGTTCCGGGCAAGCTATGGTGTGTCCCCGCATGGCTGGGTGGCCCATCGGCGTGTCGAGCGCGCCAAATCGATGTTGTGCGGCATGGACCCGATCGCGCAGATCGCTTCGGCCTGCGGTTTCAGCAGCCAGAGCCACATGACACGGGCATTCAAGTTGGGCACAGGCGTCACACCCTCTGCCTACCGGCAGCAACAGTGACGCCCTTCGCTCGACCGCACTTGTCTTTTCCGAAACCAATCCGCGCTTGACGTCCTGCAAAAGCCCCCCGGCTAAAGACCTCACTTCACCGCGATGACGACCTTGCCCTTCGCGCGTCCCGTTTCCACATAGTCCAGCGCCTCGTTGGTCTTCTCGAACGGGAAGGCCCGGTCGATGACGGGGCGGATGGCGCCCGCCTCGATCAGCGCGGTGATCTTGCCGAGTTGCGCGCCGTTTGCCGTCATGAAGAGGAAGGAATAGCCGATCCCCAGGCGTTTCGATTTCCGCCTGATGTCGAAGCTCAAGAAGCGCATGACCTGCTGCAGCAGCCAGCCGAAGCCGTTTTCCCTGGCGAAGTCGGGATCAGGCGGACCTGATATCGAGATCAGCTTGCCGCCCGGCTTGAGGACGGCGAGCGATTTCTCCAGCGTATCCTTGCCGAGGCTGTTCAGCACCACGTCATAGCCCTTCAGCACCTTTTCGAAGTCGTCCTTCTTGTAATCGACCAACACGTCGGCGCCGAGGCTTTTCACCAGCTCGATATTTGCCGTGCTCACGGTCGTCGCCACATGGGCGCCGAGATGTTTGGCAAGCTGGATCGCGATGGTGCCGACGCCGCCCGAGCCCGCATGGATCAGCACCCGCTGCCCCTTCTGCAGCTTGGCGCGCTCGACCAGCGCCTGCCATGCGGTCAGCGCCACAAGCGGAATGGATGCGGCCTCTTCCATGCTGAGATTGGCGGGCTTCAGGGCGATATCGGCAGCGTCGATGGCGATATACTCGGCGAAGGTGCCGATGCGATCCTTGCTGGGGCGCGCATAGACCTCGTCGCCGGGCTTGAATTGCCGGACATTGGCGCCCACCCGGACCACGACACCAGCGACATCATTGCCGAGCACCAAAGGAAGCCGGTAAGGCAGGATCAGCTTGAACTCTCCGTCCCGGATCTTGGCATCCAGCGGGTTCACGCTAGCGGCATGGATCTCGACCATGACGTCATTCTCGCGCAGCTGCGGTTCAGGGCTCTGGCCGAGCCTGAGGGCGCCGCCTTTCTTGTAGCGATCGATCAGGAATGCTTTCATGAAGGCGAACTTTCGTGTTTGTGATGAGCCGACAATGCGCGGCAAGCCAGGATCAATCGGGAAGTTTGTTGAATTTCCGCAGGCTCTTGTCGACGAAGGACTCGGGCAGGAAGCGGCGGATGAAACGCACCTGTCCTGCTGCTTTCCCGGCCGTGTAACGTCTCTTGGGCGATGGCGCATTGGCAGCCCGGACGACGGTTGCGGCGACCACTTCGGGCGCATCGCCCTTCGAGACGATCTCGCGCATCAGCTTCTCTGCATCGGCGCGCACCGCATCATAGACGGCAAGCGGCTTGTCCGGCCGGGTGATGTTCTCCTCGAAAGAGGTGCGAGTGACGCCCGGTTCGACGAGCACGACGCGGATGCCCTGCGTTCGCACCTCATGGTCGAGGGATTCCGAATAGCCTTCGATCGCGTGTTTGGTTGCTGCGTAGAGCGCGTTGAAGGGCGCCGGGATCAGCCCGAGGATCGAGCTCAGGTTGATGATCCGGCCGCTACGCTGCCGCCGCATCACCGGCAGCACTGCATTGGTCATGCGCATCGTGCCGAAGACGTTGACGTCGAAGACGGCTTTGGCCTGCGCCGTCGTCGACTCCTCGGCACCGCCGAGCAGGCCGATCCCGGCATTGTTGACGAGCAGATCGATCCGTCCCGTGCGTTTCAGAACCTCGTCGACGACGCCCTGCACGGATTGATCGTCGATGACGTCGCAGACCAGCATGGTGATGCCATCGGCGGTATCAGGCATCGGCTTCCGGCTGGTGCCGAACACACGGTAACCGTCGTGCCGCAGCGCTTTCGCCGTCACCAGCCCGATGCCGGAGGAAGCCCCGGTGACCAGGGCAACGCCGCGTTCTCTCTTGCTCATCAATGTCTGCCTTCGTTTTTGTCATGGAACATCTATGCGCAACCTGTTACTATCAAATTGATAGCAAGTCACTACTAAAAAGATATCGACATGAAGAATCTTTCAAATCAACCCTGTCTGATCGCCCGTAGCCTAGCGCTCGTCGGCGATGCGTGGAGCATGCTGATCATGCGCGACGCCCATGCGGGGCTGACCCGCTTCGATGAATTTCGCAAAAGCCTCGGCATCGTCCCGACGATGCTGACGGGGCGGCTGTCATCGTTGACCGAGGAAGGGCTCTTGGAAAAACACCGCTATTCCGAGCGCCCGCCGCGCGATGAATATGTGCTGACGGAGGCTGGCCGCGACTTTCTGCCGGTGCTGTTTGCGATCGGTGCCTGGGGCCGCAAGCATCGCGGCGGCGGTGACGTCACCCGCTTCTTCGACGCCGAGACCGGAACCGAGATCGATCCCGTCACCATCGACCGCGCGACCGGCGCGCCGATTGGAACACGTCCGATTCGTATCGCCGCAGCCGAATGTCAGCCGCCCGCGGCAGATGAAGCGGCACCGGACAATTCCCTTTGAAAGCAATGTCAGTATCCCCCGCCATCACCGCCTCCGGCGATGGCAAGGGTGGTCGGCAAATCAAAACCCGTGGCCGATCCGGGCGCTACGACTGCTGCAGCCCGTAGAGCAGCGGCATCAGTCCTGCTAGCGCCCTGAAACGCTCCCACGACTTGGATGACGGCTTCGTCCAGCCCGTTTCAGCAAGGGCGGAAAGGCGGGGGAAGACGAGGCGGTCGAAAACGGCGCGATCCGTCATCGGCTCGGACCAGATGCAGGCCTGGATGCCGAGGAGCTTCTGTTTCTGTGCTGTCGTCCAGCCGCCGATGGGGTCGAAATTGTAGAGCTTTTCCGCATCCGAAGTCCCCGCCCAGCTGGCGCCGGGCTCGTCCCAATCGGGCCTGAGCGCCATGTCGAGGTAATAGACCTGCCCGGGGCAGACCACCATTTGATAGCCGCGTTCGGCAAGTTCGGCCGAGACCTCGACGTTGCGCCAGCTGCAGAGATAGCTCTTCGATTTGTCGATGACATCGCCGTGGGCGGCCTCTTCCCAGCCGCCGGTGATGCAGCCCTTGCTCGCAAGGAAGCGCTGGACACGATTCAGGAACTCCGCCTGCAGGATGGCGGCGCCCGAGCCGTGGATGTCGTCGGCGCCATGGGTATTGGTCACGACGTTCAGCCGCTTGGCATGCGCATCGGCCACCTCGTCGCCCGCCACGGTGCGCAGGCGCTCGAGCGCTTCCGGCGAGCCGGACCACGCGCCGAGCGGAACTTCGTCGGCGCCGAGATGGATGGTCTTGAACGGAAAGAGCTCGATGAGTTCCGAGAGGATCGTCTCGATGATCTCGTAGGTCTTCTCGCGGGCCGGGTTGATGCAATTGTCGGGAAAGCCCTGAACCGAATAGTAGCTGCCGACCTCGGCCGGGTCGCGCAGCTCCGGTATCGCCTGTAGCATGGCGTAGCAATGGCCGGGGACATCGATCTCCGGCACGATCTCGACGCCGAAGCTCTTAGCCTGGGCGACGATCTCGCGGATCGCAGCCTTGGTGTAATAACCGCCGGTGCGGGCAGGGCTCGAACCGAGCAGCGGCGGAACGGCCAGGCCATGGCCGCGCCAGGCGCCGACCGCGGTCAGGGCGGGATAGGCGTCGATCTCGACGCGCCAGGCTTCGTCGTCGGAAAGGTGCCAGTGGAAGCGGTTGAGCTTGTTCCAGGCCAGCACCGCCACGAGCTTCTTGACCTCGGCAGCACCGTAGAACTGGCGGGCGACATCGAGATGCAGCCCGCGCCAGCCCATCGACGGTTCGTCGACGATCTCGCCTGCGGCCGGAAACTGGAAGACTTGGGGATGCAGCCTTGCGCCGCGCCAGATCTGGCCGAGCGTGACGAGACCGTAGAAGAAGCCGCTCTGGCGGCTTGCCTCGATGGTGATCGTCTCACCTTCGAAACTCAGCCGGTAAGCCTCTGGTCCGAACCCGGTGGCCTCCTTCAGGACAACCGGAACCGCGCCTTCCGCCTCGCTCCGCACGATGCCTTCAACGGCGAAGAGATGCTCGACCAGCGCTGCGAAGCTGCGTGCTGCCGCCTCCCCTTCAGCGCTTTGCGCCTGCGGCGCAAAACCGGCCGGCAGCGGCCGGCGGGCAGTGACGGCCACATGGTTCGGCCAGGGGATGATTGACACCTGAACCGGCGCGTTGACGGGAACCGGATAGATCTCGGCGCCACGCTTCAGCGGCGCGTTGCTGACCGAAGATCGCGTCGGCTCTATGGTGAGCACGATCGTGCTGCCGTCGGAAAGCGCGAGATAGCCGCTCGTCGCGCCGTCCGTCCAGTGGCGGAACTGCCAGCTCAGCGCATAGACCGAGATCGTCCACGTCTCGCCGACGCCGAGAACGAAATTGGCCGGCGGCTGGAATTCGGTGAAATTCGAGAGCCGCTGCGAAACCGTGGCGCCTTCGACACGACCTGCCGGATCGACACGACCCGGGCCGCTGACGCAAAGCGAGAAATTCGAAAGCGGCTCGGTGCCGAGGTTCTTGAGGCGCAGGACGTAGGAAAACTCCTTGCCGTCGGCAGGCGGGTTCCAAAGGGTTTCAAGCCGCAGGGCTTTCGGTCGTGATGTGGACATGGTCACTCTTTCCTTTTGAGGATTGGCCTTTTGAGAATTGGCCTTTTGAAAATCAGCTCTCGAGCATTCCGGCATTCGAGCCGCCAAGCGCGCGCATGAAATGATTGGGGCCGACCTGCTCGACGACGGTGGACTCAGGACGGCTGAGCGAGCGCACCTTTTCCGCCTGTTCGAGGAAACGCGCGCTTCCGCCCGTCACGAACGGCCGGCTGCCATCCGGAACGGCTGAAAGCAGCAACCGCGTATAGGGATGGCGGGGATCGGAGAGGACGGCATCGGTATCGCCCCATTCGACCATTTGACCGGCGAACATCACGACGATCTCCTCGGCCACAAGTGCGGCCGTCGCGATGTCGTGGGTGATATAGAGCATGGCCAAGTCGTTTTCACGCTTCACTGTGGCGAGCAGATCGAGAATGTCCTTGCGGATGGAGACATCGAGCATCGAGGTCGGCTCATCGGCGACCAACACGCTCGGCGCGACCGCCAGCGCGCGGGCGATGTTGACGCGCTGCCGCTGCCCGCCCGAAAGCTCATGCGGGAATTTTTGCCGGGTCAAATCGGGTTCCAGCCCCACGCTTGCCAGCAGGCTGGCAATCTCTTCGGCAAGATCCGCCCTCGCGCCGTTCTGCCGGTGCAATTGCAGCGGCCGCGCCAGATGATGGCTGACGGTGAAGGCCGGGTTGAGCGACGAGAACGGATCCTGGAAGACCATCTGCACCTCTCGGCGGTAGCGATGCTCATCCTTGGCCTCGCCGCGGGCGGTCAGATCCTGTCCGCGGAAAAACAGCCTGCCGCCGGTCGGCTTGTCCAGACGCGCAATGATGCGGGCGCAGGTCGTCTTGCCGCAGCCGGATTCGCCGACCAGCGCCAATGCCCGGCCGGGAAAGAGCGAGAAGGACACCCTTTTCAGCGCCTGGACCGGGCCGAAATTGCGCTTGATGTCTTCGAGCCGGATCACGGCATCCGTGACAACAGCATCAGTCTCCGCTTTCATGCCAGGACCCCCGAGAGATGCGGATTGCCCGGAAGCTGTGGAATGGCATTCCAGAGCTTGCGGGTATAGGCGTGCAGCGGCGCCTGGGCGACCTGCCGCACGTCGCCCACTTCAACGAGTTCGCCCTTCAGCATGACGCCGATGCGCTGGCAGAGCTGCGCCATCAGATGCAGGTCATGGGTGATGAAGAGCACCGAGAAACCATAGCTCCGCTGCAGATCGACGACCTGCTCGAGGATCTCCCGCTGCACGACGACGTCGAGCGCGGTCGTCGGCTCGTCCATGATGATGAGTTCGGGCCTCAGCGCCAGGCAGATCGCAATGACGATGCGCTGACGCATGCCGCCGGAGAACTGGTGCGGGTAATCGCCGATGCGATGGGTGTGAATGCCGACAAGGCGGAACATCTCCTCGGCCCGAGCTCTTGATTCCTCGCGCGAACAACCGGTGTGCCGGTAGAGAACGTCGTGGAACTGCGCCTCGACCCGCATCAGTGGATTGAGCGAATTCATCGCGCTCTGAAAGACCATGCCGATGCGCTTCCAGCGGATACGCTGCAGCTCGCGTTCCGGCAGCCTCAGGAGATCCTGTCCGGTGAGCCGGATGCTGCCGCCGCTGATCCAGGCCGGCGCCTTGGAAAGACGGGTGATGGCATAGGCGATCGTGCTCTTGCCGCAGCCGGATTCACCGGCCAGCCCGAAGATCTCGCCGCGGCCGATAGTGAAGGAGACGTCCCTGACGGCGCGAAACTCTCCCTTGTCGACGAGATAGTCGACATTGAGCTTGTCGATTTCCAGCAGATTGTCGCTCATCGGCCAAGCTCCAGTTCCCGGTTGCGGGCGCGGGTGAGGCGGAACCAGCGCGTCAGCGCCGGGCCGGAGCGCAGCTGCGGATTGGCGATCTCGTCGAAGGTGAAATTCAAAAGCGCAAGGCCAAGCCCCGTCAGTGCGATGCCTGCTGCCGGCACGCCGATGTCCCACCATGCGCCGACCATGATCGCCGAGGAATTCTGGGCATTGTAGAGCATCGTGCCCCAGGAGACCTTCAAGGGATCGCCAAAGCCGAGATATTCGAGCGTCGTCTGGGCAACGATGGCGTAGATGATGCTGCCGACGAGGTTGATGCCGATCAGCGTCGTCAGGTTCGGCAGGATTTCCACGAAGATGATGCGCCAGGCCGGCTCTCCGATCATCTTGGAGGCCGTGACGAAATCACGGTTGCGAAGCGCCATCGTCTGCGAGCGCGTCATGCGGGCGCCCCAGGGCCAGGAGGTCAGCGCGATGATCGCCATGATCGTCATCGGCCCCACCGTGCCGGCGAAGGAGGCGAGCAGGATTAAGAGCGGCATGTTCGGCACGACAAGCACGGCGTTGGTCGCAAGGTCGAGCACCGCATCGGTCCTGCCGCCGGCATAACCGGCGACGAGGCCGATGGCCGTGCCGAGAACGGTGATGGCAATCCCCGTGGCAAAGCCGACGGAGAGAGAACTGCGGGCGCCCCAGACGAACTGGCGATAGACGTCCCGCCCCATCTTCGTGGTGCCCATGACATGTTCGATCGATGGCGGTTGGTGCGACCGCCCGACACGCGCTCCCGGCTCGCCGGGCGCGACGATCGGCGCAAACAGCGCCATCAGCCACAGGGCAACAATGATGACGAGGCCGGCCAGCGCCTTCTTCTGCCTGAGAATAGGCCGGAGTCCGAAGCCCATTATACGGCCTCCCGCAATCTGGGATCGACGAGCCCATAAATGAGGTCGACGAGGAAATTGGCGCCGAGCGTCGCGAGCGTCATCAGCAGTAGCTGTCCCTGGATGACCGGGTAATCGCGGGCGATGCTCGCAGTATAGAGCGTCAGTCCCAAGCCGGGATAGTTGAAGACGATCTCGGTAACGATCGAGCCGCCGAAGACGGCGCCGAGCATCAGCGCCAGGTTGGTCAGCACCGGAAGCATGGCATTGCGCGCGCCGTAACCGAACATGACCGTGAGGTGGCTGAGGCCCTTGGCACGCCCCATAGTCACATAATCCTCGCCGAGCACCGAAATCATCGACGAGCGCATCGTCGTCTGGAATTCGCCGATCAGGAACGGTGACAGCGTCAGCACCGGCAGGATCGCATGGGCAAAGACGCTGCCGACGAAGGTGAAATCGAAGGCAGGATCGAGGTTCGGATCATAGGCATAGCCGACAGGAAACCAGCGCAGCGAGACCGCGAAGACGAACAGCGTCGTCAGCGCCACGATGACAGGCGGCACCGAAATCATGATCACGGAGAGCGGCGAGACGATCGTGTCGAAGCGCCCGCCGCGGCGCCAGGCCGAGATCGCGCCAAGCACGACACCGACGCAGAGCGAAAAGATGATCGCGGTCGTCACGAGAAAGACCGTCCAGAGCGTCGAGCGGCCAAGAACCTGGACGACGGTCTGGGGATAATATTTGACCGAGACGCCGAGATCGAAGGTCGCAAGCCCCTTCACGTAATCGACGAACTGCCAGAGCATCGGCTGGTCGACCGCGCCGAAGCGCGCCTTGATCGCCTCAACGGCCGCGGGTGTCGCCCGCGGGCCGAGCTGGGCGACCATGGCATCGACCGGACTCCCCGGCATGAGCCGGGGAAGGATGAAGTTCATGACGATCGCGAACGCCAGGGCGACCGCATAGACGCCGAGGCGCCGGCTCGAAACGCGCATTTCCGCTCCTTCGCGAGGCTCAGCTGACCGGCTTGAGGCGCAGCAAATGCATCAGGCGCATGCGGTTATTGTCATGATCCTCCGGATTCATGACGGGATCCTTGTCGGTGACCCAGCCGGTGAAGCGTTTGCTGGAGAACTGATACCAGGTCGGCCCGTTGAACACCGGCACGACGGGGAAGTCGTCGGCAATCAGCAGCTGGATATCGTTGAAGATCTTCTTGTGATCATCCTCCGACGTTGCCTTCAGATATTGATCGAAAAGGGCGTCCAGCTTCGGGTTCGAATAGCGCGAGGGCGCGCCGGTGATGCGCCCGCCATAGGCGGTCGACAGGCTCTGATAATAGCCGCGGAACGGGGTTGCGCCGTCGGCGCGGGAGTTCATGACGACCTCGAAGCTGCCGTCGATGATCTGCTTGCGCCATTGTTCGTATTCCGGCGTGGCAACCGACGCGTTGATGCCGGCGGCGCGCAGCCCTTCGACCGCGATCTGCACCGCGTCGATCCAGTCCGTCCAGCCGTTCGGAACGATGATCGGGAAGGCGATTGGCTTGCCGCCTGGCGTCGTGCGGAAACCGTCGGCGCCTTTCTTGTAGCCGGCATCGTCGAGGATCTTGTTGGCCTTCTCGGTATCGAAGCCCATGAAGGCGTCCTTGTCGCCTTCGGCGCCCTTGTTGCGCCAGGTCTCGAAGCGCGGCGGCAGGCCGGTCGCATGTTCGTTGACGACGGGATAGCCGAAGCCGGCAATATCGACCATCGATGCGCGGTCCATGGCAAGGCTGAAGGCGTGACGGAAATTCAGGTCCTTATAGGCCTCGAGGTTGCCTTCATTGCCGCTCTTGAAGTTCATCTGGAAGGCGACGGTTTCGGCCGGCGGCTGCCAATAGCCGTTGTGATCGGCATCGAGCGCGACGAAGGTCTTGTCGATCTGCGGAATGAAAGAGCCGATCCAGTCCATATTGCCCTCCGGCAGGATGGCAAGCATCTGGTCGTTGCCGGAGATCTGCGGCAGCCGGAGGCAGTCGACGTGCAGCGAGGCAGCATCCCAGTAATTCGGGTTGCGGCACTGCTCATAGACCTGCGGCGTGAAGCGGCGCAGCTCCGTCATCGGGCCGGAGCCCACAGGCTTCTCGTTCTTGAAAGCGACCGGATCGGAAACGTCCTTCCAGATATGCTCGGGAACGACGGCCAGATCCGCAAGCGATTCCGGGAAATCGGAATTCACCGCCTTGAGATCGATCCTGACCTCGGTCGGCGACGGCGTTTCGACGGAGGCAACGCTCTCGCCGACGCCGACGGTGTCGAGGGCGGCGTTCTTCAGCATCAGATCGATCGTGTATTTCACGTCGGCCGACGTCAGCGGCTGGCCATCCGACCACTTCACGCCGGATCGCAGCGTATAGGTCACCGATTTCATATCCTCGGAGAATTTATAATCGGTCGCCAGGCGAAACACCGGCTTGCCGCCATCCTCGGCATTGAAGATGACCAGGGGCTCGTAGATGAAATCCATCGTGCTCTGCCGGCGGCCGGCGAGGTCAAAGGGATTGAAGTTCTGCACCCAGCTGGTCTGCTCCTCGATGTGCATCGTCAGCACCGATTCAGCGGCTGCACCACCTGCCCCAAAAACGACGAGTGCCGTCAGGGCGGTTGCCGCCGCCCAGCCGGCACGCACGGAAATATTGCGGATTGCCCTCTTGCTCGATCTCATTCCAATGTTCCCCTTGTGCTTTATTTTTGTAGTCAATCAAATTGATTTAATATTGATAGTCAGTTTCCCGCCGACCCGTCAATTGCCGATCTCAAATTTCTGCAGCGACCTTTCGGCTCAGCTCTTCGGCAGAAATCAATGCAGGATTCGCCCGTGAGATGGCCGGCGGATCAGGGTCTTCCGAGGTTTCACGTCCCGTTTCGAGAAAAATATCGGGCCATGCGCGCCGCGTTAACCATTAAGGTACTTTTAAGTACGATAATTAACCCAACGGTGGCGAATTGATCGGAAACACGGATCGATAAGCATGAGGCTGCTCGCCACGGCCGGGATGTTCCCCGGGATGCAACACATTCAACCTCCGAAGCAGGCGAATTTCCCATGACGAGCATCAATACGAACAATTCAGCGATGTCTGCCCTTCAGACGCTGCGCAGCATCAACTCCAATCTCGAAACGACACAGAACAGCGTTTCCACCGGTTACCGGGTCGACACCGCATCCGACAACGCCGCTTACTGGTCGATCGCAACCACGATGCGGTCCGACAACAAGGCGCTCTCCGCCGTGTCCGACGCGCTCGGCCTCGGCGCAGCAAAGGTCGATACGGCTTATACGGCCATGGACAATGCGATTGACGTCGTCGACGAGATCAAATCCAAGCTCGTCGCAGCAACCGAGGACGGTGTCGACAAGTCCAAGGTCCAGGAAGAAATCAGCCAGCTGCAGGAACAGCTGGCGAGCATTGCCCAGTCGGCGTCGTTCTCGGGCGAGAACTGGGTTGCGGGCGCGGATGGCACGAAAAGTGTCGTATCCTCCTTCGTTCGCGACGGTTCCGGCGCCGTTTCCGTTAAGATGACGGAATACACCCTGGATACCAGCTCCGTGGGCAATGTGTTGTTCGGCATGAGCGGCGGGTCGATCGAAACCTCCACGGGTATTCTCGGAACGGCTGATGCATATGGCAATTCCGTCTATTCGCTCGATATCACGAACTTCACCACCGGTCAGATCCAGTCGGCCCTGTCGACCATCGAATCCGCGCTATCGGCAATGACCTCTGCCGGTGCGCAACTGGGTTCGATCTCGACGCGCATCGACTTGCAGGAAGACTTCGTCGGTGCGCTTTCCGATTCGATCGACTCGGGCGTGGGCCGGCTGGTCGATGCCGATATGGAGGAGGAGTCGAGCAAACTCTCCGCCTTGCAAACACAACAGCAGCTGGCGATCCAGTCGCTGTCGATCGCGAATTCGTCGTCGCAGAACATCCTGTCGCTCTTCCGCGGCTAATCGTCCTGGCCGCAAAGGAGCCGAGCGCATAAAACGCCCGGACCGCATTCGCCGATCGAAGATCGAGTCTGGCCTTCCCGGTCAGGCTCGATTGCGTTGGTGACGTATTTGTGTGGGCAGGCTCTATCGCTTCCGTCCTCATCCGAACTATGGTGTCGCGATCGGCGGAATCGCGGTCCATTTCTTTGCTTGAACCATGCCGTCGGTCGTCTCGATCGTAAACGCGATCAGCCTTGGCTTTCGCAGTCGGGAGCGAAGAATGCAGTGTGCGGGATCATCGCATGTCGGAACGACTTGAATCTGCCCATTCTGGTGAAACGCCCGCCATCGTCTGGCTCGGCTTTCTGGCGATGTGCGTCGGCATGTTCATGGCGATCCTCGACGTCCAGGTGGTGGCGACATCGCTGCCGACCATTCAGTCGGCGCTCGGCATCGATCCGGATCAGATGAGCTGGATACAGACGGCATATCTCATCGCCGAAGTGGTGGCGATCCCGCTCACCGGCCTGCTGACGCGGCTTCTGACGATGCGGTGGCTGTTCGTCACCGCCATCAGCCTGTTCGTCGCCGCCTCCGCCGGCTGCGCGGCCAGCGGCAGTTTCGGTGAGCTGGTCGCCTGGCGGGTGCTGCAGGGTTTTTCCGGTGGAACCCTGATCCCCTCGGTATTTTCAGCCGTGTTCATCCTCTTTCCGAACGAGCGACAGGCGCTGGCGACGACCATCGCCGGCGTGCTGGCGGTGCTGGCGCCGACCGTCGGGCCGATCGTCGGCGGATGGTTGACGCAGACCTATTCCTGGCATTGGCTGTTCCTGATCAACATCATCCCCGGCATCGTCTCGGCAATTCTGGCGGCGCGCTTCCTGCCGCGGCAGGCGGCCGATCCGTCCGAGCTTGGGCATCTCGACGTTCTGTCGCTTCTCTTGATGGCGACCGCGTTGACGAGCCTGGAACTCAGCCTGAAAGAGGCGCCGACCAGCGGCTGGACCTCGGCCTATGTGCTCGGCCTGCTGGCCCTCTGTCTTGCGTCGGGAGGCGCGTTCATAGGGCGAACGCTCTACCGAAGCCGGCCGATCGTCGATCTCGGCAATTTCGGCGACCGGAACTTTCTCGTCGGCTCGGTGCTGAGCTTCGTGCTCGGCATCGGCCTCTTCGGCTCGGTTTATCTCATGCCGGTCTTTCTCGCTTTCATCAGGGGACATGACGCGCTCGCAATCGGCATGACGATGCTGGTCACCGGCATTGCGCAACTGATCACCGCGCCGATCGCGGTGGCGCTGGAGAAGCGCATGGATGCGCGGCTGCTGTCGGCCGCCGGTTTCGCCCTGTTTGCGATCGGTGTCGGAATGAGCGCGTTTCAGGATCCCCGCTCCGATTATGACGCGATGTTCTGGCCGCAGGTCGTGCGCGGCGTCGCCATCATGTTCTGCCTGCTGCCGCCGACGCGGCTGGCGCTCGGCACGCTTCCGCCGGATCGCATCCCCGATGCGAGCGGTCTTTTCAATCTGATGCGCAATCTCGGCGGGGCGATCGGCATCGCGCTGATCGACACCATCATCTACACGCGCTCGGAACCGCTGGGACAAAGCCTCTGGACCCGTCTTCAAACCGGCGATATCGAGGCTGCGACATTTGTCGGCGCACCTCTCCAGGCCATATCGGGACATAGCGGCAGCTTCGATGCGGACACGACGGCGGTGCTCGATCCGCTGGTCCAGACCGCGGCAAGCGTCCAGGCGATCAACGAAGCCTGGCTGGTCATCGCCGTCCTGACCGGCTGCGCCCTGCTCTCAGTCCCCTTCGCCAGGCGGCCGGCGTCAACGTGAAAACCAAGGTGATAAGTTGCCGATCTTCCGATCGCCGGTAAGATTTCTCTCAATCATTTTGCGTCATCCTCCAGTTCCCCTCTGAAGCCAATCGACGAGATCTCAATGGCCCCGGACCTTACGCGCAGTTTTCAAATGCCCCGACGCGAGGAGCTTGGCCTCGTCACGATCAGCAACGGGTCCGGCCTGTCGGTATCGGCCCTGCCGAACGGCACGCTGTTTGCCATCGAATATGCCGACGACAAGGGATCGGTGCAGATCAACCAGATCCAGGGCTCGCCGCTGTTTGGCGGCATCGGTCGCCTTTATCTGCGCATCGGCGGCGCGGCACCCGAGGTCGTCGAGATTGTCGGGCCACGCGCCAATGGCGGCTTCGGGCACGATGTGACGAGCCTTTCCTGGAGCGGCGAAACAGGCGATATCGGCTACGCCGTCCGTCTTGAGCTGCATCCTTCCGAAACGGCCTGGTTCTGGCGCGTCTCCATCCGGCATCTGAAGGAGGGAACGCTGCCGGCGGATCTGGTGCTGATCCAGGACGTCGGTCTCGGCGATCGCGGCTTCCTGATGAACAGCGAAGCCTATGCCTCGCAATATGTCGATCACCATATTGCCGATCATCAGACACTCGGCCCTGTGGTGATGAACCGGCAAAATCTCAAGCAGTCGGGCGCCCGCAATCCCTGGCTCGCGCAGGGCTGCGTCGATGGCGCGGCTGCCTATGCCACGGATGCGATCCAGCTGGTGCAGGCGAAGAACCGTCTCGATGATCTGCTGGTCGGCCCCTTCGGCACCAGCCTGCCAAGCAAACGGCGCCAGCAGGAGACGGCATGTCCCGCCATCCAGTCGAAAGCGCTCTCCGTGCCGGCAAGCGGTGTGACCGCGACCTTCTTTGCCGTCTTTGCCGCCGATCATCCCGAGGCGTCGAGCGATGCCGATCTTTCGCGGCTCGATGGGCTGGCGACGGCGGACAATACGGCCGCCGATATCGCAGAGGCGGCGCCGGTGCGCAGCCTGCTGCAGGATGCCGCCCTGCTGAAGGCCGAAACGCTCGACAAAAACGCGATCAGCCAGCTTTATCCCCAGCGCAGCCTCGAAGAGCGGGGCGGCGGAAAGCTGTTGTCGTTTTTTGTCTCCGACGGCGTTTTGAACCGCCATGTCGTGCTGCGCGACAAGGAACTCATGGTGGCCCGCCGCCACGGCGCGATCGTTCGTAGCGGCCAGAATATGCTGCTCGACGATGCGACGCTTGCCGCGACCTGCTGGATGCAGGGCATTTTCGCCGCGCAGCTGACGATCGGCAATACCTCCTTTCACAAACTCTTTTCCGTGTCCCGCGACCCCTACAATCTGACGCGCGCCAGCGGGCTGCGCATCATGGTGGATCTTGGCGCCGGCTGGCAGCTGCTGGCGGTACCGTCGGCTTTCGACATGGGTCTCAGCGATTGCCGCTGGATCTATCGCCTCCCCGAACGCACGATCATCGTTTCGGCGGTCGCCTCCGGCGAGGATGCGGCGATGCAGTGGACCATTTCCGTCGAGGGCACGCCGTGCCGCTTCCTGGTGTTCGGCCATGTCGTGCTCGGCGAGCGCGAATATGATGCGGGCGGCCAGATCGAATTCGACACCTCGGGCAAACGCATCCTTTTCCGGCCGGACCCGGCCTGGCTCTGGGGCGAGCGTTATCCCGATGCCAGCTATTGGCTGGTAAGTTCGACACCCGATGCCATCGAGGAGATCGGCGGCGACGAACTGCTTTATAGCGGTGGGGTGGCGCGCAACGGCGCCTTCGTCGCGCTCCGATCCCGACCGACGCGGGGGCTTTCCTTCGCCGTCGTCGGTTCGATGACCGATGCGGCGGAAGCCGAGCGCCTGGCGCAGCGTTATGAGGCCGGCGTCACCGACGAGGCCATGCTTGCGCCGGCATCAAAATTCTGGCGCAACGCCGTCCGCGGCGTAACGATCGGCAGCACCTCGCCCGATCTTGCGGCGCAGACGGCCCTGCTACCCTGGCTCGCGCATGACGCCATCGTGCATTTGAGCGTGCCGCATGGCCTCGAACAATATACCGGCGCTGCCTGGGGTACACGCGACGCCTGCCAGGGGCCGATCGAATTCCTGCTCGCCTATGAGCATGACCGCGAAGCCAAAGAGGTGTTGAAGACCGTCCTCAGCGAACAATATCTGGAGAAAGGCGACTGGCCGCAATGGTTCATGCTGGAGCCCTATGCCAATATCCGGGCGGGCGATAGCCACGGCGATATCGTCGTCTGGCCGCTGAAGGCGCTCTGCGACTATATCGAGGCGACCGGCGATCTCGGCTTCCTCGACGAGAAAGTCTCCTGGCGCGATGAGAAGACGATGGCCAGGGCGCCGGAGCTCGATACCATCGAGATCCATGTCGAGAAGCTGCTCGATACCGTCCGCGAAGCGTTCATCCCGGGAACGCATCTGATCCGCTATGGCGAGGGAGACTGGAACGATTCGCTGCAGCCGGCCGATCCGCATCTGCGCGACTGGATGGTCAGCAGTTGGACCGTCGCCCTGCTCTATGAGCAGATCGTCCGTTATTCCGCGATCCTGCGCCGCCTCGGCCATGGCAACAAGGCCAAGGGACTGCGGAAGATCGCAACCGCGATGCGCCGGGATTTCAACCGCCATCTCGTGCGTGACGGCGTCGTTGCCGGCTACGGTATCTTCGATCCCGCCCATGACGGCGTCGAATTGCTGCTGCACCCGAGCGACCGGCGCACCGGCCTGCACTTCTCGCTGATCTCGATGACGCAGGCAATGCTCGGCGGCCTGTTCACGCCGGCGCAGAGACGCGATCATATGAAGCTGATTAAAGAGCATCTGCTCTTCCCCGACGGCGTGCGGCTGATGGAGAAGCCGGCGACCTATGCCGGCGGACCCGAGACGCTGTTTCGCCGGGCCGAATCCTCCTCCTTCTTCGGCCGCGAGATCGGCTTGATGTATGTGCATGCGCATCTGCGCTATTGCGAAACGCTGGCGCTGGAGGCCGAAGCGGAAGAGCTCTGGAAGGCGATCGCCGTCGTCAATCCGATTTCGATCACGTCAGCGCTGCCGCATGCGTCGCTGCGCCAGCGCAATACCTATTTCAGCAGCAGCGATGCGGCTTTCCATGACCGCTACCAGGCGGCGGCCGAATGGGAGCGCGTCAAGGCGGGAGAGATCGCCGTCGACGGCGGATGGCGCATCTATTCGAGCGGCCCCGGCCTCTACACCAGGAGCTTCGTCGAAAACATCCTGGGCTTCAAACGGCGCTTCGGCCGGCGCAAACGCAAACCGCTTCTTCCCGCGATCCACGCTTCCGTCGATCTGCACACCGACCACGCCGCCTGGCGGCGGCTGATGAAGCCGAAGCCTGAGCTGTAAGAAGGATTATACCGTAGCGTCGCGCAACTCTTCGAAGCGCGCCGCACTTTTCGACAGGTGGGTCCGGATGGCACGGCGTGCGGCGGCCTCCTCTCGGTCACGGATCGCCGCGAATATCGCGTGGTGTTCCCGGCGCATGCGTGCCGCATGGCGCTTGCGCTCGACTGCCGTCATCTTGTCCAGGCGCGCCCATTGCCGCGGCACCATGATGTCCCCGAACGTATCGAAGAGGCGGCTGTAATAGGAGTTCTGCGTCGCGACCAGAATGGACCTGTGGAAGGCGTAATCCTCCTGCGCGCCGTAACCGCCCTCCTCGAGCGCCTTGTCGAGGGCATCGAGACGATCCTGCATGCGGTCGATATCGTCCTGCGTGCGTCGCAATGCGGCAAGGCCAGCGGCTTCGTATTCGATCCCCATGCGCAGCTCCAGCACGCGCAGAACCTCGTCGATCGATTGCAGGTCGTTGGGAATGATGGAGAAGGATCGGGTCGTCGGATCGTTCGCGACGAACGCCCCAAGGCCTTGCCGCGTGGTGATCAGGCCTTTCGCGCGCAGCGCGGCGAGCGCTTCGCGAACGATCGTCCGGCTGACGCCGGTCGCCTGCATGATCGCCTGTTCGGTCGGCAGACGCTGGCCGGGTTTCAGGTCGCCGGACTCGATCTGCGCCGTCAACGTATCCGCAAGGCCGCTGCGCAGGTTATTAGCCGGCTGCCGCATGGTGTTGAAGACCGCCTTGTCCCTGTCCGTCATGCCTATTGAATCCTGCGTGTCGATGCGGCTGCGCCGGCCTCATTTCCTTTTGCTAACGCATGCCGGCAGGAAAGGCAAAACGACGCCGGTCACGGCTGTGGCTTTTGGTTTGTGATTTCAAACCGGCGGCGGCCGAGTTGCGGCTAACTGGCCGAACAGACAATCCTTGCGCCTGAGGTTATTAGTGGCACTTCCTCCTTTCTAAAAGCAATGCAGTTTCGCTCTTCGATGAGTAAAGACGTGGTCTCATCGCAGTCGGCCGACCATGGTTTGTGATCAGTGGGCACTGCGGAAACGAGAGCCGTCACTGTTACTTCTCTATCTTCACGAGAAAGGCCTAGACCTAGCGGGACGGAAGCAGTGCCTGGGCTGCAAATTCGTCTTTCGTGATCTCGTAAAAGACGTGGAGGACTGGCGTTCCGTCAGGCATTCTGATGATTTCCGTCTTTTCGATCAGGCGCGTGCCGAGCTTTTCAGTTGCCCGGCGCGAACGCATGTTTGCCTCCGCAATGCGGAAGTAGACAGTATCGACGAACCGGAATGCATGACTCATCAAAATCCGCTTAATTTCGCGGTTCCAAGCGCCGCCCCAATAATCCCTCGCGAGATAGGACCAACCGATTTCCGCCTTGGAAGATTTCACATTGGGCATGTTAAAGCGAGACGAACCAATGATCCGGTTCGCAGCCTTGTCTATCACGGCCAGCGCCCCGCCTGAATCAATGGCGGCATTAAAAAGCTCAATGAAAACGTCTTTCTGCCAGCGATTTGATGCCGGATGCAACTCCCAAAGCAGCGGATCGGATGCGACCGCATAAAGTGCGTCAAAATCCCCTTGGGTAAGCGGACGAATATGGACGCGCTGATTTTCGAGAACCGGTTGCCTGTCAAACATGTTTGCCTTCCTGAATATTCCGCGGAAGTCGAACGAATGTTAATGGAGAATCGCCGGGCGACATAAATATACCACGACCACATTTCGCCTTCAGCGCTCAGACGCGCAATCGTGGATGCCGCCTATGCCGCGGCCCTCGCAGCTGGAGGAGTGGACAATGGTGCGGTCGCCTTGGCATAGGTTTCCGGTCGCAGGTGTCGGTCTATCATCAGCATCATCTCGTGAATCGTAACGCTGGGCGGAGCTCTTCGCCATGTTTTCCGCCGGCATCACCACGGATAGCGGCGGCCATCAGCGTCGCTTCATTGCGCTGACGATATAGTCGGCATCCGGGCCGACGCCGCGCAGGGTGGCGGATGCAAGATTCCGCTGATTGGGGATGCCGACAAAGAACAGACCCGGCAGCAGATCGGCAATCCCGTCGTGCTGCCTGGGCCTGCCGTCCATATCGAGCGCGCCCGGCAGCTCTGCGAGGAAGCCGGCTGTGGGGCGGTAGCCGGTTGCATAGATCACCGTATTGATCTCATTCTCCTCGCCATCCGGCCAAACGACCCCGTTTTCGGTATAGTAGCTGAACATTGCGCGGTGTCGCGGACGGCCCGCCGCGATGGTGGCCTTGTAGGTGCCGTCATCGAGGACCGGCGTTCCCCCGCCATTGAACAGGCGGGTACGATCAAGGCGCGTCAACCAGAGCCAATAGTGCAGGTCCAGGCCAAGCACGCGCTGAGGCAGATATTTGATGGGCTCCCGCGTGGTGAGGGTCACGTCCGCGCAATCCGCCAGCTCGGCCGCGATCTGGACGGCGGAGTTGCCCCCTCCCACCACAACGATGCGCTTTCCCTCGTATCCTGTCGGGTTACGGTAGGCGTAGGCGTGGAGGGTTGTTCCCTTGAATGTGTTTTCGCCGGGAATCTTCGGCCAGTTTGGCGTGGCGAAACCGCCTGCTGCGACGATCACGTTGGCAGCTTCGAACACGTTGCCGCCATCGTTCAGAGCCGTGAATAGCCGACCATCATGCCGCACCGATACGATGTTGCAGCGCGTGCGGATTGGGAAGCCGAAACTGTCGGCATAGGCCGCAAGATAGGCGCTGACCTCATTCTTGCGCGGATATTCACCTGCCGCCTTGGGGAAGGCCATTCCGGGCAACTCGGAGAAGCGCCGCGGCGAAAAGAGTGTGAGGCTGTCATAGTAGAGGTTCCACGCTCCACCGACGGCGTCGGACGCTTCCAGAACAAGGAAGTTCAGACCCGCGCGTTGTAGGTGCCAGGCGGCCGCGAGCCCCGCCTGACCTGCGCCGATGACCAGTACATCCAGATTTTGAACAGCTGTCATTTGGAAAATACCTCTTTTGCAACCTACGTCGCGATAAGCGTTCTTCAGAATGGAGAGGGAGCGTAGAAATTCCTGATCCCGACCACAGGGTGGTCACAGCAGGCCGCGAACCTCCCGAGCGATTGCACGCGTCGGCAAGATGGATCGGTGCGGTAGAGATGCGCCGCCAGGAAGGACTGGAATGCCAGTGCTTGTGCAGCTCACGAAAGTTGTCGCGGCGATCAACATGGCGCGCCTGCGATCCGAGGCTGCACGGGAGCAATAAATAGTACATGCATCTGTGCGTCCTTATGCATATTTATGGCAAAACTCTATCGATCTATCGCGGCTTGGCCGGGCAACACAGCGGCAGCAGAGCTCTGAGCTGGCCCAGGATTGCCTCAAAGCGCTGGACGCTGGTGGAAGCGTCAAGTTCATAGAACACATGCCGCCCTTCCTGGCTGGCGCACACGATCCCCCCGCGTTCGAGCACTTGGAGATGCCGAGAGATCACCGAGCGGTCCTGCGGAAGCTCTTCGGCGATGGCACCAACATCCGATCGACCCTTTCGGATCAGGACCAATATGATCTCGATGCGGACGGGTTCGCACAGAGCGCGGAAGAACTGCGCATCGAGGATGCGGGCAATTTTGTCGGCCGCAGCTTGGCGACTCATACAGGAACTATCGATTGTGGTGGAATTCTCCGTCATAAAGAATGTATATGTGCACATTCATGCACGCGTCAATAGGTCAGACGATGTAGTCACCCAAAAGTGGCGCCTAGGCTGTGCCAGCATAGGCGTTAGTCCTCCTCCAGCGCTTGTTCCTCACGCTCCGCCAAGCCCTCAAGCTCGCGATCGAGCAACAGCAGCTCTATGCCGACAGCGCCGCGTATCTTCTCAGACGCGCGGCGCTGTCGCACTTTGAATGATGCAGTCGTCGTTCAATGGGCGGATCACCGCGCCAGCCAACCGCCATCGACGGGTAGCACCGTTCCATGCACGTAGTCGGACGCCGACGATGCCAGGAATACGGCCGCACCGCCGAGTTCGGACGGCGTTCCCCAGCGCCCGGCCGGGATGCGGGCAAGGATGGCGGCATTGCGGTCGGCATCCTCGCGCAGCGCCGTGGTGTTGTTGGTAACGAAGTAGCCGGGGGCGATGGCGTTGACGTTGACGCCCTTGCCGGCCCATTCGCAGGCCAGCAGCTTGGTCAGTCCGGCAAGCCCGCTTTTCGAGGCCGTATAGGACGGGATCCGGATGCCGCCCTGGAAGGAGAGCAGCGAGGCGATGTTGATGATCTTGCCCCTGCCCTTCTCGACCATATGGCGGCCGGCCGCCTGCGACAGGAAGAAGGCGGTCTTCAGATTGACGTCGATCACCGCATCCCAGTCCTCCTCGGTGAAGTCGAGCGCATCGGCACGGCGGATGATGCCGGCATTGTTGACGAGGATGTCGAGGCCGCCGAAAGTCTGGATGGTCTCGGCGACGATCCCCTTTACCGGTTCGATGCTGGCGAGATCGGCCTTGATGACATGGAAGCGGCTTCCCGCTTGCTTCACCAGCGCCTCGGTTTCGTCCATCGAGGAGCGGCCGACGGCGACGATCGACGCGCCGGCCTCGGCCAGCGCCGCCGCGATCGCCTGGCCGAGGCCGGTATTGGCGCCGGTAACGACGGCAGTCCTGCCGGACAGGTCGAAGGGATTGGCCACGGCGCTCACCTCAGATCCGCAATGGCGATATGGTCCATGTCGGTGAAGCTCTTATTGTCGCCGGCCATCGCCCAGATGAAGCTGTAGTTCTTGGTGCCGGCGCCCGAATGGATCGACCAGGGCGGCGAGATGACCGCCTGCTCGTTGGCGACGAGCATATGCCGGGTCTGTTGCGGCTCGCCCATGAAGTGGAAGACGCGCTGCTCGGCTTCGAGATCGAAATAGAGATAGGCTTCCATGCGGCGGTCATGCGTATGGGCCGGCATGGTGTTCCAGACGCTGCCCGGCTCGATCATGGTGAAGCCGAGCGTGAGCTGGCAGGACTGGCAGACGTCCGGATGGATGAACTGGTAGATCGACCGCTTGTTGGCCGTCGCGGCTTCGCCGGGCGTCAGGTGACGGGCCTTTTCGCGGGTGAGCAACACGGTCGGGTGCGTTTGATGGGCCGGAGTCGAGACCAGATAGAACTTTGCCGGATTGGCGGCATCGGCGCTCTCGAACCGGATATCCTTGGCACCCTTGCCAGCATAGAGGCAATCATACTTGGCGAGATCGTAGCTGGTACCGTCGACGACGATACGGCCGGCGCCGCCGATGTTCAGCGCGCCGAGTTCACGCTCGGCAAGGAAGGTTTCCTGTCCGATCGCCGTCGGCGCCGTCAGTGTCAGCCCGGTATCGAGCGGTGTGGCGCCGCCGATGACCATGCGGTCGTAATGGGAATAGGTGAGCCGGATCTCGCCGCCCTCGAAGATGGTCTCGACCAGAAAGTGACGCCGCAGCGTTTCGGTGTCGAAATTGCGCACTGCCTCGGGATGGGAGGCATGTCTGACGTCGGTCTGCATGTCGAATTCCTCAGTTTTCGTTGTCGTCAAGCGTTGTTGCTGTCGCGAAAGCCGGCTCGGTTCGACCGTCCGCTCCGCTCGGCAATGAACCATACGGTTACATAGTTGTACGACAAGTTCGGAGTCAATATGTTTCTGCAGGCTCGCGCGCGGCAGCAAGCGGACCGGGAAAATAGGGAATAAAATCAACAATAAACGGGAAAACTGTCATCTCCCAAGCGACGGATCGCAGGTGCTCGTTTCTCAGCCCCGCTAGAATTTCTGTCGGCCAAAACGAAAAAGCCTGCCGCGGGAGGAGGTGCGGCAGGCTTTCGAAAAGAACCGAACGACAGCTGGGAGGAGGAGTGCTGTCGTTCCACAGACGACCCTGGGAGGAGGATGGGGCGCCTGTATATCGAAGGGATGCGGGAGGAGGTGCATCGCTTCGATAGAAATAATCATACTTATTTCTTGCCCAGTTGATAGGCATTTCTTTGCAAGGCAGCTATGCGTTATGCGAAAAGCGGGCGGCTCGACTGCCCGTGATCCATCCACCGGAAACACAAAAGCAAAGCGCCCGCTCGGGAGGAAGCAGGCGCTGGGCACAGTCTCGAAAATGCGTAGTCTTAGTTGCCGTTAGCGGGCGATGGCTGCGCGGGCGACATTGCGGATTTCGCTGCGGCCGATGCCGAGGTCGTCCAGTTCGCGTGCGGACATGCGACCCAGTTCAGCGACCGTCTGACGGTACTTGCGCCAGTTGTTAAAAGAGCGTGCTACGTTCATAATGATCCCCTTTCCGTGGGCTTTCGAAGCCTAGCTGCCAGTCCTTGGCGCTTCGTTCGCTTCGATGAGTTCTATATAGTACGAGACCTTCGATTGTTGCAGCGCCAATGCATCACTGCACCTATGCGGTGCCTGCATGGGTCGCTATCTATGGGCGATTTCGCGGTCACGATCGGAACCGCTTCGCGATCAGGATTTGAAGCGATCGAAGGCCGTCAGCCGCACGAGCGGTGGTTCTGCTTCTTTCCACCGGTAAATCTCCGCGCGCAGATAGGAAAGCTCGTCGCCGAGGCCGTCTTCGTCGACCTCGATCCACCACGACTTCAGCCGGCCATCGCTTCCATCAGACCAGCGATAGCCCCTCGCCTTCAGGTGGTCCTTCATCTCGAACGGGCTGTGTTCGGCAAAGATACGGATGCGCGAACGCTGGCTGGCGCGATAAAGCTCGGTGAACGGGCTTTCACTCTCGCCCTGCTCTCGATCGAGAATTTCCAGCAGCGCGTGGCAATCGTCCACCGCGCGATGGCCGTCATGGAAATATCCGGCCTGGCCGACGAGATAGCCGAGCTTCGTGCCCTCGAAACCCCGGGCGCTCCAGTCGATCTCCGACACCGAGCATGCCCAGGCCTTGCCGGCGAAAATTGTCGAGAAGGCCTCGCAGAACGGCCGGTCGAAACCGGCATTGTGGGCAATGATCAGATCCGCCGGCTCGATCAGGGACCGCAACGCCTGGATATCGATGACCTGTTCTTCGACCATCGCATCGGTGATGCCCGTCAGCCGGGTGATCTCGGGCGGGATCGGCCGGGACGGTTGTTGCAGGCCGCCATAAATGCCGACGATGTCGCCGATCGCGCCGTCATCGTTGAAGGTGAAGGCGACGGCGCCGATTTCGATGATCTCGTCGTTGCGGTGGCTGAGACCTGTCGTCTCGGTGTCGAGAACGACGCCGAGCCGCGAAAATCCCGGCCGTCTGACGGGCGCAATCGGCCGGGCGGCGAGTTTTCTCAGGATGCGATAATTGCCGCTCTCTTCCAGCGTCCGCGCCATGTCTTCTTGGGAAGAGCCGGCCGGCTGCGACGGCGGCCGGCGCGATGGACCGCGCGCCTTGGCGATCGCGGGCGATGCCTTAGCAAACATGTCGAGTTGCGAATCTCTATGCACGCTCATCGAATCTATATGTCACGGAGAGGCGATTGAATCCATCACTCGCGCCAGCCGCTGTGGAGTGTCCCCACCTGCGGCCCTCTCCAGCGGGAAGCTCAACCGGCAGACCGCGCCGGGATTGCGGTTGTCGATCGTCACCTCGCCGCCATGCAAACGGATGATGTCGCGAACCAGATTGAGGCCGAGGCCAGCGCCGCGTCCGTCATGATGGCGCTTGAAGAAGGGCTCGAATATCCGATCCCGGACATCGGCGGGAATGCCTGGTCCCTCGTCGCTGACCTCGATCCAGTTGCAGCCTGACGTCAGCGAGATGATGCCTTTCCTGCCGCCGTGGTTGATCGCGTTCTGCAGGATGTTCATCAGGGCGCGCTGCAGCGCCAGAGGATCGCCGTCGATCTCTCCGGCGCCGTCGACCTCGAACTGCACCGTATAACCGGCGGCAAAGGCCAGCGGCGCCATCTCGATGATGACCTTGCGCGCCAGCTGCCCCAAATCGACCTTGCTGAACTGGACCTTGCCCTGTTTCAGCCGCTGAAGATCGAGCATCTGCTCGGTGAGGACGGCGAGCCTTGCGGCATCTTCCAGAAGGTCGGTCTTGATCGAACTGTGCGGCAGGGATCCAATTCTCGTATTCAGAATGGCGATTGGCGTGCGCAGTTCATGGGCGGCGTCGGTCAGAAACCGTTCCTGCCGCTCATACCCCTCGTCGAGACGGCCGAGCGCGCGGTTGACGGCACGCACCAGCGGCGCGATCTCGTCGGGAATATCGTCTGCCGAGAGCCGGCCGCCGCGCTGGTCGATATCGATCGTATCGGCCTGCAACGCGGCCTGGTCGATCCCGACCAGCGACCTTCGCACGACGAGCGGCGTTGCGATCAGCGCTCCCAACGCCATCACCGCAACGATGGGAATCACCATTTTCGCAAGGATCAGCGAAACGCCGAACAGGAAAGGGGCGAGCGGGTTGGGGCCGTCGGTGCCGGTCAGGAACTGCACCTGTCCCCCATCCATCGCAATCCACTTCATCCTTGCCGCCGGACGGTCGTGGTCGCCGAGATTCTCGCCGAAGCGCGCCTGGCCGACATGATCGAGCGTATTGCCGATGCTGGCATATTCTTCCGGAATCCGGCCCTCGGTCAAAACATGCCCCTGCATGTCGCGAATGGTGTACCAGAGATCGGGCGCATCTTTCCGCAACTGCCTGATATCCTCGGTCTCCCTCAGGCCCAACGCTCCGGTGGGCTGGCGGAAGACGGCCTGGCGCAGAATCTCGATCGTACCTTCCGTCGACCGGTAATCCCATATCTTGGCCACCGAGATCAGCACGATCATCACCAGGATGAGCACGACCGACTGGACGGCAAGAAGCCGCCAGAACAGCCGCTTGTGCAGCGAATAGGAGCAATGTTTGCTCATGATGCCTCACGCAGGAGATAACCCACGCCCCGGATAACGTTGATGACCACGCCCGCCTGCGACGCTGCCAGCTTGCGCCGCAGCCGCGATATGTGGGAATCGAGCGCGTTCGACTGGATCTCGTCGTCGAAGCCGAAAACCGCTTCCATCAAGGCCGGTCGCGGCACCATGCGGCCGGCCCGGCGCACGAGGCATTCGAGCACCAGCGCTTCCCGGCGCGGCATTTCCAGACGCCGGCCGGAGACGATGATCTCGCAATAGGTCGGATCGAATGAAAGCCGGCCGATCGAGATCAGCGCGGGGCGCAAGGTTTCGGAGCGGCGCATGACGGCACGCAGCCGCGCCAGAAGTTCGTCGAAGACGAAGGGCTTGGCGAGGTAATCGTCGGCGCCGGTCTCCAAGCCGGTGATCCTGTCTGGAACCTCTCCCTTGGCGGTGATGACGATGACCGGTAGCGTCAATCCCCTTTTGCGGATCTTCGGAATAAGCTCAAGACCGTCGCCGTCTGGCAGCTGCCGATCCAGGAGGACGGCGTCATGGGCGCCGTCGCCGATCACCAGTTCGGCGTCGCCCAAGCTCGAAACGTGGTCCATCACCATGTCGTGCCTGGTGAGCGCCCCTCGGAGTGCTGCGGCCATTTGAGGTTCATCCTCGATCAGTAATATGCGCATCTCACATTCCTGTCGCAGGGCCTATGGGGGCTTGTCGGGGCCGTCGATCCATAGGTGGAAACCATATCACCCTCAAGCAAGTCTGCGGTGCCCGTGGCGTATCGAATGCAAGAGCGCCGCTTCGTCGGAAAGGATCGTATCCGTCATCATGCGCGGCGCTGCTCGATCAGGGCCATTGGCTGGTAGCGGCGGCTGATGCGATAGACCGCGGCCGGCGGAATATTGCGCAACGTCCAGCCGATCTTTTTTGAGACAAGGCCGAGGGCGTCGAGGATTTCGGCAGGCACCGGGCATTTCGGCCCGTAGGTGAATTGATAGAAGGCGCCGTGCGGCCTGAGGTTGGCAAAGCAGTCCTCGAGCAGCGCCTGCACGTCGTCCGGCCGCATGGCAAGAAGCGGAAGCCCGCTGACGACGCCGCCGAAGAAACTTCCGGAAAGCGACGTCTTCCACATCTGCCGCACGTCCACCTGCAGCACCCTGGCATCGGGAAAGCGGTCCTGCAACAACGTGGCGAAATCACGCTCGTATTCCACCAGCGTCAGATCCCGCTCGGCAATGCCGCGTTGCAAAAGGGCCGCGGTGAAAACGCCGGTGCCCGGACCGAGTTCGAGAACCGGCCCGGTGAGCGCAGAAATTTCCTTGGTCATCAGGCCCGCAAGGCGGGGGCCTGATGGTGTGATCGAAGCGATGCGCAACGGCGCGCGAAGCCAGGCGAGAAGAAAGCGTCGTCGATCGAAACGGGGCATTGGACCTTCACAGCGGCTGATTGATCCCGCCCATGAACCGGCTCAACATTGCAACAGTCTGTCATGGCGCAGTCACGGTGACGCAGACGCAGATTTTATACCTGAGACTCGACCTTCGGCTGCGCTGCCCTGAGACCCCTCCTGTCGATCCAGCTTTTGATTTCGGCGGCAATCGCCTCGGGCTGGTCCTCAGGGGCAATGTGGCGCGAAGGCCCGCACCCCCTGGTCTCCAGGCCTGCGATGTTGTCGCGGCACCACGAAATCATCTCGCTGCCGATCAACAGCGTTTCGGCAGGCCCGTCGAAGGTCAGCAGCAGCTTGGGAGTCTGAGGACTGGCGGAAAGCCAGCGGTCATAGTTCTCGATCCTGGCGACCACATCGGCCGGCTCGCCGTTGATGGGCATGGCGCGCGGCCATTCCAGCAGCGGGCGCCGGCTGTTACGGTCCGGATAGGGAGCGCGGTAGACATCCCAGTCGGCATCGCTAAGCCCTTTCAGCGTGGTTGCACGCAAGGCCTGCTCAATGAAGAAATTTTCATCGAGGACCTTGGCCTCGCCTGTTCCGGCGCCCCGCAACAGTTCATAACGCGCCTTTCCGCCGCCTGGCAGATCCTCCCAACTCATCGGCCGCAGGATGGTTTCCATGAAGGCGATGCCGCGCACACGTTCGGCGTGGCGCGAAGCCCAGTCGAATGCCAGCGCACCGCCCCAGTCGTGGCCGACGAGCACGACGTCGTCGAGGTCAAGCGCCTCGAACCAGGCGTCGAGATAGGCGATGTGATCGCCATAGCGATAGTCGATATCGGGTTTGCCGGAGCGTCCCATGCCGATCAGATCGGGCGCCAGGCAACGGCCTGGCCCGACGCCTGGCATGATGTTCCGCCAGAGATGCGATGAAGTGGGATTGCCGTGGAGGAAGACAATCGGGTCGCCCTCCCCCAGTTCCTCGTAGGAGATGAACGAGGTGAGAATATCGATGGTCGGCATATGGAGCTCCGCGCTTTCGTGCTATATAGGCAGGCAACTGTCCATTTATCATATAGACAGGTAACTGTCTATATTGCCGCGGGGGTTTCATGGCGTCTTCGTCCCTTGGCCTGTTGTTGCGTCTGGTCCATCAGCATTGGACACAGGCTGTCGAAGCGGCACTCGATGAGGCCGGCTACGGAGATATCCGCCCGCCGCACGCCAACGTCTTCACCTTCGCGCGACCCGAGGGCATTCAGGTCAGCGAGCTGACCAAGCTCGCCCGTGTTCGCAAGCAGACGATGACCCAGGCCGTGGAAGAACTCGAGCGCTTGGGTTATGTCGAGCGCCGGCCCGATCCGAACGATCGGCGCGGCCGGCTGGTGTTTCTGACGGAAAAAGGCCAAGGAGTCAGGCCGATAGCGATGGCGGCGGGCCGGCGCGTCGATGAAAGCTGGGCCGCCTTGACCAGCCAGCAGCAAATGGACGATCTGCGGACAGCGCTCCGGCGGCTGCTGGCACAGTTGCAATAGCGAAGCGGCACTGCCTTGCCCCTTTCCACTTAACCGTCGCGCGACCGAAGGAAAATAGATGCCTGGTGACGATAGCAAGGGTGCCGACGCGGATGTCGTCATCATCGGCGGTGGAGCTGCCGGTATTGCCGCCGCCCGTCGCTTGCAGGCGCTCCGCCCGGATCTGTCCATCCTCCTGCTTGAAGCCGGCGATCGTCTCGGCGGGCGCGCCTGGACGGTTGGACTGCCTGACGCCGATATTGCGCTCGATCTCGGCTGCGGCTGGCTGCATGGCGCGCGGACCAATGCCTGGACTGCGATCGCCGGCGAGGTCGGACTGACGGTCGACCGCACGCCGGCGCCCTGGAACGACGGCGGACGCCAGCTTCAGCGTGATGGCGCGGAAGCGCGTGCCGCAAGGCAGGCGATCGGCGCCTATTTCGAGCGTCTCGAGAGCCATGAGGGGAATGACGCCGCCATGGCCGAATTGCTCGAGCCCGGCAATCCCTGGAACGGCCAGATCCGTGCGATCGGCACTTATATCACCGGCGCCGAGCTGGAGCGGTCGTCAATCGTCGATTACAACAGATATGATCCCGGCCCCGGTCCCGACTGGCGGGTGCGCGAGGGTTATGGAACGCTGGTCTCGCGTTACGGTAAGCCGGTTCCGGCAAGGCTCGGCACCGAGGTGACGCGCATCGACCACCGTCATGCCGGCCGTATCGGCATCGAGACGAACCAGGGTGTGCTCCGTGCCCGCGCCGTGCTGGTGACCGTGTCGACGAATGTGCTTGCCGCCGGCAGGATCGCCTTCGACCCGCCTCTGCCTGACAAGATCGAGGCGGCAGCCCGTTTGCCGCTCGGCCTCGCCGACAAGCTCTTCCTGAGGCTCGCAAATCCGGAGGCGCTGCCGGCGGATACGCATATGCTCGGTTCCACCAGTCGTGGCGCGACCGGCACCTATCAGCTCCGGCCGTTCGGCGCGCCTGTCGTCGAGGCCTATTTCGCCGGCGACCTCGCGCATGATCTGGAAGGGCAAGGCAGCGAGGCCGCCTTTTCCTTCGCGTGCAACGAATTGGCAGCGCATTTCGGCGCTGACATTCGCAAGCAATTGTCGGTCGCCGCACTGTCGGCCTGGGCCGCTGTGCCCCATATCGGCGGCTCCTATTCCTATGCCGAACCCGGCGCGTCCAATTTGCGCGGCCGTCTCGCCGCGCCGCATGACGGGCGGATCTTCTTTGCCGGCGAAGCCTGTTCGACGTCGCGCTATTCAACGGCGCACGGCGCCTACGAGACCGGGGTTGCTGCGGCCGATCTGATCGCCGGCTCGTTTTCGCAAAATCCGTAACCGTCGCCGGCTGCGACGGCAGGCGGGAAAATTTTTTTCTCACTTGTCGCGAGGGCGGGATTGGCTATGCTCCCCCTCGCCCCTGCGCTGCGAGCTCAGGGCGCGGTACGTCATCCGGCGGCAAGCGGCCGCCTCAAGCTCAATATTGTCATTGATTGCAGGAGCCCCGGCTTCTACCCCGACCGTTTGCGCGTCGGCTGCGGGTATCCGCATGAGGAGGAAGAAATGGACTATCGCAAGCTCGGTCCCAGCGGGACCGTCGTCACCGCCTATTGCCTCGGCACCATGACGTTCGGCGCGGAGGCTGACGAGGCCGCCTCGCATAAACTGCTCGACGATTATTTCGCCTGGGGCGGCAATTTCATCGATACCGCCGATGTCTACAGCGCCGGCAAGTCGGAAGAGATCATCGGAGGCTGGCTGAAAGCGCGCCCGACCGAGGCCCGCCAGGCGATCGTCGCCACCAAGGGGCGTTTCCCGATGGGCAACGGACCCAACGATATCGGCCTGTCGCGCCGGCATCTCGGCCAGGCGCTCGACGATTCTCTGCGCCGCCTCGGCCTTGAGCAGATCGATCTCTATCAGATGCATGCCTGGGATGCGCTGACGCCGATCGAAGAGACGCTGCGCTTTCTCGACGATGCGGTTTCCTCCGGCAAGATCGCCTATTACGGCTTCTCCAATTATGTCGGCTGGCACATCGCCAAGGCCTCGGAAATCGCCAAGGCACGCGGTTATACCCGCCCGGTGACGCTGCAGCCGCAATATAACCTGCTGGTGCGCGACATCGAACTTGAGATTGTCGCGGCCTGCCAGGATGCCGGCATGGGCCTGCTGCCGTGGTCGCCGCTCGGCGGCGGCTGGCTGACCGGCAAGTACAAGCGCGACGAGATGCCGACGGGTGCTACCCGCCTCGGTGAAAACCCCAATCGCGGCGGCGAATCCTATGCGCCGCGCAATGCGCTGGAGCGAACCTGGGCGATCATCGCTGTTGTCGAAGAGATCGCCAAGGGGCATGGCGTCAGCATGGTGCAGGTGGCGCTCGCCTGGACGGCGGCACAGCCGGCGATCACCTCGGTCATCCTCGGCGCCCGCACGCCCGAACAGCTCGCCGACAATCTCGGCGCCATGAAGCTCAAGCTCTCCGATGATGACATGGCAAGATTGAACGAGGTGAGCGCCCCTCAGCCGTTCGACTATCCCTACGGCAAGGGCGGCATCAACCAGCGCCACCGCAAGATCGAGGGCGGCCGCTGAGTCTCCGCCCATAACCGGATGAGTCGTCTCGCCCGGTCTGCAACACCAACGAAGAAAGCCGCCATGTTTCCATGGCGGCTTTTCGGCCTTGCTGCTTGGGAGGCGATTTTAGGCCGGAAGCTGGAAGATCACGTTGGCGATCAGGACGATCGCCAAGCCGCCGGCGAGCGCCAGGTAAGGCAGGATGCCGGCTTTCTTGACGCCGAGATCCTGGCCGACCAGACCGAGATCCTCCATCGCGCCGGCCGGGAACTTGCCGCCGTCGCGCACATAGTGGCGATAGGCGAAGACGGGCAGGATCAGGGCGGCGAAGATGAAGCCGACCCAGAGCGCATTGGAATAGCCCCATACCTTGGCGCCGGCGCCGAGGAAGAGGGCGTTGACGAAGGCGAGCACGGTGTTGAGGCCGATCAGCCACGTCGGCGCCTTCCAGGGGCGTTCGATATGGCCGGAATCCACCCGGTGGATCCAGCCGGAGTTGAGGTTCAGGAAGTTGAAGATGATGTAGCCGACATTCGAGACGGCGAGCACGAAGAAATAGCCGCCGACATCCGAGGCGATTGCCAGCAGGAAGAGATTGAAGGCGAAATCGGTCCACATCGCCCGCGTCGGCGCGCCATTCTCATTGACGTGGTCGAGGTATTTCGGCAGCCAGCCGTCCTTCGAGCCCTGGTAGAGCGTGCGCGACGAGCCGGCCATCGCCGTCATGATGGCGAGGAAGAGCGCCATGATCATCAACACGACGAGCAGCTGGGTGACGATCCGGCCGGCGCCGATCAGGCCGCCGAGCGCTTCGGCAACGCCGGTGCCGTCGACGATGCCGGGGGCGAGCATGCCTGCATGGCCGAGAACGCCCTGGAAGGCGAAGGGCACGAGGAAGAAGAACAGGCAGCAGGCAAGGCCGGAATAGAAGATCGCCTTGAAGGTGTCGGTCTTCGGGTTCTTCAGTTCGCGGGTGTAGCAGACCGCCGTCTCGAAGCCGTAGGTCGACCAGGCGGCGATATAGAGGCCGCCGAGGAAGAGCGTCCAGCCGCCGTTGCTCCAGGTGCCGTCGGCGGCAGCATAGGCAGCCGTCGGCGGCACGAGGCCGGTGACGTTGGTGGCAAGGATCTGGCCGCTGACGATCGGGTAAAGACCGATGATCAGCAGCGGCACCAGCACGATGATTGCCAGCCACTTCTGTACGCTGGCCGTTTCCGAGATGCCGCGATGCTGGATCGCGAAGATGATCAGCATCAGGATGCCGCCGATGAAGAAGGTGGCATTGATATTGGCGGTGGCAAGGAAGGGGATGTTGAAGGTGACGAGCGACCAGTTGCGGATCGCCGGCGTGAGCGCCGCGACACCGTCGGTGCTGAGCAATGCCTTGACGGCGTCATCGGGGGTGGTGCCGGCATGGGCTGCGATATATTCGGCGACGCGGGGGCTATCGGCCGTGATGGAAGCGGCATGGGCGGCGATCCAGTCGAGGACCATTTGCGAATCCGCCGCCGGAATCGGGTAGAAGGCATTGAGGATGTAGCCGGCGGCGATGGCGCAGCCGAGCGACAGCACCGGCGACCAGGCAAACCAGTTGCACCAGACAGACAGCGGCGCGATGAATTTCGAATAACGCAGCCAGGCGGTGGCGCCATAGACCGAGGCGCCGCCGGATTTGTTGCCGAACATGCCGGCGATTTCGGCATAGGTGAAGGATTGCAGGAAACCCATCACCATCGAGATGATCCAGACGACGAAGGCGAGCTTGCCCGTCGTGCCCGCGATACCGCCGATGGAGAAAAGAACGAGCGGCGGCACGCCCGCAGCCACCCAGAATGCGCCCTTCCAATCGAGCGCGCGTACAAGCTTACCCTCGGTGCCGGATGCAATTCCGGCCTCCACAACATCTGTCATCGGTGAAATTCCCCATTCGATTTGTTCCGGACGTATCTTTGTACGTCTCCCTGAACGTGTCTCCCTGACAGTCTCAAGCCGGCCCGGATGATTTTGGCGATCCGTGTTCCCGACGGATTCCCCGAGTCTCAACTCTTTATGCATAGTGAAGATATTTTCTTTTTAGTCAACATGACTTTACTTTCCCGAGGCATTTTGTAACCTGTATGGGTGTGCCCCAGGGTACGCCGATCCCCCATGAGGGCAGCATGCGAGAACTTCATCCTGCTATGAACGGCCTGCGCCCGGCGACTGCGAGCCTCGTGCATTATCCCGGCATTCCCACTCTGCCGGAGGGAACCGAGCGCTACCGGGCAAAGGGCGGCGGATCGGTCGTCATGCGCGTCGCGCCGGGCGACCGCGTCAGCGTCATCGACAGCGAGGGCGGGCAGGTCTGCGAGATCTCTTTCCTCGACGAAAAGGGACGATTCCGGGCGGCCGGTCTTGGTGCGGCATTCAGCAATTCAGCCGAGGGTTTGAAGGCCATTCTTCAGGCAGAGCATGAGAGCGCCGCACGCACGCGCGTAGCGCTTCAGCGCCGCGGCGCCGATCTGGCTTCGGCCGGAGCGCTTCGCATTTTCGGGGCGGGATCGACCCCGGGCAGCCAAGCGGATTTCACGATTGCCATGAAGGGCCTGCTGATTGTCGCGGCACCCGCCGCAGCCATGTCGCCGGAGGCGCAGGATACGGCGACGCCGATCGAGATCAGGATCAAGCGCAGCCTGCTGATCCGCGATTACGCCTCGGCCCTGCCGGAACCGGTCGCCGATCCGGTCGAGGATATCCGCATCCGGGCGGCGACCGCCGCTGCCTATTTCGTACGTGCCGGCGAATTCATCCAGATCATCGACGTCTATGGACGCCAGTGCACCGATTTCCAGGCGTTTGCCGCCCGCAAGGTCGACAAAGGCCTCGATCTCGCGCTTGATTCCACCGTCACCCGCACGCTGCTCGGCCGCAGCTATCCCATGCCTGGCCTGCCCTCCAAGGCCTTCGACCGCGACTTCGAGCCGCTGGTCGAGATCGTCCAGGATACGGTCGGGCGCCACGACGCTTTCGCGACCGCCTGCAATGCGCGTTACTACGACGACATGGGCTATCCCGGCCACGTCAACTGCACGGATAATTTCAACGCGGCGCTGGCGCCCTACGGCATTGCCGGCCGCAAAGGCTGGGAAGCGCTGAACTATTTCTACAACACCAATATCGACCACAACAACCAGCTCTATCTCGACGAGCCATGGTCGCGTCCCGGCGATTACGTGCTGATGCGGGCGCTGACCGATCTCGTCTGCGTCTCCTCGTCCTGTCCCGACGATATCGACGCGGCGAACGGCTGGGATCCGACGGATATCCACGTCCGCACCTTTTCCGGAAAAGAGAAATTCTCACGAGCGGTAGCCTATCGCATGACCCCAGATGCCGACGCCGAACTGACGCGCGAAACCGCCTTCCATCCTCGCCTCTCCGCCTTGACGCGGGACTACGCCGAATATCGCGGCTACTGGCTGCCGAACCGCTTTTCCAGCGAAGGGCCGGTCGAGGAATATTGGGCCTGCCGCGAGCGCGCCGCCGTCATCGATCTCTCGCCCTTGCGGAAGTTCGAGGTGACGGGGCCGGATGCCGAGGAACTGCTGCAATATTGCCTGACGCGCGACGTGCGCAAACTGTCGACCGGCCAGGTCGTCTATTCCGCCATGTGCTACGAAAACGGCGGCATGATCGATGACGGCACGCTGTTCAGGCTCGGCGACAAGAATTTCCGCTGGATCGGCGGCGATGATTTCAGCGGCATATGGCTGCGTCAACAGGCCGAGAAGAAGGGCTTCAAGGCCTGGGTCCGCTCCTCGACCGACCAGATGCACAATATCGCCCTCCAGGGGCCGAAGAGCCGCGATATCCTGAAGCAGATCATCTGGACGGCGCCGCGCCAGCCTGAAATCGGCGAGCTCGAATGGTTCCGCTTCACCGTCGGTCGCATCGGCGGCTTCGAGGGCGCCCCTGTCGTCGTCTCGCGCACGGGCTATACCGGCGAGCTCGGCTATGAGATCTTCTGTCATCCGAAGGATGCGCTGACGGTGTTCGACGCCGTCTGGGAGGCAGGCCAGCCGCACGGGTTGAAGCCGATGGGGCTGGAGGCGCTCGACATGGTCCGCATCGAGGCGGGCCTGATTTTCGCCCATCACGAATTCACCGACCAGACGGACCCGTTCGAGGCCGGCATCGGTTTCACCGTGCCATTGAAATCCAAACAGGATGATTTCATCGGCCGCGAGGCATTGATCCGGCGCAAGGAGCATCCGCGCCACCTGCTCGTCGGCCTCGACATCAAGGCCAACGAGGCGGTCGGCCATGGCGATTGCGTCCATATCGGCCGGGCCCAGGTCGGCGTCGTCACCAGCGCCACGCGCTCGCCTGTTCTCGGCAGGACCATCGCGCTCGCCCGCATCGACGTGATGCATGCAAACCCCGGCACAGAGGTCGAAATCGGCAAGCTCGACGGCCACCAGAAGCGCCTGCCGGCGACGATCGTGCCGCTTTCGCATTACGACCCGCAGAAGTCGCGGCCGCGCTCATAACCCCTGCTCTTTGAGGTCTGAGGCGGTGATCTGACTTTCAGCATGCAAGGCGGCCGATATACAACCTGGTGGAGATTTCACTACTCTGAAAAACTAAAAGTTGACAAACTCGGCTTGGATGACTATATCCCGGTTGTCGATATTGCTTGTTTGACTTTTGTTATCGCACGCTAGCAACGTGCCCTGGACGAACTTCCCTCTTCAAAATCGAGATCATCATCCGTCGTGCTTGCGCACGTGCGGTCTGTCAATTGCTATGAAAGGGTTTGTTATGACCACTGGCACAGTTAAATGGTTCAACTCCACCAAGGGCTTCGGTTTCATTCAGCCTGATGACGGCGGCGCTGACGCCTTCGTTCACATCTCTGCCGTCGAGCGCGCCGGAATGCGCGAAATCGTCGAAGGCCAGAAGATCGGCTACGAGCTCGAGCGCGATAACAAGTCGGGCAAAATGTCCGCTTGCAATCTCCAGGCTGCCTGAGCTGAAATCTGCTTTCCTTTGACCGCGGATGTACCGGCACTGCCGAAAGCATGATACTATCAAGGTCAGGCAATTTGCCTGGCCTTTTTGCTGCGTTCGCTGAGCGGCGCATGAATCCAGGACGGATATGACAGAGTCACATAGCAAATCACGCAAGCAGGCGGAGATTGCCTTTGGAAACGCGCAATCGCAATTCCTGGCGCGAAGCCGTGCGGTTGAGGAAGTCGATCAGACGGTGCGGGCCCGCGAAGAAAAGACCTTGCGGTTACGCGAAGCCCGCGAGGCCAAGGAGTTGCAGGATCGCTTGACAGCGGTTACCGCTCTTGCCGCAAAGAAAAAGAAAATCTGACCTTCGGGCCAGACATCCAACAGTCAGGAAACAGATTTGAAAAACGCCAGAAACAACGAGCTTGCCGATCGCCGCAGCGCCGCTGCCGAAGCCAAGGCCGCTCTCCTCAATGCCTATCGTACCGCCAAGGATACGGCCGAACCCACCCGGCTCGCCAAGCAGGCGGAGCGCCAGGCCATTGCCGCGGCCAGGGAAGAACGGCGTGCTGCGCGCGAACAGGTCAAGCTCGAGGAACTGGAGCGGGCTCAGGCCGCGGAAGCCGAGCGTCAGGCTGCCGCCGAGGCTACCGCACGCGCCGAGGCCGACGCGCGCGAAGCAGCTGACAAAGACCGGATCGCCCGTGTGATTGCCGATGAAGCGGCCCGAAAGGCCGAACGCGACCTGCGCTACGCCAATCGCAAAGCCAGAAAGTCCTGACTGTCGGCGCCGCCTGTCGAAACGACAGGCAGCGCTATCCTTCAAGCGGCCTGCACGGCCGCATTCAGCGGGATTTCGACATCGATCTCCAGCGTCGAGACGTATTCGTTGCGATCGATCGTCACCTGCACCTTGTCATGGTCGAGCTGCACGTGTTTTGCAATCACCGCCAGGATTTCCTCGCGCAGCAGCGAGACCAGGTCCGACCCCGCCGAGGAACGTTCGTGGGCGAGAAGGACCTGCAGCCGTTCACGGGCGGCCGGTGCGGTTCTCTGTTTGTTGAAAAGACGGAAAATATTCATGCCGCCCTCCGTCCGAAGATCTTGCCGAAAATATTCCGCTTTTCCTCTGGGATCGCGATCGGCACCGTCTCGCCGGCGAGCCGGCGGGCGGCATCGAAATAGGCCATCGCAGCCGCGCTGCGGCTGTCTGCCAGCGTGACCGGCGCACCGATGTTGGAGGCACGCAGGACATCCATGCTTTCGGGTATGATGCCGAGCAGCGGGATGGAAAGGATTTCAAGGACGTCGTCGACCTTGAGCATGTCGCCACGTTCAGCGCGGTTGGCGTCGTAGCGGGTGAGCAGCAGGTGCTTTTCCATCCGCTCGCCGCGTTCGGCCTTGGCGGTCTTGGCATCCAGCAGGCCGATGATGCGGTCGGAATCGCGCACCGACGAGACTTCCGGATTGGTGACGACCACGGCAACATCGGCGTGGCGCATGGCAAGCGTTGCGCCGCGCTCGATCCCGGCGGGGCTGTCGCAGATGATCCAGTCGAAATAGCGCTTCAGGTCGTTGATGACGCGCTCGACGCCCTCGGCCGTCAGATTGTCCTTGTCGCGCGTCTGCGAGGCCGGCAGCAGGAACAGCGTTTCCAGCCGCTTGTCGCGGATCAGCGCCTGGGTAAGCTTGGCGTCGCCCTGGATCACGTTGATCAGGTCGTAGACGACCCTGCGTTCGGCGCCCATCACGAGGTCGAGATTGCGCAAGCCCACGTCGAAATCGACGACGACGACTTTTTCATTGCGTTGCGCCAGCGCCGCTCCCAATGCGGCGGTCGAGGTGGTCTTGCCAACCCCGCCCTTGCCTGACGTGACGACGATCACTTTCCCCATCATTGTCTCTCCTTTGCCGTGGCCCCAGTAATTCAAAGTGTTACAGCGTCCTTTGCGGCTCTCGAAGAGACGCGCAGCGCTGCCGTCAGATCAGTTTCTCTGCCATGATCGCGTCCTCTTCGAGCCAGAGCTGAACAGCCTGTCCGCGAAGATTGGGGGCCATGTCTTCCGCCATTTTGTAGATGCCGTCGATTGCAACCAGCTCGGCCTCGAGCTTGCGGCAAAAGATCCGCGCCGACGCGTTTCCGATGGACCCCGCCATGGCTCGGCCACGCAGGGCGCCATAGATATGCACGGACCCTCCGGCGATGACCTCGGCACCCGAGGCGACCGATCCGATGACGGTGACGTCACCTTCCGGGAATATTACCGATTGTCCGGAGCGTACCGGCTCCCGGATGACGATCGATTGCATGGCCGGACGCGTCTCCGCCGCTGCCGGTTTGACCGGCGTATCGACGCTCTCTTTGGCCGGAACCTCGATATCGGAAACCGACCGGCCGCCTTTGAGCGCCGGCGGCATGCCGGAGCCGAGGATCGAAGGCCGCGCGCCTTCGATGCCCATGATGCTGACATTGCGCTTGGCAAGTTCGGCAATCAGGTCCTTCAGCTGCGAGCGGTCGATCTGCAGGTCGGTCAGGTCGAGCACGACAGGCCGGCCGAGGAAGAACCCGGCCGAACGCGCGGCCAGATCGTCCAGCCTGATCAACCAATCATCGATGGGAAGATCCGGGGACAGCATGACCGCGAGGAAAGAGCGGCCCTTGATGCGGATAGAGCGAGCGTCTGTTAGCACTTTGGTCATCTATGTGAAGAAATCGTTGACCATGTCTAGCGCTGCTATGGTTAACAAAAAGTTAACGCGGCCTTAACATTACCCATAATGACGTGAGGGTTTTCAAGGGCGAGATTGCGCCAAGCCATTGCAAAAGCTTTGTATTCTCCAGCAGTGCCGAACAGTTAATAATGCGGCTTTCGACGTCAGCCGCAAATCTGCCGCTGCGCCGGGTGACGCTCAGCCTTCCGCCTTGCGTTGCGCGTTGGAAATGGCGCGTGCGGCCTCTTCCGAGGAGTTGGCGAGCGTGCGCATCTCGGCGGCCAGCACGGCAAAGCCTGATCCGGCGGTGCCGGCGCGGGCGGCCTCGATGCCGGCATTGACGGCGAGCAGCTTCAGGTAACGCAGCGATTGCAGGATCTCATTGGTCTTCGAGGCGGTGACGCGCATGTCGGCGGTCTGCTCATCGATTCGCTGATAGAGTGATTCGATGTTGATGATGCTGCCTTCGAGATAGAGAAGCTCGCCTTTCTCGTCCCAGATGCCGCCGCCGGTCTCGGTGACCCAGATGAGATGACCCATGGCGTGACGGATGCGGTATTCCATCGTCCAGTCCGTGCGCTTCTCCAGCGCCCGACCGACGATCTCGTCCATCAGAGGCACGTCTTCCTCGTACATGATCGAGGTGAAGGTCCGCGTGCGATTGCCGATGATCTCGTCGGTGGGATAACCGAAGATGCGCTCGATGCCGTCGGTCATTTCAAGCATGGTGTAGTTTTCGTCGGCGCGGCAGCGGTAGAGAAAACCGTTCATGCGCCCGAGAATGCTCGTTTGAAAATCCATGAAGGCCACATCCGAAGAGAAGAGTTGCAGATGGATTTATGTCGTCTCATTTAATACGGCGCATGCGCCGGAAGAGAATGCACGACCACCCTCCTCCGGCAATGCAGGCCTGCCTCATCAGTTGCGCAGATATTCTTCCATGGAATCGTCGAGCGCCTCGACCCAGGGCGTGTGATGCGTCGGCGACATGTTGCCGGTCATCAGCGACCGGTAGGCATGATCGCGGAAGCCCATGATATTGTGGGCCTTGTGATGTTCCCACTCCATGAAGGTTCGGTTGGTGCCCTCGATGTCGAAGGAGGGATAGTCGGTTTCATCAAGCAGTTCCTTCACATAGTCGCCCTGATACCAGATCATCTGCTCGGCATCTTCAAGCGTTTCCTCGCGGGCGCGCCACATGTCGAAATTGGCCTTCAGCGCCTCTTCCGACGGCAGGGTGATGCGCCCCATCATTACGTCGCGCGCCCACCAGGCCTGCACGTCGAACATGTTGAAGGTGTAGAACTGGTCCTGCATGCCGATATAGAAAAGCTGCGGGTTCTTGTCGAAGATCACCCCCTTGTAGAGGCTGTCGGCCCAGAGGCGGTTGGCGGTCTTCAGCCGGAGATCGTCGGGCAGGAAGGGGAAGTGGTGCTGGTATCCGGTGCAGAGGATCACAGCATCGACCTCCTTGCTCGAGCCGTCGAGGAAATGCGCCGTGCGGTTTTCGAGCTTGGTCAGCAGCGGCCGTTCCTCGAAATTCTCCGGCCATTTGAAGCCCATCGGTTTTGAACGGTAGCTCGTCGTCACCGATTTCGCGCCGTATTTCCAGCATTGCGAGCCGATGTCTTCGGCCGAATAGCTGCGGCCGACGATGAGGATATCCTTGCCCTTGAACTCCAGCGCGTCGCGGAAATCATGGGCATGCAGCACGCGGCCGTTGAAGGTCTTCACACCCTCGAAATAGGGCACGTTCGGCGTCGAGAAATGGCCGCTTGCGACGACGACATAATCGAATTCCTCGTCATACATCCGGTCCTCGATGCGGTTATGCGCCGTCACCGTGAATTTCTTCGTCTGATCGTCGAAGCGGACCATGCGCACCGGCGTGCTGAAGCGCACCCAGTGGCGGACATTCGCCTTCTCGACGCGGCCCTTGATGTAATCCCAGAGCACGGCGCGCGGCGGATAGGAGGCGATCGGCTTGCCGAAATGCTCCTCGAAAGAATAATCGGCGAATTCGAGGCATTCCTTCGGGCCGTTCGACCAGAGGTAACGATACATGCTGCCATGGACCGGCTCGCCATATTCGTCGAGGCCGGTGCGCCAGGTATAGTTCCAGAGCCCGCCCCAATCCGACTGTTTTTCGAAGCAGACGATCTCCGGGATCTCGGCGCCCTTCTGGGCGGCCGATTGAAAGGCGCGTAGCTGCGCAAGCCCGGAAGGACCGGCACCGATGACGGCTACTCTTGTCATGAAGCATTCCCCTCTTGATTATATGTCATTGCCTGTTTTGCGCGTCTGAAACCGCACGCGGCGCTGGTGCGCACCGCTGCGCGTCAGTCGGGATAGATGCCGGGACTGGTCGGAGCTCCGTCGTCATATTTGGAAAGCCAGTCGATCGTCGTCTCGCGGAAGCGGGTGAGGCCCTTGTAGTCGATGAGCTCCGGCGGCAGCGTCTTCAGCACGCGCGGAAAGCGGCGCGCCCATTTCGGCACGGTGGCGAGCTCTTCCATGTTCATCAGGTAGCAGCGGATGACGAAGAGGATGGCGTTCGAGCGCGGCAGGCGCCAGAGGCTCTGCAGTTCGACGCGCAGATGCACCTTCTCGCCGACATTGTCAGGCGTCACCGTGGTGCGATCGGGACCCCATTTGTGGTAATTCTCCGGGCTGGTGTCGAGCCGCGGATTGATCGTCATCGTCCAGTTGAAACGCCGTGTCGGTTTGCCCTGCTGCAGGTTCAACAGGAATTTCAGCGCCCGGTCGAAGACGCCGATCTGGTGGGCGAGCGGCACCGGCCCGTGCCATTCCATGAAATTCATGCCGATATCGAAATCGAGCGACCAGTCGGCCTGCGTCGTCACCATGCCGGCGTCCATCCAGAGATTGCCGTCGCGCTGATCGACGATGCAGAAGTCGCCCTGGGCCTGGCGGGTGATATATTCGAAGGGTTCGCAGGGCAGCGTCGAGTCATCGCCGAAGGTGAAGCTGTTGTCGATGCCGAGCGGGCGGTTGATCCAGCGCCACTGATCGCCGTTGCGGATCAGCGTGAAATGGTCGGGGTAACCCGCCGCCTGCTCTTCCATCAAAAGTTCGAGCGTATCCCATTGCGCGCTCATCATGTGCGGCAGCGCCTGATAACGCAGCGGATCCTCCTTCAGAACCAATGCCCGGTCGTGCATTTCGGCGACGTAATGCTCGTCGACGTCGATCAGGTTTTCGTAGACGGTGCCCGTCCGGCCGCGCACATGCGGCTCCATGTTGACGGAATACATGTATTCGTCGCGGTCGAAGGGAAACGGGAAACGCCGGATGTTTTCGGGGCTGTTGCGGTAGCTGAAATCGTTCCGGAAGGTTTCCTGCTTGAAGGCGATTGCCATGTTCGGTCTCCTTGTCCCGCTTTATCAGATGCCGCTAGAGATCGAGATGCAGCGTGTTTCCCTCGAAGCGGGACACGCAGATCATCACCTTGCGGCCGGATGCTTTTTCTTCGTTCGTCAGATAGACGTCATGGTGCAGCAGCTTGCCGTCGCAGGTGACGACACCCGTCTCGCATTGACCGCAGGCGCCGCCGCGACAGAGGAAGGGCGCGTCGACGCCCGCCGCCTCGATCGCCTCCAGCATGCTTTCGTGATGGCCGACCTTCACGGTCTTGCCGGAGCGGATCAGTTCCATCGTAAACGGTTTGCCGGGCAGCGACGACAGGAACCGTTCCGAATGCAGGTTCTGTTCCGGCCAGCCGGCGTTGAGGCCTGTTTTCAGCACGCCGTCGATCATGCCTGTGGGGCCGCAGACATAGAGATGCGTGCCGAGCGGCTGGCTGTCGAGCAGACGCGTCAACGGGATGGCGCCACCTTCGGCGTCGCAATAGATCTTGATGCGATGCCCGCCGTAGCGCTCCAGCAGTTCCCGCCAATAGGCGCCGCGGTCGCGCGAGCGGATGGCGTAGTGCAGCTCGAAATTGGCGCCTTCGCGGGAAAATTGCTCCATCATCGCGATGAAGGGGGTGATGCCGATGCCGCCGGCGATCAGAAGATGCTTGCGCCCACGCCAGTCCGGCTGGAACAGGTTGACGGGATAGCTGACCTTCAGTTCGTCGCCTTCGCTGACCTTCTCATGCATGAAGGTGGAGCCGCCGCGTGAATCCTCGACATGCAGCACGCTGATCTCATAGGCTGTGCAGTCATGCGGCGGCGACATCAGCGAATAGGCGTTGCGGCGCATGTGGCCGCCATCGTTCATCGAGACGATGACATGCGCGCCGCCGGAGAAATAGGGCATCGGCTTGCCGTCCAGGCGCTCGAAGCGAAATCGTTTGACGCGCTCGGCGATCGGCGTGATCCGCGCCACGCGGACAGGAATTTCAGTACCACCGCTCAAAGGAACAACTCCTCCGGATCAGGCGCGCTGCCGGGCTCTTCGGCATCGATATTGACGCCCTGGAAGGCCGCAAGCCGGCGTGAATAATGGTCGCGCACCAGAAGCGGGAGCCCGCAATGGCTGCAGGCAAAGGGGCTGGTGGTGACGTCGTCGGTGATGCCCTTGCAATGGACGCATTGCACGCGTCGGGCCAGCGAGCCGCGATGCTCGGTGATGACGGAGGCATGGTCCATGCCGTATTCGAGCGCCACCAGCATCGCCTGACCGATGAAGCCTTCGGTGCCCGAGATATAAAGCCGCGTGCCCATATGGGCGGTGGCGAGCGAGCCTTTCAACCGGAAGAGCAGCGTTGCGATGGTCGGGGCGGTGAAGAACATGTCGGCGCCGAGGCGGCGCAGCGCCTCGTCCAGGCCGGACCCTTGCGAGCCGCGGGCGACATAGAGGATTTCGCTGCGGGAAAGCGCCGTGTCGTCAAGCGCCGGCTGCTGATCGAGGAGAGCCTTGGCGCCCTCCCCTTCGACCGCGAAAATGTGCCGCCGGGCGTTGGGCTGGATGGTCAGTCCCGTGTAGACTGGTCGGCTCTTGATGCCTGCAACGAGCATTCGCGTGCTCCTTAACCTACGGCAGTCCTCTTCTTCTTCTCCGGATCGTCGAAGGGAAGCGTATGGGCGGTGGCGCCTGCCTTGAGGCTCTTGCCGCGGACTTCGAGTTTCGTCCCATGCACCGCCTTGTCAACGTCGAGACGGGCAATCGCCATGGATTTCTTCGTCAGCGACGAATAGCTCGGGCAGGTGATGACGCCGACCTTCTTGCCGTCGGCAAAGACCTCGTCGCCGAGATCGGCCGGTCCGTCGGCATCGATCAGCATGCCGAAGATCTTGAAGCGTTCCCTACCCTTGAGGCGGGCATGTTCCTCGGCGCCGCGAAAGCCCGTCTTGCCGGGGCTGACGGTAAAGTCGAGGCCGAGTTCCCAGAGGCTGTCGCCGGGCGGCTGATCGGCGAAGGGATACATCTGCGAATTGTCGTAGGGGTAGAAGAGCAGGTAGCTTTCGACACGCAGCATGTCGAGAACCGAGAAGCAGCAGGGGATGATGCCCATCTCCGTGCCTTCCTCGACAATCCGGTCCCAGACCATCACGGCGTCCTGGCCGCGCACGAAGATCTCGTAGCCGCGCTCGCCGGTATAGCCGGTGCGGGAGATCATCACCGGCGCGCCGAATAGCGTCGTCTGCATGTGGTGGAAATATTTGAGGTCGCGGATGCCGGGCACGTATTTGGCGAGATAGTCGACCGCGAGCGGACCCTGCAGCGACAGGTCATGCAGGTCGTCGTCGAAGAGCACGGCGCAATTGCGGCCTGCCGCCTGGCGGACGACTTCCTCGTGGCCGGAGCCGGAGCCATGCACCAGCATCCAGGAATTCGGGCCGGTGCGATAGACGATGCAGTCGTCGGTGAAGTGACCGCGCTCGTTCAGCATGGTCGCATAGACCGAGCGGCCGGGATAGATCTTCGTCAGGTCGCGGGTGGTGATGTAGTCGAGCACGGCGATGGCGTGCGGGCCGACCAGGTGCATTTTCTTCAGGCCCGAGACATCCATGATGCCGGCCTTGGTGCGAACGGCGACATGTTCTTCCGACATGTCCTTGTCGTAGGTCCAGGCGGTTCCCATGCCGCTCCAGTCCTCGAGCTTCGATCCCAGAGCGCGATGCCGATCCGCCAAGACGGAGAAACGCCATGATAAAGCCATTTCCGTTCCCTCTTATTTCCTCTACGGAATATTTATTTCCTGACTATATAAGTCTTTCGCGCCGTGGCAAGCCCGCCCGGCATGCATTTCCCAAACTTTCGGCGGCACTCGCCGCAGCTTTAACGTCCTGCATGACCGATGCGACTGCGTGCTGCCGTCGATGGCCGTCTCTCTCAACCCATGCGTTCGGAGGCGTAGCTTCCGGGGCTTGCCGGGAAGACCACGGTGCGGTTGCCGTTGATGAAGGTGCGGTGATGGATATGGGCGTGGATGGCGCGCGCCAGCACCTGGCTTTCGACGTCGCGGCCGATCGAGACATAGTCGTCGGGCGACTGCGCATGGGTGATGCGCGCCGTGTCCTGCTCGATGATCGGGCCTTCGTCGAGATCGGCGGTGACGTAATGCGCCGTCGCCCCGATCAGCTTGACGCCGCGGCCATAGGCCTGCTTGTAGGGATTGGCGCCCTTGAAGCTCGGCAGGAAGGAATGATGGATGTTGATGATCCGGCCGGACATCTTCTGGCACATCTCGTCCGACAGGATCTGCATGTAGCGGGCGAGCACGATCAGTTCGGTGCCGGTCTGCTCGGCCACCTCCATGATCCGGGCCTCGGCCTGCACCTTGTTGGCCTTGGTGACCGGAATATGGTGGAAGGGGATGTCGTGGTTGACCACGACCTTCTGGTAGTCGAAATGGTTGGAGACGACGCCGACGATATCGATCGGCAGCGCGCCGATCTTCCAGCGGTAGAGCAGGTCGTTGAGACAATGGCCGAAGCGCGACACCATCAGCAGCACCTTCATGCGCTTCTCGCTGTCGTGAAACTCGTAATCCATCTCGAAGGGCGCGGCGACGGCTGTAAAACCGGCGTCGATATCGGCCCCCGAAAGCCCTTCTTCCGAAATGAAGCTGACGCGCATGAAGAACTTGCCGGTATCGAGATCGTCGAACTGCGAGCTGTCGATGATGTTGCAGCCCTTCTCCGCCAGATAGCTCGAAATCGCCGCAACGATGCCGCGCGTCGATTGGCAGGATACGGTGAGTACGAAGTTCTTCATGCGGTCTTTTCCTTCGCCGTTTCAAGCGCAGAGAACCTGGGCGCGCCGGCGCTTTTCCGTCCGGCGTGCCTATTGCAGGTCTGCCCGCTCCTCAGATGTCGAGCGTGTTGTCGCGTTCCCACTGGGTGAAATGCGAGCAGTAGGCATTCCATTCCCGATGCTTGAGCTTGAGGTAGGCGGCGGAAAACTCAGCCCCGATGGCCGCCTTCAAGCCCTCGTCGGCATCATAGGCCCGCAGCGCGTCGAGCAGGTTGAGCGGCAGGCGCGGTGCGTCCTTCACCAGATGCCCCTCGGCATACATGTCGATATCGTAATGCCGACCGGGATCGGCCTGGCTGCGGATGCCGTCGAGGCCGGCGGCGATGATGATCGCCTGCAAGAGGTACGGGTTGACTGCCCCGTCCGGCAGGCGCAGCTCGAAACGTCCGGGTCCCGGCACACGCACCATGTGGGTGCGGTTGTTGCCCGTCCAGGTCACGGTGTTCGGCGACCAGGTGGCGCCCGATGTCGTGCGCGGCGCGTTGATGCGCTTGTAAGAATTGACCGTCGGATTGGTGATCGCGGCGAGCGCCGAGGCGTGCTTCATGATGCCGCCGAGGAAGGTTTTACCCTGAGCGGAGAGCCCGAAGGCCATTTCCTTGTCCGCGAAGGCGTTCACCTTGCCATCGATGTCCCAGACCGAGATGTGGGCATGGCACCCGTTTCCGGTCAGGCCCTTGAAGGGCTTCGGCATGAAGGTGGCGCGAAGGCCGTGCTTTTCGGCGACCGACTTGACCATGAACTTGAAGAAGGAGTGCTTGTCCGCCGTCTGAAGCGCGTCGTCATATTCCCAGTTCATCTCGAACTGGCCGTTCGCGTCCTCGTGATCGTTCTGATAGGGCTTCCAGCCGAGCTCGAGCATGTAGTCGCAAATCTCGGCGATGACATCATAGCGACGCATCACCGCCTGCTGATCATAGCAAGGCTTCTCGGCGGTATCGAACTGGTCTGAAATCACCGAGCCATCGGCAGAGATGAGAAAGAACTCGGGCTCCACGCCGGTTTTTACCCGCAGCCCCTCTTTCGCAGCCTCGGCGACCAGCTTTTTCAGCAGAACGCGCGGGGCCTGTTCGACAGGCTGATCGTCCATGACGCAGTCGGCGGCAACCCATGCGACGTCCTTCTTCCAGGGCAGCTGGATGACGGAGGAAGCATCGGGAACCGCGAACAGGTCGGGATGGGCAGGCGTCAGATCGAGCCAGGTTGCAAAGCCCGCAAAGCCGGCGCCATCTTTCTGCATGTCGGCGATGGCTTCGGCGGGGACCAGCTTGGCGCGTTGGCCGCCGAACAGGTCGGTGTAGCTGATCATGAAATATTTGATGCCTTTTTCGGAGGCGTATTGCGAGAGGTCCAGTGTCACGTTTGTCCCCTTGTATTGACCTTATGTAATGATCTTAGACACTTGATAATGAAGCCGGCCGCATCCTCCCAAACGCGCCCGGCCGGCGTTTTTAGAAACCGGTCTTGCCGGGGATCCAGTTGGTGCCGGCGAGCGGCACCTGCGCCATGGCCGATGCCTCGATCGTCAGCGCGACGAGGTCTTCCGGCTCGAGATTGTGCAGGTGGTTCTTGCCGCAGGCTCGCGCGATCGTCTGGGCCTCGAGCGTCATGACTTTGAGGTAGTTGGCGAGGCGGCGGCCGGCCGCAACCGGGTCGAGGCGTTTGGCAAGCTCCGGGTCCTGGGTGGTGATGCCGGCCGGATCCTTGCCTTCATGCCAATCGTCATAGGCGCCGGCCGTCGTGCCGAGCTTTTGGTATTCCTCTTCCCAATGCGGATCGTTGTCGCCGATCGCCACGAGCGCCGCCGTGCCGATCGCGACCGCGTCGGCGCCCAGCGCCAGCGCCTTGGCAACGTCGGCGCCGGAGCGGATGCCGCCCGAAACGATGAGCTGCACCTTGCGGTGCATGCCGAGATCCTGCAGCGCCTGGACAGCCGGACGAATGCAGGCGAGCGTCGGCATGCCGACATTCTCGATGAAGACGTCCTGGGTCGCCGCCGTGCCGCCCTGCATGCCGTCGAGCACGACGACATCGGCGCCCGCCTTCACCGCAAGAGCGGTGTCATAGTACGGACGCGCGCCGCCGACCTTGACGTAGATCGGCTTTTCCCAGTCGGTGATCTCACGCAGCTCCATGATCTTGATTTCCAGATCGTCGGGGCCGGTCCAGTCCGGATGGCGGCAGGCCGAGCGCTGGTCGATGCCCTTGGGCAGGTTGCGCATATTGGCGACGCGGTCGGAGATCTTCTGGCCGAGCAGCATGCCGCCGCCGCCGGGCTTGGCGCCCTGGCCGACCACGACTTCGATCGCGTCGGCGCGGCGCAGATCCTTCGGATTCATGCCGTAGCGCGACGGCAGGTATTGGTAGACCAGCGTTTGCGAATGGCCGCGCTCTTCATCGGTCATGCCGCCGTCGCCTGTCGTCGTGGAGGTCCCGGCGATCGTCGCGCCGCGGCCGAGCGCTTCCTTGGCATTGCCGGACAGCGCGCCGAAGCTCATGCCGGCAATGGTGATCGGCGTCTTCAGCGTGATCGGCTTCTTGGCGAAACGTGAGCCGAGCACCACTGTCGTGTCGCATTTCTCGCGGTAACCTTCGAGCGGATAACGCGAGATGGAGGCGCCGAGAAACAGCAGGTCGTCGAAATGCGGAACCTTGCGTTTGGTGCCGGCGCCGCGGATGTCATAGATACCGGTCGCGGCCGCGCGGCGTATTTCGGCAAGCGTATAGTCGTCGAAAGTCGCGGACTTGCGCGGCGGGGTATAGGGGTTGTGATAGCTCATGGGGGTCCCTCGCCTCAATACGCGTCGGCGTTGTCGATGTTGAAATTGTAAAGCTTGCGGGCGGAGCCGTAGCGCTTGAACTCTTCGGGCCTGACGTCCGTGACCCCGGCGCGATCGAGCAGCTCGGCAAGCTTGTCCAGATGCTCCGGCCGCATCTCCTTCTCGATGCAGTCGGAGCCGAGGCTCTTGACCTCGCCGCGGACGAACAGCTTGGCTTCGTAGAGCGAATCCCCCAACGCATCGCCGGCGTCGCCCAGTACGACCAGATGGCCGGACTGACCCATGAAGGCCGACATGTGGCCGATGCTGCCATGAACGACGATGTCGATGCCCTTCATCGAAATGCCGCAACGCGACGCCGCGTTGCCCTTGATGACGAGCAGGCCGCCGCGGCCGGTGGCGCCGGCATATTGGCTGGCGTCGCCCTCTATGACGACGGTGCCGGACATCATGTTTTCGGCAACGCCCGGACCGGCCGAACCATGAACCGTCACCCTGCCGCCGTCATTCATGCCGGCGCAGTAATAGCCAACCGATCCTCTGACAGCGACCGTGACGGGGCTGTCGATACCAACGGCGACGGCATGGCTGCCGCGCGGGTTGATGACTTCGAATTCAGTGTCGTTGGCACCCTGGGAAAGGGCGTGCAGCGCGCTGTTCAGTTCGCGAAGAGGCGTGTTGGAAAGATCGAATGTGGGCATTTATTCCTCGTTGGTCCGAGACGGTTTGCGCCGGCTCCTGCTTTTCAGGCGTCCTTCAGGCGGCCTTGTCGTGATCCCAGAAGTAAACGGTTGCCGGCTCCGGCTCCCAGACACGGGCATTCTCGATGCCGGGAAGGTTGACCAGCGCGCGATATTCCGAGCCGAAGGCGACATACTGATCCGTCTCGGCCATGACGGCGGGCTTGCAGGCGATCGGGTCGCGCACCACGCCGAAGCCGGACTTGGTGCCGACGACGAAGGTGAAGAAGCCGTCGAGATCGTCGAGCGCGCCCGTCAGCGCCTGGCCGAGATCCTTGCCCTTGGCCATTTCGGCGGTGAGATAGGCGGCGGCGACTTCGGAATCGTTCTGCGTCTCGAAGGTCATGCCTTCGCGCACCAGTTCGCGGCGCAGGTTGTTGTGGTTGGAGAGCGAGCCATTGTGCACAAGGCACTGGTCGGCGCCGGTCGAGAACGGATGCGCGCCGAGCGTGGTGACCGCGGATTCCGTCGCCATGCGGGTATGGCCGATGCCGTGGGTTCCGCTCATCGCCCGGACGCCGAAGCGCGCCACGACCTCTTTCGGAAGGCCGATCTCCTTGTAGATTTCGACGCTTTCGCCCGATCCCATCAGACGGACCGCCGGGCGGATCTCTTCAAGCGCCTTGCGCACATTGCCAAGCTTGGACGCGTCCAGCTCGATGACCGCATGCGTACTCTTGATCGAGACGTCGGCTTTGATGCCGGCCTTCTCAAGGTCGCCGGCGAGGCCGTCGAAATCCGCGCCGGGATTGGCCGACTGGATGGTGATTTTTGCCCTGCCTTCGGCGGAGCCGCCATAGATGGCGATGCCGGCCGAGTCCGGACCGCGATCGGTCATGGTTATCAGCATATCCGAGAGCAGATTTCCCAGCTGAGGCTCAAGGCTCTTGTCCTTGAGGAACAGTCCAACGATGCCGCACATAGGTGTGCCTCCTTTCATGTTGAGAAAGGACTAGCAGGTCTACATCAGGACATCAACTGGGAGGAATAAACTTTTCTTCTAAGGCAAGTCAGCTCTTGGAGTTCTGCTGGGGATAACTGATGATCGAGAGGTACTTGCTCGGCAACTTCATCAACTGCTCCGGCCCATGGGGCGCGTCGGCGTCGAAGAACAGGCTGTCGCCCGGCTGCATCTGGAAAAGCTGGTCGCCGTGGCGATAGATCACCTCGCCTTCGAGCATGTAGAGAAACTCCATGCCCTCGTGCTGGAAGGTCGGGAAAATATCGGAATCGGCCGTCAGCGTGATCAGATAGGGCTCGACGATGACGCCGCTGGTATTGTTGTCGATATGGCCGAGCAGATTATATTGATGGCCGGCGCGCGTGCCGCGCCGTTCGAGCTCGATGCCCTGCCCCGCCTTGACGAAGACGGCATTGCGCGGTTCCTCGAAGCGGCGAAAAAAGGCGGTCAGCGGCACGCCGAGCGCCCGCGACAGCGATTGCAGCGTCGTCAGCGACGGCGAGATGTTGCCGTTCTCGATCTTCGACAGCATGCCGAGCGAAATGCCGGTCGCGGCCGCCAGATCGGTGACCGTGATGCCGAGTTTCTTGCGGTAGGCGCGCACCTCGTGGCCGATCGCCATTTCGAGGTTGTTCTCCTTCGGCTCCCGGACGGCGTGCGGATCCTGGGAAAAGGGCGCGCGTCCACTATGCGCCTGTTCCGGTTGCTCTGCCGCTTCACGCTTGGATTTCATGGATTTTCCACCGCCGCCTTCTCTTTGATCTGAAGGCAACCCTATCGCCATAGTGAAAATTCCTCAACCGTGAAGAAAACCTATTCCCGCCGCGCCGCGCGCGGAGCGATGCCGTAGACGGCGCGGAACATCCGGGAAAAATGGCTCAGGCTGGAAAAACCGGTGGCGACCGCGATTTCCGAGACCGAAAGCGGGCTCTGTTTCAGCAGGCGATGGGCATGCTGCAGCCTGATCCTGCGATATTGATCGAGGAAGGTGGTGCCGAGATAGGCGGCAAAGAGCCGGTCGAGGTGGCGTGCGGTGACGCCGGCAATGCGCGCCATGGCGGCACGTTCGAGCGGCATCTCGATCGTCTCCTCCATCCGTTCGAGAACGCTGAGCAGGCCGGGATGATGGACGCCGTAACGTTCGGCCAGCGAGGCGCGCTGCGGGGCTGCCGGCTCGTTGACCTCGGTATGAAGATACCAGTCGCTGACCCGGCGGGCGAAATCCGGCCCCATGCGCTCGGCGATCAGCACATGCATCATGTCGAGCGGCGCGATGCCGCCGCCGCAGGTGATCCGGTTGCCGTCGATCATGAAGCGCGCCTGGCGCGGCGTGAGGTCCGGGAAGGCTTCGAGAAGGGCGGCTGCATGCTCCCAGTGGATGGTGAAGTCGCGGCCGCCCAGCAATCCGGCGGCGGCCATCAGATAGGGGCCACCCGAGATGCCGCCGATCCGCACACCTTCGCGCGACAGCTGCCGCAAGCAGGCAAGCACACCGGGATATCGCCAGTCGCGCGGTGACCCGCCGGCGCAGACGAAGGCTGTTCCAAGTCCCGAGCCTCTGACCGGCAAAAGTTCGGCGGGAACGCTGGTGCCCGAGGAGGAAAGCGCCGCTGCACCATCCGGCGAGAAGATCCGCAGCCGATAGATCTCGCGCCCGGCCAGAAGATTTGCCGCCCTGAGCGGCTCTGTGGCCGAGGCATAGGACATCAGCGCAAATCCCGGGATGAGGATGAAGCCGATTGTCTGGACATTTCTGCTATCAAGTGAGGACATGTCTCTTTCTTAGCTATTTATGTCCTTATTGTGCAAGTGCACGCGTCTCTTTCTGGCATCATGCTCCTGTTCTTTCCGGGTGACCCATGCGCTATTCCGCTCTTTCGATTTTTCTGAACGGCCTTCGCGGCAACAAGGGATGGGCGCCTGCCTGGCGCGATCCGGCGCCGAAGCCGCATTACGACGTCATCATCGTCGGCGGCGGCGGCCATGGTCTTGCCACCGCCTATTATCTCGCCAAGGAATTCGGCGTCACCAATGTCGCCGTCCTCGAAAAGGGCTATCTCGGCTCCGGCAATATCGGCAGGAACACGACGATCATCCGCTCGAACTACCTGCTATCAGGCAACAACCCCTTCTACGAGTTGTCGATGAAGCTCTGGGAAGGGCTGGAGCAGGACTTCAACTTCAACGCCATGGTCTCGCAGCGCGGCGTGCTCAACCTCTTCCATTCCGATGCGCAGCGTGACGCCTATACGCGCCGCGGCAACGCCATGCGGCTGCACGGCGTCGACGCCGAGCTTCTCGACCGGCAGGCGGTGCGTCGGAAATTGCCCTTCCTCGATTTCGACAATGCCCGTTTCCCCATTATGGGCGGCCTGTTCCACCCGCGCGGCGGCACGGTGCGTCACGATGCGGTCGCCTGGGGCTACGCGCGCGGCGCAGACAGCCGCGGCGTCGACATCATCACCCAGTGCGAGGTGACCGGCATCCGCCGCGAAAATGGTCAGGTGACCGGCGTTGAGACCAGCAAGGGCTTCATCGGCTGCGGCAAGCTGGCGCTGGCGGCGGCCGGCAACTCCACCGTTGTCGCCGATATGGCCGGACTACGGCTGCCGATTGAAAGCCATGTGCTGCAGGCCTTCGTCTCCGAAGGCCTGAAACCCTTCATCGACACGGTCGTCACCTTCGGCGCCGGGCATTTCTATGTCTCCCAGTCCGATAAGGGCGGCCTCGTCTTCGGCGGCGATATCGACGGCTATAATTCCTATGCCCAGCGCGGCAATCTCGCTTCGGTCGAACATGTCGCCGAGGCCGGGCTGGCGATGATCCCGTCGCTTTCGCGCGTGCGCTATCTGCGCTCCTGGGGCGGCGTCATGGATATGAGCATGGACGGCTCGCCGATCATCGACCGCACCCATATCGACAATCTCTACCTCAATACCGGCTGGTGTTACGGCGGCTTCAAGGCGACACCCGCCTCCGGCTTCTGCTACGCCCATCTGATCGCCCGCAACACGCCGCATCAGACCGCCCGCGCCTTCCGGCTCGACCGTTTCGCGCGCGGCTATCCGATCGACGAAAAGGGCGTCGGCGCCCAGCCCAATCTGCACTGAGGACATTCGACCATGGCAAGCCTGATTTCATGTCCCCATTGCGGCGCCCGGCCCAAGGAGGAGTTCTCGATCCGCGGCGATGCCAGCCTTGCCAGGCCGGCGCCGGATGCCGGCCCGGATGCCTGGTTCGACTATGTCTATCTCCGTGACAATCCGAGGGGCCGGCACAGCGAATACTGGCACCACACCTCCGGATGCCGCCGCTGGCTGATCGTCGAACGCGACACCGTCACCCATGCGGTCCACCGCGTCAGGGATGCCGCCCTTTCCAAGCTCGGCGGAGAACCGGCATGACGAGTTTCCGTCTCTCCTCCGGCGGCCGGATCGACCGCGCCACAACGCTCGGCTTCACCTTCGACGGCAGGCCGCTCGAAGGCCATCCGGGCGACACGCTCGCCTCGGCGCTGCTCGCCAACGGCGTCCAGCTCGTCGGCCGCAGCTTCAAATATCACCGCCCGCGCGGCATTCTGACGGCGGGGGCCGCCGAACCGAACGCGCTGGTGACGACAGGCAGCGGCGGGCGCACCGAACCGAATACACGCGCGACGATGATCGAGCTTTATCAGGGGTTGACGGCAAAGAGCCAGAACCGCTGGCCGTCGCTCGGCTTCGATATCGGCGCGGTCAACGGGCTGCTCTCACCCTTCCTCAGCGCCGGCTTCTATTACAAGACCTTCATGTGGCCGGCGGCCCTCTGGGAAAAGCTCTACGAGCCGGTGATCCGCAAGGCGGCGGGCCTCGGCAGAGCCTCCTACGAAGCCGATCCTGATTCCTACGAGAAATGCTGGGCGCATTGCGATCTGCTGGTGATCGGCGCCGGCCCTGCCGGCCTTGCCGCAGCGCTGACCGCCGGCCGGGCCGGCGCGCGCGTCATCCTCGCCGACGAGGGAGCCGAACTCGGCGGCAGCCTGCTTTCCGAGACCGGCACCGTCGACGGCAAGCCGGCGGGCACTGTTCTCAACGAGCTGCTTGCCGAGCTGGAGGGCCTGGAGAACGTGCGCCGCCTGCCGCGCATGACGGTGTTCGGCTGGTACGACGACAATGTCTTCGGCGCCGTCGAGCGGGTGCAGAAACATGTGGCGATGCCCGATCCGGATCGTCCCGTCGAACGGCTGTGGCGCATCGTCGCCCGCCAGGCGATCCTTGCGACGGGCGCTGAAGAGCGGCCGCTTGTCTTCGGCGGCAACGATATTCCCGGTGTGATGATGGCAGGCGCCATGCGCAGCTATCTCAACCGGCAGGCGGTGGCGCCGGGCCAAAGCACGGTGATCTTCACCACCAACGATACCGGATATGACACCGCCGCCGACCTCGAAGCCGCCGGCCTTCGAGTTGCGGCGATCATCGACAGCCGCGCCGATGGCGGCAAGAGCTGGCAGGGCCGTGCCGAGGTTCTGCGGGGCGCCCGGGTGATCGATGCGTTCGGCGGCAAGCGCCTGCACGGCGTCAGCGTCGAAACCGCAGCTGGCACCCGCCGGATCGACGCGGATGCGCTTGCCATGTCGGGCGGCTGGAGCCCGGTCATCCATCTTGCCTGCCATCGCGGCGGCAAGCCGCGATGGTCGGAGGAGACTTCGGCGTTTCTGGCGCCGACTGCACAGGAAGGCCTCGCGGTTGCGGGCGCCGCAGCCGGCCTTGCGCAGACCACAGCCTGCCTCGGCGATGGCGCCGCAAAGGCCGCCGCCGCATTGCAGGCAATCGGCCTCGCCGCAGAACCGGCCTTTGCTTCCGCCACCGAGACGGCTCAGCACGCAAAGCCGCTCTGGTCGGTCAAGGGCTCGAAGGGCAAGGCTTTCGTCGACTATCAGAACGACGTGCATCTCAAGGACCTTGGGCTGGCCGTGCGCGAAGGCTACGGCCATGTCGAGCTCGCCAAGCGTTATACCACCAGCGGCATGGCGACCGACCAGGGCAAGCTTTCCAACATCAACGCCATCGGCATCCTTGCCGAAGCGCGCGGCGTGTCGCCCGCCGAAGTGGGAACGACGACCTTCCGGCCCTTTTATACGCCGGTCTCCTTCGGCGCCTTGACCGGGGCATCGCGCGGCAAACATTTCCAGCCGGCGCGCAAATCGCCGCTGCATGGCTGGGCCGAGAAAAACGGCGCGGTCTTCGTCGAAACCGGCCTCTGGTATCGTTCTTCCTGGTTCCCGCGCGTGGGCGAAACGACGTGGCGCGAAAGCGTCGACCGCGAAGTATTGAACATCCGCAAAAATGCCGGCCTCTGCGACGTCTCGACCCTCGGCAAGATCGAAATCTTCGGCAGGGATGCCGCGACCTTCCTCGATCGCATCTATTGCAACGGCTTCGCCAAGCTTGCCGTCGGCAAGGCGCGTTACGGCATCATGCTGCGCGAGGATGGCTTCATCTATGACGACGGCACCACCAGCCGGTTCAGCGACGATCATTTCTTCATGACGACGACGACCGCACTTGCCGCCGGCGTGCTCACCCATCTCGAATTCTGCGCCCAGACGCTCTGGCCGGAGCTCGGCGTCTGCTTCGCCTCCTCCACCGATCAATGGGCGCAGATGGCCGTTGCCGGGCCGAAGTCGCGCGACATCCTCTCCGAGATCGTCGACGAGGATCTGTCGGATGCGGCCTTCCCCTTCATGAGCGCCCGCAAGGTCTCGCTCTTCGGCGGCGGGCTCGAAGGCCGGCTCTTCCGGATCTCCTTCTCCGGCGAACTCGCCTACGAACTGGCAGTACCGGCCGGCTACGGCGAAGGCGTTGCCGACGCGATCATGGCAGCCGGTGAGAAACATGGCATCTGCGCCTATGGTGCCGAAGCGCTCGGCGTCATGCGTATCGAGAAGGGCCACGTCACCCATGCCGAGATCAACGGCACGGTCACCCCAGGCGATCTCGGTTTCAGCCGCATGGTTTCATCAACCAAGCCGGATTTCATCGGCAAGGCCATGCTTGCCCGCGACGGCCTGCAGGATCCCGAGCGGCCGCGCCTCGTCGGCGTCAAACCGCTCAATCCGGCGACCGGCTTCCGCACCGGCTCGCATATTCTCGCCGATGGCGTTGCGGCGACGCTCGAAAACGACCAGGGCTACGTTACATCAAGCGCCTTTTCGCCGGGGCTCGGCCATACGATCGGCCTGGCGCTCGTCAAGCGCGGCCCGGAGCGCATCGGTGAAAAGGTGACGGTCTGGAACGGCCTGCGCAACGAATTCACCGATGCGGTACTCTGCCATCCCGTCTTCATCGATCCCGAAAACGAGAAGCTCCATGCCTGATCTTCCGCAACACAAACCGGTTCTGGCCGGAACGGTTTATAGTGGTATCTCGGAGGAAGGCATCCGGCTGCAAGCCTTACCGGAAGGCCATCTCCTGCATGTGCTCGGTGCGATCGAGCCATCCACGCTCGCTGCGGAATTGGCAAAGGCAGGCTTTGCCAAAAGTTCGATCCGCAAGGCGGGCTTCCGCCAATGGTTCGTCGCCGGCGACGAGCCGCTCACCCCGGCCAGCCTCGATGTTCTCGCCGCAGCGCTTGCCGGAAAAGCTTACGTCATGGACCAAAGCCACGGCCGTGTGCGCATCGGCATTTCCGGCCGTTCTTCGCGGGCGCTTCTCTCAAAGGGCACTGCCGTCGATCTCGATCCGTCCGTCTTCCCGGAAGGCCAATCTGTTATGACCATGGTCGGTCATCTCTCCGTGCAGATCGTCCGCACCGGCGACGACCGCTTCGAACTCACCGTTCTGCGCAGTTTTGCCGAAAGCCTCTGGGACGAGCTTAGGCATATGGCGGTGAGTGCCGAAAAGGATGATGCCTCGTAACGGTGCGTGGCGGTCGTTTTCAAGCCGTTTGCCGCGTGGCGGCTTCGGCCGTCATCCACTCTGAGCGCTCGGCGCCTTGCAATTCTTCGATCGCGTCGGTGGCGAAGCTCGGCACGACGCCGGTCCACAGCAGTGCGCCATCGGAATTGGAATGGCCGTCGCCCTCGAGTTTGTAGATGCTTTCGACGATATACTGGCCGTCATTGTTCAGGCCCTTGATCTCGGAAATCTCGATCACCCGGCGCCTTCCGGTGCGCTTGAAGCGGGCGATCTGCACGACGACGTCGACCGCCGAGGCGATCTGGGCGCGCAACGGCCGCAGCGGCATGTCGATATCCGACATCAGCGCCAGCGTTTCCAGCCGGTGCAGGGCATCGTAGGGCGTGTTCGCATGCACTGTCGAAAGGCTGCCGCTGTGCCCCGAAGTCATTGCCTGGATCATATCGAGGGCCTCGCCGCCACGGCATTCGCCGACGATGATGCGATCGGGCCGCATGCGCAGCGACGAGCGGAACAGGTCGCGGATGCTGGCGCCGCCGCGGCCGAAACGGTCAGGCTTCGTCACTTCGAGATAGACCACGTGCTCCTTGCGGATCTGCAGTTCCGAGGTGTCCTCGATGACGATGATGCGTTCGTGGTCGGCAAAGGCTTCCGACAGCGCGTTCAGCATCGTCGTCTTGCCGGTGCCGGTGCCGCCGGAGATGATGACGTTCTTCTGCAGCCCGACGGCCGCCTGCAGCAGCGACAGCGACTCCTCGGTCAGGCTGCCCTGTGTGACGAGATCGCGGATGCTGCGATGTTCTTTCAGAAAGCGGCGGATGGAGATGCAGAGCCCGGTGCGGGCCGCCGGCGGCTGGATCATCTGGACGCGTGAACCATCCGGCAGGCGGGCCTCCACGCTCGGCTCCTCCGGCGTCAGCCGCTTGCCGGAGAATTGCGCGATGCTGCGCGCGGCCGATTCCAGGTCCTCGCGACTGGCGAAACGCGTATCGGCGCGTTCGAGCTTGCCTCGCCTTTCGACGAAGATGTCGGATGTCCCGTTGATCAGGATTTCGGAAACGCTCGGATCCTCGAGGAGAAAACGGATCGGCCCGAGCAGCTTGTCCAGCGCCCGGGTCAGAACCTGGAAGGTTGCCTGTTCGGCAGCGTCGTCGGAAACGGCTTTCATCAGAGCGGCATCCCGACCAGAACCGTGCTCATGCCGAAGAGTGTCGCCATCATCTGAACGGCGGTCGGAAAGAACATCATCAGTGGAATGAGGACCAATCCAAGTATCAAGATGCTGCTCATCGTTTCCATCGTTTTCTCTCCGGATCGACTGGCGGACCATGTCCACCATTTGAGGAAAGCTTAATCCAGATCCTCAAATAACACCATGGTTGGGCTCGACGAAGACGGCCGCTATGAGTGAAGCGCGCCACTTCTTCTATCGCTTTGAAAGAATTGACCAATTATGGAGCAGTAGACGAGGTGCCGCAACAGCGCCAAAAACTTCATCTCGGCAGGTAAAACTGCAGACGGTTCAAACGGTTAGTTGAAAAACTCCGCCGTCAACTGCGGCTTTGCCGGCGACGTCTCCAAGTCAATTGGAACCCTTCGTTTCGTTTGCTTGACGGAGGGCTGGCCTTGGGCGCACTCTTGGGTCTTAATGGTGTTGCTCAACAAGCGTTGGCCGCTGGGGAAGATAAGCTGAAGCAGAAAATATCATTGGAACGAGCAACGTGCTGGTTCGGATCGATAGCGTATGCTTGCTTCATCTTCGCCAAGGTCTTCGATCCGAAACAAACCTAGGAACGAGGAATACGCAGATGTTTGGAAAACTCAAGACTATCGCAATTGCACTTCACAAGGACGAGCGCGGCGACATGGCCCAGATCGTCCTGGCCGTCGCTTTGATCGTCATTCCGCTGATGCTGCTTTTGCTCGCATTCGGCAAACAGATCGGCGAATGGTTCAACGAAAAGAACACGGCTCTCTCCGACGCTGAGAGAATTCCCGAGCCGGGTCAATAAGCGGATCAGTGTCATGGACATGACCTACGATCTGACCCTGATGCCTGCAGCGGCGGCTCTTGCCGTCGCCTGCACCATGACCGCGGCGGTGCTCGACCATCGCCACGGTCATATCCCGAACGCCGTCACCTATCCCTGCCTGCTTGGCGGGTTCATGCTGGCAGCGCTCAGTGGCGGTCTGACCGGGATCGGCCTGGCCTTTGCCGGGCTCCTCGCAGCCGGCCTGATCTTTTTCATCGCCTTCGCAGCCGGAAGCTGCGGCGGCGGCGATGTCAAGCTGATGGCGGCGCTCGGCGCCATTCTCGGCCTGTGGCCCGCCATCGACGTGACCCTCGCATCGCTTATGATCGGCGGCGTGATCGCCGTTTTCTCGATGGCGCGGCGTGTTCAGTGGAGCGTGCTGGCCCGAACTGTCGGACTGTTTGCGCTGCTCCTGCCCGCCGGTTTCCGCGATGCCGCTTCGGTGCTGAAGCCGCGCGAAACCCATCATACCGTCCGCTTCGGCGTTGCCGCTGCGCTCGGACTTCTCTGGTGCCTTTTCATGCCCGATTTCACCCCTCTCTCACTCGTGAGGTAACGGCAATGCGCGCGGAACTCGAACGCCCCATCTTCGACGGTGCTTTCTGGAGTTCGATCCTGCACTCACGGACCTTCTGGATCCCTGAGGATCACGGCGCGCTCTTCGGCACCTTCGCGATCGCCATGATCTTGCTTGCCTCGATGCTGCTGCTGCCGCGGCTTTCCGCCCGCCGGCGCCGGATATCCGAGCTGCACGGCGATACATCAGGCAGCACGACAATGATGGATTTCGTGCTCGTCACGCCGGTCTTCGTCTTCTTCATGTTCGTGGTCTTCCAGTTCACGATCCTGGCTAAAAACCACCTCTTCACCCATTACGCCGCCTATGCGGCGGCGCGCAGCGCCCGCGTCTATTTCTGCCCGGCCCTGCCGATCACCATCCGAAGCTTGATCGACGCCAAGACCTGCGACGACGATGCCGCCGCCGGCAAGGCCGATCTTGCCGCCCGCCTGGCGCTGATCCCGGCCGCTCCCTACGACCAGCTGAAATGCGTCGGCGCCTGCCAGCCGCCGGAAGACGCACTGAAAAGCCTCGCCGACGCCTCGGGCCTTTCGAAGAACTGGCGCGCGATGCGCAACCAGGCCCGTTATATGTTCGATCCGCAGAACGTCACCGTGACTGTCGACCGTGCGCCGATGGCGCTTTATGCCGCCATCAATCGCTCGCCGCACGTGCCGGTGACCGCCAAGGTGGAAGCGCGTTTCCTGCTGCTCGAATATGCCGGCTGGGTCTTTGCCCGCGGCCAAAGGAAGGACGGCCGCTACTACACGATTTCGACGGCGGAGGTGAACTTGCTATGACACCGACCTTCATCAAACGTCTGCACCGCGACGAACGCGGCTTCCTCTCGCCGATCATTCTCTACATGACGATCGCGCTCGCTTTGATGATCGTCTGGATCCTGAACACCGGACAGATGATCTACGACAAGCAGCGCACGCAGGATACGGCCGACGCCGCCGCCCTCGTCCACGCCGACTGGGAAGCGCGCTATCTCAACATCATGGCGATGAACAACGTCGCCTCGTCGCAGGCAACCGTCGTCATGGCGACCTCGGTCGCCTTCCAACTTACGACGGCGGAACTGGCCCTGCGCTCGGGTGTCATTCTGGCGAAACTCGCCGAATATTCCTTCACGGAAGGCTTTGGGCCGGCATCCCTGCTGCCGCCGCTTCCGCCGATGCCCTATTGCCCCGGCTGGCAAAAGGTGCCGATCGTCGGCGGCATAATCTACGGCGCTTGCTTGGCGTTCCAGGGATTCCGGGCGACGGAAGCCACCAAGGCGATTGCCTATACGGTGGCGGCGCAAGTCAAATACGATCCCTGGGGTCTTATCAACAAGTCCAGTGACATCATCGATGCGATGAACGATCTGAACGACTACCTCGTCGAAAGCTTTCCGCAGCGCGTCGGCAACGAAGCCCTGCACCTCGTGCGCCTCAACAAGTCGGATCACGTCGTCTTCCATCCCCCGTGCGAATCCTGCGGCCAGGCCGGAGAAGGTGCCGGCGGCAACCTGCCGGTGGACCGTGATGGCGTCAATCCCGCCGCGGCCTATACCGAAATGTGCCTTGCCATGTCCTATGGGACTCAGGGACAGGATCCGCTCCTCATGCGCGGCGAGTTCGCCAATCGTGGCTTCCCCAACGGCAAGGGTCCGCTGACGGCAGGCGGGGTCGACGGCAGCCATATTCGCGACTGGGTCAACCACGAGAGCGGCATCGACGATCAACTGGTGGAATTCTACATCTTTTATGAAGCCTTCGGCCCGGCTTACCTGAGCAAGGTTCCGTTCAAGGCGATTGTCGAGCAATATGCCGGCGACCTCGGCTTTTGGGAAGAATTGGCGCTCGATGTCAGTTTCTGGCTGGCAGACAAGGTCTTCGGCGTCGGCTTCGGCATCACCAACCCCTTCCAGCTGCCGATCGACGTGCCGCCGCGTTATTCGGATGCGCAGACAAAGGACGAGAACGACTTCACCCGCAAGTTCGACATGATCTGGAACCAGGTCTGCGGCCCGGCGGGCGGTGCGATCTCCGTGGCGGGCGCTAGTCTGCCCGTCGTCTCCTTCCCGAAGCCCTATTGGCTGAAGGGACGCATACCCTTCAACTTCACGCCCTTCGGGGGCGACCAGCTCACCGACTACCAGACGCTGGCGGTCGTTTCGCGCGCACCGCGCGCCCGGCTGCAGGTCCGCATCTTCAAGGACAAGACGCCATCCGCCTATGCCTTGGCGCAGAGCTGGGTCCACAATTACACGGCCTTCGACCTCTATACCCAGGACTGGCTCGCATCGCTGGCTCCCGCCACGCTTGCCGACGATATGGGCGAGGTCTCGAACACCATCAAGCAGAGCCCGGCCGCCGACAGTTTCACCGGCCTGACGCGCGTCTTCGATCAGGGAGGAGCCAATGCCTGGGCTGCCGTCAACACACACTGAGCCAATGGGCGGTCCTCCGGGCCGCGGGCTGCTGATGCGGCTGCACCGCGACAGTCGCGGGCTTGCCTCGATTGAATTCGTGCTCGCCGCGCCGGTCATCCTGCTGATCGTGATTTTCGTGATCCACGCGAACAGGATTTCCACCAAGAAGGTCGGGACCATGCTCGCCATGCGCAACTCCGCCTTCGCCGAGGCGAATGGGCTCACCTGCACCTCCGACTTCTCGAACGTCTTCCCGATCCCGGCCTTGCCGGCCCTGCCCGGCCGCGACGCCATGAACTGCTCGCGCACCCCGTCGCATGAAGGCGACGGCGAACCGCAACGCACCTTTGTCTGGGACGACGTGCAAAATACCCTGAAGAGCGACGGTCGCGACTTCGGCGATATGGTCGGCGACCTCGCCAATGAAAAGCCGCAGCTGGTCACCGCGACCGCCGACCGGGTCTACAAGTTCAGGGATTCCGACGATCTCGATACGATCAGGAGCATCCGCTGGAAGGATACGTTCACGGTGGATGACTCGACGCTGTTTGCCTCGCACAACAACGATACCACGCGCCGCGGCTACGATCCGACGCTGCGCCGGGAAATCCGCGATGTGGCCGACGATTCCGGCGATCTCTTCGACGGCGTCTTTCCGGGAGCGAAATGAGATGGGACAGGGCTCGCGCATCTCCTTCCGTTTTGCCGGCCATCTCACGAGTTTGGCGCTGGTCATCAGCCTCGCCACCGTGGTGGCCACGCCGGGCCGTGCCGAGATCTACAAGGATTTCAGGGTGACGCTGAATTCGATGTTGGCCGGCATTCTCGGCGCGCCGGAACGTTCGCCGCGCGATCTCGCCATCAACGGCCAGCCGCTAGAATTCACGCCCTACCAGAGCGACCGCAGCATTTCCGATATCACCGACGAGTGGCTGCGGGTGCTGGCCGTCAATACAAGACCTGCCCTGCCGAAGAGCAATGACAGGCAAGAGCTGACCGCCGTCATCGCCGCCAACATGCTGATCGTCCCGAAGGTAAGCCGCATCCGCGATGACCTCGCCGTGGTGGTGCGCTTCTTCGACGGCGACGGCGAGGCCGCCCTCGATTATCTCAGGCGGCAGGATCCGGCCAATCCTTCGGCAAGAGCGGCGATCCCGGGCGTCTCGATCATGATCCGCCGTCCCGCCGATGCGCCGATGACCGAGGTGCTGATGAGCCGCTTCGAGGATGTCGCCTCGACGCTGCCGGCCTTTGCGGCGCCTGCCGATGTCAGCAAGCTGCCGATGTCGCTGCGTCCGCCGGCCGGCGTCGAGGTGCTGAGCGATATCGGCGATCGCGACAAGGGCCACACCTCGCGCACGGTCGTGTCGAAAGGCACCATTTCGGCCTCGCGCTGGTCGGATCAGCGCGCCGATCTTCTTTCCCGCGACGGCTTCACCATCGAGACGCCGCCGGCTGAGCGCGGCGGGGTCACCGCCCTTTACGGCCGGCGCGGCAGCGTCGAGGCCAATGTCTTGTACACGCGCAGCAAAACCGACGGCAGGACCGTCGAGGTCATTCAAATCCGGCAACCCTTCGTCGAAGGAATAACACCATGAACTGGAAGCTCATTGCGGCCGTCATCGTCGGGCTCATCACCGGCGTTCTGCTTTACTTCTGGACCGAGAGCGTCAAGAACGAGCAGGTGGCCTATGCCTTCATGCGGCTCCAGCCAGACCGGAAGGTGACGCGAGGCCAGGCGATCACGCCCGATATGCTCGCCGAACCGGTGATGCTGCCGGAAAGTTTCGGGGCGCTTGCCAAACTCGCGGTTCCCGCTGCCAGCGCCTACCAGGAATGGCTGAAGGACAGGACGGCTGCGAGCGACATTCCGGCCGGCTCGGTGCTGCTCTTCCAGTATTTCGACGATACCGATGGCGGGCGCCTGACGACGATGATTGCGCCCGGCAAGCGGGCGCTGACCCTTCCCGTCAACGCTGCCGCGGCCGTCGGCCATTTCGTCGAGCCGGGCAGCTATGTCGATATCCTCGGCACGGTCGACGAACCGGTCGAGCCGGTGGCGCCCGCCGCCGCGACCCAGCCCGGAACACCTGGCCAGACGCCTGCCGTTCCGGGCCAGCAGCCTGCCGCGACCGGGCAACCGCCGGCTCCGGCCCAGCCGCCGTCGCCGGTCGAGCAGATGCTGAAGAACTACCTCACCCAGTATCCGGGCGCCGACGAGAACGATGTCAACGCCTACCGCAAGCAGGCGCAGGATTACAAGCTCGGCATCAGCTCACGCACCCGCGTCGTCACCCGCACCTTCCTGCAGAACGTCAAGGTTCTGGCCGTCGGTGCGGCGACGACCCCGGAGGGTGCGGTGACCAAGGCCAACAGCACTTACAACAATGTGACCGTCGAAGTGACGCCGTCGGAAGCCGAGATGCTGATCTTCGCCATGGGCCAGTCGAACGGCAGCCTCAATCTCGTCCTGCGCAATCCGACCGACAATACCGTCGAGGACCTGCCGAGCATCAACTGGACGCGCATGTGACCGTCACGGGGGAATGAGCCATGCTGTTGAAGATTTCCTATGAGGACGGCAGCGGTCGGGAGGTGATCCCGCTCTCGGCGAATGAGACCTATTTTGTCGGCGAAAGCAGCACGCTGACGCTGCCGGCCGGTGCGGGCGTCGTGCGGTTGCGCGGCAGTCATGTCTCCTCGCCGCAATTCGTGCTGCGGAAATCGGGCCAGGGCTGGTCGGTGCAGCATCATGGGCGCAACCCGACGCGCGTCGACGACCAGCCGCTTCGGGCCGGCACGCCGGTCGCGGTCTCGGCCGGCATGTCGATCTGGGTGCCGAACGTCACGATCGAACTCGTCGAGCCGGTGGCAGCGCCTGAGGCGGTCACGCAGTTTCCGGACCAGGAACGGGTGCTGGCGCTGCAGATGGAGATACATGAGCGACTGCTAAAAGACACGCAGTATGACCGGCTGGTGAAATCTTCCGATTTCGGCCGCGAGGAGACGCGCGGCCGCATCCGCGAGCGTCTCGACATGTTCATCAAGGAGGCGCTCGACAGCGCGCCGCAGGATCTTGTCATCCTGGTCATCAAGAACGCCGTCTATCGATGGCTGGCAAAACGCATCGCCCGGACCGGCCGGCGCGACGCCTCGTCGAATGCCGCAAGCCTGGCGCGCGAGGAACAGGACAACCGCCGCCTGTTCGACGTCGGCAAGGCGCTGATCTCGGCGCTGCAGCTGAAGCTGAACTTCGAATCCACCCGCGCGGACTTCGCCCAGCTCGATACCCGTTTCAGCGCCGCCTTCCAGGCCCGGCAGGCGCTTTTCAATGCCGGCGACCGCTACGAGATCGCCCATATGCACCTGCGCTCCAATATCGAGGAGCTGATGTATCGCTGGGGGACGATCTCGGAGCTGATGGATCTCGACGTCATCTCGGAAATCATGGTGACGCGCTACGACGAGATCTATGTCGAAAAATTCGGCCTGCTGGAGCGCTACCCCTTCGCCTTTGCCAATGAGCGGCAGCTGATGAAGGTGATCGAGCGCATCGCCGTCGATTCCAACCGCTCGATCAACGAGAGCGAGGCGATGGCCGACTTCCGCATGCCGGACGGTTCGCGCGTCAACGCCGTCATTCCGCCGCTTGCGGTCAAGGGCGCCTGCCTGACCATCCGCAAATTCGGCGGCAAGTCGCGGCTCGACATTAGCAAGCTGGTCACGGCAGGTGCGCTCAGCGAGCCGATGCGCGCCTTCCTCGAGGCGGCCGTCCGCGCCCGCAAGAACATCGTCGTCTCGGGCGGCACCGGCTCCGGCAAGACGACGCTGTTGAACAGCCTGTCGCAGTTCATCCCGGTCGGCGAGCGCGTCGTGGCGGTCGAGGACACGTCGGAACTGCAGCTCGACGGCATCCATGTCGTTTACCTGCAATCGCGGCCGAAGACGGCGGAATCCGAGACCAGCGTCACCATCCGCGACCTGGTGCGCAACGCGCTGCGCATGCGGCCCGACCGCATCATCGTCGGCGAGTGCCGCGGTGCCGAGGCAATCGACATGCTGCAGGCGATGAACACCGGCCATGCTGGCTCGATGACGACGGCGCATGCCAATACGCCGCAGGACATGATGACCCGGCTGGAGGTGATGGTGCTGCAGGGCCAGAGCTCGCTGCCGGTCATGGCGATCCGCCAGCAGATCGTCGCCGCCGTCGAACTCGTCGTGCAGCTCAACCGTCTGGAGAGCGGCCGGCGCGCCGTCACCGAGATATCCGAGGTGATCGGCATCGATCCGGATACCGGTCTTGTCATCGTCGAGCCGATCTTCCATCTCGTCGGCCGCGCCGGCGGCCAGGCAGTGCATGCCTTCACCGGTTACCTGCCGAGCTTCGTCGCCGAGCTCGTCGAGTTCAACGACGACGGCGAAATCGAAAAATTGGACATGTTCGTTTGAGGGGGAAACCATGAATATCAGCATTCTGCAGATCTTTACGGTCGCCCTCGGCGCAGTGACGGCGGGACTGCTCGTCTGGGGCGCGCCGGTGCGCTGGCCGGCGCCGCTGTTGCGCGCCACCGAACGCGACATCGCGCTCGCCAGCGAGGCGGCCCAGGTCTTCGGGCGCGATGCCGTTCCGCCCTATACGATGATCCTCGCCTACGGCATCACGGCAATCCTCGTCTTCGTGGTGATCTCGCTGATCTTCGGGCCGATCGCCGGCATCGTCATCGCCATCCCGGTCGCCTTCTTCTTGCCCAAGGCGATCATCCGCTATTTCCTGCAGCGCCGCTGGCTGCAGATCGAATCGCAGCTTCCCTATGCCGTCGACCAGATCGTCTCGGCAGTGCGCACCGGCAAGCCGCTTGCCATCGCCGTCAATGCGGTGGCCGATACCGGCCAGATGCCGGCCTCACGCGAGTTCGAGCGCATCGCCCGCGAACAGAAGCTCGGCATCGGCTTGGTCGAGGCGCTCGACCGCCACGGCCGCAACGTGCCGAGCCTGCACTTCAAGATGGTCGATGCGGCCCTCGGCCTCTTTGCCCGCCAGGGCGGCGACATTTCCGAGCCGCTGACGGAAATGTCGAAATCCTTCAAGGAGATCTGGAAGCTCGACCAGAAGATTACCACCTCGTCGTCGCAGGCGCGCATGAATTTCCGCGTCGTCAACGGCGGCGCGCTGTTCATGATCCTGATGATCTTTTTCGGCCAGCCGGAACTGATCGACAAGGTGTTCGGCAACGCCATCGGCATCGTCATCGCGATCGTCGGCGCCATTCTCTATGCCACCGGCTTCTTCTGGATGCGCTCGATGATGAAGGTGTCGGTATGATGTCTCACATACCCCTCGCCCCGATCGCCGTCGTCTTTGCCGGCATCACCGCCGCCCTCTTCGTTTGGTGGATCGGCGATCTGCTCGGCAGCATCCAGGTGGTGCGCCGGTCCGCGGGCGGCGATGGTCCGCCGCCGAATATCGTCGACAGCATCGGCATGCGCACGCCAGTCGAATTCGTGCTGACCCATTTCGAGCCGCTGCTGGCCGATTACGGCGCTCAGCTCGAGCAGAAGCTGATCTATGGCGGCCGGCCCTTCGGCGGCGTGACGGGGCGGGAATATATCGCCCTTCTCGTGGTTCTCAGTCTCTTCGGCTTCGTCCTGCTCGGCGTGCTGTTCGGCATTGCCAGCGGCAGCGTGATCGGCGGGCTGGTGGCCGGGCTGATCCTCGGCCTGATCCCCGCCATCTATTTCTGGGTCGTCGCCGACGACAAGATGCAGGACCGCAAGGAGCGCATCTCACGCGAATTTCCCTATTTTCTCGATCTCGTCGTCATGACGCAGCAGGCGCAGGCGACGCTGCCGGAAAGCCTGAGGCTTTATGCCGAGGCCGCACCCGGCACCGTCATGAGCGAGGAGATCGAACAGACGCTGAAGGACGTCGCGCTCGGCACCGGCATGGTCGAGGCCCTGCAGCGGCTGGAGCGCCGCATGACCGCCGAGGAGGTCGTGCGCGTCATCCGTGCGGTGATTCAGGGCGAAGTCGAGGGCAGCAACCGCGTCGAGCTGCTGCGCGAACATGCGCGCGACCTGCGCTTCCGCCGCTGGGAAAAGGCCGACAGGGCCAGTGAAAAGCTGAAGGCCAAGATCGTCATGCCGGCGATGATGATCGTCGTGTCGATCCTTCTTCTGGTGCTGGCGCCGGCAATCGTCGAGATGATGTCGAGTGGGATGTTCTGATCATGGCCTTTTCCTTCTTTCGCGGAAACAAACCAAGCCTGCTGCAGACCGGGCCCGGCGGCCAGAGCCGCAGCCATGTGCTCGACCGGCCGGAAATGTCGATCGGTCGAGCTTCCAACGCCGATATCGTCGTCGACGATCCGTTCCTGGCGCCGATCCATGCGCGCATCGAGCGCCAGAGCGACGGCGGCTTCATCATTCGCCGCATGGGGCTGAACCCGATCATGCTGCGCGGCGAAGCGCTGCTGCAGACGGCCTCGCTGAAAGCTGGCGACAGCTTCCGTCTCGGCAAGGACGTCGAATTCCAGTTCGTCGTCAAAGCCGCCGCCAAGGAGGCGCCGAAGAAGGAGGCCTCCAAGGCCGGTGACGACAAGCCGAAGAAATCGCTGCTCAAGCAGCCGGCCTTCCTCGCCGGCATGGGGGTCGCCTATCTCGCCATCGTCGGCATCATCGGCTACGTCATCCTGTCCGACAGCGGCAGCGCGGACGGCGGCCCGACGGCGGAACGCATCAACGCGGAAGCCGCCCGCATCCCCACATGCATCAAGAATGCCCGGCGCATGCGCCAGGTTTCCGAGCAAAGCTTCAACGGCGCCGTCGGCGGCCGCGTCGGCAGGGATGGCGACGCAACCTATGCCGCCCTTTCGTTGAGCGCCGAACCATCCGACGATGCGGCGCTGGCAAAGGCCGCCGAACCGATCGTCGAGGCCTACAAGCGCACGGCGCTCGCCGCTCTCGCCTCGGAAACCCGCGGCAACAATACGCTGGCGCAGAGCCTCTACCAGCAGACCTACGATCTCGTGCCCGACGTCAACTGCTCGGCTGCACGTTTCGCGCTGCAGCGCCGCGCCGCCACGAAGCCGGTCGCCCGCCGCTGACAGCGGTCCCGCAGCGCTGTTTGCTGACGTTCAAGCCGGGGGACGATATCAAGGACTTGCCGGAATGCGGGCGATGACCTTGATCTCGAAATCGAAACCGGCGAGCCAGTTCACCCCGAGCGCCGTCCAATTCGGATAGGGTGGCTTGCTGAAGATCTCCTGCTTGACCGCCATGATCGTTCCGAACTGGTTCTCCGGGTCGGTGTGGAAGGTGGTGACGTCAACGATGTCATCCAGCGTGCAGCCGGCGGCGCTCAGCGTCGCCTTCAGGTTTTCAAAGGCCAGCCGCACCTGACGTTCGAAATCGGGTTCGGCTGTTCCATCCGAACGGCTGCCGACCTGCCCTGATACAAACAGCAGATCACCGGATCGGATGGCGGCGGAATAGCCGTGCTCCTCGTAAAGAGCGTGCCTTTCGGCAGGAAAGATTGCTTCGCGTTGGGTCATTCTGATCTCTCTTGATGTTGGCAAAGACCGGTGAGCGCGGGGAATGCTTCACAAGCGTGCTCGATTTGATATACGGTACGTATGTGAAATAACTGGCATACGCATCGTATGTCAAGTTAATATACGCTTCGTATGTGAATTGAGGGGTCGAATGGCGAAAACACGCAATGAAACGATGCAGGAAAACCGCGCCAAGCTGATCGCGGCGGCGCGAAAGGCTTTCGCCGAAAAGGGCTACGCCGCAGCGTCGATGGACGAGTTGACGGCTGACGCCGGCCTGACACGCGGCGCGCTTTACCACAACTTCGGAGACAAGCGCGGGCTGCTGGCGGCGGTCGTCGATCAGATCGACACGGAGATGGCGGCGCGCGCTCAACAGATCGGGTCTCGGGCGGGTGACGACTGGCAGGGCCTACTCGCCGAGGGCGCGGCCTATATCGAGATGGCGCTCAATCCGGAAGTCCAGCGCATCGTTCTGCTCGACGGACCAGCGGTGCTGGGTGATCCCTCGCAATGGCCCAGCCAGAACAATTGTCTACAGGTGACCAAGAGCACGGTGGAGCGCCTGACCGCACAAGGCATCCTCAAGCCGCTCGACGCCGAGGCGGCTGCCCGATTGCTGAGCGGCGCGGCTCTCAATGCCGCCCTCTGGATCGCCGCCAGCGACGACCCCCAGAGCGTGCTGCCGAAGGCGGTCGAGGCCTTTCATGCCTTGGCGGCAGGTCTGCTTTTGGAGCGTTCGTGATCGTCGTGAGAGGTTCTCTCGCCAAACAGAAAGCCCATGGCGTAGCGGACGCAACTTATCGAGCGCGACGAGTCCGTGTGGCCATCGTTTTGTCAACGAGACGAGCGGTCAGATAAGCGAAACACAGGACCACGCTGAGAAACACTGAGAATGCGAGAGGGCCATTCAATCCCATCGACGCCGCAACCGGCTTGAAAACGCCGATCGCCCCGCGGTGCAAGATGTAGACAGGATAGGAAATATAGCCAATCCACGTCGCCAACGCCTCGGCTTTTGCGGGCATCTCCAGAAAGAGGCCGAGCATCACGATGAGCGGGGCCAAGGCCATCGCGAACATCAAGTCGTAGTAAGGCCGCAACACGACAGGAACCGGCGCCGCAATGCAAATCATCAGAAGAAGGCATGGCACAATGGCGACCCAACCCTTCCTCCAGGCGGGCATGCCGCCGAAGAGGCGGCTTATCACCACCCCTGCCGTAAACGAAAACATCACCCTTGGCAGTCCACCGACCGCTGAGGGCCACTCCCAGCCGATATTCAACATGCCGTATTTAAGACCGACAAAACCCAAAAATGCAGCCGAGACCAATGCAACGCCGCAGAGCGCGCGGACAGAGAGCCGAAAAAGCCACAGGGCGAAGACTATATTGACCAACAGCTCCCAGAACATCGACCATGCTGGGCCGTTGATGGGGAACATTCCTTGCATCGGGTTCGCTTGAAGGAAATACATCGGGCTGGGCAGAAAGAACGTGTTCGCAATCGTCGACACCAGCAGGTCGATGACACTTTGATTTCTCAGCCCCCAGTTTGTTAGCAGAATGATCTGGACGAGGCCGACCACAATTCCGATGAAATAGAGCGGATAAAGGCGCTTGATGCGGGCCGCCAGAAACGACTGGAACAGCAGACCGCGCGAGAGCCGTTTTCCATAAATATCCGCGATAATAAATCCGCTGAGAACGAAGAAAAAATCGACTGCCAGATAGGCCGAAGGCGCATAGCTCTCCCGGAAATGTGTAGCGACAACACAGATAGCGGCAAATCCGCGCATTGCATCGAGCGTGTAGTAACGGCTGCGCTCGGCAATCGAGACTCCTAGGTCGTCCATCGCCGATGGCGAATAACCGCGGTCGAGGCTAGTCATCTTATGGATTATCCTATTGCGCGTTGCGTCTGAGGGGCGTTCGGATGCGGTGGATGAGAACGTCACCAAAGCGACGTTCTGATAATTTCAGATGACAGCTTGAGCACCAGATCCCTCAAATCGCGACACAGGTCTATGCGGGTATGGCCTGGAAATCATGCAGGGTTGGCAACCGCACCCCTGTTACTCTTGCGCTGCCGTGCCTGCTTTATACTGCCGATCAAGACATTTAAACGAGCTCTGCACAGAACGAATATCAGACCGCAGTAAGCCATGCCGCCTGCCAGGATTTCCACGGCCAAGCGTGGATACGGGGACCAATGAATGAGCAATTCATGGAGGAGGAAAATGACTGCAACCATTCCTGCAGAGGCCATGGTAGGCCGCAGGAATTGCGCCAGATATGCCGGGATACTCAGCTCTATATGCTGCGAAACCTTCCAGCTGGTGATCGGCCAAAACAACAGAACTTCGATCATGATGGCGAAAACGATTGTCGTGACGCCGTAGGGATAGAGAATTGCGATCGTCAGGAGTGTGAGGAGGTTTCGTGCCAGCTGGTAGTAAAACCACCAATCCATCTCTCCTTGGCTCTTGATCAAGGATGCCTGCACGTAGCCGATCCCAGCCATCAATCCTATGACGCAGTAGAACCGAACCGGCCAAACGGCCGCGATCCAATGTGCACCGAAAATTGTCGTGATCGCATCATCGGCGACGGCAGCAAGGCCTATGAAGACGGGGTAGGAAACCAGAGCGCAGCCAAACGTCGCCATGAGAAATGCTTCTCGCACTTTCTTCGGATCGGCCCGCAATGAAGAAAGCAAGACGTGCGTGACGGATGTTAAGCCCCCGGCGATGACGTTGTTGATCATATCGAACAAACGCTTGGAAAAATTATAGATCCCGAGCGCTGATGGGCTCAAGAGCACCCCGATGAGCAGGTTGTCCAAGCTCATTGTCTGTAAAAACCGAGTGCCGGATGCAAAAAACCCATAGTGAAGGAGCTCGTTGAGGCTTGCTCTTTTCAGGTGAAGCCCGGGCCGCCACCCGGCGCCCCAGAAAGCGGCGCCGCATGATGCCGCTGTGGCCGCGATCTGCGCAATCGCAAGCCCCCACAAGCCGAAACCCGCGAGAACCAAAACAAGGCAAATGCAGGCAGAAGTGATCGTCGCAATCACAGTGCGGACAGCTACCAGATGAAACGACATCTTCCGATTGACAATTGCATTCGGAACGACGGCCGTGAAGTCGAAGAAAACCTTCAATCCCATGATGTAAATCAGGGGTGTGATTTGCTCATGCCCCACATAGGCCGCGATTGGCGAAGCGGCGATACACAAAGCACCATAGATCAAAAATGAAAAAGCGAGCGAAAGCAGGAATATCGTATCCAGATGGCTGCGCCTGATTTCGGCTTTTTGGATGATCGCTTCGCCAAATGCCGTCGGTCCAAAGCTGCCGGCAAACGACACGATGCTGAAGGCCAGCGCAACAAGGCCGAAATCCTGAGGCTGGAGAACGCGAGACGTCACCACAAAGACTGCGAAGGTCAGGACTGTCGGGATAAGCGTGCTCAGCGCCGACCAGAAAGCACCCGTAACGGCTGCGGCGGATCGGTTCTCACTGACATGGCTGAACAGAATATCGTCGTCTCGTAAAACCGACAAAGTGAACTCCTACCGGGAATCAGACTATGGAGGGTTGAGGTATTAGATCTGGGGCCGGAACAGCGGGACTTGGATGCATGGGTTTACTCGACTTGTACCAAGTTCCTCCCAGCTCATACGGCAGGCGAGACATTGCTGCCAAAAGCTCACCGGCATTTGTCGCCTTCTCCACCAGAGGGCTATCGCCAGTCTGGCTACCGATGACGTCGTGCAGATTGCTTCCGTCAATCGCAACCGCGATATGCGGCTTATTCAGCAAAAGACAGAGAATATGACCGTGCAGATGGTTGGTGATGATCCGTTGTGCGCCGGAGAGGATCTTCACGCCGTAATCGACATATCGAGCCGCGACATCCTGACGATGCTGGGCGATCATCTCTGTGCGGCTAAAGCCATGCCGCAACGCCGACTTGACGACGCTCGACTTGCGCATGCGCGACAAACTGTTCGGACCGTTGATCCAATTGGTAAGAGGTCCGTCAACGATCGCTCGCGCTTTCGCTATATCGACTTCGTCCTCTCCGAGAGGCTGCATGACATATAATACCCGGAGAGGATCGGCTTCGAACGGTTTCAGCGCTCCCATGCCGAATGCCGTGTCCGGGCCGGCCTCGACATCACAATCGAAGTTGGCTTTCGCCAGCTCGAAACTCTGACGATCGCGCGTCATGCAAAAAAAATTGCGATGCCTTCCGATCGTACGTTTCGCATATTCCTTGAGGGACTCGTTTGCGAAATGGATCGTTTGCGGCATCTGGATGATCGTTCGATCCGGATATTTCCACATCAAACGGTAGCGAACATCATCCCTGCCCGCCTGCGCGTCGCCAAGGTCGGCCCCACCGCAAATGAATATTGGGGCGTCGCCTGGTGTTGTTTTTATCTCATCTATACTTTGCGTTGCGCTGCCCGTCAGCACCGGGAGGCGCCCCGTTACTTCGCGCAATACTATCGCCAATCCAAGCCAACTCGCGTGATGGCCAGGATCTTTATTTGATGGAAAGTTTATTAAAACGTAAGGCTGTCCCCGGCTTACAAATTTCCTTACTATTTCAATCAACTTTTCTTTTTGTCGTCGTATTACAACTTCGCCGAGGTGATGCATATACTCAACTTGTATTTTCAAAACTCAAACAGCAATTACAACCGCGATTCTGAAGAGTCAATTGGAGGATGAATTACTTTTAGGTCATAGTTAAGTGGGCAAATTGTCTCACTTCTTGGCCACCAGCGATCACGAGGTTCGAGCGTCGCGCCTGGGCTTGGCAAATGCCCGTGACGCGGGCGAGCGGCTCCTGAGGAATGGTCGTGGATGACGAAGTGTTGATCAGACGGGACCGTCGAAGATGGAGATCAGGGAGAGCGGCGCGGCTCTCAACGCTGCCCTCTGGGTCGCCGCGAGCGAAAACCCGCAGAGCGCGCAGCCGAAGGCGGTCGAGGCCTTTCATGCCTTGGCGGGAGGCCTGCTTTTGGAGCGTTTGTGATCTAATTCACAGTGATCGTTCGAAAAGAAGCTCATTGTCCTTTTCGCCGACGTGTTCCCAACCAGCCGCGCGATAAAATCTCTCGGCTCGGGTGTTTCGATCGGTGGTGAGCCAAGCGCGTCCGATTCCTGCAGACTTGAGACAGGCACAGGCTTCGGCCAGCAGGATCGAGCCGATCCCGTTTCTTTCAAATCCGGGAACCACAAAAAGCGCCCAAATGTTTCCGTTGCGTGGGTCGGCCGCAGAAAAGCCGACGACCTCGCCGTTCTCTTCCCAAACGGCCACTCCCGGATTGGCTACATACAAATCGTAATCATCATCGGTCACCTTTGTGGGGTCGCTCAATATGTTTTCGACGACTGAGGAACGGACAGCTTTCAGCGCCAAGAGGTCACTCGGAACCGCTTTTCGGAGCATGCAATGATCTCTCGATATGTTGCGAAGGCTTGCACAATGCCTCTTAGCGGCCATCGGTTCAATGACCGCTCTCAGTACAAAGCGGACGCGATCCGCTGACTGCTCTCGGCCCGAAGCGGTCATTGGGCGTCGCAGAAATTTAAATTTTCCGCGACACCGCATGGATGAGAAGATGCCGAATAGGCTCCCGATTCACAAATTCTGCCTCTACATGTTTTAGAACATGGCGCTGCCCTGCGAATGGCACCATTTCCCTCGCCTCGGCGAATGATACCCACTGAAATTCGCTGTGTTCGTCGTTGAGAAAAACTGGCTGCTCGGCATCCACAATGCCGACGAAGACGGGCAGCATGCTGATGGCATTGCGATCAGCCTCATAGAATTGCTCGCAGATATCTGCGGAATAGAGAAAGTCGCAGATCAGGCCCGTCTCTTCACGGACCTCTCGTAGCGCAGTTTCCCAGGCTTTCTCGCCGTCCTCGATGCCGCCGGCTACCTGGCACCACTCACCAATCAACGTGTGATTTCTGCGTAAAAGCAGCACCTCATGTCGAGCAGTTCTTTTGCGGATGACGACGACCGATACAGCAAAACAACGGATTGGAATTTCGATCATGAGCCTCTCCGCCAAGTGATCCGCTGGATCTGTCCGACGGCATAATAGGAAGTTCCGCAACGCGCACAACGTTCGCTATTGGCGCATTCCAGCCGAGGCCGGTCTTCCGCTCTCGTGAAGAGTTTCGGGCGCCGCCAGGCGTACGAAAGTCCCCGAGGAAGGAACCCGCGGACCACAGTCGGAGGCTATGGAGATTTTGATCTACGGCTGATATCTGCGGTGTG